>JAEZKF010000008.1 GCA_023415575.1 Bacillota bacterium
GCTTAACCTGATAAGCATTTACCATGATAGCGGGCAGGCGCGCAATGAGTTCGATGCACTGGCGCATGACGTTTTCAAGCGAGGTGTCATCTGCGTTTTCGTCATAGCTGTAAAGCGCCAGCACAGAGCGCGCGAGCATATTCATAATGTCTTGGGAAGGTGCATTGAGAATAACATCATTTGCAAACCGAGGGGGCAGCTCGCGGAACAGACACAGGGTTTCTTTAAAGTGCTCAAGCTGCTCAGCAGTGGGCAGACTTCCGAACAAAAGAAGCCATACCGTTTCCTCATAGCCAAAGCGCTTTTCGGAATAGCAGCCCTCGATAATATCGCGGATGTTAATGCCGCGGTAGATGAGTTCGCCGTCAATCGGCACACGCTCACCTTCGCTGACTACATAGCCGTGAACGTTACAGATGTGGGTGATACCCGCCACAACACCGGTTCCGTCTTGATTGCGCAGACCGCGTTTTACGTTGAATTTGTCATAAAGGGCAGGATCAATCTTGTTATACTTAAAGTACTCCTCGCATAAGATTTTAATAGCTTTTGCCTGCTCTTCTCCGATGTTGCGGAGAGTGCTTCCATTATAAAGCATATTTCCGTCCCTCCTATGAAATCAGTAAGTTTTGGTCGCGCTTTTATTGCAACTTATATCATGAAAAGCTGCATAAACTTGACTTAGTTAACACTTTAAATCATCAATAACGGCGAAGGCGAATAGTTAATCAGTATATGAAAAACGCCCAAAAAAGATTATTTTAGCCGATGTTATCTAGAATAGTGTATAGTAAACCAGTATCATCATTTTACATGAAGGGGAAAACCTTGTCAATATCATAATATGCTAAAAATGAAATCTTATATCTGTGCTCCGTCATTTCGACGAAAAATTATCAAAGTCAAAGTTAAAATCGAGGAAAGGAGAGGGACAAGATGAAAGAAAGCATAACACTTGCACTCTTACTGCTGCTTGCTTTGGTGTTGATTCCGCTGTTTGCAATGGGAGGAGAAAATGAGGGCCTTTTCAACCCCTTTGATACTGCGGCAAGCCGATTGGGTAAAGGAGGAGCGGATGACGAGCCGCCATCACCATCCTCGCAGGCACCCAAGCCAAGCGCAGATATTAACCCCAATGCCGATGCCCAGGATGCGCTTGCCGAGCTTTTAGACAAGTACGGTGATTCCTCCAAAGCGGGGGATGTCAGTGCAACCAGCTTTCGGATTAAGAACCTGACGACCGGCGAGGTGGAGACCGTTTCGGTCAGAGACTATGTTATCGGTGCAGTTGCGTGCGAGATGCCCGCCTCGTTTAGTGTGGAAGCGCTCAAGGCACAGGCGGTTGCAGCACATACCTACGCCCTGCGCAGAAAGCTCGATGCGGCAAAGCAGGCAAACCCCATGCTGGAGGGTGCCGACTTCGAGGCAGACCCCTCAAACTACAAGGGATACATGACCGAAGACCTTGCCCGCATCTGGTTTGGGGACAACTTCGACGTATACTGGAATCGGATTACCTCAGCCTGTGAAGAGGTGCTAAGCAAGGTGCTTGTGTATGAAAAGGAGCCGATTATTGCCGCCTATCACTCCATGTCGGCGGGGCTTACCGAAAGCGCCGAGACGGTTTGGCAAAAGAGCGTGCCCTATCTTGTTCCGGTGGAAAGCATGGGTGACACACTGGCCCGCAACTATGAGGTGGAGACAGACATCCTCATGGACGAGGTCAAGGGTCTGCTTGTTGCAAAGTACCCGGATATCAAGCTGCCTACCGACAAGACCAAGTGGTTTGCGATAAAGTCGCGCAGCGAGTCCGGCACCATCACCGAGCTTGCGGCGGGTGATGTGACAATGACAGGTCAAGAGGCGCGCGAGATGTTTTCACTGCGGTCTGCAAACTTTACGGTGGAGTACGCAAACGGCAAGTTCACCTTTACCACACTCGGCTACGGGCACGGGGTGGGGCTTAGCCAATACGGTGCCGACTATATGGCAAGACAGGGCTCAACCTATGATGAGATTCTTGCCCACTACTACACCGGAGCAACCCTTGCCGATGTTGCAGACCTAAACCTCGGCTAAGAGAAGCTGCAACAACCGCCTCTCTTTATACATATATTAAATAGGGAGCGCCCGCAAAAGGACGCTCCCTCTATATATGGTTGTTTACGCTGCCAGCACATTCTGCTTTTGAGACGGCTGGGCTGACTGCTCTCTCTTATACATCCGAAGGATTCTGGTGGTGTTGAGCACGGCGATGAGGGTTACACCTACATCGGCAAAGACTGCGTGCCACATCTCTCCGAGTCCCACAACGCCGAGGATCAGAACCGCCGCCTTAACGGCAAGGGCGAACACGATGTTGAAGATGATCACCCGCATGGCGCGGCGCGAAAGCCGAATCGCGGCGGGCAGGGAGGAGAGGTTCTCGGAGACAAGTACTGCGTCCGCTGCCTCAATCGCGGCATCGGAGCCGAGTCCCATCGCAATACCCACATCAGCGGCGGCGAGTACGGGGGCATCGTTGATGCCATCCCCGACAAAGGCTACCGTTTTGCAGGCCTTCTTTTCCTCCATGAGGGCATCAACCTTGTCTGCGGGCATCAGTGATGCGTGATAGCCGTCCGCACCGCTTGCCTCGGCCACAAGCTCAGCAGCCCGCTCGCTGTCACCGGTTAGGATAGATACCCGATTAACGCCTGCCTTGCGCAGTGCCGATATTGCATCGGCGGCATCAGGGCGCAGGGAGTCGGCAATCTCAATGTAGCCGAGCAGCTTGCCGTTTTCCGCAACATAAACCGCAGCGGGGGGCACCTTGTCAAGCGATACGCCATACTCCTGCATGAGTTTTGCGGACCCGCACAGAAGCTCGCCGGAAAGGTGTTCTGCCCGAACTCCCATGCCTGCCTTTTCCTCAAAGGAGAAGACGTTATCGCCCGCAACGGGTGCACCGAAATGGTCTACAACCGCCTTTGCGACAGGGTGGTTGGAAAAGCTCTCGCAAATGGCAGCAAGGCGGATAAGCTCGCCTTCGCTCGTATCTGAAACACTCGTGATATTGGAAACGCGGAGCTTGCCGCTTGTCAGGGTGCCGGTTTTGTCAAACACCACGGCATCCAGTCGCGAGAGCGCCTCCATATACCGCCCGCCCTTGACCAGAACGCCAAGGCGGGAGATGGAGCCAATTCCTGCAAAAAATCCGAGCGGTACCGCGATAACCAGCGCGCAGGGGCAGGATGCAACCAAAAAGATTAAGGAGCGATACAGCCAGGTCGAGAAGTCACCCAAGCCCATCAGCGGCGGCACCGCTGCAATGATAACGGCCAGTGCAATAATAACAGGGGTATAGTAGCGGGCAAAACGGGTAATCAGCCGCTCGGTTTTGCCCTTCTTGGCAAGCGAGCCTTCAACGAGCTCAATGATGCGGCTGGCGGTTGAGGTATTAAAGTCTGCGGTGGTCTTGCAGGTGAGCAGGCCGCCGCCGTTTACCGTTCCGGACAATATCATGCTGCCCGCAGAAACAGGCACGGGTATGCTTTCACCAGTGATTACCGAGTTATCCATATCCGAACTGCCCGAAAGAACCACCGCATCAAGCGGAACCCGTTCGCCGGGCTTAATAAGGATAACCGAACCGATGGGGACATTCTCGGCCGCGACAACCGTGGTGTCGCCGTTTGCATCCAGAAGGTTTGCAACATCAGGCCGGATGGAGGTCAGGTTTGTAATGCTTTTCTTGGAGCGGGCTACCGCGATGTCTTCTAAGTAGGTGCCCACGCGAAACAGCAGGGTTACCATGGCAGCCTCTGGGAACTCACCCATCGCAGAGGCGGCGATAACGGCAATCATCATGAGCAGCTCTTCCTCAATCTCAAGCCGAAACAGCTTTTTTACCCCTTCTATAAAGATGGGATATCCCGAAAGCAGGATGGCAGCAACCTCAAGCAGGGTGGAGGCAAGTTCGGGCAGGCCGGGGATAAAGGAAAGGCCGAATACCACAGCAGCACTAATCAAAAGGATTAAATCAATGCGTGACCCTTTGCTGTGGTCGTGCTCATGCGTATGCTCTTTATTGATATGGGAACCTTTCTGCGTTTTGCCGGACAGCATCTCAACAGCGTCCTTGGTGGTATCAAACCGGTGGGTATGACCCTCTTCATCTGATACCGAAACCCATACAACCTCAACGCCCTTTTCGGTGTTGTGAATAATCTGCTCAGCCTGCGCGGGCGTGTCGGAGGAAGCGTCTTTGTCCATGCTAAAGCGCAGCTCGTTGGTGGTAAAGTTGAGCATTACGTCCTTAACGCAGAGAAGTTCGCTTACGCGCTGTTCAATTTTATGTGCACAGCCCGCACAGTGCAGGCCCTGCATCTGTAGCTTAATCGTCTTCATGCTGATGTTCCTCTCTGATATGCTCAAGACCGGTGAGCAGGATGCGGCTGACATGCTCATCATCAAGCGAATAGAAGATGGATTTTCCGTCCCGGCGGGTTTTCACAAGGTTTGCTGCGCGCAGGATGCGCAGCTGGTGGGATACCGCCGATTGCCCCATGCCGAGGATATAAGCAATGTCGCACACGCAAAGCTCATAGCTGTTGAGCAGAAAGATGATTTTTAGGCGGGTAGAGTCGCCGAACACCTTAAATACATCGGTGAGTCTGCCAAGCTCAAGGGGCTTTGGAATCAACCGTTCAAAGTCCTGGGCGGTCAGATTATCCGATAGGATGTTTAATTTATACTCGTCGCACACGTCCTGCCCCTCGCAATTTGCGGGAGTGGTGTCGGGTGCGGGGTGATGTGCGCAGCTGCAGCTTAGGTTGTTTTGATGCTCATGTGCCATGATTGCCCCTCCTTGTCATTTTAACATATGAACAATTATTCATATGTTAATCTGTAACTGTATCATACTGCTACTCTAGGGTTTTGTCAATATGTTTTCATAATATTTCTTCCGCATTTTTAGGTGACAATTCTGCAAAAGATTGTGGTGCGAACAACCTCTTGGAACATGTTGTATATTGCGGGTGTTTTGCATAAGAATCTCTTGCTTTTTCATATGGTTGTGTTACAATAAAACCATCCTAAAAGGAGGTGTTTGTTGTATGGCATACCATATCACTGAAGAGTGCATCAGCTGTGGTGCATGTGAGGCAGAGTGCCCCGTTTCGGCTATCTCCGCTGGAGACTCCACCTACGTCATCGACGAGGATACCTGCATTGATTGCGGCGCTTGCGCTAGCGTTTGCCCGGTAGAGGCTCCTCAGCCCAAGGAGTAATTCCTAAAGGAAGAATCATTCCTTGGCAGGAAGATTTTAAGCCAAAACACGCTGTTTCGTACATAATCAGAAACATGCCGTTATAAAGCGGATGCCAAAGGTAACTTCATGGCATCCGCTTTATTCTTTTTGCATAATGTGTTAAAATAAACCGAACATGCTATATAAGCACACAGGATACAAAGGGTGGACAAGGATTTGGATAACTACTCGGTTGAGCAGCTTTCTTTCGGAACACGGCTGTATGTAAGCGATGCACATAAATTCGGAACCGATGCGTTTTTGCTTGCCGGTTTTACCGCGCCCCGCAGAAAGGATATCTGCTGCGATCTCGGCTCCGGCTGCGGCATCATCCCCTTTATCTGGTGCGATGCCTACAAGCCCGCCCGCATAGTGGCGGTGGAGATTCAGAAAGAGGGCATAAAGCTTATGGAAAAGTCGGTTGCCCTCAATGAACTTGGGGATATCGTCACCCCCGTTCATGCTGACCTGCGTGCGCTGGGTGGCGTTTTGGATGCAGGTGCGTTTGATGTAGTCAGCTGCAATCCGCCATATAAGATGGTGCAGACGGGCATATTAAGTGAAACCGAAAGCGACCGCATTGCCCGCCATGAAACCATGTGCACCGCAAACGATGTCGCCGCGGCTGCCGCAAGACTGTTGCGGTTTGGGGGAAGGTTGTGCATCTGCCAGCGCCCTGAGCGCCTGTGCGATGTATTAGAGGCCATGCGCAAAAACGGCATCGAGCCTAAACGCCTTCGCTTTGTCCATCAGCGGCCGGATACGGCGCCGTGGCTGTTTTTGGTCGAAGGCAAAAAGGGTGCAAAGCCCTTCCTGCAGGTGGAAAAGCCCTTTCTCATCGAAGGGCCGGGCGGTTTTTCGCGCGAGCTTTTAGACCTTTACGGCAAAGAGGATAACCTTCCCCGCTGACCATAGCGGGTTAATATAGGAAGTATGAAAGGAAGGGTCACTACGCATGAAGCTGTATGTTGTGGGTACGCCCATTGGCAACCTCGGTGACCTGTCGCCCCGCGCGGTTGAGGTGCTGCAGTCAGTCGATTTTATCGCAGCGGAGGACACGCGCGTTACCCTGAAGCTTTTAAACCATTTTCAGATAAAAAAGCCGCTGGTCAGCTACTACGAGCACAACCTGCGCGAGCGAGGAGAGATGATTTTATCCCGCATCCTAGGCGGGGAGCAGTGCGCTGTAGTAACTGATGCGGGCATGCCCTGTATCAGCGACCCCGGCGAGGATTTAGTCCGCCTGTGCCGCGACCATGATGTGCCTATTGAGGTCGTGCCGGGGCCGAGTGCTGCCATCGCAGCGCTTGCGGTATCAGGTCTTAGCACCTCCCGCTTCTCATTTGAAGGCTTTTTGAGCACAGCCAAGAAGGCCCGAACCGAACATCTGGACGAAATTAAGGATAACCCGCGCACCCTCATCTTTTACGAGGCGCCCCATAAGCTACTTGCAACGCTGAAGGATATGCTGCGAGTTTTGGGAGACCGGCGCATCTCCATCGCGCGCGAGCTCACCAAGCTCCATGAGGAAGTACGCCGCACCACCCTCTCAGAGGCAATACAATACTATGAACAGAACGCCCCGCGCGGGGAGTTTGTGTTGATTATTGAGGGAGCCGCAAAAAAGAAGGAAGAACTTCCAACGCTCGAGGAGGCGGCAGACCTTGCTAGAGAACTTGCGGCAGGAGGCCTTTCTCTCAGCGAGGCGGCAAAGCAGGCAGCTGCCCAAACCGGCCACCGCAAAAGTGAGATTTACAGCCTAGTCTCCAAAACATAACGAATTGTTGCCTCTTTTTTCAAATAGAGGAATATGATATAATAAGTCAACACTGGCCGAATCATGGCTATGATGAATCTGCTTATCAAAGGTGGCTTTCGGGTATGACGCATCAGGAGATTATCGACTACTGCCTAAAAAAGCCCGGAGCCTATTTAGACCACCCCTTTGACCCCATTTTGCCGGTAGTTAAGGTAAAGGCCCCTTCGCAAGAAAAGGGGCGGATTTTTGCGCAGATACTTGTTCTTCACGGTGAGCCGAAGGTGACGCTTAATTGCACGCCGGAGACTGCTGAGTTTTACCGCAGCGTTTATCCCGGCTCGGTTGTAAGGGGCTGGCACTGCCCGCCCGTGATGCAGCCTCATTTTAACACGGTAAGCCTTGACGGCACTGTGCCGGATGAGGAGCTTTTGCGGATGATTGACCACGCCTATGCGGTGGTGGTCGCAAAGCTTCCGAAATATATACAGCGTGAATTACTTGGGGGATAGCAATGTACGAGTTCGGGTTTCGGGGCTTAAGTCTATTTGGATTGATGTTTACCATCATCCCGATTTTGGGACTTTTGATAGCTGTGTGTGTATTTGTCCTGTTCGGGGTTATCATAGCTAAGAATATTAAGCAGAAAAACTGCAACCGGTCGCAGCCCCTGCTCACCGTCCGTGCCAAGGTTGTCGCCAAGCGCAGTGATGTACGCGGGCACAGCAGCCATCACACAGGTAGCGACTACCTATCCGGCGGGGCATCCCGCACCAACTACTATGCGACCTTTGAGGTGGAAAGCGGCGACCGTATGGAGCTGCGCATCCCGCCAAACGAGATCGGCTACCTTGTAGAAGGGGATATAGGCAGCCTGTCCTTTCGCGGTACTGAATATATCAACTTCGTGCGCGGATAGCGGATAGATGTTAAGAAGAATTAATGAGCACCTAAAGCAAGGAGATAGATAATACAAAGGCATGGAGGAATTTCAATGAACAAGGTTCCGTTTGTAACGCTGGAACAGCTAAAGGAGATTATCGCCCAGTATCCGACTCCGTTTCACCTGTACAACGAAGCGGGCATCCGCAAGACTGCCCGCGATTTGCAGAAGGCCTTTTCGTGGAACAAGGGCTTTAAGGAGTACTTTGCGGTAAAAGCAACGCCCAACCCGGCCATCCTGCAGATTCTGCGCGAGGAAGGCTGCGGGGTGGACTGCTCGTCATACACCGAGCTCATGCTTTCTGACGCGGTGGGCTTTTCGGGTGATGAGATTATGTTCTCCTCCAACGTCACCCCGCGCAAGGACTATGCGCTGGCTGCCCACTTAGGCGCTACCATCAACCTTGACGATATCACCCATATCGAGTTTTTAGAGGAGATTGCAGGCATCCCTGAGACCATCTGCCTGCGCTACAACCCGGGCGGCGACTTCTCTATCAGCAACGAGATTATGGATACCCCCGGTGAGGCCAAGTATGGACTTACCCGCCCGCAGATGACCGAGGCTGTGAAAAAGCTCATGCAAAAGGGCGCAAAGCACTTCGGCATCCACGCATTTTTGGCAAGCAACACCGTAAACAACGCCTACTACCCCTACCTTGCCCGCATCCTCTTCCAGACAGCTGTTGAACTTAAGCAGGAGACAGGCGCCCATTTTTCCTTTATCAACCTCTCCGGCGGCGTAGGCATCGCATATCGCCCGAATCAGGAGCCCAACGACATCTTTGCCATCGGCGAAGGCGTCAGGGAGGCCTTTGAGGAGGTCTTGGTTCCTGCAGGAATGGGGGATATCCGCATCTTCACCGAGCTTGGTCGGTTTATGCTCGCCCCTCATGGAGCACTGATTGCAACGGTTTTGCACCAAAAGCACATCTATAAGGAGTATGTGGGCTTAGATGCGTGTGCTGCAAACCTCATGCGTCCTGCCATGTACGGCGCCTACCACCACATCACCGTCATGGGCAAGGAGGACGCACCCTGCGACCATAAGTATGATGTCACCGGCGGCCTTTGCGAGAACAACGATAAGTTTGCCATAGACCGCATGCTTCCCGAGATTGATATCGGCGACATCATCTATATCCACGACACCGGTGCGCATGGCTTTTCGATGGGCTACAACTACAACGGTAAGCTTCGGTCTGCTGAAATCCTGTTGCAGGAGGACGGCACAGTAAGGCTCATCCGACGCGCCGAAACCCCGGCTGACTACTTTGCAACGCTCGACTTTACGGGCCTCTTTGACAAAAAGCCCGGCAAAAAGGAGTTTGTGTACGAAGACGCAAAGCCGGTTGCTCCCAAATAAGATTTGCAAAGAAACACCCGGATTATATCCGGGTGTTGTTTTTATCGTGATATTTCAGTACGCGCGGACAACAATAGTATGATGAGACCCTATTTTGGAGGCGTGTATGTTGGAATATATCCTTGATATTGGGGCTACTGTTATTCGCGCGCTGGGCTCTATTGTCTTCCTGTTTGTCCTTACAAAGATCATGGGGGCAAAGCAGATTTCACAGCTAACCTTCTTTGATTATATCATCGGCATCTCCATCGGCTCAATCGTCGGCATCCTCGCCGTGGACCGCGACATCCATTTCGCCCACCCGCTGGTCGCCATGGCTGCCTATGCTCTGGCTGACGTACTAATTGGCTTTATCACCCGCAAGTCCATCAAGGCGCGCAGGTTTTTAACCGGAACCCCCACCATCGTCATCTATGACGGAAAGATAATTAAAAAAAACCTTACGAAGATGCACTATGACATCAACGAGCTTTTATCCCAGTGTCGCATTAAGGGTTATTATAACGTGGCGGATATCTACTGCGCGATTTTGGAACCAAACGGCCAGTTTTCGGTGCTGCCAAACAGCGACAAACGTCCCGTGCAACCGGTTGATTTTAACCTCGCCCCCGCTCAGGAGGGCCTTGTCGCAAACATCATCATCGACGGAAAAGTTATGCACAAAAACCTCAAGGGCATCGGCAAGAACGAAAAGTGGCTTGAAAAAAGGCTCAAGGAGCAGGGGTACAAGGATGCAAGCGAGGTGCTGCTTGCCACCTGCGATAACAACGACGCCGTTTCCTTCTACCGCATGGACGAGCCGCCGCCAACCGGAGGCGTCCTCGACTGAAAGTTTGCTTTTCCCCGCTTTGTGGTGATATAATGACAAGGCAGAACCAAAAAGGGGGATTAAATCAGTTGTCCATAGAAAAGGTAAAAGCCTACTTCGACCGCTTCGGGCGGGGAGGAGATATACTGGAGTTTGACATCTCCAGTGCAACAGTAGAACTTGCAGCAAAAGCGGTAGGGGTGATACCCGCACGGATTGCAAAAACCCTGTCCTTTGCTAAGGGCGATGGGTGCATCCTCATAGTGGCTGCGGGGGATGCGCGGATTGACAACGCGCGCTTTAAGGCCCAGTTTGGCATGAAGGCGAGAATGCTCACACCGGAGGACGTGTTGTCCCTGACCGGACATGCAGTCGGCGGGGTGTGCCCGTTTGCCATAGAAAATGATAATGTTGAAGTCTATCTGGACGTTTCGCTTCGCCGGTTCCAAACGGTTTATCCTGCGGCGGGCAGCTCCAACTCTGCCATAGAGCTTACCTGCGAGGAGCTTGAGCAGTACTCAAACAGCCTGGCATGGATTGATGTGTGCAAGGGCTGGCAGGAGCAAACCGAGGAGTAATAAGCAAAATTCCCCTCAAGCGGGTTGAACCGAACCAGTAAAAACGGACAATAGACGAAAACCCCCTGATGTAGGACAATAGAAATACATCTGGGGGTTTTACTATGTCGAGGAAATATGAAAAGGTGCAGGAATTATTGCCAGTAATCAAAGAGATGGTGGAGGCAGGAAAAACGCAGCGGGA
>JAEZKF010000043.1 GCA_023415575.1 Bacillota bacterium
ATGCTGGTCTGTGCGCGGCTGCGTCATGTTGCCGGTACCCAGTGGGGCAGCAACAAATATATGAATATGAAGCATCTGGAAACTTTTCTGATGATGCTTTTCTGGTGGACTAATGCCGCTTTTTCAAGCGACTGCAAACCAATTTGTGCAAAACTATTGACACTACCCCCGTTCCTGTCTTTATTATTTATCTTTACTTAGATGCTATAAAATAAGCATAAAAAGCACTACTTTTCAGTAGTGCTTTGCTTGTGAGAGCCACGCTGTATTAAGATATGTATACGCTTATTTTGCTAGATCTCTACATCCTCACAAAACACTTTTACGATATCAGGATCGAAATGCGTACCAGCACACCTTCTTAACTCGTTAACAGCTTCTTCCTTGCTTATTGTCTTCTTATAGGTTCTATCCGCAATCATAGCTTCATACGCATCTGCAATAGTAATGATTCTTGCTGCTAAAGGGATATCAGTGCCTTTAATGCCTCGGGGATAACCGGTTCCATCCCAACGTTCATGATGTGATAAAACATAATCCGAAATACTCGTATACTCATCCGCAGACTTCAATATGTGATATCCAATTTCAGAGTGTCTTTTTACCATTTCATATTCAGCATCGGTTAGCCTACCGGGTTTATTTAGTAAATTGTTATCAATAGCAATTTTTCCTATGTCATGCAAAAGACCTGCTATCTCAATTTCTCGCAAAAACTCTTGATCAAGATTTAGTGCTTTCCCGATTTTCAGACTTATCTTACTTACATTTTCAGAGTGAATTCGTTCCCTTTGATTTGTCTCATTTAAGGTTTTTAGTATAATCTGAATTGTTTTACTTCGCATACTCTGGCTTTCAATAAGTTTTTTCCGATACATACTTTCTTCTGCTCTTGCAAAAACCTCCATAATATTTTGTTCATCGGAGTTTTTAGTTTCCCAACCGGCAGAAACAGAAATAACAACTTTATCAAGTTTGATTTGCTCAAGTTCCCGATAAATGCGTTTTATTATAGTCTCGGCCTCTGTGTAATTTGTTTGTGGCAAAACTAACATAAACTCATCACCACCTATACGGGAAATAATGTCATTCTTTCTACAGATGTTCTTTATCGTTTCGCCAACAACTTGCAAAAGCTTATCTCCCATCTGGTGACCAAAAGCATCATTTGTTAGCTTCAGGCCATTTACATCAAACATAGCCAGCGTTAATGGTAAATAGGAATTTGTATCAAGTCTTTTTAATTCCTTTTCAAAAAAGCGCCGATTATATAATCCCGTTAACTGATCATGAAAGCTCAAATATACAATCTCTGCTTGCGATTGCTTTTTATCTGTGCAATCTCTAAAAACAAGAACTGCGCCCGTTATATTGCCTTTACTATCTAAAATTGGAGCTACGCTGTCTTCAATTGGAAGTTCATTTCCATCTTTGCTAATTAAAATTGTATTATCATCAAGCTTATTGATTTTACCACTTTCAAAAGTTCTTGTTACGGGGCTTGGGCAAATTTCATGTGTAAACTCATTAATAATACGAAAAACAATTTCAAATGGTTTTCCATATGCGTCTTCATGCTTCCAGCCGGTTAAGTTTTCTGCAACCTCATTCATAATTTGCACATTACCATTGTGATCAGTAGATATTATGCCGTCACCTAAAGACTGAAGTGTTGTTCTAAATAATAACCGTTCAGAATTTATTACTTCTTTTGCATGAAGCAATTCTCGATTTTTTGCCTCAAGATTAAAAATATGCATGGAAATATTATCCAGCATAAGCGTAATCCCTTTAGACAGTACACCAATTTCATCATTTCTATCTAAATATTTCTGTGGCAATGAAATAGAAGTATCATCAATATAATTCTTTAACTCTTTACATATTTTTATTAAGGGTTCAGATATACGAGTACTTATGATGTATGTTATTACTGCGCCGGTTGCACAGGCGGTTAGAACAAATACCCAGAGCATGTTGCCAAGGGTACGGACGTCTGTTAATGCCTCAGCTTCCTCAAGTCCATAAGCAACAATCCACGGGGTGTCTTCAACAGGTGCATAGCCCACAATTTTTTTAACTCCATTATAGGTATATGTGCCACTGCCCAACGTACGGGTAATCATCCCCTTGGTAAGCTCTCCAAGTTCTCGTAAAGACTCATCTATTTTCATGTTTTCAATATCATTATCCTGTTTTAAGACCAAGTCGATGTTCTTATGTGCCACTGTAACCCCTTGATTATTGACCATGTATGCGTAGCCTGTTTTTTTATAACTTACTTCATTTATAATTTCACTCAGGGCACTGCCATCCATTCTGCCATAGAGGACACCTATCACTTCGCCCTTTCGATAAACCGGTGTAGCAAAGATAAGTACCAACTCGCCAGTGGTGTAGCTGATAATTAAGTCTGAAACTGCCGGCTGACCATTTAAGGCCGTTTGAAAATAGTCACGTAAACTGATATTAGTGGTTTCACGCTTGGAATTAAAAACAGTGGTATTGCCGTTTTTATCAGCAATCGCAAAAGCCAGAAAACCTGTTCTTTTGGCCTCCGCTTCAAAAAAAGCTGTTTTTTCCTCAAATGTCATGTTTTTATCCATTAAAATAGGGTTCTGGGCAAGTGCACCAATATAAGTTAATCGTTCACTCACCTTTGCATGAATATACTGCGCTTCTTGCTGTGCCATGTCCATCAAATCTTCGCGGGTATCTTGTGTAATATCCCCCATAACTTTAAAGATGAACAGTCCGCCTAATCCTAACAGCAAGGAAAGGATTACTAAGGTAAATATTAGTACCAACCTACTTTTAATTGATTTCATAATTCACCTCCTCTTCTACTATTGTCCCAGCCATGAGCAAAACTGCTAAAAGTCAGTCATATTAATGGTTTTCAGC
>JAEZKF010000019.1 GCA_023415575.1 Bacillota bacterium
TACGGGCGGCAAGTAACAGTCTTACGCAGTTGGCAGACCGTATTACGCGTTTGACGCGTCCGCGAAGAACAGAGGGCTATGCCCGCATGTGAAATACCCCCGGCTTTGCCGGGGGATGCTTATTGCGTTATCTGGTTTTATTGTGCCTCGGAAGACGATGGCTGCGAGCTTGCGGCCTCAGACGATGAGGGAGCAGGCCACGGCTTTTCGTAGTTGAGGTTCTTAATCCAATTGATGTGTACGGTGGTATTGGCGGCAAAGACGTTATTGATGAACAGCACCTCTTTGATGCCGTTGTCGCGTACAAACTGGTCAAAGTCCTTTTCAAAGTACCGCTGGTCAATGACGTACACGGTGTCGTAGTGGCTTGCAAGATAGGGAGCAAAGGCGTTGCCGAACGATTCCTTCACAACGGCAATCGACCGGCCGGTTCCGGCATTACTCTTTATCACAAACAGGGGCCAGTCGCCGCCTAAGAACAGCGAGTAGGTGTTCGCCCCTTTTGCATACTCCGCATACACGGGCGCCGAGAGGGGGGTGTTGCGCGCGCCTTTTTTATAAAGCTGACCGGTGACGGTCACGGGCACCATGTAGTAGTCCATATAGTCGGGGTTTGCCTTGAGTTTGGGCGCCTGCGTGAGGCGGTAGAGGCTGCCCAGGAAGCTATCCTTGCGGGCGGTTGTCATCTTGTCAAGCGGAACGGCGGTAAGGCCGGCATCCTTGCAAAAGCCCACGTAGGCGTAATAAGCGGCAAGCGGCGTCCAGTGGTGGTCGGTGCGGAAGTAGAGATACTCACTGGTGTGGGCCGCTAGCTCATCATAGGCACTGCGGATGGGCTTAATAGTCGGGCCGAGATTAGAGTATATCATATCAATGTTCTCTTTTTGAGAACGCGATAGGTGAGCATAGTTTTTGGGCAGGTAGAACTCCGACTGGGTGGGCACGACGAGGTTGTAGATGGTCACATCGCTGCCGAACTGCTCTTGGTAGCCGGTGATGACCTTCGCGTACCGCTCGCCCTCCTTGCCGTTGGTGCCGAACAGGGACATCGCGCGGTCGCCTACGACAAATACGCCCTCCTTCATCTCGCCGTCCGATTCCACTATGCCGTCCTCAGCCTGTGAGGAGGACGGTGTGCTTGACTCGGGCTGGGAGGATACATCCTCCTCCTGCTGCTCCTGCGAGCTCGATGCAGAGCCTTGCGGCGGCTCCTCCTCGGATGGTGTACCGGATGACGGCTGGTCGGGCACGACGGGCACCGTCCCATGCAGGGATACATCGTCCGGATTAAAGCCCTTTAGGGAGTTGTAATGCGCGGCAAGCTCCACAAGGGTGTCGCGAAAAGGGAAGGTATCGGAATAAAAGGCGTCCACCTGCTCGGTGTATTCGCCGCTTAGTAAGGCGCGCAGGGAAAGCTCGGGCATCGAGGCGAGCCTGCGCCCCTCCAGCTCCGAAACCTCAGGCTTGGGCAGCACTAGGGCCAAAACCGCCATCACACCCACCAATACACAGGTTACGGCGATTCCCGCACTGCCTGCAAGGGTAATCGGGCGGCTTTGGTGGAACTGGATATCGGGCACCGATTTTTTTTTCTGTTCGGTTTTGACCTCGATATAAGCCATAGCAGGTGCTCCTTATGTTTTCTACTAATATTAGAATCGATAGTACAAGAACGGGTTATAACCCTGACCGACCAGCAGCATGGTGCACACGGCAAGGAGGGCGACGTTGACCACAATCTGCCCGCAGTCGATGGCGGTGTACACGGGGGAGCTGTCGGAAAGTCGAACTGCAAGCTTCTTGCGCACCCACGGCACGATAGGCAGGGTGCAAAGCATCGAAGCGATAATCCATATAAAATTCGACGACAGGTTGATGCCAAGGGCAAGGTCGTACAGGGGCTGGCCCGAAAGACCGAACAAAACGCGGAAGAACTGCCCGAGGCGGGTAAGGTCGGTAAAGTAGAACAGGGCCCAGCCGATGACAACGGCAAATATCAAATAAAGCCAAGAGAAAAAGCGGGGGATGCGCTCAAGCAATTTACCCAAAAAGAGCTTTTCGAGCATAATCAGCACACCGAAGTAAAGCCCCCACAGAATAAAGTTCCAGCTTGCCCCATGCCAGAGGCCGGTTAAAAACCACACGATGGCAAGGTTAAGATACTGCCGCTTGCGGTTGCCTCCAAGCGGTATGTAGACGTAGTCGCGGAAAAAGGTGCCGAGCGAGATATGCCACCTGCGCCAGAACTCGGTGGCTGAGGTGGAGATATAGGGGTAGTTGAAGTTCTCGTGGTAATGAAAGCCGAATATCAGTCCTAGGCCGATGGCCATATCCGAGTAGCCGGAAAAATCAAAGTAGATTTGTAAGGAAAACATCAAAAGCCCAAACCACGCACCGGCCACCGACAGGCCGGACAAGTCGCCGTCCAGGTAGGTGGCGCAGAAGGAGCCCGCCGCGTTTGCAATGATGACCTTTTTGGAAAGACCCACGATAAAGCGGGTGATGCCCCGGCTTACCTCGGCGGGGACAATCACGCGGTTGTCAATTTCGTCAGCGATGTGGCTGTAGCGCACAATCGGGCCGGCAACAAGCTGGTGGTACATCGATATGTAAAGCAAAAGCTTAAGGGGCGAACGCTGGGCGGGAACATCCCCGCGGTAGACATCCACCATATAGGATAGAATCTGAAAGGTGTAAAAGGAGATGCCGATCGGCAAAGCAATATTGGGTACAGGAATGTTCGTTGATAGGATAGCGTTGAGGTTTTCTACAAGAAAGGCGCTGTACTTAAAGACGCACAGAACCCCGAGGTTTGCCGCAACGCCAATCGCAAGCGCAATCTTAGCAAGAGGGGTACCGTTATAAAGCTCAATAAGCAGGGCAAGGGCATAGTCAAGCAGTACGCTTGCAAGCAGCACCCAGATCATCACTGGCTCGCCCCAGGCGTAGAAAACAAGCGAAAAAGCCACCAGCACACAATTGCGGTAGCCCTTGTTTTTAAAGATAAAGTATAAAAGGATGTTTAAGGGGAGAAACAGGTAGATGAAAAAAAGGTTAGCAAATATCAAGGATTAGCCTCCCTGCGCAGAATAAGAGGGGTAGTCCCCATAAAAGACCACTCATAGCTTATTATAAGAGTAAGATAATTTAAATTCAATAGAGGATAGGCCGATACCGGATAAAGATTTTATAAATTTTTCCTTTTTTGATTCTTAAAAAAGCAGTACAATCAAATGGTGCGAAAGTCAGGTCATTTTACTGCATAAGCCACTCATAGTATAATGCCGTTACATGAAGGGAGCCGCCCCGATTTTGGGCGGCTCCAGATGGTTTTAGGTGTGCGGTTATTCAGCTGCAGACTCAGCAGCGCTGTTTGCAGCGTCTGCATCAGAAGCAGCCTCGTCAGAAGCAGCAGCATCGGAAGCAGCCTCGTCGGAAGCAACGTCCTCAGCCTCAGAAGACTCCTCGGAAGCAACGTCCTCGCCAGCCTCGGATGCAACATCCTCGGATGCGATGTCGGAAGCCTCGCTGGCTACATCGCTGGATGCAACAGAGGAAGTCTCAGCATTTTTGCCGCAAGAGGTAACTACCATAGCGGCAGCCAGTACAACTGCACAGATAGAGAGAACCTTAATCATGTTCTTCATTTCTTTAGACCTACCTTTCCTTTTCCCCCGTGTCATAATACACGGGCATGCACATGTATTGGGCGCTCGGCGCAAGCCCGGCGCCAAAGTCGATCAGCGGTACTCAGTTAGCGCAATATTTGCATACATCCCAAGTCCCTTGACCGCACCCAATTATAGCGCAAGCACTCTGGCAGGACAACCTCAAAAATCACCGAGCTTTTCCCACCGTCCCTGCATAATTTTATAAAAAACCACACAATTTTGTTGTGCACAAATTACAGTTATGGTAAATAATTTTGTTGTTATGTTAACACAAACCCGCATTCCAATGCGGGTTTGTGGGCTGGTAAAACACCTGTTTGCGGCATAAAACTTTGGGGTATTAAATTGTTTCGTCGATGTTAACTTATTGCTACACAATTGTGAAAATTATGAAAACGGATGATGGAAAAAGGAATTGGTAACGGCCTGAGTCTCCGCCTGCTCGGGATTGTACTGCAGCCTTTTGAGGTACCGCCACAGGCTGACGCCCTGAAACCGGAGTGTTGCCAGATACACCAGCGTGCACACACCGGCGGCATAAATGGTGCTCCACAGCTCGGGCAGATTGTCAAACACCTGCACAAAGAGGTAGGAGGAAAACAAGGCTGCAAGGGCCGAGAGCAGGGGACGGACTGCCCAGTTGTGGACCCTTACCGAGATGCGGGTGTGGCGGATAATCACGCACAGGTTAAACCCTGCCCCGAACAGGGCGCTGATGAGGTCACCCGCCACATACCCCGCCATGCCGATTCCCGGCACTGCACAGGCAAACCAGGTAAAGCCTAAGTGGATGATCGAGCACAGCACAATCGAGGCCGAGGCAATCTTATGCCGGCCGATGCCGTTTAATATCCCGCCCGTGATAATCTGATAAAAGGTAAAAAAGGCCGAAAATGCAAGCGGCACCATATAGTCGCCCGCCGTCTCCTGCCGGTATAAAAGGCGGGCCAGGGAGCTGCCGCAGGAGAGCAGCAGGGCAAGCGACCCAAACGCGATGATACCGGTGGTGTGCAGCCCCTTTGCCGTCTTGCGGCGGACGTCTCCCTTGTCACCCAGAGCGCAGGCCTGCGAGAGCTTTGGCACCAGCACCGACACCATGGGGTAGATAAGGGCCGCGGGCATGAACACAAAGGGCATGGTCATGCCGGTCATAACGCCGAAGGCGGATAGGGCCTCCTCTTGGGCAAGGCCGGATAGGGCCAGCCTGCGCGGCAGGATGACTGACGTTGCACTGGCAAGCAGGTTGGTGCATACCCCGGCAAGAGAAACAGGGATGGCGGTGCGCACAAGACCGCGCAGCACACCGCCGCATTCCGGCTTTGGCGCACCGCGGCCGGAGGGTTTTTTCCTGGTGCGTACCGTGTACCAGGTGCCGAGCAGGCTGACGCTCGATACCTCGCTGATGACCATGCCGATGAGAATGAGCGCGGCGCTAACCCCGGGGTTTGCCCCGCGAAAGAGATACAAAAGCGTGAGTACCGCGGCAATGCGCAAAGCCTGCTCGCTTAGCTCGCTGACAATCGGCGGCAGGATGTAGCGCACGCCCTGAAAATGCGCCTTTAACAGGTTTTCAATGCCGGTCAGCAGCATGTAGGGCAAAAGGATAAGCAGAGCCGTTCGTGTTCTGGCATCGCCCAATACCTGCACGGACAGGTCGCGGTTGAATAAGAGCACCGGAGTTGCCGCTACCGCAAATAGGAATGTGTAGGAAATCAGGCTGTACCGCAGGGTTGCCCGTACGCATTGCTGCTGGCCGAGCGCCTCATAACGGGCCGACCGCCTGGTGACCCCCAGTACAAGCCCCGACAGGGCAAAGGACTGCAAAACCGAATAGACCGGCATTACGAGTCCGTAAACGCCCATGCCCTGCGCACCGATTAGCCTAGAGAGGCCGATGCGGTATAAAAAGCCCATGATCTGCAGGCTGACTGAGCACAGCGCGAACATCGCCGCCGAAAAAAAGACCGACCGCTTATGTATCCTCAATCGTAAGCCCCCCACAGCCATCGATATAGCTTTATAAACGCTTTGTAGCACCATCCGACAAGGGGACAGACACCTTGCCTGTACACATTATATGGCGCTCTTAAGTATGTTAATGACAAATTTGAAAAGTGGTGGAAAATTGGCGCAAAACCTTGCAAAAAACCCTGTTCAGTTTTCGTGATTTTCGTGCGTAATGCCCTCGTTTTCGCGATTTTATTATGTTATAATTTTCTTTATTAAAGCAGTATCGGCAAAGAGTTTCGTATCAATGCCTCTTGTTGCATGTAATAATCTTACGAATAAGGATGAAAAACGTGAACTTGACATTTGTAAGAAAAGCAACCCCGTTTGACGCACCAAAGATTTATCATGTAGTCGTTTCGGCTTACACTGAGGTAGAAAAGCTGCTTAAGCCGCCCACGGGTCTTGCGGCACTTAAGGAGAGCAGCACCGACATCCTGCGCGATATGGAGCGCATGACGGTATTGGTGTGCACCAAAAACGGCGAGGTCATCGGCTCGGTGCGCTACAGCATTATGCAGATAGGCGATGCAAAGGTGGCGTACATCAGCCGCCTATGTGTGCTGCCCACAGAGCAGCGCTCGGGAGCGGGCTCCCAGCTGCTTTGCGAGGTAGAGAAGCAGTGCCGCGCGCAAAAAGTGGACGCGCTTGCCCTGCATAGCCCATCAAAGATTGAGAAGTATGTGTACTTTTATTATAGAAACGGCTTTTACATACAGAACACAACCAAAGACCGCGGCTACGCAAGAGGTCTGTATCTCAAGGATCTGACCGATAAAGAGTATGACCTTGCGCCGCTGCTTGAGCTATGACGGCCTGTACCTCCTGTCCCCGCCGCTGCGGTGTGGACAGGAGCGTAGAGTCAGGTAAACTCGGCGTATGCGGCATGGGGCAGGAGCCTGTTGTGGCGCGTGCGGCACTCCACCACTGGGAGGAGCCCTGCATCAGCGGCAAGAACGGCTCGGGAACCGTCTTCTTTTCGGGCTGCTCCTTGCGGTGCGTCTTTTGCCAAAACCGCGAAATCAGCCACGAGAGAAAGGGCAAGGCTATCACCGTAGACCGCCTGCGCGAGATTTACCATGAGCTTATAGCAAAAGGTGCCCACAACATCAACCTTGTAAACCCCACCCATTTTACCGAGGCGGTGGCCCAAAGCCTTGACGAACCGCTTCCGGTGCCTGTTGTCTACAACTCGGGCGGGTACGAGCTTGCATCGTCGCTTCAAAAGCTGCAGGGCAAGGTGCAGATTTACCTGCCCGACTTAAAATACGCGGACAACCGACTCGCTGCCCGCTATTCGGGCGCGCGCGACTATGTTGAACACGCCGTGAGCGCAATCGAGGAGATGTACCGCCAAACGGGCGACTATGTCATGGGGGAGGATGGCCTGCTCAAAAGCGGGGTTGTCATCCGCCATTTGGTGCTACCCGCAAACGTGAAAAACACCATCGCCGTGATTGATATGGTAAAAAAGATGTTTCCAAACGGCGGCGTGCTATTTTCACTCATGGGGCAGTACACCCCCTGCGGGGATTTGACCTCCGTGCCGGAGGTTAACAGGCGCATCACAAAGCGCGAGTACGAAAAGGCGCAAGACTACCTGTTTGAAAGCGGTATAACCGACGGTTTTGTGCAAGAGCTTTCTTCCGCTAAGGAGGATTATATCCCCCCGTTTGATTTTGAAGGGGTGTGACACAAACCGACTAAAAACAGGAGCATGTCCCAATTCCCGCGCAGATTGTTTTTTTATTGACATACTGCCGTTTGCGTGCTAGGATAAACGGTGATGGAATGAGGTTCTTCCGTGGGGAAATGCCGCTTTTGCGGTTTTTACCACAACCGCAAGGAAGCTGATGATTGGTGCAGATTCATTGCATCGTCGCCGGCTTTTATTTTTGCAAAGGACAATTACGTAATCGGTGTATATCCGGGCCGTAATTGACTTGATAACCTATCTCAGCGATAAAACCACTAAATGCCCTTAACGGATTACCTTTTATAAAGGGTTTTTAGCAAGGTTTTAAAGAGAGATTAATCCCTGCGTTTAGAAAGGAGCTAGTAAGAAGGATGATTTACTCGAGCGAAGTAGAGCATATGTGTCCGGTTCAAAAGGGCGCATATCACGGTCCCGCCCCCATTCCGCAGGAGGGAAAGTGGACACAGGCAAAAGAGATTAAGGACATTAGCGGTCTGACACACGGTGTTGGCTGGTGCGCACCCCAGCAGGGCGCATGCAAGCTGACCCTCAACGCGAAGGACGGCATCATTGAGGAAGCACTCGTTGAGACCATCGGCTGCAGCGGTATGACCCATTCCGCCGCGATGGCAAGCGAGATTCTGCCCGGCAAGACCATCCTTGAGGCACTCAACACCGACCTTGTGTGCGATGCCATCAACGTTGCTATGCGCGAGCTGTTCTTACAGATTGTGTACGGCAGAACCCAGACTGCGTTCTCCGAGGGCGGTCTGCCCATCGGCGCCGGTCTTGAGGACCTCGGTAAGGGCCTGCGCAGCCAGGTAGGCACCATGTACGGCACCAAGGCAAAGGGTGTTCGCTATCTGGAGATGGCAGAGGGCTATGTAACCCGCCTTGCTTTGGATGAGAATGATATGGTAATCGGCTATGAGTTCGTCCACCTTGGAAAGATGATGGCCGCCATCAAAAAGGGCACCGATGCAAACGAGGCGCTCAAGGCTGCAACCAGCAACTACGGCCGTTTTGCAGAGGCTGCCAAGTACATCGATCCGCGCCACGAATAATGAAATAAGGAGGGCAGAACAATGGCTTTGTTTGAAAGTTACGAGAGACGTATCGATAAAGTGAATGCCGCGCTCAACGCATACGGCATCGCAAGCCTGGAAGAAGCAGAGAAGATCTGCAAGGACGCAGGCATCGACCCCTATAAGATTACCAAGGAGATTCAGCCCATCGCGTTCGAAAACGCTGCCTGGGCATACACCGCGGGTGCGGCTATCGCCATCAAAAAGGGCTGCAGAACTGCTGCCGAAGCAGCTGAAGCAATCGGCATCGGCCTGCAGGCATTCTGCATCCCCGGCTCGGTTGCTGAGGACCGCAAGGTCGGCCTTGGCCACGGTAACCTCGCTGCTATGCTGCTGCGTGACGAGACCAAGTGCTTTGCATTCCTCGCAGGCCATGAGTCCTTCGCAGCTGCTGAGGGCGCAATCGGCATCGTAAAGAGCGCTAACAAGGTTCGTAAAGAACCCCTGCGCGTTATCCTCAACGGTCTTGGTAAGGATGCAGCGCAGATTATCTCCCGCATCAACGGCTTTACATACTGCCAGACCCAGTTTGACTACGCTACCGGCGAGGTTAAGGTTGTTAAGACCATCCCCTACTCCAAGGGCGAGCGCGCAAACGTACGCTGCTACGGCGCTGACGATGTGCGCGAGGGCGTAGCCATCATGCACCTCGAGGGCGTGGATGTTTCCATCACCGGTAACTCCACCAACCCCACCCGCTTCCAACATCCTGTTGCCGGCACCTACAAGAAGGAGTGCATCGAGCAGGGCAAGAAGTACTTCTCGGTTGCTTCCGGCGGCGGTACGGGCAGAACCCTCCACCCCGACAACATGGCAGCAGGCCCCGCTTCCTACGGCATGACCGACACCATGGGCCGCATGCACTCGGATGCCCAGTTCGCAGGTTCCTCTTCGGTTCCCGCGCACGTAGAGATGATGGGCTTCCTCGGCATGGGCAACAACCCGATGGTTGGCTGCTCCGTTGCGGTTGCCGTTGCAGTTGAAGAGGCTGCTAAGGCAGGCAAGTTCTAATACAGGGATTATTTTTTCAAAGATGCCTAAGGCAACATGCCTTGGGCATCTCTTTTTTTGCAAAAACAGCGATGTAAGAACGCAGCAGAAGTATGTAAATATAGGTCAAAAATTCGGTTTCAAATTCTCTACGAAAACGGTGTATGTTAGATGGTTCCAAAACCATGCGGCAATAGCTGTAAAAATAGCTTTATCTTAGCCGAAATCGCCGGAATTTCATTAATATTAAGCGATTAGCTATAGATTTTTGCGGATCGTTCTGTTATAATTTCAAATGGTGAACTGGGCACATGTTAAAATATTAACGAGTCGCGTCTAAAATTGTTAAAGGCTTAACAATAGGTGCCGCTTTAAGGTGCTCGGTTGTATTTTTCCGCACAGCGGCTGTGCGGACGGCAGAAATGTTGTATCGTTTTCACATTCTTTTGCTTAAGGAGGATGAATTAAGAACATGGCAAAGTCCACAACCGGTGTGCCGTTTCGCGGCACAAAAGAGCAGGAGGCCGAGCTTTTAAAGCTGATTGCTGACCATAAGGAGCAGCCCGGCGCGCTCATGCCCGTTCTGCAGGGAGCACAGGAGATCTACGGCTACCTCCCACTGGAGGTGCAGGAGATTATCAGCGAGGGGCTTAACATTCCGCTGTCAGAGATTTTCGGAGTAGTAACCTTCTACTCTCAGTTTTCTCTCTATCCGAAGGGCGAGTACAAAATCTCGGTGTGCCTCGGCACAGCGTGCTATGTAAAGGGCGCAGGAGACATCTTTAACCGCCTTTCCGAACGCCTTGGCATCAAGAGCGGCGAGTGCACGCCTGACGGAAAGTTCTCTCTGGATGCCTGCCGCTGCATTGGTGCGTGCGGTCTTGCACCCGTACTTACTGTCAATGAGGACGTTTACGGACGCCTCGTGGTTGACGATGTTGATAAGATTTTGGCAAAATATCAGGACAAATAATTCGGTATGCAGGAGTTATCACTCAATGTGCTGGACATCGTCCAGAACTCCATAAAGGCAAACGCCACCCTGATAGAGATTACGGTAGATGAGCGTGTAAAGACCGACACCCTTGCAATCACCATCACCGATAACGGCTGCGGTATGAGCGAGGAGACTGCCCAAAAGGCGGTTGACCCCTTTTACACCACCCGAACCACCCGCAGGGTGGGGCTGGGACTGCCGCTGTTTAAGATGGCGGCAGAGCTTACAGGCGGCAGCTTTACAATCTCTTCACAGCAAGGCAAGGGCACCGAGGTAAAAGCGGTGTTTGGCCTGGGGCACATCGACCGGATGCCGCTTGGCAATATGTGCGAGACCATGACGACGCTTATCTCATGCAACGATCACATCGACTTTGTGTATCGCCACACGGTGTGTGATATAAATGATGAAGAAAGTGCGTTTGAGCTTGACACGAGGCAGTTTCGACAGATACTCGGGGATGTCCCCTTAAGCTCCCCCGAGGTCGTAGCGTTTATCAGGGATTATATTACCGAGAACGATGTTGTTTTAAATAGTAGAGGTTAACCCCCATTTGCACGATTTCTTACACATCATAAAGCGGTGTTACACTCACTTGTGTAACAATCCAAGGAGAAAGGATTGGATTTTATGAAAAGTCTTGCGGAGCTTTCGGCTCTTCGCGATTCCATGAAGAATAAAATAGGCGTCCGTACCGATGAGCACGGCGCCACCCGCATAGTGGTAGGCATGGCAACCTGCGGTATCGCCGCGGGCGCACGCCCTGTCCTCACTGCCTTTACTGAGGAAGTCGCAAAACGGAACCTTCAGAACGTAATCGTCAGCCAGACCGGCTGCATCGGCATCTGCCAGTATGAGCCTGTTGTCGAGGTCACGGTGCCCGGCCAGGAGAAGGTAACCTATGTAAAGATGACCCCTGAGAAGGTAGCGCGTGTAGTAAGCGACCACATCGTAAACGGAAACGTGGTTACCGAATATACCATCGGCGCCATCGGAAAGTAAAGGAATAGGAGGAAGAACACACAATGTATCGTTCCCACATACTTGTCTGCGGCGGCACGGGCTGTACCTCCTCTGGAAGTCAAGCTGTTATTGCCGAACTGGAAAAGGAGCTTGCGGCAAATGGGCTGCAGGATGAGATCAAGGTCATTCAGACCGGTTGCTTCGGTCTGTGCGCACTTGGTCCGATTATGATTGTTTACCCCGAGGGATGCTTCTATTCAAGAGTAACCCCTGAGGATATGCACGAGATCGTTACCGAGCACCTGCTCAAGGGACGTATCGTAACCCGTCTTCTGTACGAGGAGACCATTGCAGACGACACCATCAAGTCCTTAAATGAGACTGACTTCTACAGAAAGCAAAAGCGCGTTGCCCTGCGCAACTGCGGTGTAATCGACCCCGAGAACATCAACGAGTACATAGCCTATGACGGTTATCAGGCTCTGGGCAAGGTTCTCACCGAGATGACCCCCGATGATGTTATCCAGGTCATCAAGGATTCCGGCCTGCGCGGCAGAGGCGGCGGCGGCTTCCCCACCGGCCTGAAGTGGTCCTTTGCGAAGGCAAGCGTTGCTGACCAGAAGTACGTTTGCTGCAACGCCGACGAAGGTGACCCCGGCGCATTCATGGACCGCTCCGTACTTGAGGGCGACCCCCATGCGCTCATTGAGGCTATGGCGATTGCCGGTTACGCAATCGGCGCAAACCAGGGTTATATCTATGTACGTGCAGAGTACCCCATCGCTGTTAAGCGCCTGCAGATAGCAATCAATCAGGCTAAAGAGATGGGATTGCTTGGCAAGAACATCTTCGGCACCGACTTCAGCTTTGACCTTGAGCTTCGTCTTGGCGCCGGCGCATTCGTGTGCGGCGAGGAGACAGCGCTCATGACCTCTATCGAGGGCAAGCGCGGCGAGCCGCGTCCCCGTCCTCCGTTCCCGGCGGTTAAGGGACTGTTTGGCAAGCCCACTGTATTAAACAACGTAGAAACCTATGCAAATATCCCGCAGATTATCCTCAACGGTGCTGAGTGGTTCGCATCGATGGGTACCGAGAAGAGCAAGGGCACCAAGGTGTTCGCACTCGGCGGCAAGATTCACAACACCGGTCTTGTTGAGGTTCCCATGGGCACCACCCTGCGCGAGATCGTTGAAGAAATCGGCGGCGGCATTCCCAACGGCAAGAAGTTCAAGGCGGCGCAGACCGGTGGTCCTTCCGGCGGCTGCATCCCCGCGGAGCATCTTGATATTCCGATTGACTACGACAACCTCATCGCCATCGGCTCGATGATGGGTTCGGGCGGTCTGATTGTCATGGACGAGGACACCTGTATGGTGGACATCGCGAAGTTCTTCCTCGAGTTCACCGTAGATGAGTCCTGCGGTAAGTGCACACCCTGCCGCGTCGGCACCAAGCGCCTGTATGAGATGCTTGACCGCATCACCAAGGGCAAGGGCAAACCCGGCGACATCGAGGAGCTTAAGGATCTGTGCAACTACATCAAGGAGAACTCCCTGTGCGGTCTCGGCCAGACAGCTCCCAACCCCGTACTTTCCACCCTCCAGTACTTTGAGGATGAGTACGTTGCCCACATCAGGGATAAGAAGTGCCCGGCGGGCGTATGTAAGGCACTGCTGAACTTCGTAGTTCAAGAGGATAAGTGCGTTGGCTGTACGCTGTGCGCAAAGAACTGCCCGGTTAACGCCATCTCCGGCGCTGTCAAGCAGAAGCACACGATTGACACCACCAAGTGCATCAAGTGCGGAGTATGTATGGAAAAATGCCGCTTCGGCGCGATTATCAAGCAGTAAAGGAGTGTACCATAGATGGAAAACGTAAATATCAAAATTAACGGTATGCCCTACTCGGTGCCGAAGAATTACACCATTCTTGAGGCTGCCCGGGATGCCGGTATCGATATCCCCACCCTTTGTTACTTAAAGGGCGTCAACGAAATCGGCGCCTGCCGTATGTGCGTGGTTGAGGTTAAGGGCGCAAGAAGCCTTGTAGCTGCCTGCGTTTACCCCGTAAACGAGGGCATGGAGATTATCACCAACTCCGAGAAGGTGGCAAAAAGCCGCCGTCAGACCCTCGAACTCATCCTTTCCACCCACAACAAGTCCTGCCTCTCCTGCGTGCGCAGCGGCAGCTGCGAGCTGCAGACCCTCTCTTACGAGATGGGCGTTGAGAACGCAAATCACTACACCGGCGAGAACATGACCTATGCGGTTGACCGTTCCGCCCCCCATATGTACCGCGACAACTCCAAATGCATCCTGTGCCGCCGCTGCGTAGCTGCCTGCGATAAGCTGCAGAGCGTTTCGGTCATCGGCCCCATCGACCGTGGCTTTAAGACCCACATCGGCTGCACCTTTGATAACGGCCTTGCAGACGTTGCCTGCGTATCCTGCGGACAGTGCATCGTGGCTTGCCCCACCGGCGCACTGAATGAAAACGACCAGACCGACCTTGTTTGGAAGGCACTGGCCGATCCCACCAAGCATGTTGTTGTTCAGCCCGCTCCCTCGGTACGTGTTACTCTGGGCGAGGCCTTCGGCATGCCGGTAGGCACCAACGTCAAGGGCAAGATGGTAGCTGCTATGCGCCGTCTGGGCTTTGACGGTGTGTTCGACACCGACTTCTCGGCTGACGTCACCATCATGGAGGAGGCCACCGAGTTTATCCACCGCTATACCAAGGGTGAGAAGCTCCCGCTCATCACCTCCTGCTCGCCGGGCTGGATTAAGTTCTGTGAGCACAACTTCCCCGACTTCCTTGATAACCTTTCCAGCTGCAAGTCGCCGCAGCAGATGTTCGGCGCCATTGCAAAGACCTACTATGCAAAGAAGATGGGCCTTGACCCCAAGGATATCTTTGTGGTCAGCATCATGCCCTGCACCGCCAAGAAGTTTGAGGCCGGACGCGACAACCAGTCCGCGGCAGGCAACGGCATCCCGGATGTTGATGTTGCACTCACCACCCGTGAGTTTGCCCGCATGATTAAGCGCGCAGGACTGAACTTTGCCGCACTGCCCGACGAGGAGTTTGATGCTCCGCTCGGCACAAGCACCGGAGCCGCAGTAATCTTCGGCGCAACCGGCGGCGTTATGGAGGCTGCTCTTCGCACCGCCAACGACGTACTCACCGGCAAGGACAACGAGAACATCGATTTTACCGAGGTTCGCGGCACCGACGGCATCAAGGAGGCCACCTACAACATCGCGGGCAACGAAATCCGCGTTGCGGCGGTTTCCGGTCTTGCAAACGCAAGAAAGCTGCTTGAGGACATCCGCGCAGGCAAGCGCAACTACCACTTCATCGAGGTTATGGCCTGCCCCGGCGGCTGTGTCAACGGCGGCGGTCAGCCCACCCAGCCTGCATCGGTACGCAGCTTCGTAAACCTCGCAGCTAAGCGCGCTGCAGCCATCTACGACGAGGATAAGGCTTTGCCGATTCGCAAGAGCCACCAGAACCCCGCTGTACAGGAGGTTTACAAGGAGTTCTTCGGCGAGCCGGGCAGCCACCTTGCACACGAGGTACTGCATACTTCCTATGTAGCCCGCAGCAAGTTCTAATTTAAAAACCATCTTGGTTTATATCAAGGGAGCGCAGTTTTGCCGCTCCCTTGTTTTTTTGCACAGATAGGAATTTGATTGTTTTACTTGCATCCGGCTACATAATGATGGTACTATAAGAATTAACTTATTGCGGTAAAATACTGTAGAATTGATGGGGAATATTGTATCAATTGTCACAGTACCAGAAAGACCGCCATGTGTATGAGTAAGGAATTGCCGCGCGGTTCGGTTATGGGTTGGCACACCCCGCACGCTGGTTTCCTCCCAAACCACCTAACCAAAACGGCGAAAGTGTGAAACAAGGGAGAGTGATTCGCATGCCGCTATTTACTAAGCGTCGCCACGATGGAACCTACATTAAGGGCCGTGAGGCCTACAGCAGACTGGTACCACACATCATGCCCACCCGCTCCGAATCAGTGGTGTTTTACCCTATCGAACTCAATGTTGAAAACGCGCTGCGCTACATGGATGAAAAACGAGCTCAGGGAATAAAGCTCACCCTGTTTAACATCGTCCTTGCCGCCATTGCACGCACCGCGATGGAATATCCCAAAATCAACCGCTTTGTAGCTGGCCGCAGGCTGTACGCCCACAACGATTTTACGGTCGCATACGTCATCAAGCGACAGATGACGCTGGAAGGCGACGACAGCCTTGTTAAGATCCCCTTTACCCCCGAACAGACCCTGTTTGAAACTGCCGCCAATATGAATGAACGCCGCCGTGAGGTCAAAAAGGGCTCGCTGGAGGGTGTCGACAAGCTGATTGTATTCTTCTCAAAGCTTCCGCGCATTTTTTTGTGCTGGATATCGTCATTTATTGAACTGCTCGAGTTCTTTGGCCTTGTGCCTCGTGCACTTAGTGACAGCCTGCCCTTTTACTGCAGCGTGTTTGGCTCAAACCTCGGCAGCATCGGCGCCGATGCGCCCTTCCATCACCTCTACGAGTGGGGGACCTGCTCCATCTTTTTAACACTTGGCAAGACCTTTGACAAGCTGGTGCTGGATGAGGACGGCACGGTGCGGTATGCAAAGCACGCCAACATCCGTGCGACCATCGACGAGCGCATCTGCGATGGCTTCTATCTTTCCCGCGCGCTTGACCGTTTTGCTCAGCTCATGCAAAACCCCGAGCAGCTCGAGACCTCCTACGCCGACCAAAAAGCCAAGCGCAGTAAGTCCTGTGCTGCGGCAGTGAGTACGGTTTAACATGATTTTGTGCGGTTATTTTTGCGCTACACGGCAAAATGCGGTGTAGCGCAGCCGTATTATGCCCACAATAACGTCAAAGAAGCCTGACATATGCATCCTTTGCATCTTGGCTAGAAATGGAGTGACCCTTTTGAACCGTTTTCTTTATAGACTAGAAAAGATGATAAGCAAGGTAGCCATCCCAAACCTCATGCTGTATATAACCGGCGGGATGCTGCTGATGTATGTGCTCAGCTACTTTATGCCCGGCACTGTGGTGTTTATGGGTCGGGAGACGAGTCTTGTCGGCATACTGACCCTTACCCGTGCAGACCTGTTTGCAGGGCAGGTATGGAGACTATTTAGCTATATCTTTGTGCCGCCCGCATCAAGTCCAATCTTTGCGCTCATTTCCCTGTACTTTTACTACTTTATCGGCAGTACGCTAGAGCGCCATTGGGGAACGGCGAAGTTTAACCTGTATTATCTTTTGGGCATGCTCGGAACCACCATTGCAGCCTTAATTGCAGGCTACGGCACAAACACCTATCTTAACTACTCGCTTTTCTTTGCGTTTGCCGTACTGTTTCCCGATATGCAGGTGCTCTTGTTCTTTGTTATCCCCGTTAAAATGAAGTACCTTGGCTATCTCAACGCAGGGTTCTTCCTTTTAAGCTTTATCTTTGGCTCGTGGTCGACGCGGGCCGCTATCCTTGCATCGCTGCTCAACTTCTTCTTATTTTTTGGCGGAGATTTTATTAGACGCATCCGCGACAATATGAAGTATTCGGCTACGCGCAGGAACTTCCGCCGTCAGATGAACAACAACCGTTGGCAGTAGGCATTTAAAATATCAGTTGCATGCGCGTACGCGTGTGCAACAAGGGACGGTTAAGACAGTTGAATAAAAAGAAAGTACGCATCATTGATGAAAAAACCCCCCTGTGGATTATAACCTACCCCATTTTTATTGAGATCCTTTTAAATATGCTGGTCGGCAACGTCGACCAGTTTATGCTCAGCCGCTTTTCGGATAACGCGGTTGCAGCCCTTTCAAACGTAACCCAGATTATGGGGATCGTGTTTGTTCTCTTCTCAGTCCTTGCTACTGCGACCACCATTCTGGTGTCGCAGGTGCTGGGTGCAAAGGACTACGACAAGGTCTCGGAGATATATACCGTGGCGGTGCACGTCAACCTCGCCTTCGGTATTTTAATGAGCATCCTGCTTACGGTGTTTGCCCGCTCTATCCTCGGGCTATTGCAGACACCGGATGAGCTCATGAAAGACGCCCTGACCTACCTGTATATCGTGGGCGCCGGTGTGTTCGGTCAGGCCGTTATCTCCACGATGGGTGCCATCTTCCGCGCAAACGGCCACGCTTTGTACGGCACGATTATATCAATGGGGGTAAACATCCTCAATATTATCGGCAACGCCCTGTTGCTGTTTGGCTGGTTCGGTTTGCCCCGCTTAGGCGTTGCGGGCGTCGCCATCTCAACCCTTGTCAGCCGTGGGGTCGGCATGGTGCTCATGCTCATTCTGTTTAAGCTCAAAATCAATGGATCAATTAGCTTTAGATACCTGCGACCATTCCCGCGTGCCACCCTCGTAAAACTGCTCAAGGTGGGCATCCCGTCGGCAGGGGAGGAGCTTATGTACAACTCCGCCGAGACGGTTGTGCTTGGCTTTGCCAATACCATGGGTGCCATGGTGCTGGCGGGCAGGGCATACGCCTATATCATCGCGTGGTTCTCGGTGCTCTACACCGTAGCGGTGTCGGAGGGCACGCAGATTATTGTCGGCCACCTAATCGGTGCAGGCGACGAGGATGCCGCTGACCGCCGTGTGCGCAGAACCCTGTGGCCTGCGGTTTTGGTGTCGCTGTGCATTACCGTGACCATTTATCTGAATTCCGATACACTCCTGTCCATCTTTACATCCAACCCTGAGATTATCGCCATCGGCAAGCAGCTATTGTTTATGGAGATTTTCCGCGAGTTCGGCAGCACATTTAACGTTGTCATTATCCGGTCGCTGCAGGCGGCGGGGGATGTGCGCTTCCCCGTTTTTATCGGCATCTTGTCGATGTGGGGTGTGATGGTGCCGCTTGCCTACCTGTTCGGCGTACATTTTGGGCTTGGCCTGCTCGGCCTATGGATCGGTGTTGCGTGTGACGAGCTTGTGCGTGCTGTTATCGTTTTCTTCCGCTGGAAGAAGGGGTACTGGCGCGGCAGGGCGCTTGCGGGAGTCAATGCCGCTGAAGTTTAGTGTAGAATCCTAAAGCTTCCATCATATAGAAAGGCGGATTATGACGCTTGAAAGAAAAAAAGAGGCGGATTATTGACGCAAACACCCCGCTGTGGGTTGTAACCCTGCCCATCTTTGTCGAAAACCTGTTACATATGCTGGTGGGAAACATCGACCAGCTTATGGTCAGCCGATATTCGGACAATGCGGTTGCCGCCATCGGCAACGTCAACCAGATTATCAACCTTGTGTTTATCATGTTCTCGGTGCTCAGCAGCGCGAGCGTTATTTTGGTGTCGCAGGCACTGGGCGCAAAGGACTACGACAAGGTGTCTGAAATTTACTCCCTATCCATCTTTACAAACCTCGGCTTTGGCGTAGTCATGAGCGTTATCATGACATCGTTTGCCCGCCCCATTCTGGGCCTCATACAAACCCCGCCGGAGCTTATGGAGGATGCGGTGGCCTACCTGATGATTGTCGGCTCAGGGCTCTTCTGTCAGGCGGTTATTGTAACCTTCGGAGCCATCTTTCGGGCAAACGGGTTTACCAAGCACACCATGATTGTGTCAATTGTGGTTAACCTAATCAACATTGTGGGTAACGCTCTGCTGCTGTACGGCTGGTGGGGCCTGCCCCGCATGGGTGCGGCTGGTGTCGCCATCGCAACGCTAGCAAGCCGTATAGTAGGAATGATTTTGCTATTTGTACTGTTTGCAACGACCATACAGGGACGCATCAGCGTAAGGTACCTAAGGCCCTTTCCCTTTGCGATGCTCTCAAAGCTTCTGCGGGTGGGCCTGCCCTCGGGCGGAGAGTCCCTTATCTACACCTTTGCCCAGACCGTCCTGCTCGGCTTTGCCAATACCTTGGGCGCCATGGTATTGTCGGCGAGGGCATACGCCTATATCATCGCCTGGTTTTCCTTTTTATACTCGGTCTCGGTTGCGCATGGCTCGCAGGTTATTGTCGGCCATCTCATCGGGGCGGGGGATGAGGACGGTGCCGACCGCCGTGTCCGCAAGACCCTATGGCCCGCCGTTTTGGTATCCATCTGCATGACGACGCTTATCTACCTAAGCGGTAATTTCCTGCTTTCCATCTTCACCGACAACCCCGAGATTATCGCCATCGGCAGACAGGTGCTGCTTGTGGAGATTGTGCTTGAAATCGGACGCACCTTTAACGTTATTATCATCCGCGCCCTGCAGGCGGCAGGGGATGTGCGGTTTCCGGTTGTCATCGGCATCCTGTCGATGTGGGGCATAATGGTGCCGGTAGGCTACCTATGCGGCATCCGCCTCGGGCTTGGCCTTGCGGGGCTTTGGATTGGCATCGCGTGCGATGAATGTCTGCGGGCGGTTATTGTATTCTTCCGCTGGAAGAAGGGCCACTGGCGCGGCAGGGCGCTTGTTGGCGCAAAAGCCGCTACATAATTCTCACCTATCTTGGAGGCAAACATGGATCAAAAGAGCATAGACCGTATCAACGAGCTTGCGCGCAAGGCAAAAACAGAGGGGCTAACCGAAGAGGAAAAGGCCGAACAGCAAAAGCTGCGCGCCGAATACATTAAGGAATACCGCGAAAACCTGCGGCAGACACTCGATCGGGTGGTTATCAAGGAGCCGGACGGCACCATCCACCCGCTCAAGAAAAAGAAGGACTTATTAAACTGAAAGCTTTTTGGAGGAGACAACAATGAAGGCAAAACGCCTAATCATTGCTAGGGGTAGGTGTATTTGCTTTGATTCGCGCAAGCGCAAAAGCAGTGACATAACCTATGAAAAGAATCTGACCGTAACAAGCCCTGCGTTTGAGGAGGGGGGTACCATCCCCGTCCGCTATACGGGCGACGGGGAGGATGTATCGCCCGCGTTAACCTTATCAGAGCTTTCCCCCAATGCAAAATCCATCGCCCTTGTGATGGATGACCTCGACTTTCCGCTTAGAACTTACAACCACTGGGTGATTTGGAACCTGCCGGTGCAGGAGGCAATCCCGGAGGCAATCGAGCACGGCGAGCGGGTGGAATCGCTTGACGGGGCCGTGCAGGGTATCGGCTACGGCCGCCACAAGTACAGGGGGCCAAAGCCCCCGTTTGGCACCCACCGATATGTCTACCGTGTGTTCGTGCTGGATACGACCCTTGACCTATCCGAAAAAGCCGGCAAAAAAGACCTGCTTAAGGCCATGGAGAGCCATGTGCTGCAGTACGGCGACCTGACAGGACAATACCGCTGAGCCAATCCTAAAGATAAGCCTGCCGCCCGAATCCCCGGGCGGCTTGTTTCTTTACACGATTTATGGGGTATGGTATATTAGCTGTAAAGGACAACTATTATTTGGTATAGATATTACATGAACAGGGGGGCGTTTGACGTGACCATGCCGTTTGACAGTGTTTCGTCGCTGATGACCTACCTCAAGGAGGTCAACATCCTTTCCACCTTTGTGCGCTTGGCCCTCGCCGTTATCTTTGGCGGCATCATCGGCATGGAGCGCGGCAGACGCAAGCAGGCGGCCGGCTTTCGCACGCATATTCTCGTGTGCGTGGGCGCAACCCTTGCCATGACGACCGGACAGTATATCTTTCAGTTTGTCACAAACGGCCTGAGTGACCCCGCCCGCATCGGTGCGCAGGTTATCAGCGGCATCGGTTTTCTCGGGGCGGGCACCATCCTGATTACGGGCCGCCAGCAGATAAAGGGCCTGACCACAGCAGCAGGCCTGTGGGCCTGTGCTACCATGGGGCTTGCCCTTGGCATCGGGTTTTACAGCGGCGCCATCATCGGGTGTTTGATTATCGTATTTTCAATCACCCTCTTACACCGGCTGGATGAGGTCTTTTACAAGCGCGCGCATGATGTACGCCTGTACATAGAGATCGACGGCTTAAACCGGTTTAAGGATGTGCTTGCCTACCTGCGCGGACACTACAGCGACGTTGATTCGGTCGAGCTGATTCGTCAGGGCGAGAGCGCATTATCCATGGGTATCATAGTAAACATCGGAATGAGTAAAAAGCAGAGCGTGCAGGAGGAGCTCAACAACATCCGCACCATAGAGGGCGTGTTGTATGTAGAGGAGCTTAGCTGGTAGGCTTTATTACCTCCTGCAGGCAGACAGAAAGGAACAACACCGTGCAGATTATTTCAAACTATAAACACGATGACCGCCTGCGCGCCCAGCTCAATCTTTTGGCGCGCAACACCTTCTCGCTCGACTTTGAGCCGTGGTATCAGGCGGGCTTTTGGGATGAGCGGTATGTGCCCTACTCGGTTATAGAGGATGAGCACATTGTCGCGAACGTTTCGACCTACCGGGTCTCGGTTGTGCGGGAGGATAAGGCCTACTCCGCCGCGATGATTGGTACTGTCATGACTGAAACGGCCTACCGAGGCAGGGGATATGCGCGAACGCTCATGCAAACGGTGTTGGACGATTGTAAGCAGGACACGGACTTTGTGTACCTCTTTGCCAACAACACCGTTTTGGATTTCTACCCACAGTTCGGTTTTACACGAGTGGATGAAAACCAATGCGTGGTAAAAATCAAAGGCGCTGCAAATCTGCAAAATGCCGCAGGCGACCAGCCCCGCAGGCTGGATATCGCAAAGCCCGAAGATTATGCCGTTTTGGACCGGCTGCTTGATACTGGCATCCCTGCACCCAAGCGCCTGTTGGTGCCCACTATCCGGTCGCTCGTGATGTTTTACTGCCAGAGTTATTACAAAAACAGCGTGCTTTATTACCCGAAGCACGACCTTGTGGTGTTCTACCACGACGGTGTTTTGCTCGATTATTACAGCGGCGCGCCGGTGGCACTTAGTGAGGTCATCGCCCTGCTTGCGCCAGATGCGGAGGAGCTTCCGCTCGGATTTACCCCTGAGAACACGGAGGGGCTTGCGGTTTACTACCAAAAAGACGGCGACAATCTCTTTATCACAAACCCCGCGATTGTTGCGGATAACATCATGTTTCCCACCCTTTCCCGCGCATAGAAATGGGCATCTGCTAAAACACAATTTCCGCAAAGGAGGGAAAGGGTCAGCCCCCTTCGGCTTTCAGCCGGGGCACTCGCGTTGACCCGCCACATGAACTCAGCACAAGCTGTGTTATCAATTATACAGGAAAGAACAAGCTATCGGGGCAGGTATAAAGACATTCCCGTGCCGCGTGAGGACTTGGTGACAATCATGCAGGCGGGTCTGGCCGCTCCGTCCGGCTGCAATAAGCAGACTACCTCCCTGATTGCGGTGGATGAGCCGCATCTTTTGGAGGAGCTAAAGCAGCTCATTGATCCTCCCATCTGCAAAACGGCGCCGGCACTCATCTGCGTGCTTACGCAGCGAATCTATGCCTACCGGGATCGGTGTTACAGTGTGCAGGATTATTCGGCGGCTATTGAGAACATGCTGCTTGCTATCAAGGCGCTGGGCTACGAAAGCTGCTGGTATGAAGGGCACATCACGGATGAGGACAACATCGCAAAGAAGCTCGCGGATAGACTGGGCGTGCCGGACGACTATGACCTCGTTTGCCTGCTGCCGGTCGGCGTTGCCGATGAAGCGCCAAAGCACCCAATCAAAAAGCCGTTTGCCGAGCGGGCATGGTTTAACGGGTTTCAAAAGAATCTATAACCTAGCAAAAGGGCCACAGAGCAGTTAAGCTCCGTGGCCCTATTTGATTGGTGCTTTTGGGAAGTGGATAAATCAACTATCAAATCGGTGGGAGGGTCATTGCTTCTGCCGGGAGGAAAGGTTGATTACTTGCTCGTTTTCCCCGATGGTAAGGGTCGCCTTGGGGGTAGAGGCACAGGCCCCGCTTGCCGAGTGCATGACATAGGTGCGGTCAACGGCGCTGTCGCCCTCGGTGACACAGCGAGCATAGTAGGTAAAGCTGAAGGTGTTTTTTGGTGTCGGCGGCACACTGCCGGCCTTTGATACGTCCGGATCGTAATAAAAGCTCATCGTCAGCCGTTGCCCCTCATGCGCGTCAAGCCAGATGCTGTTAAATTTATCGTCGTACCTTTGATAGCGCAGGGAGCTGGGAATCCACTCGCTGATGCTATAAAGCCCCGCGGGTGCGTTCTCGCCCAGGATTACAGTCAGCATAACCCTTGCCGAATCACCCAACCGCACCGGGCCCCCATCGGGATTGGTGATGGTCTTGGTTAAGGTAATTTGGGAGGAAGCCTCGGATGCGGTTGCGTCGGGGTACCCGGTATAAGTCGCCGAGATGCCGATATCACCGTTTATGGTCGTAATATTTGCCTTGGCAAGCTGGTTTTTATTAAACGGAACATAGCGTACCCCGCCCTTTTTAAGCTCAAGGGTGGTGGGTACTAGCCCGTGGTTATACCGAACCACAGCGGTATCAGTGTATTTGGGCATAAAGTGGTTGATGTATGCCGTCTGTTCAAGCAGTGTGGAGAAGTCATAGGAGCTATTCTCCCGCACATAGCGCAGCAAGGCATCAACGTCGGCACAACCCGTCTTTTGGGCAAGCAGCATCACAAGTGCCGTATGCTGCAGGTTTGAGCCCGTTACGGTCAGCTTAGTATCGTCGCTGTTCCCATCGCCTGTTATTTTGGTGGTATCAAAGTAAGCCCAGTACTCGTCTTGCGTGATAAAGGGGGCAATATGGGTGCGGTAGGCTTTAACCGCGCCATCGGTGTCACCCAGATAGGCAAGTGCAAGGCTGAGATACAAAATTTCAAGATGGCTCAGAGAATATGCACGCTTGAGCATCGCCTTTGCGTCGGTCAGCACCGGCTGCTTTAGTGCGGCAAGCCCCATGATGGCCGCGCATTGGTCGACTTGGTCGTACCAACCGATGTTGGTGGTCTCATCCAGATAGGATATCATCGTCGCTCGGTTGTAAAGCTCGGGAGCAGCAACCGCCATGCGGGCGGTGAGCTGTACGTCAGCTTCGTTATACGAATAAACCCGTACACCTCCCTTAGACTGCTGATAGTCCGAAAAATCCGTCTCGGGCAGGATAAGGTTGGATACCAGGTCATCGCTTTCTGCGTATTTTTTTAACAGATTTGCAGCAACCGTCACGGCAGTCCGCTGGTCGGCCCGGTCGCCATACTGGATTGCAAGGTGCTCAAGGGTCTTGATGTACTCGGCGTACTGCTTGTCGTAAAAGCCGAGCCACACGGGGTACTTCTGCGCCTTTATCGATGACGCCTCATTCGGCGCAATCTCGCGGGTCAGGGCCATTTCAAGGGCGCTTTCCTTTACGGTAAAGGCGTACTCTACGGCATCGCTGTCATTACCCGCCTGCGCCGAGAATTTTACCTTGTATTCGCCTGCCGCGAGCTTGCCGAAATCAAACGAGGCCATATCGGTACCAGAGGACACGGTTTTGATCTGGGTCTCTTTTCGATTTCCCTTGCCTGTTACGGTGACCGTGTATTGAATTTCCTCACCGCCGGACGCCTTGTCGCCATAAGCGCGCAGGCCAAAGCAAACCGCGTCGCCTTCGATATAGGTTGTGTTGTATATGGGCGACACAAATAGAGGAAGCGTTGTTGTCACATTCACAAGGCGGGAACCGGCGTGCAGGTTTTCGGTGATTGCCGCGGTTGTAATCCGCCAAGAGGTCAGGTTATCGGGCAGGGTAAAGGTAACGGTAGCCTTGCCGTTTTTGTCGGTTTTTGTGGTGATAAAGGCAGCGGTATCTAAGAAGTTATCGCGTAAGTCCTCGCTGGAATCCTCGCCTCCGCCGTCGCCTCCTCCCCCCCCGCCGCCTTCATAAAAGGTGCTGAAGTTGTACTGCTTGTATGAGGTAAATGTCGTGGGGAAGGGATAGTACACGTATTGGTACAGCGTACCAAGCGGGTCAACCTCCTGCGGAGCTAGGATAAATAGGGCTTCATCCACTACACTGACTGCAACATCAGCCGAAACGGGCGTGCCGTTTGCATCGGTCGTTGTCAGCTCAAGTGTTACCCTGTCCTTTGGACGGTACTTCTGCTTATCCGTCGACGCCTTTACGTTAAGCGCACGCTCGGATGGATCAAACTCAACGGAGCAGTATTGAATATTGTAAACGTGTTTACCGTCAAAATATGCCCCTATTAAGTTAATGTTGGGCATGTGCTCCTTGCTTAGGGTAAAGGATATGGTGCCCTTATCGGTTACATCGGCCTTGAGAATACTATCCTGATTCAGAGTGTAGAGGACAGTACCCTGCACCTCGGCGGGCTTTGTGTTTTCCAGCAGCTTGATGTTGACCGTTTCCCCAAGCGCGTAGGTTGCACTATCCCCATAGTAGATGTTATACCACCCAGGGAACAGGCCTGTTTGGGGCTTATCGTTTGCAAAGCGGTAGGATTTGACTGCGTTGCTTGACCGGAAGATATCCTGATAGTAGTCGATATAATCCGACACGGCGGTAGCTCTGCCCTTGCTATCCCGATACGCAAACTCAATTCGATAATACTGGTCACTGCTCGTGGGGTTGGGCAGGTCAGACACAACCGCCTTGCCGTTTGTGGTGACGATGGTGTACTTCTTTTCAAGCGTTTCCTGCGTGTAGTATTTGTACACGGGTACCGACTTCTTCTCAACAGGGTTGTAATAGGTATCGAATAGCTCTTTGATATAATCCACGCGGTAGATGGATACCTCAACCGGAATATTGACTGCTTCGCCCCGGAAGTTTTCCGGGTAGTTGCGGTATACATCCTGCTGGGTGATTAAGCCACTTGTGTCAATGCGGTTTGTAGTGATATTAATGCGATTGCTAAAGCCGTCCTTCTCCCGCTTTGTGGTCAGCATAATGTCGCGCGGAAAGACGATAGCGTCAGCTGATAGGAAGTACTGCTGGTCTTCAAGACCTGAGGAATTAAAATACACATACTCAGTGAAGGGCGCCCATTTGGTGAGGTCGTCATAAAACCGCCCATCCTCGTTGATGCGCTGAACGGCAGTACCGGACTGGTCGGTTACAAGCTCAAAGCTTTCGTCTTGTATACTCATATTAAATTCCATACCGGGCACCGGGTCGCCGCTAAAGAATTTGGACGAAACCGTATAAAGCATCGGTTCATCAGCGGTGTAAATCTCCTTGTCGGTCGAGGCGGTAATGCTGTATAGCGGCTTTTCATACTCATAGACGTTAATATAAGTCGAGTAGTATTTGGTGTCTTTGTCATCCACAAGGATTAGATTATACCATCCGCTTACAAGGGACTCAAACGAAATCTTGGCGGTAAAGCCCCCGTTTGGCTGTAGGGCAACGGGTACCTCGTCGATGGTGACATCGGTGTATTCGCCTTGTACGTATGTATGGTGCGTCAGCCGCAGTTTAAGCGACTCGGGCAGCGGCACACCGCTTTTTCGGGGAGCAATTTTGCCCCACATATTCACCGTGTCGGTGGGCTGATAGAGCTCGCGGTCCTTAAAGCCAAAGGAATAATAAAGATACTCCGCATCGGTCTCTTCCTTTTCCATGAGGGGGATTTGCTCGACATACTCGTTTTCGGAATCTACCTTGACAAACAGGTATCCTTCCTTCATGTCGCCCGTTTCAAATTGGGCTATGCCCTTTGCGTCAGTGGTTGTACTAAGTATCGGGGTAGCCGAGCCATCCTTTAAAAACCCGACGGTCGCACCCGAAATGCTCTGCCCGACCGCCGCGTCATTGAGCCATATGAGGGTTTGCCCGTTTAGCGACTGGGTATACACCGACACGTTGCTAATCTGCAGCAGCTTTTGTATGACGTGTCCATTTCCCTGTTTATCCTTGGCTGTTATATTTACGGCATACCAGCCCTTAGGCAAGGTTTCGGGAAACACGACATATTTTGAGTACCATTCGTCGCCGAAAAGCTCGGTGTTAAACGAAACATAGTGGGTAAGGGCATCCTCACTGCAGCGGTAGAAATCGATGTTTCCGCCGTTGCTGATATAGGCCTCCCGCTCCATGATAGCCCGCATATAGGACTCGCTGCCCGAAAAACGGTAGACTGACACCGCAACACCGGTATCGACGGGGATAGTATAGTCGTCGTTTATTGCCACACCAAGCTGAATGACAGGCACATCCTCCGGCAAAAAGGTCTCGCTGTAGTTGCCGTATAAATAAATGGGATTGCCCCTTGATGCGCCGTAATCACGACCCATAGTGGTAAATGACAGGACATAATCCTCGGCTAGGATGTCGCCCAAGGGGCTTTTCAGGCCCTTCTTCACCGTGACAGTATAGCGGGTATAAGGCTCAAAAGAGATAGCGGGATAGATGGTAGCCTTCTTGCCGCTCGTCTGGGTATAATACTCAACAGGAGGGTTAATCTCGACATAATCGCCCAGCTCAACACCGGGGTGGGAGAATTTAATCTCAATACCGGCCCGGCAGTACACATCCGTCGCATCAGGTGCGGGGTTTGCGTATAGAACAGCAAACGGTCGCTTGCTCTGAAACGCCCATGTGCGGCTTGCATCCTGTGCGGTATAGGTAAATACATACACCGTATTGGGGGTAAGGGGCTCATCCGGCTTGATGAAAAATCCGTCGTCGGTTTCGGATAGGTCATATTCGATGTCTGGCTCTATCGTAAGCGCCTTTTCAAGGTCACGCTTGGATAGCCTTGTCGCCGAGCGCAGGTAAAAGCCCGAGTCGTAGGCAACACCCCCCTCATCCTCGGTTTGCGGAGTGATGCTGATTCCCGCAAGCAGGGTTTGCGTCTGCTCAATCTGCTGTGGCGAACAGCTTGAAAGGTAAGGCAAAATAAGCGTCAGGCACACAAACAGTGCCAATACCCTGCGCAGCATCACAAGATGTTTCATCCCCAAATCACCATTTCCCTTCTGTTACGCTTGTGCCGCGCTTTGGTTGTGATTGCGCGGCACGACATAGTAAAAATTATCCAGATAAGTAGTGCTTACTTTTCGCCCTTTTACTTCATTACTATGCAAAAAACGGACGGGAAAACCCGTCCGTATGGTATCTACCGCTTGATAACCGCAAGGTACCCCCATAGGCCGTACTCCTTGACCGGGATGCGGTTTTGAGAGCAGATACCGCCCTCCTCAAACCGGGCGTCGCACAGGTACTGCCCTGCAAGATTGATATAAGAAGTAGCATGGCTTAGGTGGGTTACTTTTGCAACCCCTTCGTGAAATTCATCTGCCTGCAAAAACTGGGGCGGGATTGCTATGCGGCCTGTTGTATCGATATAGCCCCACATCTCATCCCGCAAAAAGGCGCAAAGCCCCTGCGAGAAATCCCCCACCTGCGCATACTGGTTCGGAATGACCAAATCTCCGGTGTGGTCAATAAATCCGTATAGCCCGTCTACGGCTACAGCTGCAAGCCCGCCTTTAAAATCGCGGGCATCCTCCCATACCCCGTCGCCGACCTGCCAGCCCATGGGGTTGATAAAGAGGTAGCCATCCATGGAGCTGACTCGGGCAATACCGTTTGCAAAATCATACGCCTCTGTGTACTCCGGCACAATGACCGTCCGCCCTGCGGTGTCGATATAGCCCCATAGGCCGCGCAGTTTTACTGCAGCAAGGCCCTCATGGAAGGGGCGAACCTCCTCGTAGGCAGGCTCAACGGCCCATGCGCCCGAACGGTCGACAAAGCCCCACTTCTTGCCCTGCCTTGCGGCGGCAAACAGGCCCGAGAATTCCCAAATCTCGTCCAGCCCCTCGCTGAGCACCGCTCCCCGAGGGGTGATGACATACCACAGGCCCTCCGTCATAGCCGCAGCCCGTCCCTCATAAAACGCCGTGACCTGCTCATACTGCGGGCTAACCTGCTCATTTCCCTGCATATCTATGTAGCCCCATATGCCACCGCGCTTGACGGCACACAGGGAGTCGGAAAAGCCAAGCATCTCATCATAAATGGGCGGGCATATCCACTCGCCCGTGTGGTCGATGATGCCCCAAAGCCCGTTTTTGCGCACGCAGGCAAGACCGTTCTCATACGGACGCGCCTCCTCATACTCGGCGGTAAGGGCCGTTATGGTGTCTTCTGCAAACCCTGCGGGCAGAATCTCCTCTGCGTCAACCTGGGGGCTTTGTGCAGTACCGCTGCCGTCCGAATACCGTGGGTTGGTGCCGAAGGTGTATTCGGTGACGATTTTTCTTAGGCGGTCGTCAAGTGTATTCTCATAACCGGACTGGGCTGCGGCAAAGGCCTTTGCGTCATTGCCCATCGCCTGATGGGCAACTACAAGCTGGTAGTAGACCTCGGGGTTGTCGGCATCGAGTATCAAAAGCCGGTCAAGCGTTGCGATTGCTCCCTCGTAGTTTTGCGCCGCAATTGCCTTTACGGCGTAGTTAAACAAGATGGTGGGGTTCCCGGTCGCCTGCCTAAAGGAGACCGCAAAGGCAAGCAGGGCAATCGTAAATAAAGCGGCACAAAGCCGGAATATGCGCGGGGCAGCGTTTTGCCGCATACAGGGCCCCTCAAGCAAGAGCAGGTCGCGCAGGGTGATAGGGTCAGGCCTTTTATTCTGCGGCTCTAAGATGACCGGTTCGCGGTCCTCGAGATAGGCGCGTTCTTCCTCTAACAGCTGTTCGGGGGATTTTTCTTCGGTCAACAGGGGCGCGTACTCGTGTACGAGCACATCGGCTGCACTCACACGGATAACCGCATCCTCCATAGCGGTATCCTTCTTGCGGCGTGACCGTTTGTCGTTTTTCTCACCGCACTTTGGGCAGACTGCCTCTCCCTTTTGCAGGGGTGCGAAGCATTTTGCGCACCGCTTCATCCCTTATTCCCCCCTTTTAGGCTAGCTGTATATTGCTACCATTATAGCACAACACCGCAAGAATGGACAGGATTCATCTCCTCCTGTCTTTAAAGAGGCACGCAAAAATGAAGCAATGATGACTGAAGTCCTGCAAAAAGATCCGAAAAAACTACTATTTTATGGGTTAAAATAGGGGTTTTAGGATGTAAATTGAAATAATTCTTGATTTCATCCTTCTTTTCAAGTAATCTAAAAATAATAAGAATGATTGCGGGCGGTGACGGTATGCTTAGTCATTCGGGCACGATACGAATCGAGAGCGAGCATCTGATTTTGCGCAGATTTCGCATGGAGGATGTTTCCGCTATATTCTACAACTGGACAAACGACCCGCAGGTCAGCCTTTTTATGCGGTCAAAGCCCCATAAAACCATGCAGGAAACCCGCGAGCTGGTTGAAAAATGGATGTCACAGTACTCCAACCCGTCCTTTTACCGGTGGGGCATCGAGCTAAAATCGGATGGCTCCTTGGTGGGGGCAATCAGGCTTACTACCGTAAATGAGGGGGACTCCTGCGCTGATGTAGGCTACTGCATCGGGCGGCGGTATTGGGGGCAGGGCATTGCCACCGAGGCGCTGAGTGCTGTTATCTACTTTGCCTTTGAGCGGGTGGGTTATAACCGGGTAGAGGCCTACCACGCTGCCGAAAACCCCGCATCGGGCCGCGTGATGGAAAAGGCCGGCATGCGCTACGAGGGCTTTGCACGGCAAAAATACTGCTCCAACCGCGGCTTTGAGGATTGCCGCATGTATGCAATACTCAAAGGCGACCTACCTAGTGAAACCGAGATCTGAACATAGGCTGTCATAACACTATGGCAGCACAGAAAGGAACTGTTATGACCTTATACATCAGGCAAAAGCTCTTTTCCATCGGCGATAAATTCAACATTACAGATGTTCACGGCAACAACATCTTTGAGGTGCAGGGGCGGATATTCACCATCGGTGCAAAGCTGCATCTATTTGATATGCAGGGGCGGGAGCTATACTATGTAGAGCAGAAGCTCTTTCGCTTTTTGCCCCAGTATTATATCTATGAGCAGGGCCGTCAGTGTGCGGTGGTTAATCGCGAGTTTACCTTTTTCAGACCGCGACTATCCGTTTCCAGCAGCTACGGTGATATTTCCATAGACGGCGACTTCTTCAGCATGAACTTCTCCCTGTTTCTAAACGGAGGGCTTATCGGCTCAATCTCGAAGGAGTGGTTTTCCTTCACCGATTTTTATCGCTTAGACATCCCCGATGGCGCCAATGCCGCATTTTTCTGTGCGCTGGTTATCGCCATTGATAACTGCCTGCACAACGGCGACCAATCGGGAAGATAAATTTGCGAAAGGGGTATGTACTTTGAGCAAGTTACGTTATGCGGTGCTTGGGTATCCGCTAGAGCATACGCTTTCGCCCCAACTGCATCAGCGCCTGTTTAAAATAAGCGGAGTGGACGCCGAGTATGACAAGCTGGAGCTTAGTCCGGAAGAGTTCCGCACCCGTGTGGACGAGCTGTTTACCCTAAACGGCTTTAATATCACCATGCCATACAAGCAGCGCATCATTCCTTATTTGGAGGGCGCTACGGAAGAGGCACTGCGCTTTCAGGCGATTAATACTGTGCTCGTGCACAGTCCCGGCAGGGGAATCGGCCACAACACCGATATTGCGGGGGTTATCAAGAGCTTTGAGATGCTGGGCGCATCCTTCCGCTCCCATATATGTATTGCAGGAGCGGGTGCAACAGCCCGTATGATTGCAAGCGAAGTGGTACGGCGCGGCGGACGGGTGACACTTGCCGTGCGCGAAGGCTCGCTTGAAAAGGGCGAGATGCTCGCGCGTGCAGTGCAGCGTCTTTCTGCCCAGCCCTGTGTTTCGGTGCGTACTTTGGATAGCCTGGAGGAGTCCTACGCTATGCTTATCAATGCCACCCCGTGCGGGATGTACCCGAACGTAAACGCCTGCCCCTTCCCCGATGCTGTGATTGAAAAGTCGGACGCGGTGTTTGATTTAATCTATAACCCCGAAAACACCCTGCTGCTTAGTAAGGCACGGGCGATGGGCAAGCCTGCCCTTGGCGGCATCTTTATGCTTGCATGGCAGGCGGCAGAGGCGCACGAATTTTGGTACGGGGCTAACTTCACATATGAACAGATTCAGCGCGTTGTTGACGAACTGCGCCAAATCCTGTAGAATAATAATTGCTGTAAATATAGTAAACAAGGCTATTATTGTAAAGGACGTGCTGCGTTGTGAAGGACAACCGTATCCTGCTGACCGGCTTTATGGGCAGCGGGAAAAGCACCATTGGTCGCGCATTATCCGTCCGGCTTGGCTACCCGTTTGTGGACACCGATGCCCTGATTGAAGAGATGGAGGGCATGACCATCACCGAGATATTCCACAAATATGGCGAACCGCATTTCCGCACGCTGGAGCATCGCCTTACATACGAGCTGACCAAACAGGATTCGCTTGTGGTATCAAGCGGCGGCGGGTTTATTTTGACCAATGCCGTGTATCAGCTCGCTTCTTCTAACTTTACCATCGTGTATCTCGATACCCCGTTTGAGATGTGCCTATCCCGCATCAAGAAGGAGGACACCCGGCCCCTTGCGCAGGGTAAAAGCGACAAGGAGCTTTTTAACCTATACAACAAGCGCAAGGATATCTATCAGGTGCGGTGTGACTTTTCGGTGGATGCTTCTCAGTTTTTGCTGTCGGACATCGTAAACGACATCGTAGAGGGGCTTCGGTAACCTGCCATCCAAATAATTGAAGATAGACCGCGGAGAAATCTTCGCGGTCTTTGTATTTAATTAGAGTTTACTCAAAGGATTATTCGTTGCGCAAAAGAGGGCGATATGCTAAAATTGTTACAAATAGAGCTTTTATGGCGACTTTGTAAAGAAAAGAGGTAGCGTTATGGCAAAACGCAAGGATTATCTGTCGTGGGATGAGTATTTCATGGGCATTGCGTGCATCTCTGCCTTGCGCAGCAAGGACCCTTCCACCCAGGTGGGATGCTGCATCGTCAGCGACCAAAACCGCATCGCCACCGTAGGCTATAACGGTATGCCCCACGGCTGCTCGGACGACGAATACCCCTGGGACCGAGACGGCGACCCGCTGGATACCAAATACGTCTACGTCTGCCACGCGGAGCTAAACGCCATCCTCAGCTATATCGGCGGAAGCCTGCAGGGCTTTAAGCTGTACACCACCCTCTTTCCCTGCAACGAGTGCACCAAGGCGATTATCCAAAAGGGCATAAAGGAGATTGTCTACATGGAGGACAAGTACCCGGACAGCCCCGGCGTAATGGCCGCAAAGCGTATGCTCGTCTCCGCAGGCGTTGCCTACCGCCAGTACGTCCCCGCCGGCAAGAGCGTGACGATTGGTCTGTAATGATACATATATAAATGATGAACCGGTGAGGCTCAGGAGAGCTTCACCGGTTTTTTGTGGGGAGTAGATATAAAGAAAAAGCGCTTTTTATAGTATTGTATCAATGGTTAATAATTATGACTAACTTTTGATTTCTTTTAGCAACTTAGGTATTTCAGAATACTCCTCAACCCACAGAACATTTATTCCAAGTTCTCTATAAAAAGATTCTTGTAATGCTTCATTTGCTTTTTCAAAGTTTTTTATTTCTGGAATACTGCTTACAGATTTTAAATGTAACCTTCGCATAAAAGCATAGTGTTTACAAGTAGAGTCACCATCAGGGCTTTTTTGTGCTGCAACTTCAAGCAACCTTCTCAAATTCGGATCTGTAAGTGATACACCTATAAATAAGCATGTATTGTTAGTTAAAAAGTTTAGTTGGGTGATATTAGACCAATGATAAGGTTCTAAGAAAAGCTTATGATATCCTTCTTCAGAAAATACAAGTAGCGATTTTTCTACATTACTATATTTGCTTTTGTCTCGCGGCAAAAAACCATGGACATGATATATTCCAAGCTCATCGTTTTTTGGAACCACGCCTTCACTATATATCGATGAGTATTTTATTCTTAGTTCATGTAAGGCTATCTCAATTAGGTCGTCAAAATTGTAAGTAACTATAGCTTTTACCCCATAATTTACTCGATTTGGAATACATAGTTGACCAATTTCGGTTAACAAAGGTGATATATCTGCGGTACTTTTGTATAGTATTTTCCTAACTTCTTCTTGAAAATCTTCTAACCCATTTCTTAAGTATCTCGTTTGTAATAATGGAGAATTACCGTTTTGGCTAATGAGTTCTTTAGCGATTTTTACTTTGATGGCTTCGTTTATTTTAAACTTTTTACCTTCAAGAGTGTTATTGATAAGAGCAACAAATAGTTCAGATATTAATGTTTCCCATGAAGGAACCTTAGCGTCTATAGATACGCCTGCTCCTAGAAATAGGACCAAATTATCTTTCTTATATTCGCCACATAACTGGTCTATATACTTTTTTCTTTTATCCAGATATGTAGGTTCATCAGATTTGATACTATTTAGTATAGTATCTTTTAAATAAAGAGAGTGAAGATTAGAATAAGTATTTTCAAACAACCTTTTCTCACTATGCAACGCCTTTGCCAATTTATTTATATTCCAAAAACAAACATTAAATCCAACCTTGTTTTTTGCTTCTTCAACCATTTGCTCTGTTATTCTTCCATCGTTGTAAATTACTATTAAAAGTAGATTTTGAATCTGGTTTTTGAGTTTTGAATATTTTCTCACCGTATCATAAAACATATTTTTAGAAAATCTTCTTGATTTATATACTTTGATTTCGATAGCAGTTTTACCTATAAAATTATCAAAACCTTCTGGGGCGAAGCCATCAAATTCAAATACAACATCATCTGATTCAATATCAAAATCAGGGAGCAGTGCATTTTCATTGAAATGCAAATAATAGCGATTGAATGTTTTATTTTGGCTGGCTACATAATCTTCCAGGATTTCCAATACTAATTTTTCGATCATCATAATAGAAAAACGGGTAGTGTAAATATCTGAATTAAGAATGTCCATTATGGTTTGTTTAATATCCAATATTAACACCTCTCAAACAAAGTTTTGGCGAGATTCTTGTATTTCTTCTACTTTCAGGTATTCAAATAATTCTCAATGAACCTTTGCCAATAGCAAATCGCTTTTCAAAGTAGCTTCTTTTCCTCACCATACCCCAAATAGCACAATATGTCAATATATGCAAATGTATGCAGAAATCCGGCGAATCACATCCGCCGGATTTCGCTTTTCTTATATTATATCCTTTCAAATCCCCCGCCGCTTTAAGCCGACGTAAACGCAACCACTTCCTTGTTAAACCGTTCAAGCTGGTCATAAAAGAGGAAGTGCCCGCACGAATCAAAGGGCACGAGTATTGAGCCGTGTATGCCGTCGCGCTGGGCGATGGCAAGCGGAAACAGGCATACCTCATCATTGCGCCCGTGCAGAATCAGTGTCGGGACACGAATCTTTCTTAGATCATTAAACAGCTCTTCTTCCCCAAGCCATGTGTTTGCAATCGCCGCGGTAGACCAGCTCGCGGCCCGCAGGCCAATGTTGAAAATCCAGTCGGAGATGCCCTCGCTCACGGGATTATAGAAAATCATTTCCCCGAAATTGCGCAGGGTGGTGGGGCGGTCGGTATACACCCCTTGAATGATGTCAAGCACAGCCTGCCGTGTAAGGCCATAGGGGAAGTAGGGCCGCTGAATCAGGCTGGGTGCCGCCGCCGCAAACAGGGCGAGCTTTGATACCCCGTACCCGTTATGCCTTGCCATATAGCGGATGCAGATGGCGCCGCCGGTGGAATGTCCGCCGAGCGTGAAGTTATGTAGCCGCATCGCATTCACAACCGCGCGCACATCATCTGCCAGACGGTCGTAGTCGTACCCCGTCCACGGCCTATCGGACTGCCCGAACCCGCGCGTATCGATGCCGACACACCGGTAGCCGAGCTTGGGTAATTGGTTATACTGGTACTCAAACAATGTGTGACCCCCCGGCCAGCCGTGAATCCATACAATCGTCTTTGTGCCCGAGGGGTTGATATCCTCTACATATACCCTTACAGATGGTTCAACCCGTACATAAAAGCCCATAGTAACACCTCAATATACAATATCTCATGCTATTGTATTCACAGACAGGACGCATGGTCAGCCCCAAATGCGCAAATAAAAGGGAGGCATTAAGCCTCCCTTTATGGATAGAAACGTAACAGTTACCTAAGTGAGTATTAAAAGATATCCTCGTAGTTTTCACCCGCCGCAATGCGGGCGGTGAGGGTATCGGGCTCATACACCACCGACCAGCGTGTGCGGCCGGGGATGGCGACCTCGGATAACAGTGCCATCGCATCATCAGGACTTATAATCCCCCCGGATGCATCAAGATGATTTTTTAATGTGTCAAACCGCTCAAACTCGTTGAAGTCTTCGCCGAGGTTTAGGCCGTTTGCCATCACAAAGTTGGTGGTAATTTCATACGGCTCGGCGCTGCGCACCGTGTGCAGTTCGCCCTCCCAAAACTCAATGACCGCAGCATCGCCCGTGGCTCCAGCCTGTTTTCATTATACCCTATTGATTGATATTCTGTACATAACTGTATGCGTTACAGGGCCTCTTTGATGATGCGGCCCTCCCGCAGCAGGGCTTTGAGGGTATCGCCGTCCCGTGCCTGCAGGGCTGCGCGGTAGGCACAAAGATTATCAATAAGCAGGCTAAGCTCCACGGTCAGGTGGTCGGCATTATCGAGGAAAAGCTCGGTCCACATCGTTTCATTAAGCTTTGCAACGCGGGTTAAATCCTTAAAGCTGCCTGCGCTGTAGCCGTCATACTCTTTCGCACGCGGGCTTTTGACATAGGCGTTGGAAAGCACATGAGCAAGCTGCGAGGTGTAGGCGATTACACTGTCGTGATGATCGGGGGTGGTAACCACCGTCTGCCGAAAGCCCATCTCGCGCGCAAGGTCTTTGAGTATCGCAACAGCCTGCGCCTGAGCGGGATCATCCGGTTGTGTGGGGGTGAGTATCATCGAGGCACCGTCAAACAGGGTAGCGATTGCATGGGCAAAGCCCGAGAACTCCCGCCCTGCCATCGGGTGACCGCCTACAAACACCATGCCCGCCTCGCGGCAGGGGGCGTCCAGCGCATCACACACCACCCGTTTTACGCCGCACAAATCGGTGATGATGCACCCCTTTTTGAGCATCGAAAGCCGCTCGGTGACTGCCTTGATACAGGCGGTGGGGTAGAGGGCGACGAACAGGAGGTCACACTCGCTGAGTGCGGCATCGTCCAGCTGCTTATCGATAACACCCTTTGCAAGGGCCTGTTTTAAAACATCCTCGCTGATGTCAAAGCCCGCGATGGTGTGCTGCGTATTTCGTTTGATTGCCTTGGCAAACGACCCGCCGATTAGGCCCAGTCCGATGATACCGATATTCAGGGTCTGCATGGGGCATCCTTCTTCCTTATGATGTATAGTTATGATGTATAGTGTAGCTATACCTTCTTGTGCAGGTGCTCAGCAAGGCTGCGGATATCCGTCATCAGCGCTGCAAAGTCATCCGGGCGCAGGGATTGCGGCCCGTCCGAGAGTGCCTTTTCGGGGTTGTTGTGCACCTCGATAATCAGTCCGTCGCACCCAGCCGCCAAAGCGGAAAGCGACAGCGGCCGCACCATCCACGAGATACCCGCTGCATGGCTCGGATCAACCACCACCGGCAGATGGGTTAGCTGGTGCAGCATGGGAACTGCCGAGATATCCAGCGTGTTGCGCGTAGAAGTCTCAAAGGTGCGGATGCCGCGCTCGCACAGGATGACCTGCTCGTTGCCGCCCGCCATGATGTACTCGGCGCTCATCAATAGCTCCTCGATGGTGTTGGCAAGCCCGCGCTTAAGCAGGATGGGCTTGTTTGTCTTGCCCAGTAGTTTGAGAAGCTCAAAGTTTTGCATGTTGCGCGCGCCGACCTGAATGACGTCCACCTCGTCAAAGAGGGGCAGCTGGTCGCTGGACATAATCTCGGTGACAATCGGCAGGCCTGTCAGCTCTCTTGCCTTGCACAAAAGCTCGATGCCCTCCGCCCGCAGGCCTTGGAAGGCATACGGCGAGGTGCGCGGCTTGAAGGCGCCTCCGCGCAGCATCGATGCCCCCGCCTTCTTAACGGCAAGCGCCACCTCGCAGATCTGCTCCTCGCTCTCCACCGAGCAGGGGCCTGCAATGACCGGCACATGCCCGCCGCCAATCTTCACGCCCCGCACCGTAATTACGGTGTCGTCGGGCTTAAACTTGCGGTTTGCATTCTTATAAGGCTCGGTGATGCGCTTAATCGACTCGACATAGGGCAGCGCTGTGATGGTGTCAACATCCACCCGCGACACATCGCCCACAAGACCTACGATGGTAGTGTGCATACCGCGCGATAGGTGTACGTTAACGCCTTCGTTCTCTACAAGCCTGCAAAACTCGGCAAGCTGTTTTTCGCTTGTTCCTCGTTTGATAACAACAACCATGTTTGATTTCCCTCCCAATAAAAAATGGGCGGCGCTTTCTGTTTCAAAAGCGTCGCCCTATTACCTTTACCCGTTTATACAGTCACTTGCGGCCTTTGGCGTGTGCCTTGGCGCATGACCTGCGGTGTAATCAGCGAATCCGATTTGACAACAGTCGGCTTTGTGCATACCCTATTAAACCCGTGCGATACAAATACGCCGAGCGGTAATAATAGCGGTACGAAAAGCTCATAGCCTGTGTCATTGCTACCGGATTGCCTCCCTCTTTTTGAGTTGTTCTTATCATAGCAGGTTAAAAAAGGATTGTCAACGCTTTTTTGCATAAAAACTTTAAATCGCTAAAGTGATATGCCATAAAAAGCAAAAACAAGGCGGCTCCAAGCTTGGAACCGCCCTGCAAAGGAGTACCAAATAAAAACTACTCTGCGATATTGACCATAATGGTCATCTCTTTTGTTTCGCGGGAATAGGTCAGCGTTCCGTTGGTTAAGTCATCGTAGCTCGCATAGTAGTACAGCGTACCATCACTGTCTAAGGTTGCAGTGTTTTGAGAAAAACCGGCATTTTGGAAGTCCTGCAGGTAGCTGTTATAATCCGACTCACTTGCATCGGCTATAACAATCAAGCAGTAGGTCTCGGAGTTCATTACCGAGCTGATGGTACCGGCATGCAGCGATGGCAAAAGGTCAGCGGCCCGGCCCTTGGGCCATTCTCCTCCCCCGATTGTGAACTCTTCGCCATCGACCCCTTTGAATACGAACTTATCGTCATCAATGTCGATGTCACCGCCTGAAATAGCCTGATCCAGGATCCCCTCGGTGATGGCCTCGCCGATTTTTTTGTTAATCTGCTCGCGGATAAAGCATCCGCCAAGGCTTACAGCCAACAGCAGAACACATACCACGGCGATGAGTTTTTTAGTCATAGCGTTACTCCCCTCATATAGCCCAAGTTATTTGAGCAGCTTAATCTTGCCGACTAAGGGCAGCTCCTTTGCCTTGCCGCCAAAGCCGTTGATAAGGCCCATAATGGCAAAGACCATCACGGCAATACCAAACAGGGGCAGCAGAATCCAACCGATAATGGGAATGATGGATAGTACGATGGTACCTACCACCGAAACAATCAGCAGGGCTAGTCCCTGATTGGCATGGAACTTGCCGTATTTGGAGTCCGGGCACATAACAAGAGGCAGGAAGAAGAGGATATACGCAAGGCCTGCTGCGGTCTTGTTCTTCTCAATATCCTGTGCGTCAAACTCGGGGGCTGCGGCAGCCTGGGTATTCTCGGCCTGTGCAGTTTCGGCATTCTCCGGTGCCGCTGTGTTGGTGTTTAACTCATCTGTCATCGTTGTGTCCTCCTAAATATGTAGGTTTGGTTAGCATCGATAAGCTGGTGAGCCAGAACCTTCTAGGGCACCTCTTCTGCCTGTGACAAGGCTTGCGCAAACGAGCCGTACTCAATAATCAACTCCGCCTTGCTGTTGACCCCCAGCTTGCGGTACAGATTGGTGGAGTGGGTGTTTGCGGTTGGGTATTTCACCCCCAGAAGCTGCGCGGTCTGGGCAAGGGTGTACCCCTGCACCAGGGCTTCAAAGGTTTCACGCTCGCGTCTGGTTAGGCTTTTCATCCGCCTTGCCTTTTCGGCAGAATCCGGCCGTTGCTTGGTGCCGCCCGCCTTTGACCCAAACGGCAGACCTTTTTTTGCGCCGGAGGATAGCCATTCAAAGACTGACATCTAATCACCTTCTTATCACTGCCTTTGCCCGCATTATACGGTTTGAATGACGGCACTGTCTATTCATTAGTTCATATGAAGCGCAGAATTAATTAGTTCTAGTGAGCCACTTCATGCGAAATTCGCCGCCGGATTGGACGAATAGGGTCAGGTTTGCGCGGTTGCTGACAGGTGCCTCTAGGTAGGATAGCTTCGCCTCCTTTTCAGCCCATAAAACGAAAAAAGCCGCCCCAAAGGACGGCTTTTAAAACGAGCTTCATTTAATCATTGTCGGGATCGGGATAATTCATACCCTCCTGACCAAACAGGACAAACAGCTCGGCGCGGCTGTTGATGGATAGCTTTCGGTAGAGGGTGGTGCAGTAGGTGTTTACGGTGGAATACTGCAGCCCTAACATAGCGGAGATCTGCCGCAGAGTATGCCCGCGCAAAAGTAAGATGCACACACTGCGCTCGCGGGGGCTTAGGTTGTAGCGCGCAAACAGGTCTTGCTCCTCGTTCATATCCGCCTCATGGTATTCATTCAGCCATTCATGGCGGAACAGTTCCTGATAAAAGGACGGCATTAAGAGAATAAACGCAAGAAGCACCGCGAAGGTGATGATGACGGTGGTGGCCTCCAGCGCCTGCGGGAAGTATTCGCTGATAACCGCCGAGGCGACCATCGGCGAGATGGCAACCCCGCACGCGGAGGCAAGCGCCAGGCGAAATACCCGCACACTGCCGTATCGTTTTACAAAGCCTCCGCCCATATACATCACACCGGTGTAGCCGGCACCGGTTAAGGCTCCATACACCAGCACCCCTACCTGCAAAAAGGGCGGCGGGGAAAGGGTGATTAACAGCAGAGATAGGGCCGAGGCCCCGACAAACAGGTTCCATAAATGCCAAACACACCGCCGAAAGGCGATGTGCAGGGCTAGGGTGATCGCCACCGAGCAGATAATGCCCGTGGCGTAAAACAGATAGTATTCTTTATATAGTGTGCGGATTAAAAGCTCGCCGAACACGGTGATGGTAAAATATGCCCCCACACAGCACAGCACGACGTACTTGCCGCGCGGCGGGGAGGCCGGACTCGGCAGGAGCTTTTCTATGTCATCCTCACGGTAGAGCAGTAAGCAAAGCACGATGCCCACTACAAGTGCGGTGGGGGTAATACGCCCCATGAAAAGATTTAGTATGTTGTGGTGGAAAAGGGTCAGGGTTACCCCCTGCCCCAAAGCCGCAAATAGGGCAGCATAGAACCGCTCGGCATTTTGCAGTACAAAGGCATAGGCGTGTGCGGCACAGGCAGCACATCCTCCCAGCCCGCCCCAGCACAGCACGATTGCGCATAGCCGAATGCCGGGGGCAAACGGCAATAGCCAGACGAGATATCCTATTGCAACCAAGAAGATACTCGCCGTGCGAAAGGCCTGCAGCATATGCGGACGCAGCATAACAAGCACTATGGCAAACAGGCAGTAGCTTACCTGCATGAGTGCGGAAGAGTCAAGTCCCCCAGGCCCGCCATCTACCGAGAAGTAGGATAACTGCATATCGGCAAGCCACAGTGAGAAAACAAAAGACAACGTATACGGCAGATAGGATAAGCGAAGCCCGCGCACATCCAGTTCCTTGCGCCTAAAACCAACATCAGTACGGAGCGGTGGTTGCTCGGTAATCGTGTTTTGTGCCATCCGCGTTTCGCGCCCCTCCCTAGTTGTAGCATGGTAATCCTTATTTTTACTGTAGCATGAAGGGAAGGAAAAAACAAGTACAAAAGGCATTTTACAAAAGACTATCCATGTCTCGGAAGGGGAAAGGGGTATTTTGCCAAAACCTTCACAAAACGCAGACCGGTGATACTACAAAGCAAAAACGCCGAACCCACTGAAATGGGCTCGGCGTTTATTCTGGCGCGCCTAAGGGGATTCGAACCTCTGGCCTGTCGCTTAGGAGGCGACCGCTCTATCCTACTGAGCTATAGGCGCATAATGCTTAAAAGCATAATAAAAGCAGTATTTATGTTACAACAATTCACCCGCTTTGTCAATTACGCGTGCAGTGCAAAATAAAACAGGAAAAAGGCTATCCATATGATGCACGGCACACTCCAAAGCCGAATATAGTGTATTGATATTATACGCAAAAAGGGGTTATTCACTTGAATTTAATACAACAATTAAAAGAGTACATACAGGCAGAACTCAACGACTCAGCCCTTTACCGCGAGCTTTCAAAGAATGCACCGGCGCAAGACGCAAAGCTTTTGCAGGAATTCTCGGCGGACGAACTGCGCCACGCAAGGGAGTTTCAGGGCATCCTTGCGTCAATGACCGGATGCAAGTTCTCACCCGAGGTCAGGGTGAACATCCCCAAGGGCTCCTATCGGGACATCTTGCTTGACCGCGTATTGGATGAGAGCGGGGATTTTCGAAAGTACGGTCAGCAATATCTCATAACCTGTCAAAATGACTGCCTGCGGGACATCTTTTTTAGAGCCCATCTTGACGAGGGCGTTCACGCAATGCGCCTGCTTGCTATGGCGGCAGCCCAAGATATGTGTGAATCCGAAAACGAAAAATACTAAGAACATCGCCCCAAGCCCGGCTGGGGCGTATCTGTGAAAAGACAAACCGAAAACCACAATACCGGCGGTGAAAACAATGAGTATCAATGAAATACAATCAATCAACCTGCAAAGTGATACAGCCGCGATGAACACGAGGATTGACGCTGACTTTGCGGCGTTTATCGACTATTTATACAGTTTAAGCAGCACGCAGGAGATGTGCGAAGCCATTAGGCATAACCTGCGTTACCGCGCAAACAAGGACAAGCAAACCTACAATCAGATTATGGAGGCCTATAACCACTTAAGGCATTGGGGAGAATACTACCCGGGCATCGGGGTGCGGGATCTTGCCGAAAACGCGGCAAAGGCCATGTATGAACACCGCGATGAACTCGCCTGGCTGTACGAACATTTGGGGGACTACCGCTCAAGAAAGCTTTTGTATCAAATCCTCTCCTTCTGGCTGTCACCTGACCCGGACAAGATAAAGCCGTATCAGGAGAGGTATTTTACCCAGTATTTTGACATCGACCTCGTGCCCTGCACCCCAAACGAGGTGTTTGTGGATGTGGGCGCCTATATCGGCGATACGATGGTCTCCTATAAAAAGGTGTTCGGGGCTGACGGTTATCGGCGGATTTACTGCTATGAGCCGGTGCCCGAAAGCGTGGAGTATATTTATAAGAATATCGAGTTGTTTCACCTTGAAAACATTGTGGTGCGCCCCGTCAGTGTAAGTGACGAGGCTAAGACGCTTTACCTGCCCAATACAGCCGTCTCTCAGAGCAAAACGCTGATGGAAAAGGGGGAGGTTCCGGTCGAAACGGTCATACTGGATGAGGACATGCGCGAGCCGGTATCCTTTATCAAAGTCAATGTCTGCGGCATGGAAGACCGGGTGCTGCGGGGTGGCCAAAACATCATTAGGCAGTACCATCCGCGGATTGCCGCCGCTGCCTACTACGGTCATGATGGCTTGTGGAGCCTTGCCCGCACCATTGATGAGATAGACCCCACCTACCGGTTCTACCTGCGCTGCTACGGCGACCAGCCAATCCCGGCTGAATACATTCTGTACGCGGTCTGATGGGGATAGTGCTCAATAAAAAATTGGAGATGAAATAAGCAGCCGGAGAGGTTTTCTCCGGCTGCTTTGTGATAGGAGCGAGTAAGGCCGCAAAAGGGTTACTGCTTTTGCATATCGATAGTCATACCCCCAAACGCAAAGGATTTAACCTGCGACGGGTCGATTACAACATCAAGAGAGAACAGGATCTCGCAGTTGTCTGCAGTGCCGCTTCTTCCATCGCCGAGCACCTGAATCTGCGTGCCGTCCTGCATGGTGATGGTCGCGCTGGGGTTGTCCTCCCTGTTTGCAGGCAATAGCCTGTTGCGAAATACAGATTCGCTTGCAGAGGTCAAAAGGCTGATGGAGTACGGAGAAACCGTCAGCTTCTTCGCGCGCATCGCGTTGCCCTCTACTGTGAAGGCTTGGTCAAGGTCGAGTGTCCGAGTAGTGTTTTCAAAGTCGAGCGGGATGGTAAAGTCCCACTTTCCTTTAAGCAGGGGATGAAGTCCCTTTTCCGCATCCAGCACAAGCACATAATCGCTCAAAGCCTCCGGTGAAGAAACGTCGCCAAAGGTGATATGCCACTTAACGATGTCGGGCTTGTCTCGGTCTGTGTCGATTGCGATGACGTAGGGCAGCTTGAGCTCGCCTGTCTTGGTGTTTAAAAGTGCCGCATGGGATAGAATTTCGCTGTTGTCTACGGGTATCGGCGCTGTGCCGCGCAGGTAGAAGACGCCGTCGCGAATCGCCGCGTTTGTAACGAGATAACCGGGCAGCCCCTTTGCTAACGGTAGCTGCGTGCTGGTGTCTTCAGTTAAGGTGTAGTGTAGAATCCGCTCTCCTGTTTTGTGGTCTTCCCAGCTGGCGGTCTCTTCATAGGCGGATTTGGAAGGTGCCTCGAACTTGCTTAAAAGCCTGGTGAGAGCGCCCGCTTCCATCCCCACATCGGTGCCGGCAAGCACACTTTCCTGAAGCAGATTTTGCAGGGTAAGATAAAGCGTCTTGCCTGTAAGTGTGGTTTGTGCGTCAAGGCTTAGGCTTAGCAGAATGGTTGCCCTGTTGTCAAAGGGGTCGCCGTCCGGCAGAACTGCGCTTGTAAAGCTGCTGGATTTCTGCCCAAGTCTTATGTCCTGCTGCACATACTCATATTCTTCGTCACCACTTAAGGTGTCCTCCGTGCGCATCTTTACATACCCAAACTTAATCTCACCCGAGGAGAGAGTGCCGTCCGACTGCTTGATGGCAAGCGGCTTACCTTCCGGCCCTGTGATGTCCAGGATGATGTTAAGTCCGTTGGCCTGCCCCGTGATGGCGCGAACGCTCACCCTAACCCCTTCACTTGTCGCGGAGGCATTTACGAGCTTGCCCGACTTATCCACAATCTTCGACATGGATGAGATGGGAATCTTCTCACCCGTAGGAGTCTGCTCCTTAAAGACCCCGCGAAAGGCATCGCTGACACTGTAATAGGTGGCGGCTATTGTAAGCAAGCCAACCGTGACAATTGCCGCTACAAGCAAAGCGCGAAAACCCTTTTTCGGATTCTTCTTCTGGTTTGTAACCGTAAACCGATCCATAACCATACCGTGAAGACGCTCTGTTGTAAGGTCGGGTGTGTCAGGTGCTTGTGGTGCAAGTTCTCCCAACTGTCTTAAAAACTTGTCGTTATATCTTTGCATCTGCAAAGCCCCTTTCTTGCAGCTTCTTTTTCAGGTGCTGTCGGCTGCGGTACAGCCTGTTTTTGATCTGAGTTTCGTCCATGGATAACTGCTCGGCAATCTCCTTGATGGATTCAAACAAAAAGTATTTGCGCAGGATAATCTCCCTATCCGGCTCGGGCATCTCTGCTATGGCTTCCTGCAGCTGCACCGAGGTCTCTGCGCTGAGCAGTATCCCTTCTACATCGGTGTCGGCGGGAATATCAAGGGTATAGAGCGGGGAAGAGTCATGACGCTTGAGCTGGTGATACCGATTGATGGCGGTGTTTCTCGCAATACATAGAAGATACCCTTTGAGACTTGCGGTTTCGGCATCCAGCCGTCCGATTGTCTTCCATGCGTTTACGAAGGTGTCCGCCACACACTCCTCGACATCCATCGGACTTTGGGGAATGATTCGGGCAATTACAATCTTAAGAAGCTCACCGTATTTTTTGATTGCCTCGTACAATCCCTCGGAAGGCTTGTCCTGAAGTAGCTGTATTAGTTCTTTGTCTTGCAAAAGATCTGCCTCCCTTTCTTTGTACTTGAAAGCGCCTTCACCCATATAAACAGCCAAAACTCAAAAAAGGCTTGCAGTTTTTCCATTAATTATAGATTTTTTGCAGGCGGATTGGAACATGTTATTCTTTTTAATAAGAAAAAGAGCTTTTCGGGTATTTGTCACCGAAAGGCTCTTTGGCTTAGTTATGTTGTTTTAGTCGGTTTTTGGACTGGTCTTAGTACCGCATCAGCATGGCGATGTTCTCTGACCCGCCGCCGATGGTCCAGATCATGATGTAGTCCCCACGCTTGACAAGACCCCGCTTTAGGGCCTCATACAAAGCAATATAGGGACTGCTGGTTCCGGTGTAGCCGTACTGGTCACCGATGAAGATACTCTTTGATTCGTCTATGCCCAAGAGCTCGCGGATGCTTTGCACGTTTGCAAGGGCATACTGCGACAGGCAGAACATCTTGATGTCGTCGATGCTGAGGTTATTCTCCTCCATTAGTGCCCGCATGTTCTTAACCGCCGTGTTGATGGATACATTCTCAAACGGCAGCCATACCATGCGCAGGGCCTCTCTGTCCTGCTCGCTAAAAAGGTTCGAGAACCCGCAGCCAGGGAAGTGGATGTTGTTGTGCTCAGCGGAGTTTACCGCGTATTTGGAACCGAGGAAGCCGCACGGCTCGTCGGTCTTTTCTAAGATAATCGCGCACGCGGCATCCCCGTAGTGTCCGTAGCAGTACTCGTTGTCGCTGTTGAGCAGGTGGTTGACGTAGTCGCATCCGACAATCAAAGCGGTATTGACGTTTTCACTTAGGTGCATGTACTTGCATATCTGCTCAATACACACCGTCATTCCGGCGCAGTTTACGTTGATATCGTAGCAGATGCATTCCGGCTTGCCGCCAATCGCCTCATGCAGGTGGATGGAGCAAGGGGGAATGGTGTACTCCGGCAGGACACTGGAATAGGCAATCAAGTCGATATCCTTGCCGCTTAGACCGGCTTGTTCTAAAACAAGCTTTGTCGCCTTCATGGCCATCGACAGGTTGGAATCGGTGTCGGGGTCGATCATGTATCGCTTCTTTCGTCCGATGATGTTGGTTAAGAAATGTGATACATCCTTTTGCTTCTTTTTAAAGTGTTCGATATAATAGTCGTTGTCAACTATCCTGCTTCCGTGATAAACGGCAATGTCGCGAATCTTTACGTTTATCATTCGGCTCCTCCGAGTTTTAGATTTAAGGTTCGGTTTCGCAAGTCAGTGCGGCTTACAGGATTTCTATGGAGTTTAAGCCCACCTCTTTTGCAAGCCGCTGCAGCTGCATCTTTACAATGACATTGGTGCCGACATTTAAAGAAATGCGGCCAAAGCCCAGCGATTTATATAGCGAAAGACAACCCTTGAGCATCTCCTGCATCTCAGCGGGAGATACAGCCAGCTTGCTTGCGTCAAGTGAAAGGTGATACTTAGAGGGCGTAATTGTTGCGACCTTCTTGTTGAAGTCCGCTAAGAATGCCTGCGCGTCCTCCGGGGTGAAGGCACCTTCACACATGACGTCGACGACTGCGTCTGACACATTGACTCTGAAATTTCCCATAATCGTTCTCCTTTTCTCATTTTGATTATCACTACCCCTTCAAGACAGGGGTAATAATCGGGCTATACATTCTTCGACATAAAATGAATAATTAAACCTAATTATACTATAAATGACTTAATTGTATATAACAATTATTTAAGTCAAGATGATAATAATTTAGGATTAATTTGTATTTTCTCAAGGTATAAAGGAAAACATAGAGTTGTAGGTTGAATGGCATAACCATCGCATCTGTGAGCGTTTGATGTCATCGTATAAGGGTAGAGGGCGGTCACTTATAAGCATAAAACGGGCTGATTTGGGTATTTAAAAAGAGTTCGAAAAAAAGCAAAAAAGGGTGTTGACAAGGCGGGGTTAACGTGATATTATAAATAAGCCGCTTGACGCGGGGCACCGAAAAAACGGCGCCGCTAAGCCAAAAACGGCAAAAAGGCTGGTCGAAAGATTAGCGAAAAATGAACCTTGAAAACTGAACAACATGGTAAGAAAACAAACCCTTGAAATTCCATCCTCGGTAACGAGGGATGAGAAACAAGAAGCGGCAGAACGGGATGACCGTTTTGCGAAACGCAAGTATTCGATTAGAGCTTGAGAACAGCTTGATTGAATTAGGTTTAAAGCGAGGAATCGCTTTAGATACAATTTGATTAAGAGTTTGATCCTGGCTCAGGACGAACGCTG
>JAEZKF010000028.1 GCA_023415575.1 Bacillota bacterium
TACGGGCGGCAAGTAACAGTCTTACGCAGTTGGCAGACCGTATTACGCGTTTGACGCGTCCGCGAAGAACAGAGGGCTATGCCCGCATGTGAAATACCCCCGGCTTTGCCGGGGGATGCTTATTGCGCACTCTGTTTATTGTGTTCCGGAACAAGTCGCCTAGTGGACAAAGGAATATAACGGTCTCGTTTCGAATAATATTGGACTGGCATATCCAATGTACAGGCTATAAAACAAACTGATTGGAAAGCCAGACTAATATTAAAACGGGGGAGCGCAATGAGGCGAGAAGAGACAGCAAGCAGGATGGGGCTATCATCGCAGGAGGCTGCAAAACTCCTGGCAAGGTACGGCCCGAACACACTCAATAACAACCGCAGGGTAAAGCCTGTTATGATATTTGCCTCGCAGTTTAAGGATGTACTCGTGGTTATCCTCTTAATTGCAACCGTCTTGTCGGTCTTTATGGGGGAGGTCGGCGAGGCGCTCACCATCCTTGCTATTGTGTTTTTAAACGCTTTGCTTGGCTTTATACAGGAGTTTCGCACCGAGCGCACGCTTGAAGCCCTCAAACGCATGGCAGCGCCCACCGCCCGTGTCCTGCGTGACGGAATCGAAATCGTCCTGCCTGCTCAGGATGTGGTGCCTGAGGATATCCTGCTGCTGCGGGCAGGCGACCGTGTTGCAGCGGATGCAGTTCTGCTTGAGTGCAGCGAGCTTGCCTGTGATGAGTCCATATTAACGGGCGAATCTCACAGTGTAAGCAAAGAGGAAAAGAACCTTGTGTATATGGGCACCATTGTCACCTCGGGCCGCGCACGCGCGAGGGTTTTAGCGACGGGCATGAACACAGAGATGGGCAAGATTGCAAACATGATCGGCGAGATTGAAGAGGGGCCGACCCCATTGCAGCAAAGGCTTGCCCAGCTTGGCAAGTATATCGCAATCGGGTGCATAGTCGTATGTGCGATTGTGGCGGTAACGGGCATTTTGCGCGGCGAACAGCCCTTTTATATGCTGCTCACCGGCATCTCGCTTGCCGTTGCAGCGGTTCCGGAAGGACTGCCCGCCATTGTCACCATCTCGCTTGCGCTGGCGGTTTCGCGCATGCTAAAACGCAACGCCCTGATTCGCAAGCTGGGCGCGGTGGAAACGCTCGGCTGTGCGGGCGTCATCTGCTCGGATAAAACCGGAACAATCACCGAAAACAAGATGACCGTAACCGCCGTAGTAACGCCGGATGGGGTATATGAGGTTAGCGGCGCTGGCTACGAAAAAAACGGGGAGTTCAAAAGCGTCAAGGGTGCAGACGCAGAGAAGGATGCAGCTCTGAAAACCCTATGTGAAATCAGTGTTTTGTGCAGCAACTCTCACATCTATGACGAAGAAAAGCAACAGGTGCGCCGCATTGTTTCAGGCGGAACCTATACCGTGACCGGAGAGGCGACCGAGATTGCCTTATTAGTCGCAGCCGCAAAGGCAGGCGCCACCGAACAGCTTTTACAGCGAAGATATACAAGGGTCGCCGAACTGCCATTTAGCTCCGAGCGCAAGCGTATGTCGGTGCTGGTTCTATCACAGGACGGCGGCAAACGCCTGCTCACAAAGGGCGCTTGTGACGTTGTGCTCAACCAGTGCGCCTACATCCTAAAGCGCGGTGAGGTCGTGCCGATGACTGAGGAGGACAGGCGGTGGGCGAAGAATCAGATTGAGCAGATGGCAAAGGGTGCTCTGCGTGTTCTGGGTTTTGCCTACAAGGCCTTTCCCGGCTCACATGTGACAAAGGAGGATGAGCACAGCCTCATCTTTGTCGGAATGGCGGGTATGATTGACCCGCCGCGCAGAGAGGTTTACGATGCCATCCGTCAATGCCGCCGTGCGGGGATTCGCCCCGTTATGATAACAGGCGACCATCTTCTGACTGCAAGCGCGATTGCACAGGAGATTAAGCTGCTTACCCCCGGCGACGAGGTGCATACCGGTGAAGAACTCGACGCGATGGATGACGAAGAGTTGACCCGGGCTGTGGCGGTCACCGCCGTCTATGCCCGTGTAACGCCCGCACACAAGCTGCGCATTGTAAGGGCACTAAAACGCACGGGGCAGGTTGTGGCTATGACGGGCGACGGGGTGAATGACGCGCCCGCTGTAAAGGAGGCCGATATCGGCGTTGCCATGGGTGAGGGAGGAACAGATGTCACCCGCGAGGCGGCATCACTGATCCTGCTTGATGATAACTTCGCTACCCTCATTGCGGCAGTGGAGGAGGGCAGGGTAATCTATCAGAACATTCGCAAGTTTATCCGCTACCTGCTTTCCTGCAACATCGGCGAGGTGGTGACCATGTTCGTGGGAATGCTTATGGGGCTGCCCGTTGTGCTGCTGCCGATTCAGATTCTTCTTGTCAACCTTGTGACGGATGGTCTTCCTGCAATTGCTCTGGGATTGGAGCCGCCCGAAAAGGATGAGATGACGCGAAAACCGCGCGGCAGAGATGAAAGCATCTTTTCTAATTCTCTTGCCTCTACCATAGTGTTTCGCGGGTGCATCATCGGCCTTGCGACGCTCGGCTCATTCGTTTCCGCATATAAGCACACGCAGGACATTGAGATAGCGCGCACAGTGGCCCTGCTCACACTCATCATCAGCCAGCTGATTCACGTTTTTGAATGCAAAAGTGAAAAGAAAAGCCTGTTTGGCATTAACATTTTTACGAATGCAAAGCTGGTGTTTGCGGTTTTGATCTCCCTTGTCATCTCGCTTTTGGCCGTGTATTGGCATCCGCTTTCGGCAATCTTCCGCACCCAGAGTCTTTCGGGGAGCGAGATGATGCTGGTGCTTGCCTACAGCTTTTTGGGGCCGCTTCTCGTTTCAGTGCTGCATGTGTTCAAGCCAAAAAAGAAGCGTAAGGAGGAAACAGAGGTTCTTCCTTTTGAGATTTCAAATCAATAACTTTACATAGATAAGCATATGCGCGGGATTTGCCGGTTTACGGCAGTCCCGCGCATATGCTTTTTCATATTTTTCAAGCTTACATATGGTCGGTATGAATGAAAAACGATGTGCCCAAAATAAAACTGTATGCCCATCTTCGGCTTTTAGCCCTTGCTGTTGGGATGGGCATATCTTTTTGATTTTGCACTGCCTTTTATCCGTATTATTTTAAACGGTTTTTCGCATTTTAAACAGTATGCAAGCACATAACGTGTGCCGGAGGATTTCATATCCCAAAAGGCAAGGACGTAATCGCTGTAATCGACGATTGAAATGTTGCGCTTGAGCGGCGCAAGGCGGCCAAACAGGTTGTAGTTGGGCAAAAAGCAGCGGAATTTAATACCCAGCTTTTTGGCGGCTTGCTGCGCGAGCGTATCAATCCCTCGCGCTCCGCCGCTGACAATCTCCGCGCAGTTTTGCGGGATATATGGTATGATGTCTTCATTTGTCATGTCACCGCAATCCCGCGACCCGATAATCGCCACCTTCATCTGCTCGTACCCGTCCTCGCAACATCTTAAATTTCAGGATAATTTTAACATATTGCGCCTTGCAAGACAACATAAATTTCCAGAATGCGCAATGAAAGCGACAGGAGTAAATTGCATTCAATCTAGGTGAAAATCAAGTCTGACCCTGCCAGTCGTGACGTGAAATTGATGCTTGCTACTTTTCCGAAATTCGGCAACGCAAGCAGACGCGCGAGCATTTCTTTTGCCGGCTTACAAATTATGAATATGCAAGGGAAGATGATACAGACGCCTCTGTTTTTGCCTACGATATTTATTTTCACCTCGGCAAAAGATATTGATGCGGCGCTTGAGCAATTTAGTTTGAAACGATTTTTTGAATAAAATCGGAAAGGCACGGTAGGTAGGTTATGAAAAGGATCATAAAGGCATTTACGGCACTCTGCCTTGCAGCTGCCATAACGGTCTTAACTGCGGCGGCCGTTATGGCAGCAAAACTGCCGGATGAATTTCTGGTCGAGGCAGGAACGAAACTGCTGCTAAGCGATAAAATAAAGGCAGGCACCTTTCAGGATACCCTGTCCGGCAAGATAATCAGAGCAGAAAAGACAACAGATGTCGGCGCAAGCTACAATACCCAGCTCAGCATGTTCGGGCTGATTCCCATTAAAGATGTCAAAGTGTCGGTGGTTGAGGAGCGCCTTCTCATACCCTGCGGTACACCCTTTGGCATTAAGATGTTCACTGACGGCGTAGTGGTTGTGGGGCTTACTGATATCGAGGTAGATAAGGGGATGTGTAATCCCGCAAAAGATGCCGGCATCAAGCTGGGAGACGTGATTACAAAGATAAACGGAAAAAAGGTTACGACCAATGAAGATATTGCATCGATGGTCTCTTCCTCAAACGGCAAGGCTCTCACGTTTTGCATAAGGCGCGGCAACAGCGAAATGGAAATCACCTTCGTCCCTGTTAAGGCAAAATCGGACAACCGGTATAAAGCGGGCATCTGGGTGAGGGACAGCTCGGCAGGTATCGGAACTGTTACCTTTTATGATGCCCAAAGCGGGCTGTTCGGCGGCTTGGGCCATCCCGTATGCGACATTGATACCGGAGAAATCCTGCCGCTTATGAGCGGAGACGTAGTGGGGGTTACCATTACCGATGTCACCAAGGGAGTGCCCGGCCTGCCGGGAGAGTTAAAAGGCAGCTTTAACAGCAGTAGTGTGGACGGCAGCTTAATCGTCAATACCCAAACAGGTATCTATGGTATGTTAAACGCAAGTCCCAGCAATCATGCACCGCTACCGGTTGCTCTTAAGCAGGAGATAAAGGAGGGTAAGGCAACCATTCTAAGTACGGTAGATGGTACCGGGCCCAAGGAATACAACATCGTCATAGAAAAGGTCAACATGAATGACGCAAACCCGACCAAGAATCTGATTATACGCATAACAGACGCAAGGCTCCTTGAAAAGACAGGCGGCATTGTGCAGGGGATGAGCGGCAGCCCAATCCTGCAGGATAACAAGCTGGTGGGCGCAGTAACCCATGTGTTTGTCAATGACCCTGCACGCGGGTATGGCATCTTTGCTGAGAATATGCTGCTGGAGGCCGACTCAATAAAAAATACGGCGAAATCCAAGGCATCGTGATGCACAAACATTCAAAATGTGAGTAAAAAGTATAAGGCGTGCCTTATCATCCGAAGCAATGCAGGCTTTAAAATACTACCGATTCATTTAAATTTATCTATATTATTACAATGATTTATTCTAATTATTGTATAATAAAGATAATTCTAGTATAATGTATAATAGCGGTAAATTTGCCATAAATTAAATGAATTTCCATCATATTTTTATAACTTATTCTCGAATGTGTAAAAAAAGAGGTGTTTTTTGTAGAGCGATTTATTTGTCGTCAGGCCGCAAAACCATTAAAAACTCCTTGCAATAATTACCAAAATATGGTAGTATTACCTTAAACCGAAGGAGATTTAGGAGGAAAGAAAATGGATAATTCGTTAAAAGTTCTTATTGCGGACGATTCAAAGGAATTTGGCGGTTTATGTTCCGAGGTATTAAAGTCGCGTGGCTTTATTCCCATTACAACGCCAAAAAACGGCAGCAAGCTGGTGGAAAAGATTGAAGAACTTTTACCCGATGTGGTATTGGCGGATGTCTTTCTTCCTCACATTGACGCAATAGGCGTAATGAAGTCGGTTGCAAGCAACAAAAGCATCCTAAAAAAACCAATGTTCATGATCATGTCGGGATTCGATAACCCTATGCTCGAGCGCGAAGTGCTCTCTGCAGGGGCAGCCTTCTACTTCCTCAAACCCTTTGACCTGGATGTTCTGGCAGACCGCATTGCCAACATGGCAGGTGCAACAAGCGGCGTCAAGGCGACGATTGGCGACATTCATACCACGCATTCCCAGCCCATGGATTTAGAGCTCATGGTGACAGACATTATCCTTCAGATAGGCGTTCCGGCCCACATCAAGGGGTATCATTATCTGCGAGAGGCGATTATGCTAAGCGTCAAGGACAGCGAGATGATAAACTCTGTCACAAAGCTTTTATACCCCACTGTAGCCAAACGGTTTGATACTACATCATCTCGGGTGGAGCGCGCTATCCGTCATGCGATTGAGGTTGCATGGGATCGCGGCGATATCGATACCCTGAACTCCTATTTCGGCTACACCATCAACGGTGTGCGCGGCAAGCCCACCAACTCCGAGTTTATTGCGATGATCTCGGACAAGCTAAGGCTTCGTATGCGCAATGTAATATAGCCGCATTGGTTCGTGCCATAGAAAATCATTCACCTCCCTTAGCAAAACAGCGGTGTCGTACCCCTCCGACATCGCTGTTTTGCTATTAATTCTGTTGTTGTATCCGGGCTTTAAAAGTGATATAATTTTCTTTAATGATGCAATGTGGTAAATTTGCATGAATTTTCTTCATTGAGGCCTTACTCTTAAATTGGAGCGTATATAAATGCTTAAGCTTTCACGCTATACCGTTATCACAGGCCATTACGGCAGCGGAAAAACCAACCTTGCCGTCAACCTCGCACTTGACTACGCGAAGCAGGGCGAACAGGTGACGATTGTCGATTTGGATATCGTCAACCCCTATTTTCGCACTGCTGACTATAAAAAGCTGTTTGATGAATATGGCATCCGCCTGATTGCCCCGCCTTACGCAAACTCAAACCTCGATATCCCCGTATTATCGGCCGAGGTATATTCGGTGTTTGCGCAAGATAAAGGGCGCACCATCTTCGATGTAGGCGGCGACGATGCGGGCGCGGTTGCACTCGGCATGTTCCGTTCTCACTTTGAGAGCGTCGGTTATGATATGCTGTATGTCATAAATCGTTATCGGTATCTGACACGCACGCCACAGGAGGCCTGCGAGCTATTGCCGGAGATTGAAGCGGCATCCCGCCTAAAGGCAACAGGTGTTGCGAACTGCTCAAATCTTGCGCGGGAAACGACAGCACAGGATATTTTGGCCTCGAACGAGTTTGCCGATGAGGTTTGTAAATCCTTAAAGCTTCCATTGGTGTGCACGGCTGTAGATAGAGCCATAGCAGCAGGTCTGCAGGATAAGGTACCGCAGTGTTATCCGGTAGATATCTATGTAAAAACCAACTGGGATTAGTTGTTTTTTAAATCAATTCGGCTGGGAGGTAAGAGCATGGGAAAGATGATAGTCAACGAAAACATCTGCAAGGGCTGCGGTGTTTGCGTTTTGGCTTGCCCGAAAAAGATTATCTCGCTTGCGCAGGATCGCATTAACGTCAAAGGGTACCACCCCGCGCAGGTTATAGAGATGGACAAGTGCATCGGTTGTGCCATGTGCGCAACCATGTGTCCCGACGTAGCAATCAAGGTGGAAAGGTAGGCAAAAAAATGAGCGAACGTGTTTTGATGAAGGGTAACGAAGCGTTGGCGGAAGCCGCCATACAGGCGGGTTGCCGTCATTTTTTCGGTTATCCGATTACCCCTCAAACCGAGCTTTCGGCGTATATGTCTAAGCGCATGCCCAAGATTGGCGGCACCTTTTTGCAGGCTGAGTCTGAGGTTGCGGCTATCAACATGGTGCTTGGTGCGGCTGCAGCCGGCGTGCGCGCAATGACCTCATCCTCCTCGCCGGGCATCAGCTTAAAGAGTGAGGGTGTATCCTACATTGCAGGTTCCGACCTGCCGTGCGTGATTATCAACGTACAGCGCGGCGGCCCCGGACTTGGCGGTATCCAGCCCTCGCAGGCGGACTACTGGCAGGCGACCAAGGCGCTCGGCCACGGCGATTTTCAGCTGCTTGTATTTGCACCTTCCACCGTGCAGGAGATGGTAACCCTGTTGTTCCGCGCATTTGATAAGGCGGACGAGTACCGCATGCCCGCAATGATTCTCGCGGACGGCATGCTCGGACAGATGATGGAGCCGGTTGAGTTCCCGGAGCGCGCAGAGGTAGCATCCGTTGAAAAACCGTGGGCTGCAAACGGACATGGCGGTAAACGCCCGCACAATATTGTCAACTCCCTATACTTAAAGCCGCAGGATTTGGAACGGCATGTCGTAGAGCGGTTTGCCCGCTATGAGAAGATCAAGCAAAACGAGGTCCTCGTCGAGGAGTTTATGATGGAGGACGCAGAGATTGCCGTGGTTTCCTACGGTGCAACCTCGCGTATTGTGCGCAGCGCCGTTAAAACCGCGCGCGAGCAGGGCATTAAGGCGGGTGCAATCCGTCCCATCACCCTGTGGCCCTTCCCCGAAAAGGAGATTGCAAACGCTGCTGGGAAGGTAAACAGTTTTTTGTGTGTTGAAATGAGCATGGGTCAGATGGTTGAGGATGTCCGCCTTGCCGTAAACGGTGCAAAGCCTGTTCACTTCTTTGGTCGTACCGGCGGTGTCATTCCCACCCCCGCCGAGGTGCTTGAACGGATCAAAAAGCTTGCGGGAGGTGCAAAATAATGGCTGTCGTATTTGAAAAACCTAAGGCGCTTTCGGATGCGCCGTTTCATTACTGCCCGGGCTGTACGCACGGCATCATCCACCGTTTGGTCGCCGAAGTGCTCGATGAATTGAACGTAGAGGATCGCGCCGTCGGTGTTGCCCCGGTAGGGTGCGCCGTTATGGCTTATGATTACTTCAACTGCGATATGGTGCAGGCCCCGCACGGCAGAGCCCCTGCCGTTGCAACCGGCTTAAAGCGTGCGCTGCCGGATGGCGTGATATTCACCTATCAGGGTGACGGTGACCTCGCCGCAATCGGCACCGCAGAGACTGTTCACGCAGCAACCAGAGGCGAGAATATCACCGTTATCTTTGTCAACAATGCAATCTACGGCATGACGGGCGGCCAGATGGCACCGACATCCCTGCCCGGTCAGATTACACAGACATCCCCCTACGGCCGCGACGTTTCGAGCGCGGGTCATCCCATCCGCGTGTGTGAGATGCTTTCAACCCTTAGCGGTGTGGCATACGCCGAGCGCGTTTCGGTAGATAGCGTTCCCAACGTCAGAAACGCCAAAAAGGCGATTAAGAAGGCGTTCCAGGCGCAGATAGATAAAAAGGGCTTTTCCATCGTGGAGGTGCTTTCCACCTGCCCGACCAACTGGGGACTTACGCCGGCGGATGCGTTTGAGTGGCTGCGCGCCAATATGATGCCTTATTATCCTCTGGGCGTATACATGGACAGAACAGAGGAGGGTACTCGGTAATGGAGAACTTTAATATTTTGCTTGCAGGCTTTGGCGGACAGGGAATCCTGTTTGCAGGCAAGGTTATGGCATATGCAGGTCTGATTGAGGAGAAGGAGATTTCCTGGCTGCCCTCTTACGGCCCCGAGATGCGCGGCGGTACTGCAAACTGCAGTGTTTGCATATCGAAGGATCCCATCGGCTCTCCGCTGGTGCTTACCCCCAACGTACTGGGTGTTATGAACGGCCCGTCCTATGACCGCTTCATCGACTCTGTGGAGCCGGGCGGCATTGCTGTTATCGATAGCTCTCTCATTTCGCAAAAGTGCGAGCGCACCGATATCTCGGCCTACTATGTAGAAGCCACAGCCCTTGCCGATGAAAAGGGCCTGCATGGCCTTGCGAATATGATTATCTTGGGCAAAATCCTAAAGGAGACCTCCTTTGCTTCCTATGATGCGGTTAAAAAGGCGCTTGAAAAGTGTGTGCCCCCCAGAAAGGCAAACCTCATGGAGAGCAACCTTAAGGCAATCGAACTCGGCATGAGCCTGTAAACGGAATAAATACCTATAAGGTATCAAAAAACCTGCTTGGGAATCATCCCACGCAGGTTCTTTATTGTCATATAGTTGTTATCGGATAAAGTGAGTTGCAATCTTCTTTTCTCGCACCGGGTCGGGAACGCCGGCTTTTCTGCCAGCCTCAATGCAGCGCAAAAGCCACGCCATATTGCGCCCGAGATTGCGCATAGTCTGCATGCCCTCTTCGTCCTTGCGCACATCCTCCGGGGTAAAGCCGTGTACACCGTTCCAGTAGTTAGAAGAAACAACCGGCATGTTGCTGATGGTAAAATACTTTATCAGTTGGTCAAATGCGGCGGTGGTACCGCTTCTGCGCGCGCTTACGACGCAAGCAGCGGGCTTGTTTTCAAAGCATTTGCTGCCCCCTGCGTAGAACATCCTGTCCATGAGGCACACCAGTTTGCCTGCCGCCCCGGCATAATGAACAGGCGAGCCGAACACAAAGCCGTCTGACGTTTCTGCGAGACTCAGCATAGAATTTACGATGTCATCATTGAACACACACCGGCCGATTTTTGCGCATCCATTGCAGCCGATGCAGCCGTTGATGGGGTCATCGCCGATATGCACAAGCTGTGTTTCGATACCTGCTTTTTCAAGCTCGCCCTGCACCTCGCACAAGGCCGTGTAGGTACATCCATTTTTGTGGGGGCTTCCGTTAATGAGCAGAACCTTCAATGTAAGTCATCCTTTCTTCATTTAACGGTTGGTATAGACAGCGCAGTCCTGCTCGGGTAAATCATTAGCAGACTCGGACTGCTTTTGCGTGGTGGGTCTGTTTACAAAATAAGCGCTCAGAATAACAATAATTGAGCCGATGGCCTGATACAGCCCAAAGGGTTCTTTTAAGATGATAACGCCGGCTAAAATAGAAATTACAGTGGTGAGATTTGCAAAGATTGATGACCTTGCAATGCTGATATTGGTAATCGCGTAGTTAATCAGCAGGTATGCCACAACCGATGACATGCCTCCAAGGAAGAGGATAGAAATCCAAAAATCAATGCTGCGAAGAGGTACAAGGAGAAGCGACATATCATTTCTGCATTGCAGGAGCCCGAGCGCCGTAAAGGTCACGCTGCCGAGCAAAAACATGATATAAGTGCGCTCAATGGGGCTGTACTGGGCCGATATCTTACGGCTTAATACCCCGTAAAGGGAGGCCGCGCATACGGCTATAATGGAAAGTACAAGGCCAAGCCAGTTAAAATTGTCCGCCTCCTGACCAAGCGTGGTGACAAAGATACCCGCAACCGACAGGGCAGCCCAGATTATCTGAAAGGGTGTTACGCGCTCGCCCAGGATGAAAAAACCGAGTGTGGCACTGATTATCGGTATAACCGCAATAATCGTCCCGATGATAGAGGTCGAGATAAGGGTAACGGCATAATTTTCTGCGATAAAGTAGATAACGGGTTCAAATAACCCAAGTAAAAGCAACATGCCAAACTGCGGCTTTTTAAAATCAAGGCGGATTCGCTTTACCGCAATGACAATATTCAGTAAGAGAAAGGCAACTATAAACCGCACGGCAAGCAGAACAAACGGGGTGGTTAGACCAAGTGCCTGCTTGGAAAAAAGAAAGCTAAAACCGAATATCACGTGCCCTGCAAGGGTGGCTAGTGTTGAGAGTAATTCTGTATGCTTGTTCTTCAATGTAATCCGTCTCCTGCCGACATGAACAATACACTCGCAAAACTTGATAACACGTTGTGGATCCGGCAAGCATGGATTACCGCAGCGCAAAAAAGACACATATTTCACTTCAAGTCCTTTGACTATACCGTAGCAACTGTCGTTATATTTATGTGGGGTTTATCGAATCTTCCTCGCCTCAAGGTAAAAGCGCTTTTCGCAAGCCTCACCCATAGAGAAGGTTTTTCGCGGCAGAGCGCCGTCTAAAATCACGGTGGGGAAGAGCTCACTCTTCTTCATGCAGGGCAGCACAAAACCAATGTTGCGGCCCTGTTTTGCAAGGCGGTGGACAACGTCCTCGCCGTGTATGTAGTCTACCTTTCCGCCAAAGCGTGAGATGTAGTCATCAATAAAGGCCTGAAGGGTTCCCACCGCAAGATTGCTATTGGGGTTTCTGGCTGTAACAGTTCCGGCGCGCTCAGGTGTTACAAAGCCGAATACCTGCCCGCAGGACGATCCATAAGCGCAGTCGTAATACTCAAAAAGCTCCTTAAGCATATGCTCGGGGTCAACGTCAAACACCACACGGTGAATCGCCTCAAACTCCAGTGACGCATCGTGCAGGTTCACAAGCTCAACGAGAGCATAACGGGCGGGATGATTGAGCGCCTCCTCGGGGGAGAGAGTTGCCGCGATGCGGTTGTAGCATTCCTTTGCAGCCGCGAGCGAATGGTTGCCGTCGCCGACTGCAAACAGCAGCGGCGCGCGTCCGTTTACATCATATCGACTGTCGAACTTATCCTGGTCACACAAAGCGCATAGGGCCTGTGTGATGGTGTCGTACATATCTTTTGGTATCTGATAGCCGCGTATGTTACCGCCGCCCTGCATGAGGGTAAAGTCATACAGCGGCTTCATTGTGTCCTTTTTGTGTGCGATGGGCTCAATGACGCTGCCCTTTTCATCGTCAATCAGCAGCATGACATGGGGCAGCTCAAGCGGGGCGTTCTCTCGGATGGTGACACGCGCAGGGATGCGCTCCACCACAGTGCCCTCGGTGGCACGAATCAGGCTGTCAGAGCCCTTCGCGTAATCATAAGCAAGCAGGTCAATCTTACCCACAATGCCCTTACGGACAAGCCCGCTTTTTACCGTGCGTTCAACATATACAAGGCTGTTTGGAAGCTCGCAAAATACCCCGCTATTAAGGTATTCGTTCATGTGGCCGTTGATGCGCCCAATGCGATTTTCAAAGTCCCCGTCGTGCAGGTAAAGCTCGGGGAAAACCATATGCAGGGTAGAGGGCGCGTCACCGACAAAGTCCGCGGTTTCCTGCCAGTATTGGGGCTCGGAGGTGTACTGGTCGCAGGCGACAACACTCCATTTTGACATGTCGCCAACCTTGGGCAGAAGGATATCTGCGGGGTAAAAGGGCGGGTGCTTTATCATAACGCGATTCTCCTTTTTATGGTAAATCTATGCAGTCAAAATTATGTAGTTAAATTAATAAAAATACAACAATCAATATTATAACATTGCTTGAAAGGATAGTAAATCGTCATAACGTAAAAGGTCATGCCGGCATTATGCTGCCCAACATGACCTTTTTGCTAAATAGAATGTATCTCTAGGTGTGAGAAAACGAAAGAGGGGTATCCTTAACGGTGGATTGGCGCACAATCAACTGGTGAGGCATGGTGATAAACTCGGTGGGGGAGTTGACATCCGCAAGCTTTTTAAGCAGAAGCTCCATTGCGGTTTTGCCCATCTCATACCTAGGTTGTGCGATGGTGGTGATGGAGGGGGTGTAGTATTCGGTGATGCTCGTGTTGTCAAAGCCGACCACAGCGACATCCTCGCAAACCCGTATGCCCAGTTCACTTAGCTTTCGCATGGCTCCGACTGCCATTCCGTCAGAGATGCAGAAGATAGCTGTGGGCGGGTCGGGCAGCTTCATAAGCTCGCCGCATGCGAGCATCGCAAGATAGGAGCTGTAGTCCGCATGAACAACGTACTCGGGCCGGAATGCAATCCCCGCCTCAGCAAGTGCTGCGCGGTAGCCCTCAATGCGTTCAATGGAGGTAAAATGCTCGTTGCCAGCCGCAATCAGCGCTATCTTTCTATGCCCGCAGTCAATTAAATGACGCACGGCGTCGTTTGCCGCACTCTTGTTGTCGATGCTGACGCGAGAGGCATTAATACCGTTTTTGAACTCGCAGCACTGCACAATCGGGTAGGATGCGGCTATCTCATTTAAGCGGTTTTCGCTCTGCAAAGAAGCGAACATAATAAGCCCGTCCACCAGCCGCGTAGACAGCATGTTTAGATAGTTGTCCTCCACACTGCGGTCACCGTGGGTGGATGCGATGATAACGTTATAATCATTGGCCCCGGCGACATCCTCAATCCCCAGCATAACCCGTGAGTAAAACTGGTTTGTGAGGCAGGGCAGCAAAACCAGAATCTTCTGGCTGCTGCTCATGCGCAAATTTCTGCCAAGGTAGTTGGGTGTATAGTTGAGTGTCTTCATGGCGTTCATGATGGCCTGATAGTTTTCAGGGGACACATTTTTATTGTTATTGAGCACCCGCGAAGCCGTAGCCACCGACACACCCGCTAGCTTAGCAACGTCCTTCAGTGTAGCCATAGAAGCAGCACGCCTCCCAATAATAAGAAATCGATTTCAACTTATCCAAAATGGTAACATTTTTTTGATAAAAAGGCAATGTATAATTATGGACAACCTTAAATTTGTGATAAATGAACAATGCTATTCTCTAATATCCGGCGTTTTAACGTGAGCGATTTTGTGTATTCTGCTTGATATTTGAGAAATGCTATGGTACGATGAATGCAATCGATTGCATGACGATCGATTTTTCATTTTGAAATATTGTAAACGATTACACGAGGATTACAAAACCGAGCTAGGAGGATTTTTTAAATGGCAGACAAGATAAGAGTTGGCATCATCGGCTGCGGCGGTATTGCAAACAACAAGCATATGCCGGCCCTCAAACGCCTTGGGGATGTTGAAATGGTCGCCTTTTGCGACATCATAGAAGAACGGGCGCAAAAGACATGCAAAGAGTTTGGCACACCGGATGCGCGTGTTTATACCGATTACAAAAAACTGCTGCGCGATGAGACCATCGAGGCAGTTCATGTGCTTACCCCAAACCGGTCGCACAGCTTTATTACGGTGGATAGCCTGCATGCGGGTAAGCACGTCATGTGTGAAAAGCCGATGGCAAAAACCGCGGCGGATGCAAAGCTCATGCTGGATGCCGCTAGAGAAACAGGCAAGGTCTTAACAATCGGCTATCAAAACCGCTTTCGGCCGGACAGCATCTACCTCAAAAAGTGCTGCGAGAACGACGAGCTGGGTGAAATCTACTATGCAAAGGCACACGCCATCCGCCGCAGAGCGGTTCCCACTTGGGGTGTGTTCCTCAATGAGTATGAGCAGGGCGGCGGTCCGCTCATTGATATCGGCACCCATGCCCTTGACCTTACCTTATGGATGATGAATAACTACGAGCCCAAAATGGTGATGGGCAGTGTATATAAAAAACTGGGCGATCAAACCCAGACGGCAAACGCCTGGGGCGACTGGGACCCGAAGGAGTACACCGTAGAGGACTCTGCGTTCGGGTTTATCACCATGAAAAACGGCGCGACCATCGTACTGGAGTCAAGCTGGGCACTCAACAGCCTTGACGTAGGGGAGGCGAAGACCACCCTGTGTGGTACCAAGGCGGGCGCCGATATGCGCAACGGACTGCGCCTAAACTATGTCAAGAACAACACGCAGGTTACCGAGGTTCCCTCGCTGGATGCAGGCAGCGTGGACTTCTTTGAAGGCACGATGGCGAACCCCGAAGACTTGGAAGCACAGGCGTTCTACCGGTCTATCCGAACCGGTGAGCCGCCCGTTGTACTGCCCGAGCAGGCGCTTGTGGTTACACAGATACTAGAGGCAATCTATGAATCGGCTAAGACCGGACGTCCGGTTGTGTTTGACTAAACGGAGGACAAAATGAAACGAGAACTTGCGTTGCAGCTTTATACGCTGCGCGAAGAAACAAAGGATGACTTTGCCGGAACACTTAAGCGCGTTGCCGAGGTAGGCTACACCAAGGTGGAGTTTGCAGGGTTTGATGATATCCCCGCCGAAAGGATGGCGGCTCTGCTAAAAGAAAACAACCTTGCCGCCTGCGGTGCCCATATCGGCATTGACCAACTGGAGAACGAAACAGACGAGATGCTGCACTACCTAAAGGTAATCGGCTGTAAAAACGCAGTAATACCCTATGCAACCTTTTCAGCAAAGCAGGATATTGATACGCTTGTTGAGCGCATAAATAAGCTGTTGCCAAAGGTCAAGGCCGCAGGTCTCAATCTTTTGTACCATAACCACGCACAGGAGTTTGAGGTAGTAGAAGGTGTTCGGCCGATTGACGTCATCCTGCAGAATACCGAGGTGATGCTCGAGCTCGATACCTTCTGGACGCATACTGCGGGAGACGATGTATTCTCCTTCATGCGCAAAAACCGCGCGCGAATTTTGATGGTTCACCTCAAGGACGGCACGAACGGCAACCCTTGCGCCATCGGCGAGGGAACCACGCCCTGCAAGCGCATTTACGACCTTGCAAGAGAACTCAACTTCACCGAAATCATTGTGGAAAATGATTTTCCATCCCCGAACGGCATAGAGGATATGACAAGGAGTATGCGGTATATTACAAATAACTTCTAACGTTTTTGCGGATTATTTATGGTTTATTGCGTAAGCTGATAGAAAATGGCATATATTTGCTTGATTTTCGGCGCAACAAAGGCTATTCTGAGAAAGGAATGGTATCACTACTATGAAACTGGGTGTATTTACGGTATTGCTCGGCGCAAAGCCGCTCGATGAGGCACTTTCGTATCTCAAGGCAAAGGGTGTCGAGATGGTGGAAATCGGCTGCGGAGGATACCCGGGCAAGGCTCACTGCGACCCCGAGGTACTTTTAAACGATGATGCGGCGCTTGCTTCTTTTAAAGAGACCATCGCTCGCCACGGGATGGAGATCTCCGCACTTTCGGTGCACGCAAATCCCGTTCACCCCGATAAGGATATGGCAAAGCGCTTTGACGACGATATGCGCAAATGCGTTTTGCTAGCCGAAAAGCTCGGCATCCATCAAATTAATACCTTCTCCGGCTGCCCGGGAGACAGTGAGAACTCCAAGTATCCGAACTGGGTGACCTGCCCGTGGCCGGATGATTATGCAAAGATACTCGAGTGGCAGTGGAACGAGGTGCTCATTCCTTACTGGAAGGAGTTTGTCTCCTTTGCAAAGCAGCACGGTGTAACAAAGATTGCACTAGAACCCCATCCGGGCTTTTGCGTTTACAATACCGCAACTATGCTTCGCCTGCGCAACGCGGTCGGACCGGAGATTGGTGCAAACCTCGACCCGAGCCATCTTTTGTGGCAGGGCATGGACCCCGTTCGTGTCATCCGCGAGCTGGGTGAGTGCATCTTCCACTTCCACGCAAAGGACACATGGATTGACCGCTACAACACCGCAGTAAACGGCGTGCTGGATACCGGACACTACGGCAACGAGAAGGAGCGGTCGTGGATATTCCGCACCGTGGGCTACGGCAGCGATTATCAGCTGTGGAAGGACATCATGAGCGCCCTGCGCATGGTCGGGTACGACTACGTCGTCAGCATCGAGCACGAGGACAGCCTCATGAGTCCGGACGAGGGCCTCAGCAAGGCGATTTCCTTCTTAAAGGAGACCATGATTACCCAGCAGTCTGGCGGGATGTGGTGGGCATAAGCACACCAATACGGCAAAACAAGGAGAATTGCAATGAACAACAAGCTTAGAGTTGGCATCGTCGGCTGCGGCAACATCTTTCCGATGCACGCCGCGCCGGTCATGGACATGGACGGCTGTGAACTGGTTGCGGTTTGCGATATCAAGCCGGAGGTTGCACAGCAGCGGGCAAGGGAGTGCGTCTGCGCGTATTATACCGACTACCGCGAGATGATTGAGGCCGAGCGCCTTGATGTTGTGCACATCTGTACCCCGCACTATCTGCACGCGCCGATAGCCATCTTTGCGGCTCAGCACGGCGTGCACATTCTGACCGAAAAGCCGATGTCTATCCGGTACGAGGACGCAGTGGAGATGATAGAAACCGCAAAGGCCTGCGGTGTGACCTTAGGCGTCATCTTCCAAAACCGCTACAACCCCGGTTCCGTGCTTATCAAAAACACACTGGAAAGCGGCATGCTCGGCAGAATCTATTCTGCTAAGATGTCGGTTACCTGGGATCGGTCAGACGATTACTACAAAAAGAGCGACTGGAAGGGCACATGGGATAAGGAGGGCGGCGGTGTCATCATCGACCAGGCCATTCATACCCTTGACCTCATGCGCTGGTTTATCGGCGGGGAGATTGAGTATGTAGACGCATCCATTGCAAATCGCGCCCACTCCTACATAGAGGTAGAGGACTCCACCGAGGGCGTTATCAAGTACCAAAACGGCATCGTCGCATCCTTCTATACCGTCAACTACTACACCTACGATGCCCCCGTTGAGCTGGAACTGCATTGCCAAAAGGGCATTGCAAAGATGGTGGGGGATAAGGCAACCATCACATTCACCGACGGCAGGCAGATGATTGCTGACCGCAACCCCGAAGATACCTTCAACTATGGCGGCGGCAAGCAGTATTGGGGTGTGAGCCACGTGAAGCAGATTGCAAACTTTTATCAGGCGCTCAAAAACGGCACCCAGCCGGAGATTTCAGGCGAAGAGGCCCTGCTTACGCAAAAGATTGTCTGCGCAATCTACGACAGCGGCAAGCTCGGTAAGCGGATTCTGTTTTAATTAAACGTAACACAAAAAGGAACGGTTCTAATTAGCCGTTCCTTTTTTATGTCGTTTGCTAATGGAATATCGCTTGTTTTAAGCGGAATACTATATAAAGCTGATTGCATCCAATTATGTTACTGTAAGGGGATATGGGAATGAGTAAGGAAAACGATATGCAGAATAAAACCTATCCAAATGCAAAAGACACCCAGAAGAAGCTTCAAAATAATCAAGCCGCATTGCCCGGGTCAGAGCTTTATATCAACCAACAGCACAATGCCCGCAAGGAAGGGCTCGGCCCCAATACCAAGCGGTAAATCATATTAGAATTAGACCTGCGCCATACTGGCGCTAGAATCGGAAAGGGTATATAATGTAATGGCAAAAGGAAGCAAACAAAAAAGTACAAAAAACGGCAAGAAAGAGGACGGCACCTTCCGGTCTAAGAAGATAAAGCACGACCCGCAGGCCGAGAGCGCACGCGCCGTGTTCGGACTAGCCCCGGAGACGCAAACTGATGAACGCAGATAAACACCTCTTTGAAGAGATGGAGCATCACCTGCTCGGTGACGAAAGCCCATCGGAATATCTGATAACACTATCACAGCGGCCGGAGTTTTCCGCCTACCCGTTGACTATGCTCAAGCGGTTGGCCGAAACCGAGCAGTCGCCGGTTCACCATCCGGAAGGTAACGTATGGAACCATACCCTGCTTGTAGTTGATGAGGCAGCAAAGGTACGGCATAAAAGCAGGAATCCCCGCGCCTTTATGTGGGCGGCTTTGCTGCATGACACCGGAAAGCCCGACACCACAAGGCTGCGCAAGGGCAAAATCACATCCTACGACCATGACAAGGTCGGCGCAAAGCTGTGTGAGGAGTTCTTATCCTACTTCACCGACGACACCGCCCTGATTGACGCAGTCCGCGGCCTTGTGCGCTATCACATGCACATCCTGTTTGTTGCAAACAACCTGCCCTTTGCCGACATCAAAGGAATGAAGAAGGATACAGATGTACAAGAAATAGCGTTACTGGGTCTGTGCGACCGGCTCGGCAGGACGCATCCCGACCGCGAGAAGGAAGAAGAGAACATCCGCCGTTTTGTTAAGAAATGTGAGGAATAACAACCAGAGTACAAGCATCTCGTATGGGGATGCTTTTTTCTTCATAAGATAGTATGAACATCACGGCAGAACACATATGCTATAGCAAATATGAAATCATACACATTGGGTTTGGTGTACCTACACAAAGAGGAGGTAGTCGCTTGAAAAAGGCTGTGCATTATGTGGTTCGGATCATCGCTGCACTAGCGTTTATAGGAATGATAGTAGTCAATATATTGTCGGATTCGCTGCCCATTAACGGAGTAACGACAGGGGAAGTGTCTGACTACTATTTTGATCTGTTTGCCCCGGCGGGTTATGCCTTTGCCATCTGGGGACTTATCTATGTGCTGCTTGCGGCATTTACGCTGTATCTTCTTGGGTTATTCCGCGCAAAAGGAGCCCCGGTGGACGAACCGAGCCTTACCAAGATAGCCATCTGGTTTACCTTATCCTCGGTTGCAAATGTCGCATGGCTTATCTTGTGGCATTACTTCATGCCAGGCCTATCTTTGCTGATGATTGTAGTTTTGCTCTTGTGCCTGATTCGCATTACCCGTATTATCCTCGGCATGCAGCTTTCCGACAGGGAAAGGGTATTCGTCCGCCTGCCGTTTAATATCTATTACGGCTGGATTACCATTGCAAACATTGCAAGTGTTACGGCATGGCTTGTGAGCATAGGCTTTACAGGCTTTGGCATTCCTCGGCAGATCTGGACGGTGATTGCACTGCTGCTCGGCGCTGTAATCGCAACACTCGTCATGTTCTCTGATAGGTCGGTTTCGTATGGTCTTGTGTTCATGTGGGGCTATATTGCGATTATTGTGCGCCATCTCAGCCCGAGCGAGCTTGCAGCGGAGTATCCCGCTGTTGTCGTGACAGCAGCCGTCTGTGTGATTTGGTTTTTAATTATGGTGTTCTCAGTGCGAAACGCTAACAAGAGATTGCGGGAAGAGGGGAAATAGCGTAGAGGGGATACCCATCACACAGTCACTTTTCCATTTTACTCTAGCGAATTTGCAATACCGAAAGTGATTTCCTGCATATTTGAGGGGCATTATACCGAATATTGCGGATGAATCGATGAAAATAGGACTGGACAATCAATCAAACCTGCATTATAATTATTTACAGAGATTGAGGCAACTCCTTCATATAGAGATTTATGTAAACTTGTCATCTTCTGTGGGCAAACTCTGTCCATGTGAAAACGCTATACAACAAAGGTAATCGGGCTGAGGTCGGCTATTATACCGCACCACAGTCCGATTGCTTGTTGAATGCACCTGTGCAGAGAAGGGTTAGGAAAAAAGAATCTCCCCGGCTGATATTATCCGGGGAGATTTGCATTCCGCTAGCTAAACACTGTTTCTATCAGCTTCGGGCAGCTTTCGGGGGAGTAACGGAACCGGTCAATGTGTCCTTCGGTCATAAAGTAGTGGAAGGATGGGGTGTAATACCCCGGCTCAAATGCATCGACGATAATCAGCTTAACCTTCATCTTCTCGGGGATAAGCGATTTTATGTAAACACTTGCGTGCTGACCGGCGTACACATCTTCCTTCAGCTCCGCAAGTCCCGCAAAGTTCGGGGTTAGTTCTACAAACACGCCGTAATCCTCTACCGACCGCACGATGCCGGCCACCGTCTGTCCGGGGGAAAAGTATGCCGCATTCTCCTCCCAGGTTCCCAACAGCTCCTTGTGGGTTAGGCAGATTCTGCCGTTTTGGTCGATGCTACGCACCACGGCGTAGATGTCCTGCCCGCAGTGGAACCGGTCCTTCGGGTGCATAATGCGCGAAACCGATATGCTGTCTATGGGAATCAAAGACGAGATGCCGCATCCTATATCCACAAATGCGCCGAACGGCTCTAAATGCGTCACCCTTGCGGGGATGATATCGCCGCAGCGAAGGTTTGCAAGGTAGTTTTGCCTGCATTCCTCTTGCGCAAGCCTTCGGGAAAGGATTGCGATGGGGTTGCCCGCGCTGTCGGAATCAAAGCCTGTCACCTTAAAGCACACGGCCTTATTTACCCGCGAGATGATGGCAATATCCTTTGTGGTGCCGTCGGCGATGCCAATGGCGCCCTCGCAGCGGGGAATTATCCCGCGCATCAGCCCGAGGTCTACAATCAGATTGTGTTCATTGTCACATAGTACTGCGCGGGCCTCTAGCGTTTTGTTTTGTGCATATGCCTCCTGCAAAGTGGCAAGGTTGCGTAATCCCTGCCTGTTTTCGGCACTTTCCCAAAGTAGCCCCTCAGGCTTGTAGCTGCTCATTTATCGGTAACCTCCCATTTTTGTGATCCCGATGACTTTACAAACTGTGTTAACATTTATATGAGAGGTATACGCCAAAATAGACCATCAGCTTGTCACTTTGTCGCCTTTAAACGCGCAAAAATCATTAAAATACTTCAGTATCTCTGCCGCCTGCGTTAATAATAATGCTGTGGATTCTCTTCTTGGATTCTTCGGGTGCAACGACTTCTACAACCGAATCGTTGTTGTGCACATCATCGTCACGGTTATTAACCTCTGAGCCTTCGGCTGTATCAAGCCGAAATGCATACGCGCCGGCACCATAGCCCATCGTCCCGGGGTACACTCCGTTGATGGAAGGTGCCACGGCGATGATGTTGTCATCCCCATACTGCCTATTAGGTGCAAGCAAACGGATTTCCGTTATGGGGCAGTCTGACTCGCGGATGCGTTTGATGCAGGCCTCAGCGCGCTCCACACTGTCAAATCGGGTTCTAATCATAATATCCATAAGATGTACTCCTTTTCGTTTTAAGACTCAAATATACGATTTTATCCCATACATTATTTTGTCCGTGCACGATGCTAATAACAATAAACCGCGCGGCCAATTACTGTCATTAGAGCGTTTCTTTACGGCACATATGCTTCAAACCGACACGATATAAAAGGGTTTGATTTATGACTGTTGTTAATGGTATAATAACCGCAAAGCATAGCGAATCTTTCCATTGGCTTTGGGATGAAAACTTAATACATCATTTCGATTATGACTTAAATACCGCATATCATCATTCGTTTACACAGACACTAAAGGAGGTATCGGCTGTGGACGTTCGCCCGGGCGACATCCTGGAGATGAAGAAGAACCACCCCTGCGGGGAAAAACGGTTTTTGGTCACCCGTTCCGGCATGGATTTTCGCATCCGCTGCCTGAAATGCGGCCGAGAGGTGCTAGTTGCACGCGCAAAGATTGAAAAGAACATCAAAAAGATAATCAGAGAGCCGGAGCAGTAGCTACGCTTACCATTTCATCAAATAAACCGATATATTACCAGAAAGGCATGACGATAGAAATATGTACGACAAACTGGAGTTTGTAGAGCAGCGCTATAACGAGATAAATGACCGACTCATGCAGCCGGGTATTGCCAACGACCAAGAGACCTATAAGGCACTCATGAAGGAGTATAAGTCCCTTACTCCCATCGTGGAAAAATACAAGGAGTATTCTAAGGCCAAGGCGGATATGGACGAGGCCAAAGAGATGCTGGACGCTGGCGGCCTTGATAAGGACTTCCGCGAGATGGTGGAGGAGCAGTTTTTAGAAAGCAAGCAGAAGCTTGAAACAATCACCGAGGAGCTTCGAATCCTGCTCTTGCCCCGTGACCCCAACGATGACAAGAACGTTATCATCGAGATTCGCGGCGGCGCGGGCGGCGAGGAAGCTGCCTTGTTTGCGAACTCCCTCATGCGCATGTATACCATGTATGCCGAGAAAAAACACTTTAAGTGTGAGATACTCAACATCAACGAGACCGAGCTCGGCGGCATAAAGGAAGTAAGCTTCAGCGTAGAGGGCGATGGAGCGTACTCTCGCTTTAAGTACGAAAGCGGCGTGCACCGCGTACAACGTGTGCCCGAGACCGAAACGCAGGGCCGCATCCACACTTCAACCGTCACCGTTGCGGTACTGGTTGAGGCAGAAGAGGTTGAGCTGGAAATCGCGCCCGGCGATTTGGAGATTGCCACCTTCCGCGCAAGCGGTGCCGGCGGTCAGCACGTTAATAAGACCGAGTCTGCCATTCGCATCACCCATATCCCAACGGGTCTTGTGGTAGAATGTCAGGATGAGCGCAGCCAGTATAAGAACAAGGACAAGGCAATGAAGATTCTGCGCTCCCGCCTCTTAGAGGAAAAACGGCGCGCGCAGGAAAACGAAATTGCTGCCGAACGTCGTTCGCAGGTCGGCACGGGTGATCGTTCTGAGCGCATCCGCACCTACAACTTCCCGCAGGGTCGCGTGACCGACCACCGCATCGGGTTAACCCTCTACCGCATCGAAGAGATTCTAAACGGCGACCTTGATGAGGTTATCGATGCGCTGACCACCTACGATCAGGCGGAAAAGCTCAAGAATATGGGCGAGGAACAGTAAAGTGAAAACACAGCTTATTAAAATAGATATTGATGACCCGGAGCAAGGGCTTGTCGACGAGGCAGGCAAGCTCCTTCGGGAGGGTCAGCTTGTCGCAATCCCCACCGAGACAGTCTACGGGCTTGCAGCAAATGCCTTGGATGCGAAGGCCGTTTGCTCCATCTTTACAGCAAAGGGCAGACCACAGGATAACCCTCTAATTGTCCACATCGCGGATAATGACGGCTTAGCTCCGCTTGTAAAAAGCCTTCCCCCAAAGGCAGAAGCGCTGGCACAGGCCTTTTGGCCGGGGCCGCTTACCATAATTCTTCCGCGCGCAGATGTTGTGCCCGCGGTTGTGTCGGCAGGCCTTGATACCGTTGCAATCCGCATGCCATCTCATTCGGTAGCGCGGGCTATCATCCGTTCGGCAGGGGTGCCGCTTGCAGCCCCCTCGGCAAACCGTTCCGGCAGCCCCAGCCCGACCACGGCAGGTCATGTAATGCAGGATATGGACGGCATCATCCCGCTTATCGTGGATGCAGGCGCATGCGGAGTAGGGGTGGAGTCAACGGTGGTGTCCATGGTATCCGACACACCTGTTATCCTACGGCCGGGCGCTGTAACCAAGGAACAGCTTGAGCGGGTTATCGGCACGGTTATGATAGATAGCGGTGTGCTGCACCGCGTATCCGATACAGTCAAGGCAAGCTCCCCCGGTATGAAGTATAAACACTATGCACCGCGCGCAAAGGTCTATATGGTGGAGGGGGACAGCGACGCATACTGCGATTATGTAAACTCAAAACCGGATGCTTTTGCCTTGTGTTTTGAAGAGGATATTCCAAAACTAAAAGTAAATTATGTTAACTACGGCTCGCAGGATGACGCGTCCTCTCAGGCAAGATTGCTCTTTACCTCGCTGCGTGAGCTTGACCGTCTAGGTGCTGCGACCGTATATGCAAGGGCGCCCCAGAAAACCGGCGTAGGTCTTGCGGTATATAACCGCCTGATTCGTGCAGCCGGCTTTGACATTATAAAACTTTGAATGACAAAAGGCGGTGTAAAATGGGCAAGCTAATTGTTGTAGGTCTAACCGGCCCCACCGGTGCGGGAAAGACCACGGTATCAAAGCTCCTTGCGCAAAACGGCTACCGCGTCATAGATGCAGACCTTGTTTCGCGCGAGGTCGTCATGCCCGGCACACCGTGCCTTGCCGAAATACGGTGTGTCTATGGTGAGGCAGTCATAAATGAAGACGGCACACTCAACCGCCGCGCACTTGGCGGGATTGTATTTGCAGATAAGCAAAAGCTTAGGCAGCTCGAGGAAATATTATATCCGTCTATCATTGGGCGAATAAATGAGATGCTAAAGCAGTGTGAGCAGGAAGGGGAGCAGGTAGTAATCCTGGACGCCCCAACCCTGTTTGAGAGCGGGGCCAACAGCCTGTGCGACTACATCCTGGTGGTAATGGCGCCCCAAAGCGCAAGGCTCATGCGCATCATGGCGCGCGATAATTTGACCCTGGAACAAGCCATGCAGCGCATCTTAGCCCAGCAGAGTGAGGACTTTTACATCAAACGTGCGGATTACGTCGTGGATAACGGCGCTGCAAATCCGGATTATCCTGCATTGCTTACTTGGCTTAAAGAAATAAAAGAGAAACGATAATCGACAAAAAACGGATGCCGTGCAGCCAATCGGCAACAATGATAGCATCCGCACATACACTCATACAGGTTGATACGAGGCAAAAATCAACCGGAAAGGTAGGACACAGATGGAAGAAACCAAGAAATCGGCTGCTGAACAGCTAAAAGAGAAACTGCTTCTTGACAGCAAAAATGGCGGCCTTGTATTAAGCGAACAGGATGTTGCAAGCAGCGAGGCCTTCTGTGAGGGATATAAGGCATTTCTCAATACGGGAAAGACCGAGCGTGAAATTACTTCTGAGACCATCCGCATGCTCAAGAGCAAGGGTTTTACGGAGTTTACCCCCGGCAAGAAGTATGCTGCAGGAGACCGTGTTTACAGCAGCAACCGCGGTAAGGCGCTTATCCTTGCAACAATTGGCACCGAGCCCATTGAAAAGGGTGTTCGCATCGCGGCGGCGCACATCGATAGCCCCCGCCTTGACCTCAAACCGAACCCCTTGTATGAAGACGCCCAGCTTGCTCTGTTTAAAACCCACTATTACGGCGGTATCAAGAAGTATCAGTGGACAGCGATCCCGCTTGCTTTGCATGGTGTTATCGTAAAAGCAGACGGCTCGGTAGTGGAGGTGAACATCGGCGAGGACGAAAACGACCCCGTGTTCTGCGTCACCGACCTTTTGCCTCACCTTGCGGATGAGCAGTCAAAGCGCCCGCTGCATCAGGGCATCAAGGGCGAGGAGCTCAACATCCTTATCGGCTGCATGCCCTTCCGCGATGACAAGGCAAGCGAGGCAGTCAAGCTCAATATCATGAGAATCCTCAACGAAAAGTACGGCATCGTGGAGGAGGACTTCCTCTCCGCCGAGCTTGAAGCGGTACCTGCAGGCAAGGCGCGCGACCTAGGCTTTGATCGCGGGATGGTAGCTGCATACGGCCACGACGACCGCGTATGCGCCTACACCGCATTGATGGCGGCAATCGACTGCGATAAGCCCGCCTATACAACCGTCACCGTGCTTGCTGATAAGGAGGAAACGGGCAGCGAGGGCAATACCGGCCTTGATTCTTCGTACCTTAAGTATTTCATCGCAGACCTCGCAGAGCCTTACAGTGTAAACGCCCGCACTGTGCTCAGCGCGTCAAAATGTCTGTCGGCTGATGTTAATGCGGCATTCGACCCCACATTCCCCGATGTACTTGATAGGCGCAACTGCGCTTATATCAACTTCGGAGTGTGCTTAACTAAATACACCGGTTCGCGCGGCAAGGCCGGAACATCCGACTGCTCTGCGGAGTTCTTTGGCGAGATTCGCAACCTGTTTAACAAAAGCAAGGTGCTCTGGCAGACCGGCGAGCTCGGCAAGGTTGACCTCGGCGGCGGCGGAACGGTGGCAAAGTACATCGCAGGGCTTAACGTAGATGTGCTTGATGTGGGTGTTCCCGTACTTTCGATGCACTCTCCGCTTGAGGTTGTATCAAAGATAGACGTCTTTAGTGCGTACCGTGGATTCTACGAATTCTTAAACGCTCGATAGGAAATCAAAACGCCTCTGTGCTCAAACACAGGGGCGTATGTTATTATATCTATGAATATCAATATAATGGATTTTGCTCAGGAGTAACAAAACATTAGGGATGAGAAAGCTAGAAATTACGCCATTTTCCCGCAATAGACGAAGGCCAAAACAATATTGACATATATCAATATAAGCTATAATTAAACAGGCGATTGAGTTTATAGAATAGTCAGGGGCGCCCGCTTCACAGTGAAACGGGCGCCCTGACTATTGAGTAAAGATGTGAAAAAGGAGTAATCGGTTGTAATGCATGCTTGGCTATAGGATATAAAGCGCAACCATGATAAAGTGCATCAGCGAGCCAAGCATGACAAAGATGTGGAAAATCTCATGAAAGCCGAACTTTGCACTGATGTTCGGGCGCTTGATGCCATAAACAAATGCCCCGATGGAGTAAAATACGCCACCCAGAATCAAGAACAGCTTACCGCCGAATGAAAACTGCGAGATGGCGGGAATATCAAGCAGTATCGCCCATCCCATCAATAGATAGATGACTACCGATATAATACGCGGACAGTCAATCCACAGAATCTTCAGCAGCATCCCAATAAGGGCTGCCGACCAGATGCCGGCGCAGAAATATGCCCCTTTTGGCTGACTGAACACAATCATGCAGACCGGGGTGTAGGTGCCTGCAATTAACACATAAATCATAGAGTGGTCAAGCTTACGCAATAAAAGCCGTATGCTTTTCGTTTCATCTGCGTAGTGATATGCAGCACTCGCGCTATATAGTGCCACCAGCGAGGCGCAGAAGATTATCGCGGCTGCAAGCTGCATTCCTGTAATGCCCGAGATCAAAAAGGGCTTTGCCACCACAATAACACTGCCGACAAGCCCCAGCAAAGCGCCAATAAAGTGGGTGAGAAAACTAATCTTGTCATTTGCTCGTCTATACATGGAGAATGCACCTCTTTAAATAAACTACATAATTATTATATGTGGTAACAAAAACTAGATAACATCATTATTGTAGCAGATTTTTTCCAAAAAGCAATAGGTAAGTAAAACTTTCTAAGATAAGCACTGAGGTTTAGTTACACAATACCAATTTGAAATCCAGCGCATATGATGGAATGGTTGCCTTAACGGAGCTGCCAATACATAAATCGAAATGAAGGTGCATAGTTAAATGGAACCCAATCTAAAGTCAGCATATGATAATGCCATAAAATATGCGGATGAAATGCTGTCCGGAATGAATATAATCGCAAACGCAACACTGCGGCAACGGCTTACTCAATCCGTGTCGGCTGTAAGAGAACAGATTTCGGTTGCAGAAAAGGTCAGCGCAAGAATTGTAGCAAAGGCGGAATATGAGTCGGAGATGTTAAAACGCCTTGCTGGGCTTGAGCAGGCCATCAATCTTGTAACGATGGCAGCAAAAAAGACCGTGCTTGTGGAGCGTTTTACCCAGATGCAAAACAGCATAAACCAGCTAAACGCAATGATTGGCAATCTACAAAGGGCTCAGCAGCAGTTTCATAGCCGCGCAAGACGCAATTTTCGCTAAAACACGCCTAATCGGGACACTTTACAACCTATTTGGTTTGACGTATACTTATAAAAAACGACAAACTGGAATGTAATTGTTGGGGTGATGCTGGTGAACGAACTGCGGATTGAAACAAAACGACTACTGCTCTTACCAATCTCTTACCAATGCATGACCTCGCTGCTTGATGGTACACAGACGGAGCTTGAAAAACAGGGATATCTTATTTGTGACGACTGGATTACGCTTGAAGTTTTGCAGTACCTTGACATCATCCGTTCGTTTATGCCGCCGGATATGCCGCCGGACGGTTTCTTTACCTGGGCAATTATCGAGCGCGGTTCAAAGCTTGTGATTGGCGACGTCGGCTTTAAGGGGCCGCCCAACGAGATGGGTGTAATTGATATCGGCTACGGCATCGCCCCCTGCGCACGCGGGAAAGGATACGCTACCGAGGCAGTGCTCGCGATGATGGAATGGGCCTTTTCACAACCGGGAGTAAGACGCATATCGGCAGAGTGCCTAGATGACAATGGCGCTTCGATACATATCCTGCAAAAGGCCGGTATGAAAGAGATGATCCGCGACGGCAATACGATCTTTTGGGAGATAAAGCGCGAAGCGTTTGTGCATGAAAAGTAAAGAATAGAATGCTTGCATAGACACCGTTGCATAGACAAGACCTTATAATGATTGGTCTTGTCATTGTGTAACGGTGCTTTTCTTTTTATGCGGGTCACTCAAATATAAAAATTTACAATTCTTTTTCATTCGTTTTGCTAAACAATTGCTGATTTGTGCCGATAAAACGTATAGACAATAATATTATCTTCTAATTTTAAAAACCTATAACCCCCTTGAGGAGGTAACGATATGTTCAGTACAGTAGCAGGAATCGGTACAAACGCTACTTCTGCAAAGAAGAGCAGTTATGGTATCGGAGGACTAGTGTCGGGTATCGATACAAGCACAATTATTAAATCGCTTACAACTGCGTCACAAGCTAGAATAGACAGCGCAAAGCAGAAGAAGCAGAAGATTGAGTGGAAGCAGGAATCCTACAACAAGATTATCGACAAGCTCAATACATTCAAAAGCTCCTATTTTGATGTGCTTGGTAAAACGAATCTCTCAAGCACATCGGCCTTCAATACTTGGCAGGTCACCTCATCTTCTTCTGCTGTGACTGCCACATCCACATCTGCCAACACGGGCGCAAAGCTTGTCATTAAGTCGGTGGATCAGGTAGCCACCGCATATACCGTCCAAAGCGGGGCGCCGGTTACAGGCGATATTCTTGTATCTGGAACATTTGACTCGCTGAAGAATAAGACATTGACCTTTACGCTGGATGGCGTCAGCAAGACGGTAAACCTTGGCGATGATCCTCAGGCAGCCCTCGTTTCTGCTTTTGGATTATCTTCATCCGGCACTACACCCAGAATTCAACTTAAGCAATCGGGCAATGAAGTTAGGATTGTTGCCAGCGGCAGCAGCAAGCTGACGATTACCGGAGACGCTGCCACGCTTGAAAAAATGGGGCTGAAGTCCGGCGTTTCTAACCGCGTTGATATCACAAAAACCGTTGCGGCTACCTCGTTTGCAACTGAGCTTGTAGGTAGCAGCTACGAGTTCACCATTAACGGCGTAGAGTTTAAGTTTGACTCCTCAAGCTCTATTATGAATATCATCAACACCATTAACGCAAGCCAGGCGGGTGTTAAGATTACATACTCCGATATTGACGATACCTTTACTCTGTCGTCTAAAACACTCGGCACGGGTGACAACATCACCATCAACCAGACCAAGGGTAACCTGCTTACCGCAATGCTCGGCGTAAGTGCTTCGGGAGTTACAAAGGTTGAAGGGAAAGCGGTATACACACAGACCATCGCATCTTCAAAAAATAAGACGGATTTAATTAACACTGAGTGGGCTACTCTCGTTGGTAAATCCTTTGATATTACCATCGGTGGCGTTACAAAGACGATATCTCTGTCTGATGATGTGCTTGAATCCCTGTCGGATGATACGTTGACAGAAGACGATAAGCTTCTTGTAGTAGCCAAATCGTTAAACAGCCAGATTAAATCAGCCTTTGGAACCAGCGATGTCAAGTTTGAGGTGTCGGAATCCGGTCTTACTTTGGTTACAGGCAATAAGCCGGTTACGTTGAGCACTGTTGATGAGGAAGGGCATGAGACCACCCTGCTCGATGCACTTGGCTTTGCCGCGGGCAGTTCCAATATTCCTACAGAGGAAACCACACTTTCTGCGCTGGGCATCACAACAGGAGGCAGCTTGACAATCGGCTCGGAAACAATCCATTACACCGAGAATATGACGATGGGCGACCTGCTTGAAGAAATCAACAACCTGACCGAGCAAACCGGAATCTCGGCGTCGTTTGCTGATGGGGTATTCACCTTGGAGTCGGACGGCAGCAAGCCGTTTGCCTTCTCGGATAGCGGACCTGCCCTTGGTGTGCTCATAGGCGCAAGCAGGTTTGACGGCTCGCAAGCAAACGCAGTCACGAAGTCCGGCACAAACGCTGTGATTACTCTCGGGGACGGTACGGTGATAGAGCGCAATACAAACAACTTTGCTATCAATGGTGTACTGCTCCAGATTAACGATACGACAAATGAAGAGATAACCATCACCTCTACACAGGATGCGGACTCGGTGGTCGACACCATGAAGAAATTCGTAGAGGACTACAACAGCATTGTAACCATGGTTAAATCTCTGATTACCGAAGAGGTTTACAAGAGCTATGAGCCGCTGACCGACGCCCAGCGTGAAGAGATGACCGAAAGTCAGATCAAGCTGTGGGAAGAAAAGGCGAGAAGCGGTGTGCTCAAAAATGACTATACACTCAATTCTCTGCTGCTTGATATGGAAGATCTGCTTAACATGGTCTCCGAAAGCACCGGCTATTCACTGGACAAGCTCGGATTTGAGTTTTCTGTCAGCTTAACAGAGGGCACAAAGTTAACTCTTAATGAAGAAGTCTTCCGCCAAAAGCTAATGGATGACCATGAGGGTGTTACAAGTTTCTTTACACAGGCCTCGGTCGGATTCTCGGATAAATTCGCTGCCTTGATTGACACTTACGCCAAATCCAGCAGTATTGACCCCGGTAAGCTGGTTCAGGTGGCAGGCTCTTCGATTTACAAGGACGGCGATTATACAAAGCAGCTTAAGGAGCTTGAAGAGAGAATTACTGAGCTTAAGAATAAGCTGACGGAAGAGGAGACCCGCCTGTGGAAGAGATTCTCCGCAATGGAGACAGCACTTTCCCAGCTCAGTGCCCAAAGCTCTTGGCTGACCACCTTCACAAGTGGTTCGTGATTATTGACTTAGCCTGTTTTATAGCCAGTTGTATTCCGGCACAGCAACGGCAAGGTAAACTATCATAGGCCGGAGAAATGGGGACAGTTATGAATACAGCATCTGCATACGCGCAATACAAACAGCAATCCATCGTAACCCTCACCCCGGGTGAGATAATTGTAAAGCTGTACGACGAGGCAATCAAACGTTGCAATTTCTCGATAAAGTACCTTGAAGACAAGGATTATGAGGCGGCAAATATCAGCTTAAAAAAGGCGCAGGATATAGTCTCCTACCTTAAATCCTCTCTGGATTCAAGCTATGACATCTCCCACAACCTCTCGCAGCTTTATGACTATGCCAAGGCCCAGCTGATAGAGGCCAACATTAAAAAGAATGCGCAGCCCATTGAAGAGGTTATCCCGATACTCAAGGAATTGCGCGAGGCGTTTGATACGGCGGAAAAGTCCACCCGTAAAAACTAATTGGGGGAAACGCAGATGGCAATCAATCAAAATGACATCGCGGCGTTGACCACACATCTTAACGGGATGCTCGCGGCTATGCGTGAGTATCACCAGCTTACCGTAGACCTGCTCAACTGCGATATCGAGCAGGCCGAAGGGTACCTTAAGGAGCGGCAGCGTCTGATTGACGAGGTTAATCAGATAGAAAGCGAGGTTCATGAGGTTCTGTACCGCGTATCGGGGGCGGCAACGGAGGATAACTTCGGCAAGGCGCTCGGGAAACTGATTGCGGTAACCAGCAGCGATATGAATGACGTAATTGCGCTTGCAACCCAGCTTGCCGAGGCGTTTCGCGATATCAGCGTAATCGATGCAAAGCTGCTTGCCAATATAGAAAAAGAGCGCGAAGCCATGGTTGCAGAGCTTAAGTCAGTTACTGACCGCCGCCGCGTGGCGCACACGCCCTACTTTGACGCTAAGACTCAGCCGATTGGCAGCGCCTACGACAAAAAGAAATAACATGCTTTGATATATCTCTCAAAAAACAGAAGTCCGGCACCTTGTTGGTGCCGGATTTCTGTTTTATATATTGTAATAGTTCCAATTACAAGCCGAGCAGTTTACGCAAGGCGTCTGCCTTATCGGTTTTCTCCCAAGCCACACCCAAATCCTCACGACCCATATGGCCATAAGCGGCGAGCTTGCGGTAGATGGGTTTGCGCAGATCGAGGTCATTGATAATCGCAGCAGGACGCAGGTCAAATAGCTTAGTGACGGCATCCGCCAATACATCATCTGCCACAACGCCGGTTCCGAAGGTGTCCACCATCACCGAAACAGGGCGGGCTACGCCGATGGCATAGGCAATCTGCACCTCGCAGCGCTTTGCAAGGCGGGCGGCTACGATGTTCTTCGCTACATAACGCGCAGCATATGCGGCAGACCGGTCTACCTTAGTGGGGTCCTTGCCCGAGAAGGCTCCGCCGCCATGGCGGGAGAAGCCGCCGTAGGTGTCTACAATAATCTTGCGTCCGGTCAGTCCGCTGTCTCCCTGCGGGCCACCGACCACAAAGCGGCCGGTCGGGTTGACGAGGTAGCGGGTGTTCTCGTCCAGCAAATCAGCGGAGATTACGGGACGAATGACCTGCTCGATGACGTCTTTGCGAATCTGCTCAAGTGTTACATCCGGGCTGTGCTGGGTGGAAACCACCACCGTATCCACACGCACCGGAACATTATCATTGTACTCCACCGTCACCTGCGTTTTGCCGTCGGGACGCAGATAGGGCAGGGTGCCGTTTTTGCGCACCTCGGCAAGCCTCTTAGAGAGGCCGTGTGCAAGTGAGATGGGCAGGGGCATCAGCTCCTTGGTTTCATCGCAGGCATAGCCGAACATCATACCCTGGTCGCCCGCGCCGATATCCTCGGCGTTGCTGTCGCGAACCTCCAGTGCACGGTTTACACCCATGGCGATGTCAGGCGACTGCTCGTCGATTGAGGTCAGCACAGCACAGGTCGTAGCATCAAAGCCAATCTTTGCGCGGTCATAGCCGATCTCCTGAATTACAGAGCGCGCAAGCTTGGGGATATCCACATAGCAGTTACAGGTGATTTCACCCATCAATAGAACCATGCCGGTGGTTACCGCTGTCTCACAGGCTACCCGGGCAAGGGGGTCCTGCGCAAGGATTGCATCCAAAACGGCATCGGAAATCTGGTCGCATACCTTGTCGGGATGTCCCTCGGTAACCGATTCGGATGTAAAGAGCATCTTAGACATTTTTAGCATTCCTCCATTGCTACGTCATTTGTTTGGCCTTTTTAGTGTTACATGTCTTGCACAGCAGATACACCGTATGGCAAACAAAAAGCCTCAACCGATTGGCTGAGGCACAGATTAACGTTTATTAGCCTCATCTCTCGTTTCACGCTGGAATTGGCACCTTACAGCTGCAGGTTGCCGGGTTTCACAGGGCCAGTCCCTCCACCACTCTTGATAAGGAGATATTTAATTATCTTCTATTATTATAGTACCATTACACGCAACTTGTCAATGGGTAATATACTAAACAGGTATATTTGCACGAATCAAAGTGGCAAGCTTCTTGTAGCTAAGCATCGTCACAAGAGAAAGGATAAAGAACTTCACGATGTTAAAGGGCACAACACCCAGCAGTATATACATACCGACGCTGTCAATGGCGGGGTTTACCTCGGCACATTTTGCCATAATCTCATCAATCGGCATAAGCTTTGAGTAAAAGGGGATGAGTAAGAAGTAGTTGGAAACGCAGGCAACCACTATTGCCGCGATGCTGCCGCTCAGGCATGCAAGGATTGCACCTTTTTTGGTTTTCACTAACAGGTAGACATAGTGGGCCACAATGGCAAGGGTGGACATAATCAAAAAGTCGGCAAGTTCCCCAACACCTCCCGTTTGGGTGGAGAGCAGGTGTATGAGGTCTTTGATAAGTGTAATTGCAACCGCCTGCACTGGGCCGAGCATAAAGGCCGCAAGCAGGGTGGGTATGCCGCTTAGGTCAACCTTTAAAAACGGCGGCATAAAGGGCAGCGGAAACTCAATGTACATCAGAATAGCAGAGATGGCCGAGAACATTGCAACATAAGTAATCTGCCTGGTTTTGCTGTTGGCTTGCATAGAAGTACCTCCAAAGGTTGTTATTTTCTGTTCTGCCGGCGACATGGGGGATTCGCCCCAAACAAACAACCATACAAAAAGCTCCTGACCAAAAGGTTCAGGAGCGAAAAATAATCATATCGTAATCGGTATGGTTATCGTTTCTTTCATCCGGACTTTACCGTCGGTTTCGGAATCTAACCGAAATCAGCAAGAATATGTCTCGCTCGCGGACTTGTGGCGTTGTACGCCCTTTACCGCCGGTGAGGAATTGCACCTCGCCCTGAAACAGATTATACCATTATTATAGTATGCGATATATCGAGTGTCAATCGCTTAATTATCACAATAAATGGTTTTTTTACATACAATAAACTATCATAACTACATAAAAAAGAACGATTATCGCAAAAAGCTTCAATAGTTTAGCCTAACGCAATCTGCCCTTAAACATATGGATTTTGAATACACAAGTATGCAATCGGTGGAAGGAGGATTACTATGACACAAAATGTAATAATCATCATGCTATCTACGCTGTCGGTGTTTGGGATGATCTTTGTTTTAGAGCTTGCTGCAAGGTATCTTTTGTTTCGTAAGGATACTGCTGCCACCATCAAGATTATCAAAAGAAGGCAGGCATCGGAGCTTGAATTCGCAGTGCGCACAACAGAAAACCTACTCGAATATACTCTGCAGCCGCGCGGCACGGTTCTGATTGTCGTGTATGAGGAAAACGATAAAGAAGCTCAGGAGATTCTATCAAGGCTTTGCGAGGAGTACGGCAACATCCTCATGTGTCCTGAGCAGGAGCTCCCGCAGGAAATCATGCGCGCCGCTGGTTTACAAACAACTGGGTAAGGGATATACTTAAGGAAGATTGAATTGGACGTTGGAGGAAATCGATGCAAAACGAGGAGTTTGCCGTTTTGGAGGGAACCGTCGAAACGGTCGTGTTCCGCAATGAGCAGACAGGCTTTACGGTTCTTGAACTGGACAGCGGCGGTGAGCTTGTCACCGCAGTGGGGGAGCTTGGCGAGGTAAATGAAGGCGAAGAGGTTCGCCTGATGGGCACCTATACGACCCATTCCACGCATGGGGCGCAGTTTCGCGCAATCACCTGCGAGGTCCGCCTGCCTGCTACAGCCGCCGCCGTACTCAAGTATCTCTCATCAGGCGCGATTAAGGGTATCGGCCCCAAGACCGCAAAGCGCATCGTTGAGGCCTTGGGCGACAAGGCCCTTGAGATTATCGAGCGCCAGCCTGAAATGCTCGAGCAGATTAACGGCATCTCAAAGGCGCGCGCAAAGCAGATAGCAAACAGCTTCAAGCAGGTATTCGGCATCCGCACCGTGATGGCCTATCTCAAGGGATACAATGTGCCGCCCCTGTGCTGCGTGCGGGCATGGAAGCTTTACGGCCCGGCTACGGTGGATATCGTGAGTGCTAACCCCTTTGTGCTGTGCGCAGAGGAGATCGGGCTTGACTTTGCACAGGCAGATGAGATAGCAAAGGCGGTGAATATGCCGCCCGAGTCGCCCGAACGCATCTATGCGGGTCTGCGGCACTTGTTGACACTCGCCAGTAAAAACGGCCACACCTGCCTGCCTTATCATACACTTGTGGAGCGAGCACAGGCGCTTTTGAATGTTTCGGGTGACGACATCGAAAACACGATATACGAGCAGTCGCAGCAGGAATCCATCATCTGCGAGGACGTCTTGGACAAGCAGTATGTCTACCTGCCGGAGTACGCCTATGCAGAACGGTTTATCGCAAGCAGGCTGTCCCTGATTATCAAGTCTATCCCCGACAATGAGCGGGATTGGTCCAAAGAAATTGCACAGCTTGAAAGGGAAATGGGCATTACCTTTGAGCGCATGCAGAAAAAGGCCATCTCCATGGCGCTGCGAAACGGCATCATGGTGCTCACAGGCGGCCCGGGCACCGGTAAAACCACCACGATAAAGGGCATTATTGAGCTTTATGAAAAAACAGGTGGAAAGGTCGCACTCGCCGCTCCAACAGGGCGAGCTGCTAAGCGCATGAGCGAGCTTTCCGGCCGTGAGGCGAAAACCATCCACCGTCTGTTGGAGGTCGATTACACAAAAGGAGATAGGCCCTCCTTCCGCCGCAATTCTCGCAACCCGCTCGACTGCGATGTGCTCATTGTGGACGAGTTCTCAATGGTGGATACCCTGCTGTTTGAGTCATTGCTTGCTGCAGTAAAACTCTCCTGCCGAATTGTGCTGGTAGGTGACTCCGACCAGCTGCCGTCAGTAGGGGCAGGCAACATCCTGCAGGACCTTCTCGACAGCGATTGCGTTCCCACCGTAACCCTAACCGAAATCTTCCGTCAGGCGGCGCAAAGCCTGATTGTCACCAGCGCCCACGACATCATCCGCGGAGAGCTGCCGTCTATTGATGTAAAGGACAACGACTTCTTCTTTTTGCAATGCGATGCAGCACAGGAGGCAGATTTGCTTGTGTCACTGTGCAAGGTGCGCTTACCAAAGGCTTACGGCTACTCGCCCCTATCGGATATCCAGGTACTATGCCCCAGCCGAATCGGCGAGCTCGGCACTACAGCGCTTAATGCGCGTCTTCAGCAGGCCCTTAACCCCAATGCCAGAGACAAAGCGGAGGTCAAGGTGGGATTCTCACTTTTCCGCGAGGGTGACAAGGTCATGCAGGTGCGCAACAACTACGATATCCTATGGACGCGCGACGACGGAGAGAACGGCGCCGGGGTGTTTAACGGGGATATCGGAATCATCGAGCGAATAGACCGGTCGGCGCAGATGGCCTCCATCCGGTTTGACGACCGTGTGGCAGATTATGCTTTCGAGCAGCTTAACGAGATTGAGCTTGCCTATGCAATCACAGTTCACAAAAGCCAGGGAAGCGAGTACGAGGCGGTCATCATCCCGCTTGCAAAGCCGGGGCCAAACCTTTATTACCGCAATCTTCTGTATACGGCGGTTACCCGTGCAAAAAAGCTTTTGATTATACTCGGTAACCCCGAGGCACTAGCCTATATGGTGCACAACAATAAAAAGACATGGCGTTACTCAAACCTGCGCCAGTACATCATTGACGAGGTACTGGGCTAGCGGATGGAGCGGGTGCTATGAAGACACTTGAGATGCTGACAAACTTTTTATTTCCAAGCGTATGCTGCTTCTGCGGCGAAATCACCGCGTATGACCGCGCGGTCTGCCCGCGCTGCAGCCGTTCGGTAACCCTCATATCGGGGATAACCTGTTGTGTGTGCGGCATGGAAAAAGGGTTTTGCGACTGCACTGAACAAGCACCTGAATACAAACGGCGCCTTGCCTCGTTTTACTATGAGGGATTGCCCAAGAACGGGGTGTGGCTGCTTAAGTACGGAGACATACCCTACATAGGGCGTATTCAGAGCGCCTACATGGCAAGGCAGGTCAAGACGCGGTTTCATAATGTATCCTTTGACATGGTCACGGCAGTGCCCATGCACCGATTAAAACGGCGCGAGCGGGGGTATAATCAGGCTGAGATGCTTGCGTGCCCGCTGGCTAAACGCCTTAAGCTCCCCTATTACAGGGATGTTCTTATTCAGGAGAGAGAAAACGCAACCCAGCACCTGCAAAACCGTGATGACCGCGCTGCCAATGTCACGGGAATCTACAGCCTGTCTAGGAAAACAACCGTTAAGGGCAAGACCGTCCTTTTGGTGGATGACATCTCGACAACAGGTGCTACTCTGCGCGAATGTACGCGCGTTTTGCTGGCAGGGGGAGCCAAAGAGGTGTATTGCGTCGTTTTTTGTGTGACTAAACCGATAAATGCTTGAAATAGTACAGGTTTGTTTGTATAATTAAAGCCATAGCTGATTATGGAACGCGACACTTCCACTTGACATTTTATTCACGGGTACACCGTGTTTCATCGTGCGCTGCACGTAAGGGCAGAAAGGAAAGATTACTTATGGGCAAAAGAGATATTGGTATTGACCTCGGCACAGCTACCGTAATCGTGTACATTGTTGGAAAGGGTGTCGTGCTGTGCGAACCATCTATCGTAGCGGTGGAAACACTGACCGGTAAGATTGTAAGCGTAGGCGAGGAGGCCTTTAAGCTGCTGGGCAGAACGCCGGATAACATTCGTGCGGTACGCCCGTTGCAGGACGGCGTTATCTCCGACTATGTTCTTACCGAGCAGATGATAAAGCACTTCTTAAAGCGTGCTTGCGGCAACATGATTTTCAAACCCCGTGTGGCCTTCTGTGTGCCATCCGGTATTACCGATGTTGAGTCGCGCGCCGTTATTGAAGCGGCTATCACAGCCGGCGCACGCAAGGTATATCTGATTGAAGAGCCGGTAGCTGCTGCAATCGGCGCGGGTATTGATATCTCCCGTCCCAACGGCTGCATGATTCTTGACATCGGCGGTGGAACAACCGATATCGCGGTCATCTCTCTTAACGGCATCGTGTGCAAATCGTCCCTCAAGATTGCCGGCAACAAGTTTGACGCGGCGCTGATTAAATACATCCGCAACAAGTACAGCGTTCTTATCGGTGAAAAGACCGCCGAGCGCTTAAAGCAGGAGATTGCCTGCGTGTGGGAGCCCAATCCGAATGACACTATGGAAATCAAGGGCCGCAACCTGATTACAGGTTTGCCGCAGAAGATTACCATCTCGGCTGTCGAGACCAAAGAGGCACTGGACGAGCCGATTTCCATCATCGTTCAGGCGATTCAGTCGGTTATTGAGCGCACCCCACCCGAGCTTGTGGCGGACATTTCGGAAACCGGCCTTGTGCTCACGGGCGGCGGTTCTCTGCTAAAGGGACTTTCGCAGTACATTACCGCTCAGCTTCGTATGAAGGCCCGCGTAGCGGATGAGCCTACCAACTGCGTGGCAATCGGAACCGGACGCGCCTTCGAGTATATCGACATCCTGCAGGACGGCTTCTTTAATCCGTCTACCTATCGTTATCAATAAGATTTATCAAGAGAGGACGTTTGTCCTCTCTTTATTTGCATTAGTATTGGGAAATTATAGCACTTATCAAGTAGTGGAGAATTATATAGTATCATCCTAGGGTAAATGGGGAGGGGGAGGTATGGACTTGAGCAGACATTATTGTGCTGTCGCAATTCTTTTGGCAGCGATAATACTGTTTGGGTGTTCAAACACTATGCAAAGCACTAATGAGCCGCTGGCAAGCGATATACAAAGCGATATATCAAGTGACATAGTTATCTCTTCCAGTGCCGTACAGGAACATACTTCTTTAGAAAGTGCCGTGCTGCGCGCGGAGGAAATCTTATCGCAGTTCACAGAGAACAGGCTGCTCGGGAATCTCAAGGTTTTTGCAAACACCAATGGCTATGTGCTTGAGCAAAAAGACAAAACTTTCAATCAGGATTTGGCGATTGATTTTCTGCAATCCGAATGGAATGCTAGTACCGAGCTTGTTGTGCTCAGGCACAGTGAAAGGTATGATTTTGATTACGTCTATCTTTTGAATAGACGGGAGGATAGCAAGCGGATAATTACTGTCGCTTGCAATGAGGAAACAGTAACATATGAATTCGAGCGGTATGAAGATACGGATAACGAGATAATCCTGTACGCCACAGAGCATAAGGGGGCATATCTGCCGCTCTACATTGGCAAAAACGGCAGCAGTGGTTATACTCGCTTTTGCCACCACCAAAACTGGGAGCATCTCATAGACACAAAGCTGATTGCGTATGTCGGGGAGTATGATTATCTGCAGTGGATGAGCAGTGCTGCGCAGGACAGCCTGAACTTCCAGAGATGCGAGGTTAATATCTACGATTTCCTTAAGGCGTTCTCTATTGACTATGATACCTTTATTCAGGCAATCAAAAGTAACAAGCAGAACTATAATCTTGATAAAATTAAACAGGAGGTTTATCCCGATTATTTCAAGCTGACTACAGACAAAACTTCCCCCGAAGAAATTGGACGGCTATGCTTTGAAGCCTACATGAATAACCAGATGCACAACAAGGCTGAAGATGGTACTCAGGTGCTTTCCTATGAAATCAACAATATAAAGTTGCTTGCGGGGGATATAGAAGAGTTTGCTGTCTGGATTGAGTATGACTACACCGTTTCGCTGACTGATGAGGGTTCATCTATCTATGCTGCAGCTAACGGAACCTATGACGGGAAAGGCAGTATCACAGGAGCATACAGGGAGATGCGAATAAAGCGGGTCGGCACCAACACCTATGCAGTTCAAGGTGTTGGCACAGGCGGGTACGCGATGGGTCTTAAGCCTGTTTAATAGCTTAATATGTGACAAATAAAGGAGCCGTTGCATTATACAACGGCTCCTTGCTGTATTGAATTACTGATTAAAGAGCAAAGTAGTCAACCGCAGCCGAGAACAGCTTTTGGTTCTTTTCGCCCTCAACGTTTTTACAGATATCCTTGCCAACGCGCTCGCTGTGCGCCATCTTGCCGAATATACGCCCATCGGGGGAGGTGATGCCCTCCACCGCGTAGTAGGAGCTGTTGGGGTTAAAGCGGACATCCATCGTCGGATTGCCGTCAAAATCAACATACTGGGTGGCAATCTGGCCGTTGTGCTCAAGGCGGGTTATGAGCTCATCCGAGATGATAAATCGTCCTTCGCCGTGCGAGATGGGCACGGTGTGGATATCACCTACGCTTGTGTACATGAGCCAAGGGGAGAGGTTCGATGCAACCCGGGTGCGAACCATCATCGACTGGTGGCGGCCGATGGCATTGTAGGTTAGCGTTGGGCTGTCTTCGTCTGCCTCCACAATGTCACCAAACGGGACAAGGCCTAGTTTAATGAGCGCCTGGAAGCCGTTGCAGATACCGAGCATCAATCCGTCTCGGCGGTGTATAAGGTCGCGCACGGCCTCGGTGATGCGCGGGTTGCGGAAGAATGAGGTGATAAACTTCGCCGAACCGTCCGGCTCGTCACCGCCTGAGAAGCCGCCGGGCAGGGCGATAATCTGGCTGTTTCTGATAAGCTGCTCCATCCGGTCAACCGATTCGGCAATCGCCTGGGCTGTTAAGTTACGGATGACACAGCACTCAGCTACGGCACCTGCAATCTCAAACTGACGCGCAGTATCGTACTCGCAGTTGGTTCCGGGGAAAACAGGGATAAGAACACGCGGCTTTGCAATCTTCTCTTTGGGAGAAACACGGCTCATCGCACTGTAGGAGTATGCCTGCACCGGAGTTTGCTCAATTGAAACGGTGCAGGGGAAGACGCTCTCGAGCTTATTCTCCCACAAGGTCTCCAAGCGGGTCATGGGAACCTTCTTGCCTGCGTATTCAATATAATAATCGCTGTGGGTAACACCGATAACATCAAAGTCGTTGCCCGCGCCATCGAGTTCTACCAGGAATCCGCCGTAGCCGCCGCTATATAGCTGCTCGTCGGGGAGCTTCTTTGTAAAGGTAAAGCCGATGCGGTTGCCAAGGCTCATTTTAAAGATACCCTCGGCTATACCGCCGGAAGAGAGGGCCCAAACCGACTTTGCACGCCCGCTTGCAATCAGCGATTCTACTGTGTCGAAGCACTCTTTTACGCTATCAAAGTCGGGCAGACCGTTTTCAAGCACCTTGGGGGTAATCAGGGCAACATGGCTGCCGCTCTGCTTAAACTCGGGTGAAACCACCTTGCTTGCCTTTGCGCAGGAGATGGCAAAGGACACAAGGGTAGGTGGAACGTCAATATCCTCAAAGGTGCCGGACATCGAGTCCTTGCCGCCGATAGCGGCGATACCAAGCTCAAGCTGAGCCTTGAGTGCGCCGAGCAGGGCAGCAAGCGGCTTACCCCAACGCAGGGGGTCACCCTTGGTGCGCTCGAAATACTCCTGCAGGGTCAGGTAGCAGCCGTGACGGGAGCCGCCGGCGGCAACCACCTTGGCAATCGAGCTTACAACCGCATATACAGCGCCGTGGAAGGGGCTTTGCTCGGACAGGTAGGGGTCAAAGCCGTAAGCCATCACCGAGCAGGTATCGGTTTCACCGTTTTGCACGGGCAGCTTTGCCGCCATCGCCTGAATCTCGGTGCGCTGGGTCTTTCCGCCAAAGGGCATGATTACCGTGCCGGTGCCGATGGTGGAGTCAAAGCGGTCAACAAGGCCCTTCTGCGAGCAGATGTTCAAATCGCTGACCAATGCCTCCATGCGGGCGGAAAAATCACCCGAGGGCAGGGTGGGTGCTTTAAGAGCAAGGGCAGTAACATGGGCAGCAGTGCGCTTAGGCGCGCCGTTGCTGTTTAAGAATTCACGTGACAGGCTTACAATCTGTTTGCCGTAAAGCTCCATCACAAGACGGTTTGTATCGGTAACATCGGCAACATAGGTTGCCTCAAGGTTTTCACTATCTGCAAGCTCATAAAAGCGGGCAAGGTCCTTTTTACGGACCACACAAGCCATGCGCTCCTGAGATTCGCTGATGGCAAGTTCTGTGCCGTCCAATCCCTCGTACTTCTTGGGTACGCGGTCAAGATAGATATGCAGACCATCCGCAAGCTCGCCGATTGCAACCGAAACACCGCCGGCGCCAAAGTCGTTGCAGCGGCGGATAAGCCGTGTCACCTCAGGATTGCGGAAGAGGCGCTGGAGCTTGCGCTCCTCGGGGGCGTTACCCTTCTGCACCTCGGCACCACAGCTTTCGAGAGACTCCATGGTATGGGACTTGGAAGAACCGGTTGCACCGCCGCAGCCGTCGCGGCCGGTGCGTCCGCCCAGCAGTACCACGACATCGCCGGGCTCGGGGCATTCGCGCACAACATGGTCAGCCTTGGCAGCACCCACTACGGCGCCAATCTCCATGCGCTTTGCAACATAGCCGGGATGGTACAGCTCTTTTACGTAGCCCGTGGCAAGACCAACCTGATTACCATAGGAGGAATATCCGTTTGCCGCGGTTGTCACCAGCTTTTTCTGGGGCAGTTTGCCCGCAAGGGTCTGCGAGAAGGGGGTGAGGGGGTCAGCCGCACCCGTCACGCGCATCGCCTGATACACATAAGCGCGGCCCGAAAGCGGGTCACGGATGGCACCGCCGAGACAGGTGGCAGCACCGCCGAAGGGCTCAATCTCGGTGGGATGGTTGTGGGTTTCGTTCTTGAACAAAAGGAGCCACTCTTCCGGCTGACCGTTAACGTCTACGGTTACCTTAATCGAGCAGGCATTGATTTCGTCCGACTCGTCGAGGTTGGGTAGAAGCCCCTGCTTTTTGAGGTATTTTGCACCGATGGTGGCAATGTCCATCAGGCTCTGGGGCTTTGAGCGGTTTACATATACCTGATTGCGGATGTTCAGGTAATCGTTATAGGCCTGCTTGATTTCGGGACTGTCGATCTGCACGTTATCAAGCTCGGTTAAGAAGGTGGTGTGGCGGCAGTGATCCGACCAATATGTATCGATCATGCGGATTTCCGTCACGGTGGGGTCACGGTGTTCGGTGTCACGGAAATAGGTCTGGCAGAACTTGATGTCGTCATAATCCATCGCAAGACCCATGGACTGAGAAAAATCGCGCAGTTTTGCCTCATCATAGGAGATAAAGCCCGTGAGTGTCTCTACATCCTTGGGAGCAGGCTGACTGATTACAAGGGTCTCAGGCTTTTCAAGACTTGCCTCGCGAGACTCCACAGGGTTAATTACATAGCTTTTGATCTGCTTAAACTCTTCGTCAGTCAAGCTGCCTTCCAGCATAAACACCTTAGCAGACCGGATAAGGGGCCGCTCCTTCTGCGTCATCAGCGAGATACACTGGGCGCAGGAATCAGCACGCTGGTCAAACTGACCGGGCAGATACTCAACCGCAAACAGCCGTCCCGAATGCTCGGGGAGTTCGCTGTAGAGGTTGTCCACCTGCGGTTCGGAGAAAATGGTGCGCTTTGCCGCCTCAAAATCCTCCTCGCTCAGATTCTGCGCGTCGTACCGGTTAATCACCCGAACACCGGTCAGGGATGTGATGCCAAGCGTTGCACGGATATCCGAGAGCAATCCGCCGGCCTCAACCGCAAATCCCTTCTTCTTCTCCACATACACCCGAAAAACCGCCATCTTCATCAACCATTCCTTTCAGTTTGTACATCACGATGTCGTATGCCTCTATCTGTTGACAAGATACATATCAAGGCTTAACACCTATCATGTAAACCACTGGCCAGGACCAATGGTAATTGACTACGGGTTAATATCTTCTATCAGCACGCCGACACAGCCGTCGTCACACACATCTGTGATTTTGACAGCCACAATCTGGCCCTGCAAGTCACGCTCCGGCGGGCAGGGAACCTTAACCGGCGTGTAGTTTGGAGTGTAGCCGCAGTAAAACTCGCCCTCTCGGGTTTCAAACAACACAGAATCGGTGCGCCCGACCTGTGTACGCAAAAAAACGCCCCTCGCATGGTCTGCGGCCTGCAGCATGCGGTGGCTTCTCATGGTTTTTACCTTTTGAGGTACCTGCTCCTTTATCTGGGCTGCACGGGTACCGGCGCGCATAGAGTATGCGAAAACATGCGCCTTGGCAAAGCCGACGGAGCTAAAGAAAGAGAGTGATAGCTCAAACTCCTCATCCGTTTCCTGCGGAAAGCCCACCATAATGTCGGTGGTAATTGCGCTGTTCTCAAACTCTTCGCGAATCATGTTTACAATATCCATGTATTGCGCGGTTGTGTAATGACGGTTCATGCGCCGTAGGGTGGCATCACAACCGCTCTGCAGCGAAAGGTGAAACTGCGGGCAGAAGCAGGGCAGCTCCTTCATGGCGCGGATATCCTCGCGCGTCAGCATCTCGGGCTCAAGGGACCCAAGGCGCACGCGCTCAATGCCGGGTATGCTAGCGGCACATTTCACTGCGTCAATCAACCTTAAGCCAATATCGCTGCCATAGCAGGAGAGGTTGATGCCAACGAGCACCACCTCACGATAGCCCGCCTCGGCAAGCGAGCGGATCTCTTCCTTTAACTCCTCTAAAGGCTTAGAGCGCACCGGCCCGCGTGCGGTGGGAATAATGCAGTAGGAGCAGTAGCGCTCGCAGCCGTCCTCAATCTTTACAAAGGCGCGGGTATGCTCCATAAAGGCGTCGGCGCGCATCTGCTCGAACTGCTCGCCGCGCTCGTGCTTTGATATATCTATGACGCGCTCACCGGTTGCCATAAAGGTGCGGATGGCGTCAAGCAGGCCCTTGCGGTTGTAGGCGCCTGTAATCACGTCCGCCTCGGTCAGTATTTGAGATTGCTCGGGGAAGGCCTGGGGCATGCATCCGGTTAACGCTATGACAGCACCCGGATTCTCCCGGCGTGCGCGGCGCAGCGCTTGACGGTTCTTGCGGTCACCTGTATCGGTCACGGTGCAGGTGTTGATAACACACACATCCGCTTGTTCGCCAAACTCCACGATGTCATAGCCCTGGGCGGAAAAGAGCTGTTTTAAAATCTGTGTTTCATACTGGTTGACCTTACAGCCGAGTGTGAAAAAAGAAGCCCTCATTACAATACAACAGCACCTTTCAAGTAATCGCCCTGTGTGCATGCGTGCTTGAATCAGAAACCGGTTACTGCACCGGGTAAAAACACACAAAAGCCGGATTCATTGGTCCGGCTTGCGGGAAACACTGTGTCCGATACAGCTACCCATTGAATAATAGGTATCGGTATAGCATGCAAATTTGAAAAAAATAGAAGTTAAATTACACAAAAATCAGTGTTCATTTATTTGTATTATAATCAATTGTAAGAAGAATTACAATTAGCAGTTGACTTAAAATAACGGTGCTGATATAGTGTAATTGTAGGCAAATTATTAAAGTATTATTTAACAAATAACAGATTAGGGAGGGTTTTTCATGAAAACCGCAAATATTATGTTGAACACCATCAATGACGTCAAGGACTTCGTTGCAGTTGTAAATAAGTATGATTTTGATGTGGACCTCATCTCCGGCAGATATGCTGTTGATGCAAAGTCCATTATGGGTATTTTTAGTCTTGACCTTTCCAAGCCGATTGCGCTTCAGGCACATTGCGATAACTGCGCAGAGTTTGATGCTGATATCGCTAAGTTTATCATAGACTAATTACTCAAATTTAACTTATAAGAAGAGCGAGTGTAAAAACTCGCTCTTTTTGCTTGCCCAAAAGGTCAACTTTCACCTTTTATCCATCTGATGCCTTGATGTCAATCGGATAAACGGTTTTGTCGTTTATTCGCCCATCCTTATCATAACGGCGGGGCTTTACCGCATAAACTATAGAAAACAGACAATCATACGCTGTAAAGGGTGGGTATGGGTATGCGAATAAAGAAACGACAGGTACGGGCGATTGCCGTGCTGCTAATTGCCTGCATGGCGGTCATGCTGTGCCCTGTGGCAAATGCCGAATCTAAAAATAACGACGCGCTTCCGGTTTCCATTACCGCGCCGTCTGCGATACTGATAGAGTTAAACAGCGGCGAGGTGTTGTTTGAAAAGAACGCCGACGAGGTGATGCCACCCGCTTCGGTTACAAAGATTATGACCCTCCTGCTTGCGGTAGAGGCGATTGAGCAGGGCAAGCTCGGCCTGCAGGACATGGTCAGCACCTCAGAGAATGCAAGCAAGATGGGCGGCAAGCAGATTTGGCTTGAAGTCGGCGAGGAGATGACAGTCAATGACCTGTTTAAGGCAACCGCCATCGCATCGGCAAACGATGCAGCTGTCGCTTTGGGCGAAGCGGTTGCAGGCAATGAGAGCACCTTTGTCGCGATGATGAACGAGCGGGCAAAGGAGCTCGGCATGGAAAACACAGTCTTTATGAACGCATCGGGTTTGGATGCAGAAGGTCATGTTAGCACAGCGCGCGATATCGCCATCATGTCCAGAGAGCTGCTTTTGCACCCCATGATTAAAGACTACACCACCGTCTGGATGGACTCCCTGCGCGACGGCAAGACCTCGCTTGTCAACACCAACAAGCTCGTTCGCTTCTATGATGGCGCCACAGGTCTAAAAACCGGTACGACCGACTCGGCCGGCTACTGCCTAAGCGCATCCGCCGAGCGCAACAAGCTTTCGCTTATTGCCGTAGTCATGGGCGAAAAGACCAGCGAAGAGCGGTTTGCCTCCGCCCGCACCCTGCTTGACTATGGTTTTGCCAACTGGGAGGTCATCACCCCCAAGCCTTTAGATACTCCGATTGAACCGGTCAAGGTCATAAAAGGCACCGAGCCTGTGGTAGAGGTGGAAAGTCATCCTGCCAAAGAGGTAGTAATCCGCAAGGGCGAAGAGGAGAGCATCGAATATAAGGTGGAGATTGTCAGCGACGTTCAAGCGCCCGTGGCAGCCGGTCAAACACTCGGCCGTGTGGTGATGTACTCAAACGGCAAGGAAATAGGCTCCTACCCGCTGACGGCGGCAAAATATGTCGGCAAGCTGACATTCTGGGTTGCCTTCAAGGCACTTTGGAGGTCAATGCTCGGGCTAAAATAGACATGATTTCGGATGGATACGGGCACGACTTTTTTAGCTGTTAACGGTCAAAAGCTTTTGACCTGGCTTAAGGGTTACATCCTAGCCCTCAAACCATTAACTGCCAGATGATGTCAAAAGACTTTCGTGCCCATATTTTGTATGCGCACAGCAGGTTACATACAATAATTGGCATGTTTTATCGGATGAAGAAAGTATGAAAAGTTTAAATAATATGGTAATATTTCAAGCGCGTACTTGAAAAAAACTTCTTGATAGGGTAATATAGAACCATAGACATTTTAGGGGAATGATAAAGCTGCAACCCTTGTTTAACCCCAGCAAATCAGGTGATGAAGATAAGGGTGCAGTCGGAGGTAACAGCAAAATGGGGATGAAGTTTAACGGCAAATATCTAAGCGGATTTGTGGGTGAACACGAAATCTCCGCTTTAGAGGGGCAGGTTAAGGATGCCCATGAGAAAATCCATAACAAAACCGGCCTTGGCAATGATTTTTTAGGCTGGGTAACCTTGCCCACCGATTATAACGAGGTGGAGTTTGAGCGTATTAAAAGAGCGGCTTCGAGAATCCAGCAAAACTCGCAGGTTCTGATTGTTATCGGAATCGGCGGTTCTTATCTGGGTGCGCGGGCCGCTATTGAACTTTTACGCTCACCTTTTTATAATAACCTGAAAAAAGATACGCCTGATATCTACTTTGCGGGCAACAACATTAGCCCCACCTACCTCAACGAGCTGCTTAGCATCTGCGAGGGCAAGGATATTTCAGTCAACGTAATATCCAAATCAGGCACCACCACCGAGCCTGCTCTTGCATTTCGTGTGTTCCGCGAACTGCTTGAGAAGAAATACGGCAAAGAAGGCGCACGCGAGCGCATCTTCTGCACCACCGATGCCGCCAGAGGCACACTCAAGGACCTGTGCAACCGCGAAGGCTATGAAACCTTTGTCATTCCGGATGACGTGGGCGGCCGCTTCTCGGTGCTTACCGCAGTAGGCCTGCTGCCTATTGCAGTCAGCGGCGCGGACATTGATGCAATTATGGCGGGCGCAAAGCAGGCACAAGATGAGTTGAGCATCTGCGACCTTGAAAAGAACGATTGCTACCGTTACGCCGCGGCACGCAACTGCCTCTACCGCAAGGGCAAGGCGGTTGAGCTGCTGGTTAGCTACGACCCCTCCTTTACCATGATGGCGGAATGGTTTAAGCAGCTGTTCGGCGAAAGCGAAGGTAAGGACAACAAGGGCCTTTTCCCTGCATCCGTTACCTTCTCTACCGACCTGCATTCACTCGGCCAATATGTTCAGGATGGCGCGAGACTCCTGTTTGAAACCGTGGTTAACATCCAAAAGCCCAAGCAGGACCTGTTCTTAAAGTCGGATGAGGAGAACTTTGACGGACTCAACTTCCTTGCTAACCAGAACATGAGCATTGTTAACCAAAAGGCATTTGAGGGAACGGTACTTGCCCATACAAGCGGCGGCGTGCCCAACATCATTCTTGAAGTTCCTGAAATCAATGAGCATGAGTTCGGCTATATGGTGTACTTCTTTGAAAAGGCGTGCGCCATCTCCGGTTATATGCTCGGCGTAAACCCGTTTGATCAGCCCGGCGTAGAGAGCTATAAGGTGAATATGTTCGCCCTGCTCGGCAAGCCGGGATACGAGAATCAAAGGTCATATCTTGAGTCACAGCTTTACGGCTAACGCATCTGCCGGTAACCCAGCAGGTGACAGAATACTAAATTATTTTTGGAGGTATTCTTATGATAAAACTTATCGTTGGAAACAAAGGCTCCGGCAAGACAAAGACACTCATTGAACAGATCAATCAGACAGCAAAGACCGCAAAAGGCAATATCGTCTGTGTTGAAAAGGCGATGAAGCTCACCTATGACATCGACCACAGTGTCCGCCTGATTGATATTGATTTATATAACATCTCCGGCTATGATGCATTTTACGGATTTGTTGCAGGTCTTTACGCCAGCAACTATGACATCACCGATGTATTTGTAGACGGTATCTTAAAGATTGGCGGCAGAAACCTCGAGGAACTTGGAGCAACCTTCGATAAGCTTGAGGAACTCAATCAAAAGAACGGTATTAACATGGTATTCACCGTGTCCTGTGACCTTGCTGACCTGCCGGAAAGCGTTAAGAAGTATCTGTAAAGTCAAAGAATAGGTAAGTGGCCGTCGCGGGCCGCAACGCTTGTTGTGTGTTCGCGTCGGCTATTTTTGTGTATATCTGGCTGACAACAGGCATAGCATTTGCCTAAGGGGGATTGATTGTGGGAAAACGATACACAAAGCGGCTGCTTATTAGCGTCACAATCCTTGTTTCGCTCTCGATTCTGCTGACCGGGTGCTTTGGTCAGTTTATGGGGGCTCTCATAAACGAGCTTGCAGACCGTATAGGCGAAAAAGAAACTGTAAGCACCGACCTATCCGACGATTTTTATCAGGCCATCAACGGAGAATGGATAAACAATGCGGTTATCGGCAGTGGTGTGCCGTCCATCAACAGCTTCAGCGAGGTGTCGATGCAGACCACCACCGACCTTTTGTCTATCCTCATGGAGCTGGGTGATAAGGCTGAGGCGTACCCCAAAGGCAGCGACCAGCGGCTGCTCGCCGATTTTTACAACAGTGCCATGGACTACACCAGCAGGGATAAGGATGGGCTTGCCCCGATTATGCCGTTTATCAATGCTATCACCTCGGCTAAAAACCTTTCTGAGCTTACCGATGCGCTGATTATGATGGACAATGCGGGAATCGGCAGTCTGGTTACCTGGAATGTCAGTGCAGACCTTTATGACAGTACCACAAACGTCCTCTACATCTCGGTTGCCTATATAGGGCTCCCGCAAAAGGAGTACTACCACGACACCGATTCACAAACAGTTCTGGTGCGAACTGCTTATATCAAGTATCTCAAAAAACTGTTTTCGCAACTGCCTGAGTATAAAAACGTCGCGGCTGATGCGGCACAGAACGTGCTGGATTTTGAAACCGAATTGACCGAATCGTTTTGGAGCGCCGAAGAATGGAGCGAAATTCCAAACGTCTACAATCCCATGACGCTTGACCAGATTGCTGCTGCGATGGGTTCGTTCGACGCACGGCATTTCTATAAAAATACAGGCATTTCCGCTGCCCAAAGCTATATCGTTTACTGCCCGCAGTATCTAAATAAGGTCGGGGAAATGTATACCGAAAGTAACCTTGAGCGTCTAAAGCAGTATGCGGTTGCTATGGTGCTCACACAGTCGAGCAACTATCTCACAAGCGAGCTTGAAACGATACATACCGAGTTTGACAACGCAGTCAACGGCTCTACCGGCAGTATGCTGGATATTGAGCAGGCATATAACACCGTAAACAACTATATGGGGGAACTGCTCAGCCGCATATACGCCGAGCAGTTGTTCGGCGAGGAGTCAAAGGCTGAGGTAGAAGAGATAGCACGGCTTATCATCGACACCTACGAGCAGCGCATCCGCGCCCTTGATTGGATGAGCGAGCCGACCAAGGAAAAGGCCATCAAAAAGCTTGAAACCATGGTGATTAAAATCGGCTACCCTGATAAATGGCACGATTACTCGGATGTCGACATCCGTTCCTACGCCGATGGGGGCAGCCTCTTTGGCAATATTATGAGCCTGTATTCCAAGCTATGCGAAGAGTCAATCCAAAAGATCGGCAAGCCCGTAGACCGTTCAGAGTGGCAGATGTACGCCCACACCACAAACGCATATTATTCCCCAACTAACAACGAGATTGTGTTTCCGGCGGGTATGCTGCAGCCGCCCTTCTATGATGCGGATTCGCCCTTTGAGGAGAACTTAGGCGGTATCGGTTCGATTATCGCGCATGAGGTTTCCCATGCGTTTGATGATACTGGTGCGAGGTTTGATGAAAACGGCAACTATACCGACTGGTGGACTGAGGCCGACCTTATCGCCTATCAGGATAGAACCCAACAGTTGGTTGAACAGTTTGATGAGATCGAGGTCACCCGGGGTGAATACATAAACGGAAAGCTTACTCTTGGCGAAAACATCGCAGACTTAGGCGGGGTGTCCTGTGTGGTGCAGATTGTGAAGGAACGCGGCGGCGACTTGGACGCCCTGTTCCGTGCTTATGCGCGCGCTTGGCGGTCTAAATCAACGCCCGAGTATATTTCCTACCTGTTAAAAGTCGACTCCCATTCACCTGATAAGTACCGCGTCAACCAGATACTCAAAAACATCGACGAGTTCTATGAGGTATACAACATCAGTGAAAACGACGGAATGTATCTGCCCCCGGAGGAGCGGGTACGCATCTGGTAGACAGCTATAACAAACGTCCACCCGCCGATAGCAAGGCGGGTGGATAGCATAAATAAAAGTATCTGCAAGCCATATTCTGCATGAAATTTTTACGGCAAAATTCCAGTGTTTTGGTTTGACAAATTAAGCATGAATTGATATAATATCAATGCACAAAACACGCGGGTTTAGCTCATCTGGTAGAGCGCCACCTTGCCAAGGTGGAGGTAGCGAGTTCGAGCCTCGTAACCCGCTCCACATATGTCTCGGTCAACGACCGATTTTTAGAAAGCGCTTGGTTATCAAGGGCTTTTTTCTTTTATATCCGGTCAGAATACTGTTTTCTCAAAGCTATAAAACTACTAAATTATTGAGGGCGGTGTATGTAAATGAGCAAGAGATACGCAGTGGTTACCGGCGGTGCCAACGGCATTGGTCGCTGCATTGTGGATAATATGATTAAAGAGGGCATAACGGTCGCCGTAATTGATACCGATGCATCCCAAGGCGAGCTGCTAAGCAGTAAATACGGGGATAATGTCTTTTTCTTTTCCGGTGACATTGCAAATCACGAAACACTGGATGCTTTTGTTAAGGCTGTTGTCCAAAGGTTTCAAAAGGTAGATATCCTAGTCAACAACGCCTGTCTATCCCGCGGGGGCCTAAATAACTGCAGCTACGAGGATTTCAACTATGTCCTCCGTGTGGGGGTATCGGCCCCGTTTTACCTTACCCAACAGCTGATGCCCTACTTCTCGCAGGGAGCTTCTGTTGTCAATATCTCCTCCACCCGGGCCTTTATGTCACAGGCGAATACCGAAAGCTATACTGCTGCAAAAGGAGGCATCTCAGCCCTGACTCACGCCATGAGTATAACGCTGGCAGGAAAGGCGCGGGTAAACTCCATCTCTCCCGGATGGATTGATACCGGAGCCTATCAGCACGAGGAAAACTACATCCCTAATGTGACACAAGCGGATGCCGTCCAGCATCCTGCCGGCCGAATCGGTACACCCGAGGATATTGCCCAAATGGTGCTGTATCTGTGCTCCGACAAAGCAAGCTTCATCACCGGAGAGAACATCACCATTGACGGCGGAATGACCAAGCTGATGATCTACCATAACGATTTTGGTTGGATTTATCAACCATAAATGATAATACAGTGCCCCTGCTGCGAGATAGCGGCAGGGGCGTTTTTATAAGTATGCAACTGCAAAAGACAAGCAGGGGTATCGATGGAAAAGAAACTGTGATTCATTGCAAAACGAAGGGTTTGCATAAATGAAATAATACAGTATAATGGAATAAATATACTATGATAACTCAATATGGAACAATTACTTAATAATGTATATAAGACGCCGATATAACGAACGATGCCCCACACTGGCAAATACTATATTGAACCGAAAGGTCTCCTTACCTTTTACAACATAAATAATAAGCAAGAGCTAAAATCTCTTGCACTTGAATTATCAGTTGCTAGTACAAATGCTGCGCAGCCAATCACTATACATTGGGGCGATAATGAAAATCTGTATCTTGCTTACTGCGAGCTCATGCCTGGTTCAGAGATTCTTGATATATATTCGCATTGCCTATCTCGATATAACATACACACGAAAGAACTGGAAACGATTTTTAAAAGCCAGTATTTTGATTATAGCTACTTGTATTCCGTGGTACCTGGACGACCACTTGCCTTAAATTCTAGATGGGCAGTTTGGACAGATGGATTATTAGATAAAATACAAGTATATGATATCAATAAAAGAGAATGGGTTTTTTCTCTCGACGATTATTGGTTTCATAGTCTAAATGATAACGATTTACTAGTTTGTGGGAAAACGTATACGAGTATTGAGGGATACAGCAGAAAAGAATTCTACATATATGATTTACTTGGAAACAGCGTGTACACCATCAAAGAAGATTTGCCGGAAGGTTATGACACGAGGTTGCCGCTTGAAATTGACCGCGAAAAGCTATCATGAAAGGACATACAACGCGGGGCCAGCTTTGCATCGACTCACGTTGTGATGAGGGTGATATTATGAGAAAAGGATTACTTCTTTTAGCAGCATGCTTAATTCTCTGTGCCTGTGCGCAGACGACACAACCGCATAATGATAACTCATCTGATTTTCCCATGGATACTGTCGTATCAGGTAGTACTCTTGAACATTCATCCATAGCACCGGAATCATTTCAGCCTTCGAGCAGTACAAGCCCAAAGCAAATGAGACTAACTATCCCTGAGTTTAGCGGACAGGAAATCATGTTGACAAGTGATAACTTTGTGCTAAATAAAGACGCGCAGATTTATAATGACTTTCTTAAGCGTACTAGCTTAGAATTCAATCAGCAAATAGTTGAATTCACGGTAAGTCCAAACGGCAAGAATTATGCTTATTACTTATTTACGTGTGCAGTAGACGAAAAGACAGGGAAACCCTACTTTTGGAGTGGGTATTATCAAGATGAATATCCGCCCTTCCCGCAAGTTGATTTAGTAGCTTGTATTGATGGAATAGAAACGATACTATATAGCAAAAAAGATGTGCCGAAGAAAGAAACATTTAGACACGGTATAGACTGGGTAAACGATCAAACGATTCTTGAAGATTACTACATTTTCTATAATCTTACTACCCTAGAGAAAATAGAAATCAATACACCTGCAGGATATAACAATACAGAAAACCGTACTAATAAGAAAATATTCTTCGTAGACACAGACTCTGTGGCGAAAGAAAGAGATGGATTGGTTCCATATGCCTTAAGAAACGGCAATCAAATATATATCTGTATTTATGATATAAACCAAAAAACTTGGACATATGAAGCAGAACCCATTATTACGAACAGATTAAGCGATTTCAGTAAATGTATTGTAAGTTGGTCAGAAAACGGCAACCTTTTGATTGTGTACAGAGACCAACCAAACCTAAATGAAAATAAATATTATGTCATTATAGCAGAAATTGACTTGAAAAATAAAACCACAAAAACGATTTTTACGTCAGAGGGCTATTTTTATATGATGCTTGAACCTGTTTTTTTAAATGATAGATGGGCAGTGTTTCAAGACGATGAATATGTCTATATATTGGATCTTCACAAAATGCAATGGTTGTTTTATACAAAAGGATATTTTCGCCCGAGACTTTATAGGGGAGACCTCAATAAGATAGCTGTTTCGGATGTTGAATTTACTGATGATGGCTGGGTAGTAGACCGTTATGTGTATGATTTAGAGGAGAACGTAAGATTCTGCCTTATGTTTGAAGAATCAAAAATGGTTGATGACTCCGACTATGAGATTGTCCTGGATTAATGCGGCCCATCCCGATATTTCAATCCGGCTTGAAAATATATACTACTTATGAGATAATATCAATGCAAAAGACCCACTATTAGGAAATGAGGGTGTTAAATGACTTACGAAATCTTTGGTGGCAACCTTCCTGCTGTTACGATTCGACTGCGGCAGGGGGAGAGTATCTACACCGAATCGGGCGGCATGTCGTGGATGACAAGCGAAATATCCATGGAAACCAATATGAAGGGTGGCCTCATGAAGGGGCTCGGCAGGATGCTGGCAGGGGAATCGCTGTTTATGGCGACCTACACCGCAACTGCTCCCAATCAGGAGATTACCATTGCTTCCTCTTTCCCCGGCGAGATTCTCTGCCTTGAGGTGGCCCCGGGCAAGGAGTACATATGTCAGAAAAGCGCATTTTTGTGTGCGCAGCCGCAGGTCGACCGCTCCAATGAGGTCACACGAAGTGTTGCAAGCGGATTATTCGGCGGCGAGGGCTTTATTATGCAGCGCTTAAGAGGCAACGGCCTCGCCTTCTTAGAGATTGACGGCTCCCTGCGCAAGGTAACGCTTGCCCCGGGTGAAAGGCTCAAGGTAGATACCGGCAATGTTGCGGCCTTTGAGGCGACAATGGGCTACTCGGTCGAGACTGTTAAGGGATTTAAGAACGTCCTGTTCGGCGGAGAAGGCCTGTTCTTAACCGTACTGCAAGGCCCCGGTACCGCCTACCTGCAGACCATGACAATGCCCGGCTTTGTAAGCAGGATTGTGCCCTATATTCCCAAGAGCAGCAACTAACACCCGATTTATTGATGAAAGAATTTACCGAGTGCAAATTACACCGGCATATGTTAGGCGGCAGAGCATGCTCTGCCGCCTATTTTTGCGCCTGCATTATGGTAAGAATACATTCTGATTTTGCCACCAGTAAGAAAATGTGATATAATAACCATGGTCATAAAAATAAACCGGAAATCATCTCGACTATTTTGACGCAATACACAAGCACCATAGATAAATGACATCGGGTATTAGGCAGGTGAGAACAGGTATGTTTCATGTGCTGTGCTGTGACTGCAACGCGCAGCATCTAACCGAGCTGGTAAGCCAACTAACGGCGCTGCCATGCGCAGATGAGCTTACCATCAGCACGGTGACCAACCCAACAGAACTGGAAAGCGCAGTAAATGAACAGACCGACGCTTTAGTCTGCGATGTGCTGCTTGGCAAATACAGCGGTATTCACCTTGTAAAAGGCATAAAAAGCCGATTTCCTCATATCGCCATCATCTTTGCTTCAAATTTTCTCGGCTATTGTGAGGATATCTATGCGGTTGAGCATATCGCGTTTATTCGCAAGCCTGTTACCGCTGAAAAGCTTGAAATGCCGATTGCTAAAGCCATGGAGCAAAAGAGGTGCACGAGAGGAAAGTATGTTCTGGTTAAAACCAAAAGTATAACCGTTACGGTACCGCTTAACGCAATTCTATACGTCGAAACCGTAGGCAGGCAGGTTAATGTAGTAACCAACGATAGCTTTTATCCTATCCCGCATCGGATTGAAGGGATTCTTACGTATCTGGATAACCGCTTTGCTCAGTATGCCGACGGATGCTATGTCAATATGGACAAGATAAGTGCCCTGCAAAAGGCATCGATAACCCTGTTTGACGGCACCGTTCTGCCGTTGGAAGGCTGCTGGTACACAGCTATCAGAAGGGCTTATATCAGTTATTTGAATGAGCGGGAAGCATCATCTGCAAGGGTTAAGGTATTGCAGCTTGAAGCGTGAGCACGGTGCTCTTGCGATTTTTCCCAAAAGAAAACCGGCTATCCCGCATGTCACGGGATAAGCCGGTTTATTATGATGATTACAGCTCGTTTGCAAAGATGGAGAAGATGATATCGCCCGATTTCGGCAGGTATTCATGCCCGTGATCCGGGTAGATAAGCATCTGCTTCTCGCAGTCAAGGTTATTATAGATGGCAAACTGTGTTGAGGGCGGGCAGATTACATCGGAAAGAGCAGTCAGCATCACGACTTTAGATTGGATGCGGCTTGCATGGTTGTGCAGGTCGATGTAACCGAGCTTGCGGAACACCTCATCCTCCGTTTCATGCAGCGGGTCACGGAATCTAAAGTAGCTTTTTATCTCAGCATAAGCGCTGTGCTCGATATCAAGTGACTCCCACATTCTGCGGTAGTCGGTCAGGAAGGGGAAGCCGGCACAGGCAATCTTAATGCGCGGCTCGAGACTTGCACACGCAAGGGTAAGAGCTCCACCCTGCGAGGAACCGGTAGCACCGACGCGTTTCGCATCTACATAGGGCAGCCCCATTACGATGCGAGCAAGATGAGCAGTATCCAAGAACGCGTTGCGGTAATACAGCTTGTGCGGGTCCGGGTCTTCCAAGCCCTTGATGATATGCCCTTCCAGCGAGGCGCCTTTTACCGGCACCGTATCATCAGAAAGTCCACCCTGACCGCGGGTATCAAGTGCTGCCACTACATAGCCAAACTTTGCGTAGGTCACCTTGTCAAGCCAGTCGCCGCTGTCAACATGGTAGCCGTGGAACATCAAAACAGCAGGGCAGGGGGTATCCGTTTTTGCGGGCTTTACTAACTTTGCATGTAGCCTTGCCCCGCCCACGCCGGTAAAATACATATGATAGCATTCCACGCCCTCAGCCTTAAAGTTTGCAGGCTCAAGCGTATATTCCAGACTTTGCTTATCAAGCTCTGAAAGAGCATAAGCCCAGTATTCGGCAAAGTCCTTCGGCTTTTCGTTTGTTCCTTTGTACTTCTTTAGTTCTTTAAGAGGCATATCAACGATGGGCATAGTAACATCTCCGTTTCTTTTATATTTCCTGCAGTTATTGGGCAAATGGCTAGCACTATTTGTGTAGTGCAAAAAGTAAATTTGACTTGAATTGACTCTATATAGTAAATTATTATAAACGATATCAATAGTAATTACAACAAACAGCAGTCAATTTGGGTGTGATAAAAGGAGAGGTTTTCATGCGATATCCAAAGACAGTCGCCTTCTTAACCGGATTGATGCTGCTTATTATGTGTTCATGCACGCCACAAGCTACACCCGTAGATTCATCTGGGCAAGTTTCTTTAGAACCCGCATCTTCGGATGTGCAAAGCGAACTCGATTGGCAAGAGTCTGATGTCTACCGCAACGCAAAATACGCTGACTACATGTCGATGGAGGAGTACGACGCCCTGTTTGGCATGAGCGGCATGCTGCCGAGCGATCCGGATGCTTCTCCCGACGGCAAAAGCATCATGTATTTCTACCCCGCAGAGTTTGAGGAGGAAAGTGCCTTATACCGCTATGACCTTGCATCCAAGACTGTGCAAACTGTCCTTACGCAGCAGGATATCGGCACTACGCAGTCAATCAAATGGTTTGAATGGCAGAAGGACAGCACCCTCCTGTTAGTCATCGGCTACCGGTATGGAACAATCTCCCCGGGCGGTGCTGTGTATCTGCTAAACCCGGATGAAGCGCCCAACCTGCGCCTTTTGTACACAACAGGCAAGGAAGCACAGCAGGTGCTCCGCGCAACACTCGATGGCACCACGCTTTCCATGACCATAGCAGAATACGACGAAGAGTTTCTAAACTACACCGAAACCTCCCGGATTGTTGAGGTTGACCCAGCCAAAGCACCCATTGCTCAGTTTACTAGTCCGGCGGATGCAGCTGATGGCACACTTGCGGTTATACTCAACTTCCCGGACGATGAAGTCCTGCGCGCCTACCCTAACCTTGAAGTATATGAGCATGACCAAAGCGGAGAGTCCCTGCTCTTGGTTCCGTCACATGAAGGCACGCGCATTATGCTTGAGGAAATGATCTTTGATGAGAAGAAGGAGAATTTCGTTCCGTCAAAGGTGCTGTATGACAAGGTCTCCCAAGCGGGGTACGCGTTGCACATCAAGGCTATCCGCCCCGAAGGCGGTCCACAGCTACGCTTGACGGTGGCTTATAGCGACCGATCGGTTGAGTATTATATCACCTATAACGGAAATACAGGCACTCCCGAGCGAGAAGAGCTGAAATGACCTTGTACAGAGGATCTTGTCACCCGCAATATCAGACAGTTTGGTATAATGGCTACCATATATAACTCTTGCGAGTATTTGGTAAAGAAAGGACAGAATTTGAATGAAGGTCACCGTAATCCACGGCTGCAGGCGTGGCGGCAGTACATACCACTGTACCCAGCAGTTCATCGAGGCAGTTCGCGCCAAAACCGATGACTCATTGGAGGTCAGCGAGTTTATTCTTGCACAGGACGCACCGCCGTTTTGCAAAGGCTGCATGTCCTGCTTTTTAAACGGGGAGGGTACCTGTCCCCACAGCGAAACGGTGCAGCCCATTGTTGCTGCCATGCAGGAGGCGGATGTCATCGTTCTTAACTCCGCGATATATGCCCTTGACGTATCGGGGCAGATGAAAACCCTACTGGATCATCTGTGCTACATGTGGATGCCCCATCGTCCGAACCCAGCGATGTTTAAAAAGGTCGGGGTAACGATCACGACTACTGCAGGTGCGGGGCTTTCACATGCCACAAAGACCCTTGCGAACAGCCTAAACTACTGGGGATTACTCCGGGTCTTCTCCTTCAAAAAGGCCATTTCCGCAACCAGCTGGGATCAAATTGCCAGTAAAAAGAAAGAGAAAATTGACCGTGAGATTGGGAAGATGGCGGGAAAGGTAGTCAAGAGTGTGCAGCGTGCAAATCATCTGCGCCCCAGAACCTATACGCGCATTGTCTTTATGCTTATGAAGGGCATGATGAAGAATAACAATTGGTGCAAGCGCGATCAAAACCATTGGAAAAGCCAGGGCTGGCTGGATGGCGCGACACCGTTCTAACTTTCTAAAACAGCTCAATACAATAACTTGCAAAAACAGCGGGGATTTTAGTCCCCGCTGTTTTTGTGTTATATCATATAACGCGAATGTCCGGAAGACTGCCATATAAACCGAACATAACCCCGCACGGATTAATATAATGGGTTGTAATGCAAACGGGGTGACCAAATGAATGAGATATTATCAGTAAATGGTGTAATGCAAAAGTATCAGGCGGAAAACGGTGAGGTTACCGCCTTGGAGAATATCAGTTTCACAGCGCGGGAGGGCGAGTTCATCAGCATCGTCGGGCCCAGCGGATGCGGCAAAAGTACCCTGCTTTCCGTGATTGCAGGGCTTGAAAAGGCGACGCGGGGCACGGTGCTTATTGACGGCCAGCCCGTGGACGGCGTGTCTGCGCAGGTGGGATATATGCTGCAGCGCGATAACCTTTTGGAGTGGCGCAGCATCTGGAAGAACGTCCTGCTCGGGCTTGAGATTCAGCATAAGCTCAATGACGAGACCAAGGCATACGCGGATGAGCTGCTTAAAACCTATGGGCTTGATGAGTTTCGCAACAACTACCCCTCGCAGCTTTCAGGCGGCATGCGTCAGCGCGTCTCGCTGATTCGCACTCTTGCCGTGCGCCCGCGCATCCTGCTGCTGGATGAAGCATTCTCCGCCTTAGACTTCCAAACCCGTCTTTCGGTAACCGATGATGTCTACCGCATCTTGAAAAACGAAAAGAAAACTACCCTGATGGTAACACACGACATACCGGAGGGCATCAGCATGGCAGACCGCTTGATAGTTTTAAGCCGCCGCCCTGCTGTCATTAAGGAAATACACGAGATTAAGTTTGATCCATCCTGCTCTTCTCCGCTCCAAAGAAGAAACAACGAGCAGTTCGGCAAGTACTTTAACCAGATTTGGAGGGAGCTTGATGTTATTGCGTAACAACATACAAGAGGACATATCACCGGAACGGCAAGCGTACTTAAAACGCATTAAAAGACGCAAACGACTCATTGCCTTTAGCCGCGCGATGATTCTAATTCTCTTTATCGGTCTCTGGGAGCTGCTTGCGCAGGTAGGGGTGATTGATAGCTTTATCACAAGCCAGCCTTCGCGAATTGTAAAGACGATTATGGGGTCATCGGCCAACAGCCTACCAGGCCATATGTGGGTTACCTGCTATGAGACAATTGTGGGCTTCCTCTTAGGCACCATCATCGGCATCGGGATTGCGGTAGCCCTGTGGTGGTCAGGGTTCCTTGCCAAGGTCAGCGAGCCGTTTTTGGTAGTGCTCAACAGTCTGCCGAAGGTTGCACTAGGCCCTGTCATCATTATCTGGGCGGGCGCCGGTGCGCGCGCCATTATTGTGATGGCGCTAGCCATTTCGCTTATTGTTACAGTACTTGAGATGCTCAACGGGTTTCGCCATACCAATAAAGAGCTCGTGCGTATGGCACAGACATTTGGGGCAAAGAAGGCTCAGATTTTTATCAAGATTGTGATGCCCTATAATCTCAGCACCATATTTAATACGCTCAAGGTCAACATCGGCCTATCGCTCGTTGGTGTTATATCGGGCGAATTTCTTGTGTCCAAGGCAGGGCTTGGGTACCTGATTGTCTATGGCGGTCAGGTGTTTCAGATGGATCTTGTTATGACAAGTGTGTTCATCCTCGCTGCGGTAGCGGCAATTATGTATCAAAGTGTAGTGATGCTCGAGCGCTTTGTCATACGCGCAATCAGCCATACCAAATAGTATTCGGCGCGGCCAAGCGCCGCTCTACATAGAAGCGTTCGATACCTTTGAAAGGAGTGTCAGTATGAAGAAACTCTTGCGGTTTGTCTGTGCTGCAATGTGCGTGCTCATGTTTGTAATAGCATTCACCGGATGCAGCAGCAAGACACAGGAAAAGGTAAAGATAAAGGTTAGCGAGGTAACCCATTCGGTGTTTTATGCCCCTCAATATGCGGCAATTAACCTAGGGTACTTTGAAGATGAAGGATTGGAAATCGAGCTTACTAACGGTGCAGGTGCGGATAAGGTAATGACCGCCGTCCTCTCGGGTGCTGTTGACATCGGCTTTGCAGGGCCGGAGGCTGCCATCTATGTGTACAACGAGGGCAGGGATGACTACTGCGAGGTATTTGCTCAGCTTACCCAGCGCGACGGTTCCTTCTTCATCGGAAGAGAGCCGGATGATAACTTCGACTTCGGCAAAACCATCGGCAAGGTAGTTCTGCCCGGACGTAAGGGCGGTGTGCCCTACATGACGCTTGAGTATGTATTTAAGCAAAACGGCATCATCCCGGGCAAGGATGTCGTCTTTGACGACAGCGTACAGTTTGCGATGATGACCGGCGCATTTACCGGAGGCACGGGTGATTATGTAACAGCGTTTGAGCCGACGGCATCAATGCTCGAGCTGGAGGGCAAAGGATACATATTAGCATCCATCGGTAAAGAAAGCGGCGAGATTCCGTACACCGCTTACTTTGCACCAAAGAGCTACATTGAAAAGAACCCCGAAATCATCAAGAAGTTTGTGCGCGCAATCTACCGCGGACAGCAGTGGGTCATGAACAGCTCACCTAAGGATATTGCAAACGCAATAGCTGCATCCTTCCCTGATACCGACATCAAGCTGCTTGAAAAGTCTGCGGAAAGCTACAAGAGCATTGAGGCGTGGAGCACGGTTCCCGTGATGAAGGAAGAGGCCTACGAAAAACTCCAAACCGTAATGACCGAAGCGGGAGAACTCAAGCAAAAGGCGCCGTTTGACAAGGTGGTTAACAACAAAATTGCTGAGGAAGTAATCGCTGCAACAAAGTAAAATGAATACACAAGAGCATAAAAAGCGGCATCGTGTTTACATAAAACACGATGCCGTCAGTTGTTATATCGCGGTTACTGATATAAACGAAGTTAACATAATTACATTGCCAGCTTGTAGATGTTAAGGATGTCATCCTTATTAAGCTTTTTGAAGTTGCCGATGGTACCGCCGCGCGACATAGCACATTTCTCCGCCATCGGGGCAAGATCAGCCTCCACAAAGCCGAGGTCGGGCAGGCGAATCGGCAGCCCAATTGATTTGTAAAACGCCTCAAGACGCTCAATGCCAAGCAAAATGGCCTCTTCCTTGCGGTCAAAGCTCAGTTCCACACCCATGACGCGGGTTGCAAACTGCAAGAAGCGGTCGGGGTTATCCTTGTAGCAGTACTTCATCCATGCGGGGAAGATAACCGCAAGGCCCGCACCATGTGCAACATCGCGCAGAGCGCTCAGCTCATGCTCAATCCCGTGAGAACCCCAGTCGCCGATGCGTCCGGTGTTGAGGAGGTTGTTGTGTGCAATGGTGCCCGCCCACATAATCTCGGCGCGGATGTCATAATCGTTCGGCTTCTTGAGGGCCATCGGGGTGTAGTAGAGGATTGTTTTCATGGTAGCCTCAATCAGGCGATCGGTTAAGTCAACATGCTCAACCTGAGTGAAATAACGCTCCATCAGGTGGGCAAGGATATCTGAAGCACCGCAGGCCGTCTGATAATCGGGCAGGGTAAAGGTAAACTCGGGGTTCATGATTGCAAACTTGGGGATAAAGCAATCACAGCTATAGCCGTACTTACGGCCGGTCTCTTCGTTGGTAATTACGCTTGAATCGGAGCTTTCGCTGCCCGCTGCGGGAATGGTGAGCACAACGCCGATGGGCAAGGCTTCTGTTGCATCTGCTTTACCCTCGTAGAAGTCCCATACGTCGCCGTCATACTTTGCGCCAATGGCAATGGCCTTGGCGGAGTCAATGGCGCTGCCGCCGCCGGCCGCGAGGATGAAGTCAATCTTGTTCTCGCGGCAAAGGCGAATGCCCTCATGCACCAGCGACAATCTGGGGTTAGGCTTTACACCGCCAAGCTCGGTTACCGCCAGTCCCGCATCCTTTAAGGATTTAACCAGTGTATCGTACAGACCGCTTTTTTTAATGGAGCCGCCGCCGTAGTGCAGCAAAACATTCTTTCCGTATTGTGCGCAGTTTTCGCCGGCCGTGGCTTCAGTGCCTTTACCGAAGATGATCTTTGCCGGGTTGTAGTAGGTAAAGTTTAGCATAACTATCTTCCTCCATATCATAAACTATTGTGTACGAGCCTATATACTCATATAATATACGCAATTCAAAAATAAATCTACCCAAATTCTTGAACAAAATAAACCATGGCAGTTTTACATGATAGTATCCTTTTTCCTTTGAGGGATTATACAAGAATATAATTAAAAGGCAAATCTGGCATAGTCGATTAGAAAAAACTTGCGCAAAGGTAATGCTAAGTTGTATAATATTTGTGTATATTTTAAGATTAGGCATTATTCTGACGGCACGCATATTGTGTGGCAATATCCAACCGACTAAAACGGTAGGCTGCTATAGCGTTATGCACACCGTATCAATGATAGTATGCTCCAGGGGGGTAAGGGTAAGAAAGTTTGGCGGCTCACTGCCGGAAAAGAGGGGAATAATATGTTAGGAGATCTACACTGCCATACGAGGATATCGGATGGTTCGATGGGAATCGAAGACGTCATTGCCTACGCAAAGCGGGCAGGGCTGTCGTTTGTTTCCGTTACTGATCACGATACAATGTCAGGCGTAATGCGCGCTAAGGTTTTGGGTAAGCGTTACGGCATTGAGGTTGTGCCCGGATGTGAGCTTTCCTCCGTTGACCCCGATACCGGCAGAAAGGTTCACATCCTCTGTTACCAACCTGTCTTTCCGGAGCGCCTCGAGCACCTGTTTGTGCGGGTTCAGGAGGAGCGTACCATCGCCGGAAGCGAGATGCTCAAAAAGGTGATGAGGCTGTTCCCCGTAACCCTTGAGCATGTGCTGCGTTACACCTCAGGCAGCAAGATAGTCTACAAGGCCCACATCATGAACGCCCTCATGGATTTGGGCTATTGTGCGGAGATCTACGGCGATTTGTTTAACGAACTCTTTTCGCCGCAAGACGGCAGTTGTTACGCTGATTTTACGCGCCCGAACGTTTATGATGTTCTGCAGCTTGTGCACGACGCGCAGGGGATTGCGATACTCGCACATCCGCCGACCTATGACAGCATGGACTTCATGATAAAGGCGGCAAAGGACCACCTGATTGACGGTGTGGAGCTGTGGCATCCCGAAATTGGGGAAGAGGACGCCAAGGTGATTGCCGAAACCGCTAAGGAGTACGGCCTGCTTGTTACAGGCGGCAGCGATTTTCATGGGATGTACCGGTCAAGCCCCACTCCAATCGGTGCCTGCACAACGCCGGAATATGCGCTTGACGCACTTTTAACCTACAAGGTAAAATAAAAGCATCATTTTTATACTTAATTTTGACGCATATAACTTAACAACCTCGTATATGATATAACAAATAAGGATGAATCAGCATGCAAATTACATACAAGCCCCGCGGCGTATGCGCTGCAATGATAGATATTACCCTTGACGATGACGGGGTAATACAGGATGTCCGTTTTACAGGCGGATGTAACGGCAATGGGCAGGGAATATCCGCACTGGTAAAGGGGATGTCTGCAGCCGAAGCGATAAAGCGACTTCGGGGTATCAAGTGCTCGTTCAAGTCTACCTCCTGTCCGGACCAGCTCGCAGTAGCACTGGAGCAGGCGGTGGCTGTTCACAAGTAGCTTTGTGTGGGGGAGAGTGCAAATAGGTGGAGTTTTTTGGCTTGCTTAGCCTTTTGACAGCGGCGGGACTGATATTCTGCGCGATGGAAAAGAGCAAACAGAATAGGGTTTTGGCGTATGCGGCAGAAGCAGATGACAGCGATATCAAAATAGCAGGTGAAAAACCACAGCACCAAAGCTCGTCGGAGGAACTGGAACAGCTTGCCGATCTGGTAAAATCCGAACACGATAACGGCAACATACAGCGTGCAAAACGTCTTGCGGTTACACTCGTAGATACCGTGTTTACCCACGATATCTTCACCGATGGTGTTACAGACGATAATCTGCTTTTGCAGATACGGCTTTTGATTACCTTTACCATTGATATCTGCATGGAAAACGGTCTGCCCAACCAGATTGTTGCACAGTCCGCGCAAAACCTTTATTATGAACAGATTATGCTGCGCGATAAGTCCTTCTATGACGAGATTCAGACCTCCGGTGCCTTTTCCATGTACCTGTTATGCACCCGCTCGGAGACTGCGAACTCAACCTCAATCGGGGAGGAGTTTGCAAAGCTCTGCGGCAAAGAGGACGACAGCGAGTATATCAAGCTGGGCCGAGATATCTTTGAGTACTATCTCAAACTGAGCTATGACAAGATACGCGCTTGTGAGTTTGTGAAATAACCAAATGCAATAAACAATCCCCGAGAGGTATTCTCGGGGATTTTCTTTGTGGCAATCAAAAAGAGCAATCCAAAGCCCAATTGGGTTAAGGATTGCTCTTATTTGATTTATAACGAGTTATTGGTTGTCGGACTTCTTTGAAACAGCCGCTTCAATATCCTCGACGGCCTTATCCAGCCAGTCTCCGACAAAGAGCTCAAGTAAGCCGCTATCGCACTGGCGGGCAAGCTCGGGGTTGATGGGCAGTTGTCCGAGTACACGGGTGCCGTTTTCCTTGGCTACATCATGCACATGGCTTTCGCCAAAGATGCTGGTGCGTTTTTTGCAGTCGGGGCACTCAAAGTAGCTCATGTTCTCAACAATGCCGAGGATGGGGATGTTCATCATCTTCGCCATGTTTACGGCCTTGGACACAATCATAGAAACAAGCTCCTGCGGGGAGGTGACTATTACAATTCCATCAAGCGGGAGCGCCTGAAACACTGTCAGCGGAACATCACCGGTTCCGGGAGGCATATCCACAAACATAAAGTCAATATCCGACCAGATGACATCCGACCAGAACTGCCTGATTGCACCCGAGATGACCGGCCCGCGCCACACGACAGGCAAATTCTCGTTTTCAAGCAGAAGGTTTACCGACATAATCTCAATGCCGGTCTTAGTTTTGGCGGGGAGCATACCCCACTCGTTGGTCTTAACGCCGGTCTGCAGACCAAAGATCTTCGGTATGGAAGGCCCCGTTACATCCGCATCCAGAATGGCGGTGCGGTAGCCGTTGCGATTAAACAGTACGGCAAGCATAGAGGTGACAAGCGACTTGCCGACGCCGCCCTTGCCGCTTACAACGCCGATAACATGCTTTACGCTGCTCATCGCATGGCCGGGCTCAAGCATATCCTTCGGGTCCATCTTTCGGGAGGCACATTCCTCACCGCAGCTTGCGCAATCGTTTGAACAATTTGCACTCATTACGATTCTCCTTATCTATTCGTCTAAGTTCAGTATAAGTGTTGGAATATTGTTTGTCAAATGAGAATGAGTATGAGAAATTCAGGTTTAGCTAACAGTAGCAAACGTTTTTTCTTCTTCTTTTTGGGTGAAGATATCCTTTTTTGCAAGCTGCTCGCGGGCAACGGAGAGCATCAGCTTTATGCGGTTTTCCTGATTGACGCGGGTAGCACTCGGGTCGTAATCGATGGGCACGATGTTCGCTCGTTCATCAATAGCGCGGATGCTGCGTATCATACCCTTACCGCAGATGTGGTTGGGCAGGCAGCCGAAAGGCTGAGTGCAAACGATGTTTTCATACCCAAGCTCTACAAGCTCAAGCATCTCTGCGGTTAAAAGCCAGCCCTCGCCCATCTTGCTGCCGTAGCCGATCACACCGTCTACGAGCGACTTGGTGTGTTCATAAGAGGAGGGAGGCAAAAACTGCGGGAACTTCTTCACTGCATCAATCAACGCGCGCTCCATGCTCAAAAGATAATCCATAAACGCCTTTACAACGGCGTACTTTATCTTACTTCCGCCGTAGAGCTTGATGTCCTCCAGGCGGTTGTCTGTCTTGAAAAGCATAAAGCTCATAATGCCGGGCACCATGACCTCGCAGTCCTGCTGGGCCAAGAATGCCTCTAAACTATTGTTGCCAAGGCTTGAGTATTTAACATAGATTTCGCCCACAACGCCCACCTTTACAATGGAGCGCTTCTTAATCGGAATGGCGGCGAAATCCGCTGCTATCTGGTCAAGATTCTGCTTCATCTCCCTCACACTCAGGGCCTTGCCGCGTGTGTAGAGGGATGTAAGGGTATCAATCCATTTTGAAACCAAAGCATCGCTTGCGCCTTTTTCGATCTCATAGGGGCGAACCTGATTGCTCAAAAGCATCAGGGCGTCGCCATAAACGAGCGAAACAATCATCTTACGAATAAGCGGCAGTGTCAGCTTAAAACCGCTGTTCTTTTCAAGGCCAGAAAGGTTCAGCGAAATAACGGGGATGTTCTCATATCCCGCCTTGACAAGCGCCTTGCGCAGAAGGTGTATGTAGTTCGAGGCACGGCAGCCGCCGCCCGTCTGGGTGATAATCAGCGCCGTGCGGTCAAGGTCGTACTTGCCGCTTGATAGGGCGTCAATCATCTGACCGATGACAAGCAGGGCGGGGTAGCAGGTGTCATTGTGAACATACTTTAAACCCTGCAGTACTACCTCAGGCCCCGTGTTGTCCAGCAGGTGGACACGGTACCCGCTGTTCGCAAGCACATTCTTAATAAGCTCAAAATGGATAGGCGCCATCATTGGTATTAAGATTGTGTATTCACGGCGCATCTCCTTGGTAAAGAGAAGACGTCCCGACTTATCGCGTTTGAGTTGTGCCATAGGCATAGTCATCCTTTCGCCCTGGGGATTTGCACCGCTACTCGGGCTACAATAAACCTTTATATAACCGCTTACTGCTCGTGGGTAGCGGCAAATAGGCTGCGCAGACGAATCTTCACAGCACCGAGGTTGGTTATCTCGTCAATCTTAATCTGGGTGTAGATGCGGCATTCTTTTTCTAAGATAGCACGCACCTCGTCGGTTGTGATAGCATCAACACCGCACCCGAAAGAAACAAGCTGTACGAGGTTCATATCCGGCTGGTTTGCAATGTACCTTGCTGCAGCATACAGGCGGGAATGGTAGGTCCACTGATTTAAAACGGTGGTCCTAAACCGCGATACATCACAGCTTACACAGTCCTCCGAGATAATGGCTACCCCAAAGCCTGCAATCAGGCGGTCGATGCCGTGGTTAATCTCAGGGTCGACGTGGTAGGGACGTCCCGCAAGTACGATAATCGGGCGCTTTTCGTTTCTCGCCTGTTCTACAATCTGCTGGCCGCGCTCACGTACCCGCTCAAAATAACGCTCGTACTCTTTATATGCTTTCTTAGCCGCAAGAGATACCTCTTTCTGAGATATGCCGTCAAAATATTTGCACAAAATCGCGTACATCTTCTTTGGGAAGTCGCGGCGGCGGTGAATGCCTACATAATCCTTGATGAAGGTAATGTTCGCAACATCGGGCATATTTGCGGAGATAACCTCGGGGTAGTATGCAACCACGGGGCAGTTGTAGTGGTTGTCGCCCAAGCCTTCATCCACGTTGTAGGTTAAGCAAGGGTAGAAGATAGTATCGATTCCCTCGTTGATGAGGGTTTGCACATGCCCATGCAAGAGCTTAGCAGGGAAGCACACCGTATCAGACGGGATGGTGTCCTGCCCGAGCAGGTAAAGGTCGCGGTCGGAGAAGGGCGAGCATACCACCTCAAAGCCAAGCGTGGTAAAGAAGGTGTGCCAAAAGGGCAAAAGCTCATACATATTAAGCCCCATGGGGATGCCGATGCGTCCGCGTGTCCCTGTAATGGGGCGATATTCCTGTAATAGCTTCTGCTTATAGGCATAGATATTTAAGCTGTCGTCGGCCGTTTTCTTTGTGATGGGGCGCTCACAGCGGTTTCCGCTGATAAAACGCCTGCCGCCGTCAAAGGTGTTGACCGTCAGTTGGCAGTTGTTCTCGCACAAACCGCAGTTTACCGTGCGTACCTGATGGGTAAAGTTTTTCAGCGCATCGGAAGAAAGAATAGTACTCTTTGATGTGCCTTTTGCGTGTGACTTTGCATAAAGGGCAGCACCATATGCGCCCATCAGTCCAGCGATGGTGGGGCGGACGACCTCGACACCGAGCTCCTGCTCAAAGGCCCGCAGAACGGCATCGTTTAGGAAGGTTCCTCCCTGAACCACTACATGGCGGCCAAGCTCTGCCGCACTTGCAGCACGGATGACCTTATACAGTGCATTCTTAACTACGCTGATGGAAAGACCGGCGGAGATGTTTTCAATCGACGCGCCGTCCTTCTGCGCCTGCTTTACCGACGAGTTCATAAACACGGTACAACGGGAACCGAGGTCAACAGGATGGTCTGCAAACAGACCGAGGCGGGCAAATTCCTCAATGGAATAGCCAAGCGCGTTGGCAAATGTCTGCAAGAAGGAGCCGCAGCCCGATGAGCAGGCCTCATTTAAGAAGATGTTGTCAATAGCGCCGTTTTTAATCTTAAAGCACTTGATGTCCTGACCGCCAATGTCGATGATGAACTCAACCGAGGGCATAAAGCTCTTTGCGGCAGTAAAGTGCGCAACCGTTTCAACAATCCCGTAATCAATGCAGAAGGCGTTCTTGATAATCTCCTCGCCATAGCCGGTTACGGTTGAGCCTGCAATCTCTATGTTGGGATACTGCTCGTATATGTTCTGCAAAAAGTCGCGGATGAGCGGAACCGGGTTGCCGCTGTTGGGGCGATAGGAGGTCACAAGCAGCTTGCCGTCCTGTGAAAGCAGGACTGCCTTTACGGTGGTGGAACCCGCATCGATACCGAGATATGCCTTGCCGCTATAGGCAGCGGGGTCAATGCTATCAACATAATGCTGTTTGTGACGGGCACAGAAGGCCTCATACTCCTCCGTAGACCGGAACAAGGGGGTCATGGTTGCGTACTGCTGGGCAGCCTCATAATGCTGGAGCCGGTCAATTGCCTTTGCAAGGTCGACCTCCTCGTCCGCGGAGAATGCGGCGCCGAGCGCAACATAATAAAGGGAATCCTCCGGACAGGTTCCCTTGGTTTTTAGGGTTTCATCAAAGCTCTCCCGAAGCTGCGATAAAAAGGTAAGCGGCCCGCCCAGATAAAGAATATTGCCCTTGATGGGACGGCCCTGAGCAAGTCCGGCTATGGTCTGGTTGACCACGGCGTGGAAGATGCTCGCCGAGATATCGGTCTTCTTTGCACCTTGGTTGAGCAGGGGCTGGATATCGCTTTTGGCGAACACGCCGCAGCGCGATGCAACGGTGTACAGCTTGTCATGCCGAGCAGCAAGTTCATCCATCTCCTCAAGCGAGATGTTGAGCAAGGTCGCCATCTGGTCGATAAACGCACCGGTACCACCGGCACAGGACCCGTTCATGCGAACCTCCATACCGCCGGTCAAGAACAGAATCTTTGCATCCTCGCCGCCGAGTTCGATGATAACATCTGTGCCCGGAGCAAGCCTATTTGTAGCAATGCGTGTGGCATAAACCTCCTGCACAAAGGGGATGGAACAGCTTTCCGCAAGACCCATACCAGCCGAACCGGATATGGCAACCTTTGTGCTGCTGTGCGCAGGCAGAATGCTCTGTATTGTTTGCAGCAGTTCAACAGTTTTCTGTGTTATCTGAGAGAAATGCCGCTCGTAGGAGCGATATGTAATTGTTCCATTCTCATCGGTCACCACACATTTTATGGTGGTGGAGCCGATATCAAGTCCAATCTTCAAATGGAATCCTCCAGCCTTTTAGATATGCTATTAACGCGGGGTTACGCGTTAACCATACAATTGACATTATAGCAGTATTTTGATTTTTAGCAACTATTACGTCCGCCAATTACATCCGAAATTTGCATGTTATTCCCTAAAGCGATTCAAAAATTAAGGAGGCTGTTCACACGGCTATCAACTGAAAAAAACAGCAAAAACGGCATAATATCAACACTTGTGACATGAGTATAACGCAAAATTATGAATGAGATATTAAGGAAACCGATCAAATTTTGCAGGATGAGAAGACTTGGCCGGATGATACAATGTTATTTATAAATGTTGCTAGTTAAGAATACGTTTTGAAACCAAACGATATATTGATTTTGATTCTTGTGATATGCTATAATTTACTAAAACGTTTATTTTACAACAGATTGGAGATGAAAAGGTGCGCAACTAATCTTGCAAAGGATACAGCATACAAAACATCCATTGAGGTAAAACGCTTTGCGGCTTGAACCGCTAAAGTGTCTTTTGCTGTGTTTTGCTATGCCGATGCAAGAAAGTTGCTGACTCTTTTCGCTCATACTATATAGCATAGCCATACCATTTTGAGGGATGGCCCAACTGTATCTGTGAGCTGCAAGAAGCACTTTCTTGCAGCTTATATTTTTGATACAGGGGGATTTATATGTCACTGATTAACGTTGCAAACCTCACTTTTAGCTATGACGGCAGCAGCGATGTCATATTTGAAAACGTCAGCTTTCAGATTGATACAGATTGGAAGCTCGGCTTTACCGGCAGAAACGGCAGAGGAAAAACGACCTTTTTAAACCTCTTGCTCGGTCGCTATGAGTATAGCGGTACCATATCCGCATCTGTGGAATTTGATTATTTTCCGTTTGAAGTTACCGATGCGCAAAACATGACCCTTGATGTGGTTGCCGAAATACACCCTGACTATGTACACTGGCAGCTCATGCGGGAACTAACCTTGCTTGAGGTGGAGGAGGATGTATTATACCGCCCGTTTGAAACCCTCTCCAAGGGCGAACAGACCAAGGTCTTGCTGGCAACGCTGTTTTTAAAGGAAAACCGCTTTTTGCTCATCGACGAGCCAACCAACCACCTTGACCGTAAGGCAAGAGAAGTAGTCGGCAACTATCTATCCAAAAAGCGCGGGTTTATCTTAGTATCGCACGACAGGGATTTTCTTGACCGGTGTGTAGACCATATCCTGTCCATCAACAAAACAGACATCGAGGTTCAAAGGGGAGACTTCTCAAGCTGGTGGGCCAATAAGCAGATGCGCGACAGCTTCGAGCTTGCGGAAAACGAGAGACTGAAAAAGGATATAGACCGTCTTAGCGAAGCGGCCAGGCGCGCGTCCGACTGGTCAAGACAGGTTGAAAAGACAAAATACCACACTCCCGTTGCGGGCCTGCGACCGGATAGAGGACGCATCGGACACAAGGCAGCCAAGATGATGAAGCGCGCAAAGTCCTTGCAGGCAAGGCGCGAATCCGCCATAGAAGAAAAATCATCACTTCTTAAGAACGTTGAAGCAATCGAGGAGTTAAAGCTTTCGCCGCTTACCTACCACAGCATGCGCCTTGCTGAGTTAAAAGATATTGCCATCCTCTACGGAGATAAAACAGCCTGCTCGGGTGTCAGCTTTACCATCGAACAAGGTGATAGGATCGCCCTCTGCGGCAAGAACGGCTCAGGTAAATCGAGTATACTCAAGCTCATCTGCGGAGAGGCCCTTTCATACACCGGCGAATTTCTAAAGGGTAGCGGGCTTAAAATCTCCTATGTATCCCAGGTTACCGATCATCTGTCGGGAAGCCTTACCGACTATGCCATCCATAGGGGAATTGAAGAGAGCCTCTTTAAGGCAATCCTGCGCAAGCTGGATTTTTCAAGAGCGCAGTTTGAAAAGGATATCTCACAGTTCAGTGCGGGGCAAAAGAAGAAGGTGCTTATCGCCGCCAGCCTGTGCGAGCGGGCCCATCTGTATATCTGGGATGAGCCGCTCAACTACGTAGATATCCTGTCCCGAATCCAGATAGAGCAGCTGCTGCTTGAATACAAGCCGACCATCCTTTTTGTGGAACACGACGCGGCATTCTGTGACCATATCGCAACAAAACAGATTGAACTATAGTGTTGTTTCATGATAACTTTTGCATATTAACCCTTTAAATCAGAAAAACACACCATTTACAGCCTAAGAAAAATAAACTATAATAAAGTAGTATCACGCGAGGATGATTATGCTCATGAGTACAGTCTAGAAGCTTTCGTGAGGAAATCGTAATCAAACGTGAGGGCCAGGCAGCAGCTGGTATTGCGCGGATGACTGCGCTTTGTAAATTAGAGCATTAAATAAAAGGGGAGCTGCCGCAAAACAGCTTCTCTTTATTGCATATGGACAAACAAGGGGTATGGAATTCTATGTATGAGATCATAAAAAAGGTTTCGCTCAATCCCACAGTCAGCCTGATGAAGATCAGCGCGCCATTGGTAGCAAAGAAGGCGGAGCCGGGTCAATTCGTCATTCTGCGCGTCAACGAGGATGGCGAGCGCATTCCGCTTACCATCGCGGATTTTGACAGGCAGGAGGGCAGTATAACCATCATCTATCAGATTGTCGGGGCAACCACCCGTGCCTTGGATGCCCTTAACGAGGGCGACTGCCTGCAGGATTTTGTAGGCCCGCTCGGCACGCCTTCCCATGTAGAAGGCTTAAAGAAGGTTGCCGTGGTCGGCGGCGGCGTCGGATGTGCCATCGCATACCCGGTTGCAAAGAAGCTGCACAACAACGGTGCGGTTGTTCATTCCATTGTAGGATTTCGCAATAAGGATTTGGTTATCCTTGAAAAAGAGTTTACTGATGTGAGCGACAAGCTGGTTGTTAAAACCGACGACGGTTCATACGGTACCAAGGGCCTTGTGACCGATGCACTCAAAGAGCTGATTGAATCAGGCGAGCAGTACGACGAGGTAATCGCCATCGGCCCGCTTGTTATGATGAAGTTTGTCGCAAAGCTCACCCGCGAGTACGGAATTAAAACAGTAGTCAGCATGAACCCTGTTATGATTGACGGCACGGGCATGTGCGGCGGGTGCCGCTTGACTGTAGGCGGCGAGACCAAGTTTGCCTGCGTAGATGGCCCCGACTTTGACGGTCATCTCGTTGATTTTGATGAGGCAATAGAGCGCAGCAGTATGTATCGGGACTTTGAGCGCAGCCGCGACGATGCCTGCAGGTTATACCGCACAGAGGACAAGAAGTAGTAATCACAGGGGAAAGGGAGCAATAAACATGGCAAACATGATGCCGAATAAAAATCCGATGCCGGTGCAGGACCCGGAGGTGCGCAGCCATAACTTTGACGAGGTTGCTTTGGGATATACCGAGGAGCAGGCTGTCAACGAGGCGGAGAGGTGTTTAAACTGCAAGCATCGTCCCTGTGTGGGCGGATGTCCAGTTGCTATTGATATTCCCGGTTTTATTTCGAAGATAAAGGAACGCGATTTCGAGGGCGCTTATGAGGTGCTTAACCGCTCCACTTCACTTCCCGCAGTGTGCGGACGCGTATGCCCGCAGGAGACACAGTGTGAGGCGCGCTGCGTGCGCGGAATAAAGGGCGAGCCTGTCGCAATCGGACGCCTTGAGCGTTTTGTTGCAGACTATCACATGAACCACAGTACCGAAAAGCCGCGTATGCCTGAGAAAAATGGACACAAGGTTGCAATAGTGGGCGCAGGCCCCGCAGGGCTTGCCTGCGCAGGAGACCTTGCAAAGATGGGCTATGAGGTCACAGTGTTTGAGGCCCTGCATATGGCCGGTGGTGTACTTGTATATGGTATCCCGCAGTTCCGTCTGCCCAAGGAGATTGTAAAAAAGGAGATTGAAAACCTCAAGGCAATCGGTGTTACCATAAGCACCAACATGGTAATCGGAAAGGTGCTGTCCATCGATGAGCTGTTTGAGATGGGCTTTGAGGCTGTCTTTATCGGAACAGGCGCAGGACTGCCTCGCTTCATGAGCATCAAGGGGGAAAACCTCAAAGGTGTGTACTCCGCAAACGAGTTCTTGACCCGAGTGAACCTCATGAAGGCGTACAAGGATGGCAGCCAAACCCCGATTCAGCGCGCTGAGAGCGTTGCGGTAGTGGGTGGCGGAAACGTTGCAATGGATGCCGCTCGCAGCGCAAAGCGCCTTGGCGCAAAGAAGGTGTACATCGTCTACCGCCGTTCAGAAGAGGAGATGCCCGCACGGCGTGAAGAGGTTGAGCACGCCAAGGAGGAGGGCATCATCTTTCAGATGCTTACTAACCCTGTGGAAATCCTCGGCGATGAGCATAAGTTTGTAAAGGGCATGAAATGTGTCGAGATGGAGCTTGGCGAACCGGATGCCTCCGGCAGACGCAGACCGGTGGAGAAAAAGGACTCTGAGTTTGTGCTGGATGTGGATTGCGTCATCATGTCCATCGGCACCTCACCCAACCCGCTTATCCGCAACACAACGCAAGGGCTTGAGGTTAACCGTCACGGCTGTATTCTCACTCAGGACGAGTCTGGACTTACCTCCCGCGAGGGTGTATATGCGGGCGGCGACGCGGTAACGGGTGCCGCAACCGTTATCCTTGCCATGGGAGCGGGCAAGAACGCGGCGGCCGCCATCGACCAATATATTCGTCAAAAGTCAAATCGATAAATAATAGTAAAGCTAACCTAAGGCTGTGAGGAATTAAAATTCCAAACAGCCTTATTTTTTTAGCGAAAAACATTAGATAATTATCAGATTTTATTAGTGTAAATTATCCCAATTTATACTTAGCGGCCTTCGAGCTATTGCGCTGATTTTTTTGATTTGTTAATATATACTTATATGTTAATGTAAAAATCATTATTTTATTATTGAAATTGACATTTTATTAACACGATTTTGCAATAGGACTCAAAAAGTGATTACTTCGTCTTGAACGAACTCTCAGCATTTGACATCCCAAATCACACTTATTGCTTTAAACTACAATAGAATGTTAGGTAAATTGACTGTTTTTACTTATGCCGACTACGCAAAATGGTTGGCTTTTTTGTCGGTTTACATCAGAATGGAGAAAAAGAAATAGATGTATAATGTGTTGTTGGTGTTTAAAACAAAAAAAGAGTGTGAAAGCATTGTTGAGATGGAGGCATGGGAGAAGTTTGACTGTTTTAACATTGCTTTTCGAACCAAGTCAATTCCTGACGCGCTGGAATTCCTGATACATAACCCCGTTAGCCTTGTATTGTGTGATGTAAGTATCTCCGATATGGGCGGTATCACACTGCTCAAGGACATCAAAAAGAAAAATATGGCCGATGCGGTTATTCTATTTGCCTCCCGTGCGGATGCCCAGGCAGCAAGGCAAGGGCTTGCGTACGGTGCATTTGATTATGTGATAAAGCCGGTTGAGGAGTCGCGATTCGAAGACATTCTGCAGCGGGTAAAATGCTATCTTGATGATAAAAGGTCAAGCCGCGAACATATTGACAACCTTGTGCGCATTGTACTTGATAAGGTAGGTCACTATTACCCCAAGGCACAGATTGCGCAGATTGTAAACCATATTGGAATCGGTTACGCTGAGACAAGTGATGAAGCAATCTCCATGCTCAATCAAACACGCAGGGCACTGGATGATGACTTTTATAAGGTTTCCTTTATCATTAGCCGCAGTATCCACGAGATTATCAGCAAGGTATTCAGCCAAAACAGCTGGTTGAATCAATTCCTATCCAAGCAGGAATTACTTGAGCTGAGTGCTGCAGAGTACAAAGATTTTGACTCGCTGGCAGCGATGGTGGTTCAGATTACCGACACCCTGTGCGGATGTATGCGCAATCTTGCCTTAAAACACATCGAGAATCCAACCATCCAGCGCCTTGCTGATTATGTAACGGTAAACTTAGATAAGGAGCTTTCTCTGGAAAGTCTTGCTGAAAAGCTGTATATCAGCAAAACCTATCTAAGCGAGCTGTTCAAATCCAAAACAGGCTGTGCCATCACCGAGTACCTGACCAGAGTGAAGATGGAAAAGGCCCGCAATATCTTTATGGAGAAGCACCTAAAAACCAAAGAGGTTGCCTCCATGCTCGGCTACAAAGATTTCGTCTATTTTTCAAAAATCTATAAAAAGTATTGGGGAACGACACCGGGCCAGCTCAATAAAATATAAATAGCAAAAAATAACACAAAATTCCTAAAAATACATGACAGCTATACTGAGTTTGGATTATAATAATCTAAGCTCAGTATTTTTTTCTATAAAAAGTAATTGATGCACCGTATTCATTTGTAAGGAGTGTTAACAATGAAGACAGTTGGCTCAAAATTAGCAGTAATGACACTAATCAGCATTGCAATAACTGTGCTTATTGCAGTAGTCTTGATGTCTATTGGAAATAACATCATCATCAGCACGTTGCTGAAAAACCAAGTGAATACGGCGATGATGGCATTTGAGTATCAATCAAATACTTGGAAATCAAAATCCCTGGCTTTGTCTGCAGAAATGGCGAATGATGCTGAGCTCGCAAGAGCTGTGGAATCTAAAAACACAGCCGCTGTCCTTGCGCGGGTTGCCAAGATAAAAGAAGAAGCATTAGATGAGGTCGATTTTATCACGGTAACCGATGCTAGCGGCCTTGTACTAGCACGCGGACACAGCAGCAAAACAGGGGATTCTATAGCGAGCCAGAGCAATATAGCAGCCGCAATTACAGGAGATACGGCAACGTATTTTGAAAAAGACACCGAGAGCAGACTTGCCCTTTATTCTGCTGTGCCGATAAAAAACACCTTGGGCAAGGTGGTAGGCGTGGTTTCCACTGGATACAACCTTGAAAACGAAAAGATGGTGGATGATTTAAAGCTTTTGACTGGCTGTGATTTTACCTTTTTTCTTGCTGATGAGCGCCTAAATACCACAATCACCATTGATGAGGTCAGACAGGTTGGTACCAAGCTCAACGCTAAGATTGCGGATATTGTGCTCAACCAGCAGGAAACCTACTATGGAGATGCCACGATTCTTGAACAGCCTTATTATACCATCTATGTTCCCTTACTCGGACCGGACGGGGATGTTATCGGAATCATCTTTGCAGGTACACCGCTTAAGGAGATACAAAAAGGAGAAAGCCTGATTACGACGATTGTGCTTGCAAGCATTGCATTTATAACCGTCGGGCTAATCTTCCTGTTTATTGCTATTGTAAAAAGAATCATTTCCAAGCCCTTGAACAGTATGGCAAGAGTAGCAAATGAATTTGCCGCAGGAAACCTCCAGGTGGACTTCGAACAGCATTCCTCACAGGACGAGATCGGACAGCTATCCCGTGCCTTATCCTCTATTCAAGACACGTTAAAGCTTTACATACAGGACATCTCCGACCAGCTGGTGCGCATCTCGCAAGCAGATATATCATCAGAGATCACCCAGGAGTATATCGGCGATTTCAAACCGATTCAGGAAGCACTTAATACGATTTTAGCCGGTCTCAATGACCTCATGCAGCGCATCAACAGCTCAGCCAGTGAGGTGAATGCGGGGGCAATGCATATTGCGCAGGCAGCACAGAATATCTCTCAGGGTGCAACCCAGCAGGCGAGCTCTATTCAGGAGCTGAGTGCCGCGATTACCGAGGTATCCGAGAAGATTCGAGAGAACGCACTCAGCGTTCGCGAGGCTGCTGAGTATGCGCAGAATGCCGGTGACAGAGTTCGCAAGAGCAATCTGGAGATGCAAAACCTCCAGCAGGCGATGGACAACATCGCGCAGTCCTCGGATGAGATTAGTAAGATTATCAAAATTATTAACGACATCGCCTTCCAGACCAATATCCTTGCCCTCAACGCAGCGGTAGAGGCAGCTAGGGCTGGCGCAGCAGGTAAGGGGTTCGCGGTTGTAGCAGATGAAGTGCGCAATCTGGCATCTAAATCCGCTGAGGCTGCAAAACAGACTACCGATTTGATTGAACGTTCCGGTATTGCCGTGCAGGAGGGCGTCAAGATTGTCGGCAAAACCGCACGGCGACTCAGTGATGTTGAGGAAAAGACAGACCTTGTGGTACATAAGATGACTGAAGTGGACGAATCATCCTCCGCGCAGGCAACTGCAATGGCGCAGATTGCCGCCGGCATTGAGCAGGTATCTGCCGTAGTTCAAAACAACTCGGCTACCGCACAGGAAAGTGCGGCCGCGAGCGAAGAGCTATCCGCTCAATCAGATGCGCTTCACACGATTATCTCCGGCTTTCAGCTGCGTTAACATAGCCAAAACCCTATCCCTTGTCATTGAGGGGTAAAGGCTACGAATCGTTTTATGAACCCACAGTACCTTCCGGCATACAATGTATCAGGATAGATGGACGATTCTGATATGTGTATGCCGGGAGGTATTTTTCTATGGGGTTTGGATTGGTGTTAGGCGGCGGGGGAACGCGAGGAGCTGCACATGTCGGTGTGCTGCTTGCGCTGCATGAAGCACAGCTTATTCCACGCTCCATTGCGGGCACAAGCGCGGGTGCAATCGTTGCAGGGCTTTATGCTGCAGGTATCGAGCCTCTTATGCTCAAGGACATGGTCTACAATCTTGTGTATAACGGCAAGCAGCTGATGGATGTTGACTATCTTGGGATTGTAAAAGGCGTTTGGCAACTCGCTACGGGAAGGGAAGTGACCCTGACCGGACTAATGAAGGGCGAGAAGTTGTATGGGTACATATATCACTACACAAAGGACAAAACGATGCGGGATGCTAAGATGCCCATTGTCATTCCGGCGGTTGATATGAACAGTGCGCGAACGGTTGCCTACACCGACCGTGCGGCGGGAAAGCCTGCGGTTACCGACGTCATCTGGCGCGACGATGTGTTGCTAGCACAGGCCTGCTCTGCGTCTGCAGCCGTGCCGATTGCGTTTCGCCCGCGCCGCTCGGGTAAGTATGTCCTGCTGGACGGGGGCCTGACCGATAACCTCCCCGTTTCGCTGCTTGCCGCAGCAGGGGAGACCAACATTCTGGCGGTAGACATCTCGGAAGCCTATGAGCCGCCGGAGAACGAGAATATCTTTGAACTTGCTTCCCATTCACTCTCTGTAATGGGACGAAGGCTGCGCCAGTGTTCATCGGCCGGAGAACGATTATTGTTAAAGCCAAAGTTGCCTGAAAACGCCAAGTTCCTAGATTTCTCCCATATGATAAAGTGCATGCAGGCAGGCTATGAGGGGACAAAGAACATGATGCCTGTTCTAAACTCTCTGCTTCGCTAAACTCAAATCAAAGCACTCCAACAGACCAACTAGGGATTGTTTGAGTGCTTTTTATCTCTCATGGAAATAGACAATCTTTAGAAACAACTTGATAAAGTGTAAAATATAATGTGTTTTTAGTTAAAGTAAGGTATACTATTATCATAAATCTAGATTTTTAAAGCCCATGTTATAACGAAAAGGGAAGGATTGCTATGAAAAAGATTGCGTTTTTTGATGCAAAGCCCTACGACAAGATTTGGTTTGACCAATTAAAAGACCAATATGGGTTTAAGATTAAGTATTATGAAAACAAGCTCAATGAAGACACCGCAACCATGGCATCGGGCAGCGATGCGATTGTTGCGTTTGTCAACGACGATATCAACGCCCAGGTGATAGATTTTCTCAGTGAAAAAGGTATCAACATCATTGCCCTGCGCAGCGCGGGCTACAACAATGTGGACTTCAAGTCTGCATTTGGCAGGGTTCATGTGGTGCGCGTGCCGGCTTATTCCCCTTATGCGGTTGCGGAGCATGCGATGGCGCTGCTGCTCACGCTTAATAGGCATATCCACCGGGCTTATAACCGCACGCGCGATTATAACTTTAGTCTGAACGGTCTGACAGGCTTTGATTTACATGGAAAGACAGTCGGCGTAATAGGCACAGGAAAAATCGGACAGGTCTTTATTGATATCTGCAGGGGCTTTGGTATGCGCGTGATTGCATATGACCTTTATCCCGCCAAGGATAAAGGGATTGAGTATGTTTCGCTTGAGGAGTTGTTTACCCAGTCCGATGTCATCTCACTGCACTGTCCATTAACCAAGGATACCCACCACCTACTCGATAGATATGCCTTCTCCCTGATGCATGACGGCGTTTACATCATCAACACCTCAAGAGGCGCTCTTGTAGACAGCGAGGCCCTGCTTGAGGCCATCAAGAGCGGAAAGGTAGGCGGCGCGGGTCTGGATGTTTACGAGGAGGAATCTGACCTCTTCTTTGAGGATTTCTCTAACACCATCATTCAGGATGACGTGCTTGCGCGACTGGTTTCTATGCCCAATGTTATCGTCACCTCCCATCAGGCGTTTCTAACTCAGGAAGCACTTCAAAACATTGCCCAAACCACACTGCAAAACCTCAAGGATTATTTTGATGACAAACCGCTCGATAACGAGATCTGCTATCAGTGCAACAGACGAGAGGCTTGTCCCAAAAAACAGGTAGGAAGATGCTTCTGACAGAAGTGTTGTTGCAACCGACTCAGGCAACGATTAGGAATTACAACCTAAATGGAGAATCAGTATGGTCAGTATTTTACCGGGGGAGATGCATTCTATTGCACCGCTCTTTGCCGATATGCACGATACCTTAATCCTCTCCTGCTTGCAGGGACATATGGGTACAGCATGGCCGATGATAGTGTCTTTCCAACCTGTGCGATGCTAATAGTTGCAAACTTCTGTTATGTCGCCGGAGACCCGACAGCGAAAGAAGCACAAACACTCATCAAAAACCTGCCGCCGAGCGGGTATGGTAAGGGCGACTTATATGTAGTCCCACAAAATGAAAAATGGGTCCAACTGCTGCTGTGCAAGCATCCAAACGCCATCACCATAACCAGATATGCCATCAAGCACGAAGGTGATATCTTTGACCGTGATAAGCTGCGCAGCATGATACATAACATCTCAGCGGGCTTTCAGCTGCAACGTTTTGACGAACAGCTTTATAATCAAGCGATGGCAAACGACTGGTCCCGCGACTTATGTGGTCATTTTAACGATGCGAGCGATTATCTAACACGGGGCAGGGGATTTTGCATCCTGTGTGACAATCATCTTGTCAGCGGCGCTTCCTCCTACACCATCTATGATGGCGGCATTGAGATTGAGATAGACACCCATAAGGACTTTAGGCGCAAGGGACTTGCCTTGGTGTTTGCTGCTGCCTTGATACTTGATTGCCTTGAAGCGGGCATCTATCCAAGCTGGGATGCGGCAAATCTCGCATCCGTCGCCTTGAGCGAAAAGCTTGGGTATCATTTCGACCGTGAATACAAGGCGTATTGCCTGCCGAGTGGCTCAGTGATACGGGATGACTCGCCGGTCTTTGAGGTGAAAGCATAGAAAAAGGCGGAGTGCTGCACTCCGCCTTTTAACTATTTTGATTATGCGCAGGAAGGATTGAGTTTGACTAGGTTTTCAGAGGTAAACTTCATAAGCTCGTTTGCAATTAACCGGTACCCGTTTTCGTTGGGGTGAATGCCGTCCTCGCAGATGAGTGAGTCCTTATAATTACGCTTATCCAAAAAGGCAGAACGAACATCGACGTAAAGCGCACCCGTTTCATATGCAAGCTTGGTTGCGGCAAGCGAGTACATCTCCTGATAGCGGTAAATCATCTGCACATCGCCCAAAAACCGCAGGATGTTCTGCGCGTTTAAGCCATTTCTGGTAATCCAGCGAAAGTAGCGCTCACCGTCAATGGGTGGCAGAGACATCACAACCGGGGTAATCCCGCACCGTTGAATGGATGTCAGCATATTGCGGTAGATTGATTCAAACCGCTGAAAAGGTGTGTGGGGCTCGTGGGGGGCATCCGGGTTTTGAGCAACGCGCTCCCAGTCAAAATCGCAGTCGTTGCCGCCGTACTCAAACAGCACAACGTCGCAGTTTAGCCCCTTTTCCATTGCTCGTGACAAAAGCTGCTGCCCCTTTTCGATGGTACAGCCAAACTTGGAGCGGTTGTTTACAACAAACCCGAGGCTATTGTAGAGCTGCTGGACATCGCCCTGCTTGAGCGGATAATAGCGGTTACTGTCCTTGTCAAGCAGGATACCCTTCATAATGGAATCCCCATATATCTGTATTTGCTTTGCGATGCTCATTGCTCACCCCTCCTATAAGGATTTATCCTATATCAGCGCTCGGTGCCAAAGAAAAACAATGCTACGGTTCCGGGACCCGAATGTGCGCCGATAACAGGGTCAACGTAGTTTATCAGAATATCTTTTACGCCAAGACGTCGCCGAATCTCGCTTGCAACATACTCGGCATCTTCTATGCAATCGCCATGCGAGATAAATACGGTCTGATTTTGAGGCTCGATTGCGGTCTCCTCCATATGGTCAACCAGCATATCAAGCGAGCGCTTGCGGCCGCGTGTTTTCTCCACAAGCTTTAATCGGCCTTCGTTGTCCATGTGCATAATCGGCTTAACACCCAATATCGTTCCAAGTACCGCAGCACTGCCCGATACCCGTCCGCCACGCTTTAAGAAGAACAGGTCATCCACGGTAAACCAGTGGCATAGGTGAAGTCTGTTATCCAACACCCACTGGTACACCTCGCCTATGTCCTTGCCCTCTTCGCGCAGCTTAGCTGCCTGATAGACCAAAAGACCTTCACCCATAGACGCGCCCAGCGTGTCGACGGCAAGAATCGTTCGGTCGGGATACGCACTCTTTAAGTCATCCAAAACCATTGCCGCAGCCTGATAGCTGCCGCTAAGTGCAGAGGAAAAGCCGATGTACAAAAGATCGTTTCCCCTTTTTAAGATGTCCTCAAAAATAGGGGAACATACATTGATATCGATTAAAGTAGTGGTAATCTCTTCTTTGTTGCGCATCATGGTATAGAATTGCTTTAAATCGGTTTTTTTGCCCTTCTCGTAGCTGTAATATTCCTTACCGCTAACCCGAAACATGAGCGATAGGATATGCAGCCCGTAGCGGTCAATCAGTTCATCGGTTAGGTTGCTGGAGGAATCGGTAACAATCTCAAATGGCATAAAAAGTATACCCTCCTGTTCACATCTTATCATCTAGTATTTAAAACTAGAATAACACTTAAGGTTCACTATGTCAAGCGTTTAGGGGTACTATTGAACTTATTTTGCTTTTATGATAAAATAGTATGCATAAAATGGACATATCAGATTGTCCCAATACACAGTAGCGTTTTGGTTCACCACAACATCTGCTGCCAAAGGAGTGCCTTAGCTTGGAAAATAAGCTTGAACAGGAGCTCTTGAATTGGACGAATGAAATCGTTACGTTTCATCTTCCGCGTTGGTCGGAGCTGCCTGAGATTGACCTGTATATGGATCAGGTTATTGTCTTTACAGAACGTATCTTTTCACGTTTTCCCGGTGGATATGTAGGCAAACTCATTACGCCGTCCATTATCAACAATTATGTGAAGCTCGGCATTATCCCTCAGCCGGTAAAAAAGAAATATTCACGCACCCACATTGCGTATTTGATGATGATTTGCCTCTTAAAGCAGGCCTTGCCCATCTCAGCCATAACCGATTTAATTACGTATCAGCTTGAGACCTCCTCCATCATGGAGGTATATGACCGCTTTTGCGAGGTTCAGGAGCAATCCACAAGAGCGGTCGTAGAAACGGCACAGAACGATTACTTTAATGCGGACAAAAACCCGCAATCCCTTCTGGAGCTTACCTTAAAGATGGCGGCATCGGCAAACTCTAATAAGTTCTTTGCCGAGAAGGTCATTTGCTTGAAGCGCGAAAAAGAACTTACTGAAAAATCAGAGAATGAAGAGCCCGAAGATAAAAAAGCTAAATCAAAGTAGAAAACAACACCCTGCCAAGTAAATGGCAGGGTGTTGTTTTGCATATCAATAGTATGATGGCAACTTGCGAAATCCGAGGATTTGAACCTGACCGTCCTTTTGGAAAAAGATCTTTTCAAACCCGTTGCTTTGAAATGTAGCGATAATCTCCCTGGGTGAATAAAATTTTACATCGCCGTCCTTAGATAACGGAACAAACGGGTTAAGAACCATACGGATGAGGAACGGATTATAAATTTCGGCTACAAAAAGATATGCGTCAGGCTTTAACAGGCGATATGCTTCTTTAGCAAAATCCTCAACATTCGGAAAATGGTGATACGCACAGCACACTGTGACTAAATCAAAAAAGGCATCTGAGAATGGGATATGATTACATGTAGCGGTGTAAAAATCCATATTAGGATTAAGCCGCCTTGCGTTTGCAATCATCTTATCGGAGATATCAATACCGTACCCACTAATCTCATGTTCGCTGTCTATCATTTTTAGAAAGGTACCGTTGCCGCAGGCAACATCCAGCACCTTACTGCCTTTTGAAACCCGGATGCATTCAAGCAGTTTTTTCTTATACTCAAAGGTAAACCGTCCTTCTGCAGTGTTGTTGTAGTCATCGGCTTTTTGGTTATAGCTTACCTTGGAACGTGATTCAAACCTGTTCATACCCTTACCGCCTTTTCTCGAATAACCAAGGTGTTTGTATATCCATCTCACTCAGTTGGTTCACTGACTGTGAGCGACTTTTCCTTATGCTTGCGTGAGTAGACCGTAGCGCAAAGCAGGGATGTAAAGGGGATGGTGAACAAAATGCCAAGACTTCCAACCAGCGACTGTAGAATCTCCACAACAATCATTTCGCGATTTAAGAGGTGCAAAACGGACGGGGAGTAGACAATTAAGAGCAAGACCACCGAAAGGGAGCTTCCGATATAAGCGAGAATAAGGGTGTTGGACATGGTGCCCATCATATCCCGACCGATTGCAAAACCAGAGCGAAGCAGCGATGTAAAGGTTGGGTCCTTGCCACCCTCGCTGAGCTCGTATAGAGAGGAAGCGACAGACATAGCAACGTCCATGATTGCACCCATCGCGCCGATGATGATTGCACCGAAGATGATTGCTTTTAGGTCAATCGGGTGTGCGGTTTCCAGCACAGCAAGATAGGTCGAATCCTCGTCGGTATAGCCGCTTAGCTTTAAGAATACGTCAGATATCACGGTTATCAATCCGGACAGGAGCACGCCGCCAAAGCAACCAATAATGGCGGTTAACGTTTTGGTATCAGGGCCGTTGATTATCAGTAAGCTCATAACGATGACAAACAAGCAGATGATGATGGAGGATACATAGATGTTGTAGCCCGCAAGGATTGAGGGGATAAACACAAAGAACACTGCCGCACAGGTAAAGGCAAGAGAAAGAAGGGTGTTAAAGCCCTTTAGTCCACCATAAACGAGAAGCAGCAGGGCAAACAAGGCGCCGATGACAATCAGCGTATCGGTGCGCAGGTATTCAACAAACATCCATTCATAGGCGGCGGGGTCCTCCATATCTTTGGAGACCAAAACCTTGTCGCCCACTTCAACCTCTTTAAGTCCGGAGGGGAGGTATCCGTCAATGCTCTGCACGGCGATAACCTCTTCTCCGTTATTCAGTCGGGCGATGAAGCGCATCTTCACATTGGTAATAGAGGTACCGCCGAGATCAAATTCCTCCTCATTTCGCTCGAGCAACATTGAGACTGTCGCGCGCTCCGGCACAAAGGTTGAAGCAGAAGAGAAAACATTAGCGGCAGAATCTGAGGTAAGGCGGTTGCCAAAGTACAAAAACGCGAGCGAGAAAACAACCGTAACAATATACACGATGATGTATCGTAGTCTTTTTTTGTGCTTCATTTGATGATCCATCCGATAACTCCTAACCACTACTTGTGAAATTATAAAAGGCTAGGGTTAAACAATAACATATTTCCTTTTTTAGTTCAACAACAGGGTGCTATAAGCCGCACTGCTTGTCTAAAGTATACTATATGACTGGATATGGAAAATCTTTATTAAACCGCTTTGCTGATATATAATAATATTATAGCCCCCAACACACTATGTGGTATGGCCATTTGCAAATTAAGAACTGCCTAGAGATGCCTTGAGCCCAGAAGACTAGGAAAAGCTGACCGGAAGATAAGCCATATAAAACCTTGGAGGATGCTGCATGAAAAGCAACTGGCATAATTATTTTGATGATTGTCCCGTTATCGCCGCCATCAAGGATGATGAGGGTCTAGCGCAATGTACCAAATGCGATAGCCGTGTGGTATTTGTGTTGTATGGCACAGTGTGCAACATCGGGGAGATTGTAAAAAAGATTAAAGATGCAGGTAAGACCGCTATCGTGCACATTGATTTGGTCACCGGCCTATCCGCCAAGGAGGTTTCGGTTGACTTTATCAAGCGTGACACCAATGCCGACGGCATCATCAGCACCCGTCCGCAGCTTATTCGCCGTGCGCAGGAGCTTTCCCTTATCGCGATTCAGCGCTTCTTTTTGATCGATTCAATTGCCCTGCAAAACATCACAAAGCAGCTTGAGATGAGCAGACCCGACTTCATCGAGATTTTGCCCGGTGTTATGCCCAAGGTGCTTCGCAAGCTTTGTCTTAGTATTAGTACACCGGTTATAGCAGGCGGGCTCGTTTTTGACAAAGAAGACGTGATGGCTGCCCTGAGTGCCGGTGCCGTTGCGGTTTCGTCTACCAATCAGACAATATGGGAGCTTTAAAATAGCTTTGAGTGCAGGCATACCAGTACATAATCGCTTGTAAACAACGGTCTGCTATGGTATAATATTTCTAGAAAAGCTATCCCATAATCATAACCAAATAAATAAGCCTTAGAGTTAAGAGTCAGGCAATATTGGGCTTGTGTTAAAACACAGGCCGGATATTGAATGGCTTTTTTTATTTGCTTTATTACCATCATCAGGGGAGGAAGCGGCATGTATGATGTAGCCATTATCGGGGCGGGAATCACGGGTTGTTCCTTGCTGTATGAGCTTGCCCGTTATCGTTTGCGTGTGATATTACTGGAAAAAGAAAATGATGTTTCAATGGGCACCACAAAGGCGAACAGCGCTATCGTACACGCGGGCTACGACCCGCCGGAAGGCTCAATAATGGCGCGGGCAAACGTGATGGGTAACAGCATCATTAAAGAGCTTTGTGCAAAGCTGGATGTACCCTATAAGCAAATCGGCTCACTGGTCATTGCCTTTTCGCAAGAGCAGATGGAGACGGTTTACAAGCTTTACAACCGAGGGGTAAAAAACGGCGTGCCGGGGCTAAAGGTTCTATCAAAGGAAGAAACACTTCGTATGGAGCCGGCCCTCAGCGATGAGGTGGTGGGTGCTTTATATGCACCAACAGCAGGAGTCGTAAGTCCGTGGGAGTTAACACTCGCTCTAGCACAAAACGCGGTCCAAAACGGTGCGGACCTTGCCTTATCTCATGAGGTGCGCGATATCACAAAGTCACAGGACGGCTTTATCATTGAGGCGGGTGAACGGTTTATTCATGCGCGATATGTGATAAATGCCGCTGGTGTATCTGCCGACAAGGTTGCCCGCTTGGCAGGGGATGATTCGTTTGCCATCCATCCGTCTAAGGGTGAATACTACTTGCTAGACAAAAATCAGGGAACGCTTGTTAACCATGTGATATTCCAATGCCCCGGTAAGGAAGGCAAGGGCGTTCTGGTGTCGCCTACCGTTCATGGCAATCTGATTGTCGGGCCGAATGCTGTGGAAGCGGATACAAATGATGTTGCAACCACGGCGCAGGGGCTTTCCTTTGTCCGTGCTACGGCTCAGAAGTCGGTGCCGTCTATTAACTTTAGGGAAACTATCCGTACCTTTGCGGGAGTACGCGCAAATTCAAATGAAAGCGACTTTATCATCAGAGAGTCGCCAACGCAAAAAGGTCTATTCCATATGGCGGGTATCAAGTCTCCTGGGCTAACGGCTGCACCGGCCCTTGCGCGGGAGATGGTCGAGCTGCTCAAAGAAGCAGGCCTTACCATGCAACCCAAAGAACATATCATCACCGAACGGAAGGTTACGCGTTTCCGCGAAATGAACGCAAAACAACGTGCCGAGGCTGTAAAGAATAACCCGATGTTTGGCAGGGTGGTGTGCCGGTGTGAGACAGTGACGGAAGCCGAGATTGTAGAAGCACTGCACTCTCCCATTCCGCCTGTTTCCGTTGACGGCGTCAAACGCCGCTGTTCATGCGGTATGGGCCGTTGTCAGGGCGGCTTTTGCGGTCCGCGCGTACAGGAGATTATCGCACGCGAACGCGAAATCCCAGTAACAGACGTACCGCTCGACCGGGCGGGGTCTGCCATTTTATACGGAGAAACAAAGGCGGGGCTATCGGAACTTACCTTTGAAAAGGCGGTGGAGTAGGCGATGGTATATGACGTAATAGTAGTTGGCGGCGGCCCTGCTGGACTTGCGGCCGCGATTGCCGCATCAGAGATCGGTGCAAAGCGTGTTCTGCTGCTTGAGCGCAACCCGGACCTTGGCGGAATCCTCAACCAGTGTATCCACAATGGCTTTGGGCTCCATTACTTTAAGCAGGAGCTGACAGGCCCCGAATACGCAGGAAGGTTTATCGAGCTTCTAAAACAGACCAAGGTTGAGGTCATGACTGACACCATGGTGCTGGAAATAGGCAAAGACAAGACCGTGTATGCAGTAAACAGTACACATGGCTATATGGAGCTACGCACGAAGGCTGTTGTGCTTGCAATGGGGTGTCGCGAGAGAACCCGTGGGGCAATCGCCATCCCGGGAGACCGACCTGCCGGCGTGTTTACAGCAGGAACAGCGCAGCTATATATGAACATACACGGTTATATGGTCGGGCGAAGGGCGATTATACTCGGCTCGGGTGACATCGGTCTTATTATGGCACGACGTATGACGCTTGAGGGAGCAAAGGTTCTCGGCTGCGTCGAGATTATGCCCTATTCAAGCGGCCTTACCAGAAACATCGCGCAATGCCTAGATGACTACGATATACCACTTTTTCTTTCCCACACCATCACTAATATTAAGGGAGAAAAGAGGGTAGAGCGGGTTACGGTTTCTAAGGTGGATGAAAATAGGAATCCCATTCCGGGAACCGAGATGGAGTTTGAGTGCGATACCGTGCTCCTTTCAGTAGGGCTAATCCCGGAAAATGAGTTGTCACGTGCCGCTGGTGTTGCATTGGATTCCCGAACAGGCGGCCTTAGTGTATACGAGAACATGGAAACATCTGTAGCCGGCATCTTTGCGGGCGGAAACGTCGTTCATGTGCATGACCTTGTAGACTTTGTCACCGGAGAAAGCCAAAAGGCAGGACGCGCCGCAGCCCTGTATGCCTTAGGCAAGCAGATGAAGGATGAGGCGTACATCTCGGTTAACAACGGGGAAGGGGTCAGCTATACCGTGCCGCAGAAGATTAGACCGCAGAACATAGAAAAATCTGTGGATGTGTTCTTCCGTACAAGGTCAGTGTATCAAAATGCAAAGATTATAGTATCAAGCAAAGGCAACGTTCTGGCTGAATACAAGCGCGACCATATGACCCCGGGTGAGATGGAACGGCTTATCATCCCCAAACCCTTGCTTGAAAAGGCAGGTGGCAATGAGATTACGGTGTCCATTGGGCATGGCGCAACATGAACCGCACCTGTTGATAATCTCCCGAGTAATATGTAAGAAGGTCTGGTGAACGATATGAAGGAGCTTGTGTGCATTGTATGCCCCAAAGGCTGTCGTCTGCAGGTGGATGAGCAAAACGATTATTGTGTTACAGGAAATGCCTGCCCACGCGGGGAAGTTTACGGAAAAAAGGAGCTTACGAACCCGACCCGGGTTGTAACATCAACCGTGCGCATCGAGGGTGCGCGCTATCGCCGCCTACCTGTTAAGACCAATGCGGAGATTCCAAAACAGTCCATTACGGATGCTATGAAAATCCTGGATGGCATAACGATGCACGCGCCTGTGAAGGCAGGCGATGTTGTCGCGGCAAACATACTGGGGTTGGGGATAGACTTTATAGCTACAAGGGACATGGAGCGGGTATAGTGGAGTGGTTACCCCCCATTTATAAAAGGGCCTTCTGCGCGTTTTGTGCAGAGGCCCTTTTTGCTATCTTTTGATTTTACTTGACAATATGGATCAACAAGAATATACTTAACTAGTAAATTACTAAATTACTAATTAAGTAAAGGTGAGTTGAAATGAAAATACCAACGACACTTAAACATAAGCCCGTTATTGTATGCGAAAACTATGAAAATGTCGACGGCCGTTATGCCTATCAATCGGATGCCAAGGGACTTTCATTGGGACTGGCCCAATGGAATGACAGGGGAAAGGTTGAGGTATCCGCAAAGGTATGGAGACATACCGGCGAAAAGTGGTCAAGACAATCAGAGGAGCTGCCGCTGCACCGTGTGCTTGATCTTGCAATCCTTGTTTTGCGCGCACAGGAGTATTTTCGGGAGGCATACCGTTATCCCAAGATGTATGATGAGCAGAAGCCGATGATTGACCGAATCGGTCTTCAGGGTGATGCGATGCAGCTCGAAGTTTGTGTTGAGAATGAACGGATTGATGACGACATTAAGCTGTTTGCGCAGGCCCTTTCTCAGGACGGAGAACTGATTGGCGAACGGCTGCGCACACTATCACGAATTTTAAAAGAGATGGGGTACTAAAGTGGAGGACAAGAAAACAAAGAAAGAGCTGGCTGCACAATACAAGGAGCGTACAAAGGTGGGTGGGGTATATCGCATTGTCAATAAGCAAAGCGGAAGGATGCTGCTTTGTTCCACCACAGACATGAAAGGCAGTAAAAACAGGTTTGATTTTTCGGTTATGACCGGCTCATGTGTGAACTTTAAGCTGCAAAAGGATTGGAAAACGCTTGGCGCAGATATGTTCTTGTTTGAAGTCCTTGAAGAGTATACGCAAAAAGAAACACAAACTGATGAAGAGTTTACTGAGGAGATTGAGTTGCTTAGGCAGCTTTGGGAAGAAAAACTCGAAAGCAAACTATTTTATTAGCCCCTGTTTAAATCACCCAAACCATACACAAGAATGAGCAGGCGCAATATGAACAAAATACCCCTTAGAAGATGCGTGCCGTTTTGATTCTTTTGCTCTTGAGTAAATAGGGCAATTGAGGTATACTAAGAAAAATATAGAGATTAAACTATAGAAAAGGAGCGATTGAAATTGGCGCGCTATTACGACGAGCCATCTCGTACCTTCAGTGAATATCTTCTAATCCCCGGGTACTCATCCGAAGAATGTATCCCAGCTAATGTTTCACTCAAAACCCCGCTTGTTAAGTTTAAAAAGGGCGAGGAATCGCCGCTTTCCATGAACATTCCGCTGACATCAGCCATTATGCAATCGGTATCTGACGATAGGATGGCAGTCGCGCTTGCCAAGGAAGGCGGCATTTCGTTTATTTACTGCTCGCAGTCTATCGAAAACCAGGCTGCCATGGTTGCAAGGGTAAAGGCATATAAGGCCGGATTTGTGGTAAGTGATTCCAACATTACACCGGACGCCACCCTTGCCGACATTCTTGCGCTCAAGGAAAAGACAGGACACTCCACCGTAGCTGTTACCGAGGATGGCACGGCAAACGGAAAGCTGCTGGGTCTTGTTACCAGCCGCGACTACCGTGTCAGCAGAATGTCAACCGATCTGAAGGTCAAGGAGTTCATGACTCCGCTCGAGTCGCTTGTTTTCGCGCCAAAGAACACCACCCTCAAGGAAGCAAACGATATCATCTGGGACCACAAGCTCAACTGCCTGCCCATCGTAGACGACGAGGGAAGGCTTCTGTACATGGTTTTCCGCAAGGACTATGCTGCCCACAAGGAGAACCAGTACGAGCTGCTTGACAGCTCCAAGCGTTACGTTGTAGGCGCCGGTATTAACACACGCGATTATGCCGAGCGCGTACCCGCACTGGTTGAGGCTGGTGCCGATGTATTGTGCATCGATTCCTCGGAAGGCTTTACCGAGTGGCAGAAGATTACTCTTAAATATATCCGCGATAAGTATGGCGACACCGTTAAGGTGGGTGCCGGCAACGTAGTGGATAGGGACGGATTCTTGTTCCTCGCCGAAGCGGGTGCTGATTTCATTAAGGTCGGCATCGGCGGCGGTTCTATCTGCATTACCCGTGAGCAGAAGGGTATTGGCCGCGGACAGGCTACCGCAGTTATTGAGGTCGCAAAGGCAAGAAATGAGTACTTTGAAAAGACCGGCATCTACATCCCCATTTGCTCGGATGGCGGTATTGTATATGACTATCATATGACCTTAGCACTAGCCATGGGTGCAGATTTCCTGATGCTTGGCCGCTATTTCTCCCGCTTTGATGAAAGCCCGACCAACAAGGTAAACGTAAACGGCACCTATATGAAAGAGTATTGGGGCGAGGGAAGTGCCCGCGCAAGAAACTGGCAGAGATACGATATGGGCGGCGCACAGAAGCTCTCGTTTGAAGAAGGCGTGGACTCCTACGTTCCGTACGCCGGTTCCTTAAAGGACAACGTCAGCCTCACTTTGAGTAAAATGCGTTCTACCATGTGCAACTGCGGCGCGCTAACCATTCCTGAGCTGCAGGAGAAGGCGAAGATCACCCTTGTATCCGCAACCAGTATTGTAGAGGGCGGCGCGCATGACGTTGTGCTCAAAGATAACAGCGTGACCATGTACAACAAGTAATTCGCTTCGTAATTGTAAATCTCATAAAGAAGAACCCCGCTTGAATAACACTCAAGCGGGGTTCTTTGTGATTGATTTACAATTAGCAACCTGATTACTGCTTGTCTACCATCAGCTCGCAGATTGCGCTAGAAAACGCGGTGGGGTCGTCTACCGGCATACCTTCGATAAGCAGGGCTTGGTTATACAAGAGCTTTGTATAGGTAGAGAGCTTATCGCTGTTATCCTTGTGAAGCTTTGTAAGCACCTCAAAAATGGGATGAGATGGGTTGATTTCAAGTACACGCGAGGCTTTTATCTTCTGCTCGGTAGGCATTGCGTTGAGCACCTTTTCCATCTCAAGCGAAATCTCGCCTTCGCTTGAGATGCAAACAGGATGAGACTTCAGGCGTGTGGAGAGCACAACGCTCTTTACCTTTCCGTCAAGTGCATCACGCATCGCTTCAAACAGGTCTTTGTGCTCTTCGGTTTGCTTTTTAATCTCCTCTTTTTCTTCCTCGGTGGTGAGGTCTAGGTCATCTGCGGAGATGGATTTAAACTTCTTGCCGTCGTATTCCTCAATCATACGCAGCGCAAACTCATCCACATCATCGGTCAGGTAGAGAATATCATAGCCTTTGTCCAACACAAGCTCTGTCTGAGGCATCAGGGAAATCTGATCGATGCTGGAGCCGGCAGCATAGTAGATATACTCCTGACCTTCCTTCATTGCGTTCTTGTATTCCTCAAACGTAATGAGCTTCTTGTTTACGGCGGAATAGAACAGCAGTAAATCCTTTAAGTGGTCCTTGTTAGCACCGTAACCGGTATAAGCACCGACCTTAAGCTGCATGCCAAAGCTCTTAAAGAACTTCTCGTAGGTCTCGCGCTCGTCTTTTAGCATCTTTAAAAGCTCACTGCGGATCTTCTTATCCAGACTGTTTGCAATCAGCTTAAGCTGACGGTCATGCTGCAGCATCTCGCGCGAGATATTCAGCGACAGGTCTTGAGAATCGACAAGTCCCTTTACAAAGCTGAAGTAATCGGGCAGTAGGTCTGCGCACTTCTCCATAATTAAAACGCCGCTGGAGTAAAGCTCAAGGCCCTTTTCGTATTCCTTGGTATAGTAATCAAAGGGGGCTTTACCCGGGATAAACAGCAGGGCGTTGTAGGTAGCGGCACCTTCGGTTTTGCTGTGAATGACACGAAGGGGGTCGGTGTAATCGTAGAACTTGTCCTTATAGAAGCGGTTGTACTCCTCAGTAGTGACCTCTTTCTTGTTCTTATTCCATAGGGGTACCATGCTGTTGAGTGTCTTATTTTCAACAACCGTTTCATACTCGTCTTTAGTGCCTTCCTTCAGTGTCTCGCGGGACAATTCCATCTTGATGGGGTAACGGATGTAGTCGGAGTACTTCTTTACAAGGAAGGCGAGACGGTAGGACTCAAGGAACTCATCGTAGTTCTCCTCGCCGGAGTTTTCCTTAATGGTGAGATAGATATCAGTACCTACGGTTTCCTTCTCGCAGGGCTCTATCGTATAGCCGTCGGCGCCGGAGGACTCCCAGCGGTAAGCCTGGTCAGAGCCATAAGCACGGGTAACGACCGTAACCTTGGAGCTTACCATAAAGGCAGAATAGAAGCCCACGCCAAACTGGCCGATGATGTTGATATCTTCGTTCTCACCGAGCTCCTTTTTAAACTTTAGAGAACCACTGCTTGCAATGACACCAAGGTTGTTCTCCAGTTCCTCCTTGGTCATACCGCAACCGTTATCCGACACCGTGAGAAGGCGTTTATCTTTATCAATTGCCAGCTGAATGCAGAAATCCTCGCGGGTAAGTCCGACGCCGGGGTCAGTGAGTGAACGGAAATAGAGCTTGTCTATTGCGTCACTGGCATTGGATATCAGTTCACGCAGGAAGATCTCCTTATGCGTGTAGATGGAGTTGATCATTAGATCCAATAGACGTTTCGACTCCGCCTTAAACTGTTTCTTTGCCATTGAATCACCTCAACAATGTATTAGCACTCGATGTGTTCGAGTGCTAATATTACTATATAATAACTGTATCTATTTTTCAAGTGTTTTTGGGAAAAAACAAGGTGGGTACGGTTACGTCGGGTAACCAATTTCGATTAGATATTCGCTGTACAGGTCGCGGGATGCAGCAAACCGCTCGGTCGCGTGCTTATTGAAGATTGTTTGATAATCTTTAATATGATAAAAGTCCTGCGAAAGGGCAAACAGATGATAAAGCAGGGTGATAAAAACCGTACAGCCGACTGCAAACCCAAACAAAATCCTCGCATCCTTTACCCGTGTGGATTGTTCTTTTAGCTTATTTCGAACGACATTCTTTTGCGTGCCTTTTAGCAGCCGCAGCTTTTCGCGTTCAATTCGGTAATCGCTCAACTCTTTCTCGCTTGGCAGAAGGGTGCACAGCATGTTGGGTATAAGAACGATAGCATATAGGAAAAAGTAGATGCTAAGCCGCTCTACAATATAAACCCTTGCTATAAATAGCGAAATAATGGCAGCGTACATCATGAAGTTGATGGCGACGTTGTTATCCCGAGACTCGCGTAAAAGCCTGCCTTTAAAGCTCCACACCACTAAAAAAGCAATAAAGGGAAAGACGCCGTAGATTAGTGAGGACCCTTGCCCAAAAGGCGAATCGGGCGAATAACCCTGATAGACGTACTGAGTAACAATTTCAAGGATAGAAGGGGCAAAGATAAACCCAACCAATGATATGGCAAAAACAGCAAGGAAGGTTTTGTAGTTAAACGGAATCTGAGCAAGCAGGTAAAAGGGGAGCATGATAAGAGCAGAGTTGTGAATAGATGTTGCAATCAACACCAGCAGCAGATAAGGCAAGAACCGACGCTTTTGGATATATCGTACTGCCAAAGAGCAGATAACAGCAGCCAGTAGCTGCCGAATCAGGCTGAGCGACCAGTAATAGAAAAGCATGGTCATATATAAGACCACACTTAAAAAGGGAAGTTGGGACTCCCGATAAATTAACAGCATAACAAGCGCCGTGGTCAAAAATGCAACAACGGCATAGAACCATTGAAAGTGGTTGGTGAAAAGTTGCACAATCTTTATAAGTAAAATAAACCCCGGTTCATACCGGTGCTGTGACTGGGATAGGTCGCTAACCTCAATGAAGATGTGCATATAGTTGTAGTAATCATCGCCGACCTCATAACGAATCGCGCTGATGCCGGCCAGTACTATCAACGAAATGAAAAGGAAAACAAGGGTTTTAGTTTTGGTTTGACCCGTGCAGTAAAGTGCGATGCCAAGGGCCAGCAAAAAGCCCATAGCGATATAATATACGCTTGTCACACCAAACCCTCCCCCCAATAAGTCGGCAAATGATTACCGTATTATTATGGGCGAAAGGTAGAAGAACAATCACAAAAATCAAAATGCAAGGAGAGGCACTATTCTGCACGTTCGGTTACATAGACCCACTCTACCGTATCTTGGTCAGATAGTGTGTAGGCACCGCAGCTAGTACTCGGCAGACTGTCATAGCCGCTAACATAGTAGACCCAGCCGCTTTGCGGACCGTAATCAAACTCGTATAGATTTGCGATACCCTTGACATAAGCGGTCATTCCGGTTCCCGAATAGTCAAGGCGGATGTCGTTTTCCTTTGCAGCACGCACTAACACATCCAGCACGGTTTCGTTCTCATACAGGCCTATCTCGGTTTCGGGCAGAATGATTTCATTATCATATCCCGTAATGCGGACGTACACCGTCATGGGGGCCCCGTCACTGAGACGCACGGTATTTGCGCAGCCGCAGAGCAAAAGCAGCATGCATAAAATCAGTGTGATAATGACCTGGTATCGCTTCATATTTCGACAGCCGACTTTCTGTTTTGATTAGATTCTAAGGCAGCACGTAACACTTGGTTGCTGCTAATGTCTATATATCCTGTTGGTCTGCGTTATCTGGGCCTAAACTCTCTTTGCCACTTGTATTTTTCCGTTTTTTGAATGCGTAGTCACCCATCTTGCGGACAAGGATTAGGAGAAAGTAGATGAGAAGGACAGCGCCTATCGTCATAAGGACAAAGGTTATTGAAATCCCGGCAGTATCGGCGGGAGGGGTAACAGCCGCCAGCACAAACGGAGACTTACCAAAGCAAACCGCACCCATTGCCATAATCGCTTGGGTGGTAGCGATGGAATCTGACCCTCCGCCTAGAACATGTGAAAAGCTGCCGTCACTGCATCGGAAGGAGAGCAAGGCATCGTATATTGAAATACCGTCCTTTGAAAATTGCTCACCTGAAACGGGTATCCCAAGCGAGATAAGCGCCATAATAACCGATGCGGTGCTCTCACAGGATGGAGTTCCAATGGATGAAAAGGTAGCATCTTCGTTTTGAACGCTCATTAGCCATTGGACGGCGTTATCGATGGCGTCCGAAACTTCGCTGTCAGTCGAGTAGCGCGACAAAGCAAGCAGGGCATAGGCGGTGACGTCTACATCCGCATCTTTTGATTCATCCAGTTGAAAGCCGCCGTCTACAGTTTGAAAGGAGAGGATGGCCTTGCACAGGCTATCACGGTTCCATGACGCTCCATCGGGTATTTCGTAGCCGCAGCAGTCAAGCGCAAGCAGTGCAAAGATTGGGCCGCTCGCACCCTGCATGAGCATATCGTCCCAGTTTACAAGCTGGGTAATCAGGCTTGGTTGTCCGAGCGACGCTGCATCATATCCGCCTGCTGAGGTGCAAAGGATGTCATAGGCAAGGTCGGTGACCTTTGTGTACCCTTGTTTATTGTTTTCAAGTGCTGTCTTTTTTGACTCGCGCGTAAGTTCGTCCGGAGCGGTGGCACCCGCCGCATTGAGCGCGACAGCAGTCCATCTGCCGGGGTTATCTGCAAGATATGTAATAGCACCGACCAGCTCAGCCGGCTTTTGGCTTTCACTGCTCTGTGCAAACAGTGACTTAGTATTTGAAAAACACAGGATAACTGCTAAAGCAATCACGGCAAAACGGTGTCTTTTCATCAATCTTCAATCCTCTTTTTGAGTTTATGACATCTGAGTCCTTGCGCAAAAAGGCACGGCAGTAAAGACGCCGTGCGAAAAGGTTATAAGCGGCGGAACAGCTTAACACGTACCCACCTGGTATAGAACAATATAATACTCGAAAGAGCAAAATCATATAGGACAAAGGTCAGGTTTCCGGCAACTAGAAAGATAGGCAGAGCGTATTGACCGAACTCCTTGAAGCTATCTATGACATACTGCATCTGAAATACATAAAAGATGAGTGCATAGCAGCCGAAAACACACAGGTTAAATACAGACAGCTTGAGCACCCATTCCACAACGCGGTTTTTGATGTGTTCAATCAATGACTTAATTATCGGATAGTGCCCAAAGAAGAACAGATATAATAAAGCGGCCTCGCGGTCGGGTGTAAGCAAGAGCGATAGCAAAGCGGTTGCAGCAAACACCGAGAAGGCCCATTTGTAACCAAGCTCGATTACAATACAGATAATTAGAGCACCAGCTAATCCAGGAAGGGCATAGGTAGCGATGGGGATGATGCCGGTGCCTACGAGCAAAATTAGCGAAAGAGCGGTGATGATGCCGCCAAGGGAGACCTTAAAGCTTGTTTTGCTACGGTTAGCAGCAGTCAATCAAATCACCGCCTAAGCATTCGCAGCAGCAGTCTGCGTACATCAGCCCGCAGCATAAATCGCAAGGCGAACATCCAACGATTGGCGTTGCATCCATGCGGTATCCGCCGTTTCGCCCGGGATAGGTACCGCCCATGCGCTGGTAGTTAAGCGTATTGAGCGCAGCGGCATATTCCGCGTTGGTCGGATTCATTCGGCAGGCGGTGGAAAAATACGTGTATGCGCTGTCCAGATATCCTTTTTTGTACTGGATGCTACCCTTTAAAAAATGCCATTCCGCATCACGAGATTGCGGGGGAATACCATCGAGTAGTTCCTCCGCCTCTACGGTGCGGTTTTCATTTATCAGACGGCGTATGTCCGCAAACTGAGATGCCCCGGAGCTTGAAGAGCCATAGCGGTTGCCCTGATTATAGCCCAAACGCCGCATATTCATGATGGTGTCATACGCCTCGTTTATCTCCTTCATCTTCTCTGAGGCGAGATCAGCAAGGGGGTTATCGGCATAGGCATCGGGGTGATATTTTTTTGCAAGCTCTCGGTACGCTTCCTTAACCTGTTGGTCGGTTGCGTTGGGGGATACGCCTAGGACTTTATAAGGATCCATCATTTTCATCCAATCTGCCGCTGTGTTTCGGCGTGCAAAGCTATTATATATTATCCCTTATCATACACAGTAAAATGATAAGGTGAAAAAATCTTATTATTTAAAATGAAATGTCATCCTTGGCTTTTATCAATACGGTCACAAACCCTTGCGAGCGCAGCCGGCAGACCTAGAAAGACAATGTTCTCAAGGATATTACCATATTGGTATAGAGTAAGCAGCTGAAAGGCCTTTGTCATTTCGCCGAGGGTGAGGCGTAAAGAAGCAACAGCCTGTTCTTTTATAGCGGCAAATGAATCGTCTGATAATGGTGCTGTGTCGGATGACTCCAGAAAGGGGTTGTAGTTTTTGTGCTTGTAATCATCTTCTAAGTCATCCAGCGCATCAATGAGGTAAACCCAACGCCCGAGCAGATAGCCAAATCGGGACAGAACACGCTGCTCGCGCTCATTGTTTGAGAGCATGGTGCATATGCTTGAGAGAGCGGACGCAGTAGGGTCAGCAGCATCGTCGATGTTCCTGAAACCCTGTCGTTCAAGGGACGTTTGCCGTTTCATCATATCGCATAGCAGTTCGTCAAGGTTTGGATAGAGGCGTTTTGCACGCCGCCTTGCGAATGCTGTTAATGGCCGAAGCAAAAGAGATACGGTCTTATCTAAAATATTGCCGTCGTTATAGTTATCCTCGTTCTTGTAATAAACCATCAGCATCGCGGCACAAGCAGTCAGCTGCAACTGCTCATTATTCTGACAGCACAGACGCTTGTTAAACGGGTGCATGATACAGCGCTGCTTGGATGCACAAACCGGCTTATCAGACAGCCCCATGCTTAATAAGGCAAGAAAGGTAAAGTCATAGTTCAGTGTCAGCCGCGCAAAGGGGCCGAAAAACCGTCCGAGAGATTTGCACAGCCCACAGTATACCGAACGGTAGGCTTCGTAATCTTTGATTTTCAGTTCCGGTTTGAGCGGTCTGATATAACCGAACAATTCATCACCTTTTTCGGCGCTTTAGGTTAATTCTATTGCGATTTATCTTGATTTTACTGTTTTTTATTGGTCAATTCAATTAAGAATCTGTAAATAATACGTTGAAGTGTCAAAGCCCCGCCTGCATTATCAGTAAATTTCAAAAATTGATGACGGTCGATGTTGATAAATGGTTCATTTTTTGATAGTATTTAAAGATGTTGATTATTAGTCGGGCTCTGAGAGGATGAGTTTAAATAATGAGTTTATTAACACTCCTAATCATGGCGGTTGGCCTTGCGATGGATGCCTTTGCGGTCTCGGTCAGCAATGGTATGTGTACCGATAAAAAGGGGATACGGTGGGCTTTGCCGTTTGCTTTGGCCTTTGGTATTGCACAGGGAGTTATGCCGCTTTTGGGTTGGTTGGCCGGGCAGGCCTTTGCTTCTGTGATTCAACGGGTTGATCACTGGATTGCTCTGGTTGTTCTCGTATTTATCGGTGCAAAGATGATATACGAAAACCGAAGCAAAACCGATTCCTGTGAAGTGAATAATAAAGAACTAACTGCTAAAAAAATCATCATTCAGGCTATTGCAACCAGCATTGACGCCCTTGCCGTTGGTGTAAGCCTAGCGGCGATGAATGTCAGCATTCTTTATTCCGCATCGGTAATCTCTGTTATCACATTTGTGCTTTGTATGATTGGGGCAAATCTCGGAACCCGTATCGGACTACTGCTGGAGGACAAGGCGGAGATCTTCGGGGGCGTCATATTGATACTGATTGGTTTGAAAATCTTTGTAGAAGATATGTGGTTTTAGCAAATCTGCAATAAAGCGCGGCTGTTTCTTTGGCTTAAAAAACCTTGACGAAACGTCCGCGCTATCGTATGATTAAAACATTCTATTACTTTAAAGCGCAACGCTTTAAACCAATAAACAGCCGCGGGGTATGAATGGACAACCTTGCCATCTGCGATGCGGCAGAACATGGGTGAGATTATGGCAATCTGGATTATCGTAGCTATTTACTTCTTGCTTATGCTGATTGTAGGTATTATCAGCGCAAAAAAGGCAAACTCCCTGACTGACTTTGTAGTTGGTGGCCGTAACGCAGGGCCTTGGGTTAGTGCGTTTGCGTATGGTACTACATATTTTTCTGCTGTTATCTTTATCGGCTACGCCGGTCGTTCCGGTTGGGACTTCGGCCTGTGGGCAGTGATAATTGGTGTAGGCAACGCCCTGCTTGGCGCATACTTTGCTTGGAAGGTGCTAGCAGAGCGTACTCGTAGCGTAACAAGACGCTTGAAGATTAAGACAATGCCGCAATTTTTTGAAAAGCGGTTTTCCAGCAAGGGCATGAAGGTGTATGCTGCAATCATTATCTTCATTTTCATGACGCCTTACTCTGCATCGGTGTATTCAGGCCTAAGCTATCTGTGTGAAAAATTGCTCAATATTGACTACCATCTCGCTATGCTGGGTATTGCAGTAATCGCTGCCGTTTATCTGGTTGTCGGCGGCTATGTTGCATCCCTGAGCGCAGATTTAATACAGGGAATAATCATGATTGTCGGCGTGTTCGCGATGGTGTTCTTCGTGACAAACTCCGAACAGGTTGGCTCTATTGCAAACGGCATTGCTAACGTGTATGATAAAATGGTAGATAGTGGGCTTGGCGCACCCTCCATGCAGACGATTATCAGTCTGGTAAGCCTTGTTATTCTCACAAGCTTTGGCAGTTGGGGCCTGCCGCAGATGGTACATAAGTATTACGGTATTGCTAATCAAAAGAGCGTAAAGGCCGGTACCGTAATTTCGACTGTCTTTTGTTCAATCATCGCAATCAGCGCTTATTTCATCGGCTCGTTAACGAGACTTTTCTTTACCGATGTGCCGGTTGTAAACGGCGCAAAAAACTACGATGTAATGGTGCCGGATATTCTTGTACAAACCCTGCCGTCCATACTGCTCGGCGTTGTGCTTGTTTTGGTTCTCTCCGCGTCGGTTTCGACCTTGTCGGGAATTACGCTCACATCCTGCTCTGCGTTTTCCATAGACCTTATTCAAGCAACCTTCTTGCCCAAGATGAGTAAGAAGACAACGCTTCTTATCACAAGACTACTTTGCCTATTGTTCATTGCCGCATCCTACTTGATTGCCTCGTATAAATCTCCCATCCTGACGTTGATGGCATTCTCGTGGGGCAGTGTGGCAGGTTCCTTCCTTGCTCCGTACTTATTGAGCTTGTACTGGAAGGGGATAAATAAGGTCGGTGCATGGGCAGGACTTATTGCGGGCCCAGCAACCTGCATCACGCTTGCGCTCTTGTCCGGCTTTAACTCCGGCAAGTCCGCCGTATTCGGGGTTATTTCGATTGCGGTATCGTTCGTAGCCTGCTTTGTAGGCAGCCAGTTTGGAAAAAAGATGTCTGATAAGGAACAAACTGCAAAAGACCAGTTCTACGACAGCAGCTTTACGCTTCAGGAGAAGGACACTGTAAACGCATAGTGCGTTTACGCTCAAGTCTTGATAGATATTTGCGAATAATACTAAACTGCCCGTTATCGGGCGGTTTAGTATTGTGTCGTTTATAAGGAAAGCTTTAAGTAACTGTAAAAATATGCATCAATTAAATACTCATAGCCGCCTGCGCATCCTGTAATCGGTTTTATTCCGTAATGCTTGCGCATAAAGCCACAAGAAAGGACATGGTTAATATGTTTTGGCAAAAGGACATTGAAACAATGAGCAGAAAAAAGCTGGAGGAAGTCCAACTAACTCGTTTAAAGTGGGTTGCCAGCCATTGCTACCAGACAGTACCGCTTTATCGCAAGAAGTTCGATGAGGCAGGCTTTAATCCTGATAAAATCAAGACCTTGAGTGATATAAAGTACATACCCTTTACAACCAAGGAGGACATCCGAGATACCTATCCTTTTGGGATGTTTGCCACCCCAATGAACAAGATTGTGCGCATCCACGCATCCTCGGGCACGACCGGTAAGCCCACGGTGGTCGGATACACCAAAAACGATTTGAACAACTGGAGTGACTTAGTTGCTCGCTTGTGTGCAGCAGCCGGAGCCAGCGAGGATGACATTGTTCACATCGCATTTGGTTATGGATTGTTTACCGGCGCTCTGGGACTTCATTACGGATTGGAGCGTCTAGGTGCGACCATTGTGCCAACCTCAAGCGGCAACACCGAAAAGAACCTGATGCTCATGAAGGATTTCGGCGCTACTGCACTCGTTTCAACACCTTCCTATGCGCTGTATATGTCGGAGGTTGCCCGGGAAATAGGGTTTAAGAAAGAGGACTTTAAGGTACGCCTCGGGCTATTCGGCTCGGAGGGCTGCACGCCTGAGATGCGCGATAAAATTGAGCAGGCATGGGGCTTGTTTGCTACCGATAACTACGGAATGAGCGAGCTCATGGGACCCGGTGTTTCGGGTGAATGTGAATACCGCTGTGGTATGCACGTTGCCGAGGACCACTTTATCCCCGAGATAATCGACAGCAAAACCTGCGAGATTTTAGGTCAGGGTGAGGTTGGCGAGCTTGTCATTACCACATTAACCAAAGAGGGCTTTCCGGTGCTTCGCTACCGCACCAAGGATATCACGCGCCTTAATTATGACGTCTGTGATTGCGGACGTACCCATGTGCGTATGGATAAAATTATGGGCCGCACCGATGATATGCTCAAGATTCGCGGTGTAAATGTATTCCCGTCTCAGATTGAAAGCGTGCTGGTATCCTGCCCGCAGGTAGGCGGACACTATCAACTGATTGTACGCCGCGAGGGCTATATGGATACGCTTGAGGTCAAGGTTGAACTAATCGACACATCATTGCTTGAAAAATACTCGGAGCTTGAGAAGCTGCAAAGAACCATCCACGCCAAGCTAAAAACCGTTTTGGGCATCGACGCAAAGGTTTCGTTAACCGAGCCGAAATCGCTTGAACGGTTCCAGGGCAAGGCAAAACGCGTAATAGATCTGCGCAATACTAAGGAGGAAAATCATCAGTGAAGGGACTAATGTTAGGAAACGAGGCGGTAGCAAGAGGGCTGTATGAGGCCGGCGTTACGGTAGTATCCAGCTACCCCGGAACACCCAGTACCGAAATTACCGAGTACGCCGCAAAATACGACGAAATTTACTGCGAGTGGGCGCCCAATGAGAAGGTAGCACTAGAGGTCGCTTTGGGTGCCTCAATTGGCGGAGCACGCGCCTTTAGCGGTATGAAGCACGTTGGTTTAAATGTCGCTGCCGACCCGCTGTTTACCGCGTCTTATACCGGCGTAAATGCAGGTCTTGTTGTAGGTGTAGCCGATGACCCCGGGATGCATTCATCCCAGAATGAGCAGGATTCCAGACACTACGCCAGAGCGGCCAAGCTGCCAATGCTGGAGCCGAGCGATTCTGCCGAGTGCAAGGAGTTTACAAAGCTAGCCTTTGAACTATCCGAGCAGTTTGATACTCCGGTGCTCCTGCGCCTGAGTACGCGTGTATCTCATTCGCAGAGTGTCGTTCAAACCTGTGAAAGACCGCCTGTTGCCTTAAAGGAGTATAAAAAAGACCCTGCTAAGTATGTAATGATGCCCGCATATGCAAAGGGTAAGCATGTCGTGGTGGAAGCGAGGATGCAAAAGCTTTTGGAGTATGCGGAAACCGCTTCGATTAACACCATCGAATACAATGATACCTCGATAGGTATTATTACTTCAGGTGTTGCATACCAGTATGCAAAGGAGGCGCTGGGGAATAAGGCCAGCTACCTAAAGCTCGGTATGGTCTATCCGCTGCCCGAAAAACTGATTGTCGAGTTTGCAGCGAAGGTCGAAAAACTCTATGTCGTAGAAGAGCTTGACGACTTTATCGAAACCCACTGTAAAAAGCTCGGTCTTTCTGTTGTCGGAAAGGAGATATTCTCCTATATCGGCGAGTACTCGCAGCGGATCATCCGTGAAAAACTACTAGGTGTGTCGACAAAGAGCCTTTCCTTTGACGAGAATGTTCCGGTTCGCCCGCCCGTGATGTGCCCGGGCTGCCCGCACAGAGGTCTGTTCTATACACTTAACAAGCTGGGCGTTACGGTATTCGGTGATATCGGCTGCTATACCTTAGGTGCTGCGCCGCCTCTTAACGCTTTGGATACCACCATTTGCATGGGAGCGTCCATCTCCGGCCTGCACGGCTTTAACAAGGCCCGCGGCAAGGAGAGCACGAAACAGAGCGTTGCTGTAATCGGCGACTCAACGTTTATGCATTCAGGTGTGACGGGACTGATTGATATAGCATACAATCAGGGTATTTCTACCGTACTCATCCTGGATAACTCTATCACCGGTATGACGGGCCATCAGCAGAACCCCACCACCGGTTATACAATTAAAGGTGACCCGACGGCCAAAATCAGCATTGAGAAGCTTTGCGAGGCTATGGGCATCAACCGCGTCCGCGTAGTTGACCCCTACCGCGTCAAGGAGGTAATGTCGGTCATAAAAGAAGAGCTGGAGGTAGAAGAGCCTTCTGTAGTAATCGCGCGTCGTCCCTGTGCTCTTCTTAAAACTGTCCGCCGCGGTAAGCCGCTTACTGTGAACAGGGATAAATGCCGCAGCTGCCGCGCCTGCTTTAAGATAGGCTGTCCGTCAATCAGCATGGTGGATGGCAAGGCCTCTATCGACAGCACCCTGTGCTTTGGTTGTGGATTGTGCGCAAGCCTTTGCACGTTTGGCGCGATGTCAGTAACAAAGGAGTAATTTAACCGAATCAATACATACCTAAGATGATGAACGCAACCTTGTAAAGGATCATTTTGGGGAAAGGAACGATGATTTTGGCAACTGAAAATAAAAGTATTATGATTGTTGGTGTAGGCGGACAGGGTTCGCTGCTTGCAAGTAAGCTGTTAGGACATGTCCTGCTTGCCGAAGGGTATGATGTAAAGGTTTCCGAGGTTCACGGTATGTCGCAGCGCGGCGGCTCGGTAGTAACCTATGTTAAGTACGGCGAAAAGGTCTATTCGCCCATTGTAGACCTCGGCGAGGCCGATTTGATTATTTCATTTGAGCTGTTAGAAGCAGCGCGTTATGTACCCTACCTAAAGGAGGGTGCAACCATCATTGTCAACACACAGCGAATCGACCCCATGCCGGTCATTACCGGTACTGCGACCTATCCCGACGAGATTGTACAGAAGATTAAGGCAAAGGGGATACATATTGCAGACGTGGACGCCTTGGACCTTGCGCTCAAGGCAGGCAATGCGAAGGCAGTCAACGTAGTGCTCATGGGTGTACTATCCAACTATATGAATATTGATAAATCCGTGTGGTTAAATGCTATCGATGAGTGTGTTCCAGAACGGTTCCGCGAATTAAACCGTAACGCCTTTGAGATTGGCAAGAGCGTCAAAGTTACGGTTCAATAAATTATCATTGGGGGGAATATCAAATGTGCCAACATTACTTGACACCCGAGATTGAGACCGCGCCGCTGCACGAGCTGCGCAGCCTACAGTCGCTCAGACTGTCCCAGACAATCCGCAAGGTCTATGAGAACGTACCATATTACAGAGCAAGGATGGATGAAATCGGCGTAACTCCTGCTGACATCCAATCGGTTGATGACCTTTCTAAACTGCCTTTTACCGTTAAGCAGGACCTGCGCGATAACTACCCCTATGGGATGTTTGCGGTACCGATGGATCAGATTGTGCGTATCCATGCATCCTCAGGTACAACCGGTAAGCAGACGGTTGTTGGATATACGCAGAAGGATATTGATGCGTGGCGCGAGATTACCGCACGTTCACTGATTGCGGCAGGTGCGACTACTAAGGATTTCGTACATATCGCTTACGGCTATGGCCTCTTTACTGGTGGACTTGGTATGCACTACGGCGCGGAGGCCATGGGTGCATCGGTTATCCCTGTATCTACCGGAAATACACAGCGGCAGATTCAAATTATGCTTGATTATGGCTCCAGCATCCTATGCGCCACACCGTCCTATGCAATCCATCTGGGCGAGACACTAAAGGAGATGGGCCACGACAAGTCTGAGCTGAAACTCAAAGCAGGCATCTTTGGTGCAGAGCCGTGGACGGAGAATATGCGCAAGGAGATTGAAAACCTGCTTGGGCTTAAGGCGTATGATATCTATGGCCTTTCTGAGGTTATGGGACCGGGTGTATCCTTTGAGTGCTCTGAGCAGACCGGTATGCACATCAACGAGGATCACTTCATTGCGGAGATCATCGATCCCGATACAGGCGAGGTACTGCCGGAGGGTGCGCAGGGAGAACTGGTATTCACCGCCATCACCAAAGAGGCGCTGCCCCTTATCCGTTACAGAACAAGGGATATTGCAACGCTGTCCCGCAAGCCCTGTTCCTGCGGCAGAACCTTTATTAAGATGTCAAAGCCCTGTGGCAGAACAGATGATATGCTCATTATCCGCGGCGTAAACGTATTCCCGTCACAGGTTGAAAGCGTACTCCTCTCCCTTGGTCAGACTGCTCCGCATTACGTTTTGATTGTTGACCGTATCGATAACCTCGATACGCTGGAGATTCAGGTTGAAATGTCAAACGAGATGTTCTCGGACGCGGTGCGCTATATCGAGGAGCAGGAAAGAAAGATTCGCCATGCAGTGGAATCCACGCTTGGCATTTCTGCAAAGGTCCGCATTGTTGAGCCCAAAACAATCGCAAGAAGCGAAGGTAAGGCGAAGCGCGTTATTGATAAGCGCAAGCTGTAATGATCGTTAAGTCTACCATAAACGCATTACTTTATGGTATAATAGTATCAGCATAATGAACCTTTGGGCTTTGTTTTTTGGGTACGCACTTCGGGCAATTTTTTACGACGGAGGGATCACCATGTTTATTAAACAGCTTTCGGTTTTTGTCGAAAACAAACCCGGTCGTCTTTCGGAAATCACCAGCATTCTAGAGAAGCAGCAAATCGATATCCGTGCGCTCTCCATTGCCGATACAACCGACTTTGGCATTTTGCGCCTGATAGTAAACAATCCTGACGAAGCGGAGAAATCCTTAAAGGATGCAGGCTTTGCGGTATCGCTTACTCAGGTAATCGCTATCGGCATTGAGGATAAGCCGGGCGGACTTTCCAAAGCGCTCAAAATGCTCTTAGACGCAAACATCGGTGTAGAGTATATGTATGCGTTTATCAGCAGAGAGGGTGAAAAGGCATACGTAATTCTCCGAGTAGAGGATAACGAAAAGGCCGTAACCATGTTCCGCAATAACGGCATTGAATTGCTAGCGAGCTCAGACATCTATTCCATGTAGCAGTAGAACGTGCGGAGCCAAAAAAGGCTCCGCACGTTTTGGTATTAGGGCAAAGGTTATTGTTATGCAACTTCTATATCACGGGGGATAAAGCAATGGATATTGTAATTGGTACTACCTATAAGCAGGAATGGACAGTTACCGAGGACATGCTCGCTAAGAACATGAAAAGCGGCGCGGTTTCGGTATTCGCCACACCGATGATGATAGCGCTTTTGGAGAGCGCTGCGAGCGATTGCCTGCAACAGTTTTTAGATGAGGGAGTTATCAGTGTAGGTGCAAGTATTTCAACTTCACACATAGCAGCAACGCCGCTCGGCATGAAGGTTTGGGCAATTGCGGAGATTACCGGCGTAGAAGGGCGACGGGTTGATTTTAAGGTCACGGCATACGACGAGGTAGAGAAGATAGGCGAAGGGGTTCATTCCCGCGTGTTTTTAGACAAACAGAGGTTTGAGCAAAAGGCTTTGGGCAAAATGAAATAATGTATAACGGTAAATGACCTTTTCACTTGGCAAAAAGACGGTGAGAAGGTCTTTTTTTGTGGTTATTTGTAAAAAATATGTTGACAATAACGGTACTGTGTATAAAAAATTGACCAAGGTTAAGATATTATTAGTGAGAATATCGATTGTTTGTTAAATCAAAGATAATGTTTGATTTGGGAGAAAAAAAGGAGTATTCTAATAATGTAATATATACTATTTTAATAGATATTCAGGAAGGGTAGGGATTAACATGTCTGAGTTTAAAAAGGGAAAATGGATGGAGCATATCGACGTAAGAGATTTCATTGTAAGAAACTATACGCCCTACGATGGTGATGACAGCTTCCTTGCTGGCCCCACTGAAAGAACATCCAAGCTATGGGATAAGGTAAAGGTGCTCATGGAACAGGAGCGCAAGGCTGGCGGTGTGCTTGATATTGATGAGCATAATATCTCCACCATTACATCTCATGCTCCCGGATACATCGACCGTGAACTTGAGCAGGTGGTGGGTCTTCAGACCGACGAGCCTTTAAAACGTGCTATCATGCCTTTTGGCGGCATTCGTATGGTTCGCACTTCGCTGGAAGCCTATGGACGTCAGATGGATCCGGAGGTTGAGCACGTATTCAAATATCGTAAAACCCACAACGACGGTGTGTTTGACGCATATACCGACAACATGAAGGCAGCAAGACACAGTGGTATTATCACAGGCCTTCCTGATGCATACGGCCGCGGACGCATCATTGGCGACTATCGCCGTGTTCCGCTCTATGGTGTAGATTACCTGATTGAGCAGAAAAAGCGCGCAAAGGCCGATTATGTATTTGACATCATCAACGAGGATGTTATTCAGCTTCGGGAGGAGATCTCGGAGCAGATTCGCTCGCTTGAAGAACTCAAGGCAATGGCAAGCAGCTATGGCTTTGACATCTCCAAGCCTGCAACTGATACAAAAGAGGCCATTCAGTGGCTATATTTCGGCTATCTTGCCGCTATCAAAGAGCAAAACGGCGCCGCAATGTCGCTGGGTAGAGTGTCTACCTTCTTGGATATTTATGCAGAGCGTGACCTCGCCGAAGGTAAGTATACCGAGGAGGAGATTCAGGAGTTTGTCGACCACTTCGTTATGAAGCTGCGTATGGTACGCTTCCTGCGCACCCCCTCATACGATGAGCTCTTCTCGGGTGACCCCACATGGGTAACCGAGTCCATTGGCGGCATCGGTGTGGACGGCAGACATATGGTTACAAAGATGAGCTTCCGTTTCCTGCACACCCTTGTCAACCTCGGAGCTGCTCCCGAGCCCAACATGACAGTTCTGTGGAGTCAGCGCCTGCCTGAGAACTTTAAGAAGTTCTGTGCCCGCGTATCGATGGAGACTTCGTCTATCCAATACGAGAACGATGACCTCATGCGTCCGGAGTTCGGCGATGACTACGGTATTGCTTGCTGCGTTTCCGCTATGAAGATCGGCAAGATGATGCAGTTCTTTGGCGCGCGTGCAAACCTTGCAAAGGCACTTCTGTATGCGCTCAACGGCGGCCGCGATGAAAAGAGCGGTGCTCAGGTCGGCCCGGAAATTGCACCGATTGTCTCGGACGAAGCACTTGACTTTGGCGAGGTATGGCGCAAGTACGATGCAATCTGTGACTGGCTGTCTCGCCTGTATATCAACACCTTAAACATCATCCACTATATGCACGATAAATACTGCTACGAGCGTATCCAGATGGCGCTGCACGACGAGGAGATTATCCGTACCTCTGCCTGCGGTCTCGCTGGATTGTCGGTTGTAGTAGACTCCCTGAGTGCTATTAAGTATGCGAAGGTGCATCCCATCCGCAACGAAGACGGCCTGACCGTCGACTTTAAGATAGAGGGCGATTTCCCGAAGTTCGGCAACAACGATCCGCGCGCAAACGAGCTTGCCCGCACGGTTACCGAGCACTTTATGAGAAAGCTTGCTAAGCACCGCACCTATCGTCACTCTATCCCCACAATGAGCATTCTTACCATCACCTCCAATGTTGTATACGGCAAGAAGACCGGTGCTACCCCCGATGGACGCAAGGCCGGCGAGCCTTTTGCACCTGGTGCAAATCCCATGCACGGTCGCGACGTCAACGGTTGTGTTGCATCGATGATGTCGGTTGCATCGCTGCCCTACAGCTATTCCAAGGATGGTATCTCCTACACCTTCTCAATTGTTCCTGCTGCACTCGGTAAGGATAAAGAGCAGGGTGTAAGCAACCTTGTATCCTTGATGGACGGCTACTTTGCAGAGGGCGGACACCACATTAACGTCAACATCATCAATCGTGAGGTTCTGCTGGATGCTATGGAACATCCGGAGTTATATCCTCAGTTAACCATCCGTGTATCGGGATATGCGGTTAACTTTATTAAGCTGACTCGTGAACAGCAGCTTGATGTAATAAACCGTACGTTCCATACCCGCTTCTAAGCTTGTTAAGGTAAGGGGATTGCATTGCAATTAGAGTTGAAAGGACGCATCCACTCGGTGGAAACCTTTGGCGCAGTTGATGGCCCCGGTGTACGCTTTGTCGTGTTCTTTCAGGGCTGCCCGCTTCGTTGCCTGTATTGCCATAACCCCGATTCGTGGAATGTCAACAGCGGAACAGAGAGAACCGTAGGGGAACTTCTTGCGGAGATCGTCCGATACAAGAGCTTCATCAAAAACGGCGGCGTAACGCTTTCGGGCGGCGAACCCTTATTACAGCATGAGTTTGCTAGAGAGCTGCTTGCCGGCTGCCGCGCTGAAGGGCTGCATACGGCGATTGATACCTCCGGGTGTATTCCAATATCGGTATGCAAGGACGCAGTTGATGAAGCAGATTTGATTCTGCTTGACATCAAAGCGGTGGATACCTTGCTTGCCAAAGAGATAAGCGGTATGGGCAACGAACACGCACTCGAAATGCTACGTTACTGCGAAAGCACCAATAAATCGGTGTGGATTCGCCATGTACTGGTACCCGGCTATACACTGGATACCGAACAGGCCCATCGCTTGGGTAAATTATTAAAGCCGTTTCACTGCGTAAAGAAGGTTGAGCTTTTGCCGTTTCACAAAATGGGCGAGTATAAGTGGGATGAACTCAAGATAGAGTACACCCTTACAGACATACTCCCTCCCGAACCAGACCAAGTGGAAGAGATAAAATCTATATTAAAAAGCTACGGTTTAACCGTATAATGAAAGAAGGCTACTGTCAAAGCAGTAGCCTTCTTTTTATTCCTCTTCGTTGTAAGCATACCAGTCTGATTCGGGAAGGCCCAGACTGCGCAGTATGCCGTTGAGATAGCCGATGTTATACATGATATGACGAATCTGTGTCATGATGACATCGGCATAGGTCAGGTTTTCTTGCCCTTCAATGACAGGAACGGCTAAGCGGTTATCATCTAAAAGGGAAAAGAAAAGCTTTACCTTTGCAAAAAGCCTGTTGATGTATTCCAACATATCCGCTCTGGTGATAAACAGGGAGCTGTCCACAGGGTGTTCAAACTCTGGTGGGATGCGCTCATCAAAAACCATGCTTTTGAAATTATCGTTATCAAAATCAGGCCTCAACCAGTAATCAATGAAATAGGCAACGTGATACACATGGTACCAAAACGGTAAGCCGTTGTAGGTTTGATACCAGACATTATCGTTGCACACTTCCACTAGTGTTTGTAACATGCGCATTGAGGAATCCAGTTGGTTGAACGAGGCATTGGTTACAACATAGTTGTCATTTTGCATCTCGATACATCCTTTTATGTCATATACAATAGGGTAAAAAAGGCGGGCGTGAGACACAGCTTACGATGATTTTAAAGCTTGGTCTACATCGATAATACCATCAATAACATCAGAGAATCTACGATATTCCGAGATGAGGTTATCGAGGTATCGGCATCCGGCATCGGTGATTGAAAAGTAAACCCTCATGCGGTTATCATCCGAAACACTCTTTTCGCACTCCTCAATGAACATCATTTCCTTGAGCCGATAGATTGCAATATAAAGTGTATTGAAGGCAAGATATCCGCCGCTCATGCGCTCAAGCGCACTCATCATTTCATATGTGTACATGGGCTTTGACCGCAGCATAAGCAGCACCAACATCTCGGTTGTCGCTCTCTTTAATAGATTCTTAAAACCGGAGGTATTCTCGTAGTCTGCTGGCTCTGCCAATCGCATCTTTCTCAAGTTTAGTCCTCCTTTCATTAGCCTTTTCAAGGCAAAATGGGACAGTATGATATATATACTATAGTCTTAACAATATTAAAATGTCAAGTTATTTGTTGTTGACAAATATGTGGGGCAGTGTTATTATCTTCTCAAGAAATTCCATGGCAGGAGTTGAAAACTATGCGCTCGTCGTTATCCCTAAAAACCCTGTTGCGTGCGCCGTTTAAAACGTTTCTGACTTATTTGCTTATCGCGGCGGCTTCCTTTGGGTTGTTTTACCGTGTTACGGATTACGCTGTAACACAGCGGGAGATGGAGCGTGCCACTAGCTACTACCGCGGCGTAGCGGCAATCGATAACGGCGTGCAAAATACAGCGGTACTGCTGGCAAGTCAGTTGCCGAATACAGTGCGTTACTCTTATTATAAGGATGAGTCCCCGCCGACATCGCCGCTGACGGCAGAGCAGATGAGCGCTTTTTCGTCCTTGCCGGGTGTCAGCGCGACTGAAACCCGGTATATGACAGCAGGGATTATCGATGGGCTTAATCGTATTGTCGACTATGGCCCATATACCGTTAAATGGGACTACACTGCGAGATTTGTAATTGAAGCTACATATGCCGGTTACACCCCTGTTAAGTGGGGAGGCTCAATGGTAAATCAACTACAGTTAACGGATTGCAAGCCGTTGGTAGACGGGCTGCCAATGTCAGAAGGGGTTAACGCTTCCATCATCGCCACTGCCGACGATGGCGCGGAATCGTTCTATGTCCGGGATATGCGCGGATTTTATTATATTGTCAATAACCCGTTTGGCACAAGCTTTGTCAAAGAATTAGAAATCGGCGAACGCTATTTGTTTATCGGAAGGTGGGATCCGAGAAATTATTCTGTAGCCCACACAATGGATTTGTATCTTGGCGACCAGGACATTATGGACTACTGTGATATGTGTTGGCCGTTGGCCGGTAAACCGGATAACTATCTTGAAACCGACGAGTTTGCAAAGGTAAGGAAAGTAATTGAGATTACCAATCAAGACTTAAAGACCTTTGATGTGGTATATACATCCGATATGTATTCCATACCGCGCTTTAGCGAGCGGAAAATGGTTATACAGGAAGGTCGAGCGCTTACGGAACAAGATACCAACGCTTGTGTCGTAAACCTTGCCTTACTGGATGTAAACGGCCTCAAGATCGGCGATAAGATTACTGTAAAGCTCTGCGACAAGCTGCTCCCACAGCACTCCGAGATTGGTACAACAGCCGTTATTCCCGACCGGTTAGGTACACCAGTTAAGACAGTCCAGCTTGAGATTGTGGGTGCCTATACCGATACTGATGCGCAATATGAACGCGATGCTGCAGCATGGTGGTGCTACTCACCGAACACCATATTCGTTCCTCAATCCCTTTTGCCGGTCGACGTTCCGGTTGACTACGAGATAAGGCCGGGCGAGTTCAGCATTGTGATTGACGATGCCCTGCAGATAGAAGATTTCCTCAACGAGGCGGAACTGCTCAAGAAAGAGCTGGGCGTAACACTGCGTTTTTCGGATGCCGGCTGGATGAAGATCAAGGACAGCATGGATATCAGCAAATCGGGATCACTGGTTACAACTGTGCTGTATATTGCCGCGGCGGCGATCGCTCTACTGTTGTCCACATACCTCTACATCGGCCGTGAAAAGAAGAACTACGCAATCATGCGGGCCCTCGGAACGCCCCGAAAAAAGGCGCAGAGTTCACTTGCACTGCCGCTTGCAGTACTCTCGGCTATAGCAATACCTGTTGGTGGAATCGGGGGAATGATTTATGCCACTAAGGCTATCAGAACTGCCCTTGAAAAATGGGCAGAATTGATAGAACAGTATACACCAGATACGTCTTTACCGACTGGTGCGGTAATTCTTTGCCTTATCTGCGAGGTAGCATTCTTACTATTGCTTTCTGCGCTGTTTTTAACGAAGCTTGCAAAAACACCACCGCTAGCTTTGCTGCAAGGTGATACATCACGCACAAAGCAAAAAAAGAGAAAGGCACAAGTTTACGCTGAGCAAACAGAATCGATACCAGATTTTGTACTGTCTTTCCCAATCAGTTCTGGCCTTCCTCAACGTGGGGTCTATAGTTCGGGAAGGCATGTAGTATCTTATCTTTTACGCCACATGCGTCGCGCCGGATGGAAAACCACAATTTCAGTTCTGCTTGCCGTAATGTTGACAGGTGCTATCGGATTGCTTGCAGTGACGCGCCTATCTTATCGGGAAATGTTTAATAAAACAGTTGTTATGGGTACCCTTAACAACTTTCCGTCAAGTTCCGTTATGGAGGTGCAGCATTCCGACCTTGTAGAGGATTTCTACTACAGTGGGAAATCATCGGTAATCTGTAACAACATACCTGACGGCGCGGGTTACTTGTTTGCTCTTACAAACGACATTGAACGTTATCTGCAAAGCAGGTACACAACACCATACACCATAGAATATGCCGAAGGGTACGATGCCTCAATCTTTCAGACCAACGAAGCGGTGTGTTTGGTAGGAAACAGCATGGCAAATATATACGGGATTAAGGCCGGTGATACGGTACAGCTGTTAAGCTGGGACCGCTACGATGTTTTGGAAACGATGTGTGAAAGAGACGATGAACTTTTTTCAAAGCTCAGAGAATCCAGCCGGACATTCAAGGTTGCAGGCATTATCACATCAGAAGACCAGCGTTTGGCCATCGGTGCTATTCCCGTTAGCATATTTGCACCATTGAGTACAACTGCAGAAGAGATAAGCCCTTACGGAGAATATCCTTTCCCAATAGAGTATTGCGAGCTTAAGCTCATCGACAACGAAGACCCCTATGAGCTGCGTGATTATCTAAGTAAGCTTGCAAGCGCCGATACCAAGTACATGGAGGCTGTGACATACGACCTTGACACAACGGAACTTGAGAACATCAGGCGAATACGGGATATGCTTAATCTATTGTTCCCCATAGCGGTAGCTGCCGCGGTTGTCATCGGCATGATTGCCCCGGGCCTTATCATCCTGCAGTCAGCAAAAGAGGCAGCAACCCTTCGAGTGTTGGGAACAACAAAGCTGCGTACACGTTGTATGCTAGCCATCGAACAGATTTGCCTGTGTGTGATTGGACTTATCATTGCTGCACTGAGCCTTCTGATATACAATCCGGGGTTGTTTATCAGATGTTCAGGTACTTTAGCCCTTTGCGGCGGTTTGTACCTGCTGGGCGGTGTGTGTGCGGCAATCGTTGCGGCGTGCTCGGTGACGAGACGAAGGGCACTGGAATTATTGCAGGTAAAGGAGTAGGAGGGAAGATATCCATGGCGACATTGACACTTTCTAACGTTACATACCGTTATCGAAACTCTAAAAAACCCGCGGTTTTTAACGCAAGCTGCTCATTCGAGCCGGGTATGTTGTATGCGATTGTCGGGCCGAGCGGCTCCGGTAAGTCAACGCTTTTGTCGATGCTGGCAGGGCTTGATTTGCCGACAGAGGGTACCATTCAATTTGAAGACAAAGACCTCGCTACGCTTGACCTTGACCGTTATCGCCGCGAGAGCATTGCGATGATCTTTCAGATGTTCCACCTATTCCCGCTGCTTACGGTTCTGGAAAACGTCTGTTACCCAATGGAGCTGTGCGGCGTAAAGCCATCTGATGCAAAACAGCGCGCTAAACGCCTTTTAGAAAGCGTTGGTATAACAGAAGACCAGATGAAGCGGTTTCCGTCGCGCCTATCCGGAGGCGAGCAGCAGCGTGTTGCCATTGCCCGCAGCCTTGCAGCAGGGGCAAAAACACTGTTAGCCGATGAACCGACAGGAAATCTCGATTTGGCTAACACCAAGAACATCATGGACACCCTGCACGCGCTGGCCCACAAAGAGGACTACTGTGTGATTATCGTAACACACGACCTTGAGATTGCCGAAAGCGCGGATGTGCTGTACCAAATGAGAGACGGAGTCTTGACCAAAAACGTATAAGTAAATTGCAAATAAATAAGCCTTCGTATTCTACATACGAAGGCTTACTTATTTGTGCAAATGAGTGATTATAGCACAGAGAACATTTTAGCCCAGAAAGAAAAAAATACCATGATAAGATAACGAATTGCGCATCAAAAGCATGCCCATACTGAGAGTAATCAGTTGAAAAGGGGCGGCTTTCGATGCATATGAACAAGGTTGAAATCTGCGGGGTAAATACCTCAAAAATCAAGGTTCTAAAGGAAGCGGAGAAGGAACGACTTTTAAAACTGGTAAAGCAGGGGGATAAAAAGGCGCGTGAAGAACTGATTGCAGGGAATCTCAGATTAGTCCTATCGGTGATTCAGCGCTTTATTAACAGAGGAGAAAACCCTGATGACCTGTTTCAAATCGGGTGCATCGGGCTAATCAAGTCGATAGACAACTTTGATATCAATCAAGGGGTAAAATTTTCAACTTATGCTGTTCCTATGATCATTGGGGAGATACGCAGGTACTTGCGCGACAATAACTCGGTTCGGGTCAGCAGGTCGATGCGGGATATCGCATACAAGGCGATGCAGGTGAAGGAGAAGTTCATAAACGAGCATCAGCGCGAGCCGAGAATTGAAGAAATTGCAGAGATCATGGGCCACAAGCGGGAAGAGGTTGTACTTGCACTCGAAGCCATTGTCGAGCCGCTCTCTTTGCAAGAGCCTGTGTACTCGGATGGCGGTGATACCATCTATGTGATGGACCAGGTCGGGGATAAAACAGACGATTGGGACTGGCTGGAGGAGATCGCACTCAAAGAGTCGATTGCAAAACTAAGCCAGCGGGAAAAGAACATCCTCTCTCTGCGTTTTTTTGCTGGCAAAACGCAGATGGAAGTAGCAAGTGAAATCGGTATCTCTCAGGCACAGGTTTCTCGACTTGAAAAATGCGCCTTGGAGAAGATTAAAAAGCAGATATAAGTAAAAATGCCTTTCTGATATTATTTCAGAAAGGCATTTAATAATTATGAAAGTACTACTGTTTTTTGAGAATCAGGTCTGCGACATATAATCCGTTTGCGGCAGCCTGTGACAGCGAACGCGTAAAGCCGGCTCCGTCACCGACGGCATAGATGCGGTCATACCCTTTGAGACGGAACTGCTCGGTGTCTGGTCTTGCGGAGTAGTACTTGCACTCCACACCGTAAAGCAGAGTATCGTGGTTTGCGGTTCCCGGAGCTACGGCATCCAGGGCATGCAGGGTTTCGATGATATTGTCTAACTGGCGTTTCGGCAGGCATAAACTCAGGTCACCCGCAACAGCTGAAAGCGTCGGTACAGTAGTGGATTGTCTTAAACGGTGTTCATCAGTACGTCGTCCGTTTTCAAGGTCACCAAGACGCTGCACTAATATGCTTCCACCACTTATGAGGTTTGCAAGGCTTGCAACATGTCTTGCATATTCAATTGGATGCTGGAATGGTTTTGTGAAGCGGATGGTTGTCAGCAGTGCAAAGTTGGAGTTTGAGGACTTTTTAGCCTCATCCCGATAGGCATGGCCGTTTACCGTCAAAACACCGCCAGTGTTTTCGGTGACAACATGTCCGCGCTCGTTAAAGCAGAACATCCTTGTAATATCACCGTATCGTTTGCTGCGGTACCAGATTTTCGGCTCATATATCTTTTGCGAGAAATGCTCCCAGATGATAGAGGGCAGTTCCACTCGCACGCCCACATCAACCTGATTATTGGTTAAAGGAATGTTATTCTTTACGCACCACTCTGAGAAGAAGCGACTGCCGGCTCGTCCGACCGCAAAGATGACGGTATCGGCAGTCAATGTGCCCTCTTTGTTATTACATATGAAGCTAACGGTATTGGATTTTGAGTCAACATCGGTTACCGTCGTATCAGTAAGTATATCGCACCGGTCGCGCAGGGAATCAATCATGTGCACCATTGTTTCAAAGTTTGAATCGGTTCCAAGGTGCTTGAGCTGGGCCTGGCTCATATGCAAATCGTGCTGAAGGCAAAGGCGTTTGAGTTCATTATCGGGCATAAACCGATTGGTGGTTGCACCGAACTTTACTAAGATTTCATCCGCCTGCTCGATGTAGTCAAGCACGGTGTTGTTATCGAGAAAATCAGTAAGCCAGCCGCCGTATTCGGTGGAGATTACGTATTTTCCGTCTGAGAATGCGCCGGCGCCCGCCATGCCTTCCATGATTCCGCAGGAGGAGCAATGGATGCAGTGCTTGACCTTTCCCGCGACAATTGGGCAGTAGCGTTTCGTTATATCATGGCCTTTTTCAAGGATACATACCGAAAGGGAAGGGGCTTGGTTGCATAAGCGGTAGGCAGCCATCAAACCACCGATTCCGCCGCCGATAATTGCGACATCATATCTGCTTTTAGCTGTCATATTCATCCTCACTTTACCGCAAAAGAGCGGCTGTTTTCTTTTTTATCAATGATGTAAATAGTGATTAGCACTTGACATTAAAACAGAGGCTAAGCGAGTAAGGCAGCTCGTTCAGCCTCCGATATATCGATCAGAATGGGCGTTTTGGGTTAAGACTTCTTGCCAATCTGCTTTATCTTAACCTTGGTTTTATTGATGCGGACTCTTGCGCGTGTAGCCTTTTTGTACTTTTCTTTTTCAGTTAACTCCTTGTAGATTTCAAGGAGACTGGATGCAAGCGACTCCGCACCGTAGTCCTTTACCGAGTTAATAACGGATTCCTTGAGCCGTAAAAAGTCCTCAGGGGAGTTGCGCTTTAACATATGAAGCACAGAAGACATTTCCTGCTCGTTGTTAAAGAAGAAACCGTTCACACCGGGGGTAATCTGGCTAGAGTTGAGCTCGTCATACCGCTGTAAAACCGGAAGGCCTGCAGCCATAGCCTCGAGCATTGAGATAGAATACACCTCAGACAGTGACGCCGTAACAAACACATCGGAGATTGCATAATACGCCGCTACTTTCTCGTGCAGAATCGGGCCTGTAAAGGTAACCATATCCGCGATGCCGAGGTCATTTGCCAACTGTTTTAGTTCGTCGGCATCCGGTCCTCCGCCTACAATCATCAGGTGGATGCCGTCATCGGGGGAAATGGTCTTGGCCCAATACTCCATTAGTACATCAATGCCCTTTTCCTTACCCAGTCTGCCGACAAAAACAGCAATCATCTTATCCTGAGGAATACCTAAGCTATCCCTTAGCGCGGCACGTTCCTGTGCAGAGATGCGCGAAGGGTTAAAGCTCTCCATATCAATGGTGTTTGGGATGATGTTTACATGTTTTTTGACGCCATTGGCTGTAAAATACTCTGCAATCTTGGGCGATGGGCCGGTAATGGCATTTACTGAACCGGCAATCAAACGGGCATAGGCATGGGAAAGCTTCTGCACAAGCGAAACCAGCTTGCTTGGAGCAACGTAGTAAATATAGTCATCATACATGGTATGCAGGGTATACACAAGCGGAATGCGCAAAATCTTTGCAATCATAATACCGGATAAACCGATGCCAAACTCGGTTTGGATGTGAATGATGTCCGGGTTAAAGTCCAGAATCATGTTCAGCCGTCTTTGACTCAACGGCGAGGCAAGCCCATAGCCGTAAATCTTCTTGATTGTTTTGGCAGGGCAGTGGAGTACCCCATCCTCAATAAAATGATGTCTTGCATGGGGGTCCGCGGTGACAATCAGCACCTCGTTACCGAGCTTTTCAAGCCCCTTCTTTAATACACAAATGTGTGTTACAACACCGTTTAAATATGGCAGATAGGTCTCGGCGAAAATTGCGATTTTCATGAAGCACTCTCCTGTATTACATAGTCCTTTGTTTTTGAAAAAGCATCGCCGCTTGTTGGTGATACGCCCAATACCTCTAAATGGCCATCAAGTGATATTATAGCATAATGAACTTAATAAATCAGCATTTTTTGGCGAAAAATCAAAATAGCGTGCTTTTAACATTATAACGAGATTGAAATGGCAACGGTTTCATTGTCAGAGCTTGTCCAGTTATAAAGCAAATAATTCTGACATTTTGTACGATGTCAGAATATGAAAATTTTTAATTCACACCGGAGAGAGAAAGAATATGACTGACCGTCTCGTCAATTTTTTTTGTAAGTAGCTTCTGGTCTAAGGCATCCATATAGATACGCTCAAGCTCTAAAGAGACCTCCTGCGACTGCTTAAGAATCTTCTGCGCGGCATCTATCAGCTCTGTTGCAGCTCGTTTATTGAAGGAGATTCGCTGTTTTCGCACGGAGAGCACTTCTAGGCTGGTAAAACGGCGGGAATGGATGATCCGAGCTCCTTCATGATCTAATGTATGCCAGCGGTTGGATGTCACAAAACCAAGCTCCAAGGCAGGAATAAAAACATGCTCAAGCTTTTTGAACGGGGAAAAGGGACACCAGCAGCAGATGATATCATATCCGCTTTTTAGAGCGATGCTTCTTACCTGCTGCAATATTAGATTCGATGCTGCACCGAAATCATCCTCGATGATATAGAGCTGCTTGCAGTAATATCGTATGGTATCCTCAAACAGAACGATGCCATCCGGCGTAATGGCGCTTAAAAAGCGACTGCGCTCTTTTGCCTGACGGGGGAGTGTCTGCTTAATCTCCCGAAGCATGGTGCGCTCACAAAATGCTTTAACCTTATCCTCATCGGTACAGGCAAGGGCAAGACTGTAGGTGTCGTCTAGCAGGGAACCGGCTGCATTGACAAAACGGACGCAACGCTCATATAAGCGAGAGGATGTGTCGGTCAAATGCATGATATTTGCCTTATTGCTACGAATAAACTCCTTATCACAGTAATCTCCCAAGGTTAGGATGGTTTCAAACGCATCATAATAACGCGGCTCAAGAGAATGGGGCGAGCTGCCATCGATTACCGCAGCCTTGAGTGAATGGAGAATAACCCCGTCGCAGCTGGATGGGTTCAGAGAGGAATAGATAAATTCCGCTTTGCTATCAGATGAGGCTAATTTTGATGCCACACCGTTAATAAAAGCCTGCTTGCACGGCCCGCCTTTTACGATGCAGATATATTCATAATCATCTATATTATAAGACTGCTGATAACACGAGGTAAACCCTTGTGGCGTTGTAGCACCCAGAAAGAACCTAGCAGCATTATTCGCAACGGTGCTCATTTAGCTCCCCTCCAAAACGAAATACATAGATGAATATAAATATAAATTCTTGCTATGTCTCTTAATTCAGATTATTCAAAAAAAGATAAAAAGGTTCCATTTTGGATTTACTCTTTAAATTAGATTTCAGAATATTAGAAAATAATTCCTGAATATTGGGGCTATAGATTTGGTTATGTGAAGACTAATCATAATTTAAGTGATAAATAAGAATGAACAGAACAAAATATCATTGCGGTGTTTTTTGCACCGAAACTAAATCAATCCGCAAAAGCGGGGAAAGGAAGAACCCGAAATGCCGCAACTAATGTGTGAAGTAATATCCTGTGCGCACTACAACAGTGGCTACTGCTGCAAGCAGGAGATTCTTGTGGATGGTGTTAAGGCAAAGCAAAAGGATCAAACAAGCTGTGAAAGCTATTACCCCATGCAAGACAGCTTTAAGGCCTCGGTTGAATGTGAACACTCTGACCCCCAAAGAGATGTCGAGGTACAGTGTCAGGCGGAGAAATGCTACTATAACCATAACTTAATGTGCGCAGCGGATCAGATTAAAATCGGCGGTGAGAATGCCGATACTCGAGATGAAACCCTTTGCGCAACCTTTAGGGTGAAATAGCGATAAAAAGACCCATCCCAAAAAAGGATGGGTCTTTTCTATATATCATTGTATTATGTACGTCGGTTGAGGAGATAACCTTACTCTATGTACCTGCAAATGAGGTACAGTTTATTGATTGATAGCTGTCTTTTTGGTGGAGATCAGGGTAATATCGCCTTTTAGTCCTATCATATAGTAATCTATCTGCGGCATAGACTCCCAAAGCTGATTGAGAATAGAGTCAACCGTTTGTGGGATACCGGAGACCACATTGATTGCATTATACTCACCGATGCAGTTGATAATGGTATCCAACACCTGCTTGTTGTAAAAGATGTTCATTACGCCGCCATTATCCTTGGTAACTCGAAACAAGTGCTCAATGGCCTCCAAATTACGCGTATGGCCGGTGTCAATGTTGATTACATAGAGATTCGTGTGAGTTTTATCCGCTATCTCTTTGCCTTTCTTAATAATGCGCTCACAATTTATCTGGTCGGTTACACAGACGATGGTGGAATTTGCGTGTCGATTGTACACGTCAAAATCCGTGCTAATCTCATGAGTCCTGCTCAAGTTCATCACTCCGGTTGTATATATTATAAAGCCAATTTCGATTGCAACCCCGCCGTGAGGGTGGGTAATTGGCTTTGCGATAGGCAGGATATCAATCATGTTTTCTATGTAGCGTGGCATTTTATTCTTATGCCTTACCAACATGATTTATTATAAGGGCTAATTGTTAAAAGTATATATCCACGCTGTTAAATAAGTAATAATCAAAGCCAGTTGCAAGACACTTATCTTTGGAACCATGCCGCGAAATTTATGGAATATATACAATTGAGTTGCAAAAAAACATCTGCCTTTAATTATATTTTAACAGATTACCACCGAATATCAAGCGATTTAATAATATTGCGCAATAAAAACGAAAAAGACGAAACATTTTCATGCTTATTCTAAGTAGCAAATGAGCAAAGAAAAAGGACAGCTTGCGCTGTCCTTTTTGATTATTGTTCTTCAGATTGCGAGAGAATCTCATTGGTTCGATAACATAAAATCATCAGGCTGTCGCCAAGGTGTACGTTTTCCACCACAACATCGGGATGAGAAACCGCAAAATCGTAGTGAGAAAAGTTCCAAAACGCCTTGATACCCAGGCTGACAAGCAGGTCGCTGGATTTTCTGGCACTTTCTTTGGGAATACACAGAATTGCAACCTGCGGTTTGTGTTCCTCGCAAAAGCTCTCGAGCTTATCGGAAGGGAGAATCTTTAGTCCATGCAACGTTTTGCCGACCAAATGCTTATCGGAATCAAAGATACCGATGAGATCAAAGCCTTTGTTTTCAAAATCCATATGAGAGGCGATCGCTCTGCCCAGATTTCCGGCACCCAGCAGTATGGTTTTATATCCTTTGTTGATGCCTAAGATGTTGCCAATCTCAGTGTGAAGTTGCTCGACATTATAGCCATACCCTTGCTGACCAAACCCGCCAAAGCAGTTTAAATCCTGCCTGATTTGTGAGGCGGTAAGCCCCATGCGCTGGGACAGCTCGCGTGAGGAGATACGAAGGATGCCGCTTGTCTTTAAATCAGATAAAAAACGATAGTAGCGGGGGAGCCTTCTAATCACCGAAAGCGAAACTGAATGACTTTTGGTCATAAAAGATCGCCTGCTTTCTTAAGTGAATTAATGGTTAAAGGGACTGCATTGTTTGCATGACATACTCGCCGAACTGCTCGCAGGTTGCACCGGTATCACGACCGGTAATCACCAGCTTTTTCTCCTCGAACATGCAGATATCAAGTGCGCGGGATAGCTTATCCGACTCCTCCTGGTAACCGATATGCGAAAGCAGCAGTACTGCTGCGCGCAGCATCGAGCAGGGGTCAGCGTACTTTGCGCGTCCTTCTGCTACCATGCGGGGAGCAGAGCCGTGGATTGCCTCGAACATGGCGTAACGCTTGCCGATGTTCGCGCTTCCTGCGGTACCTACGCCACCCTGGAACTCAGCGGCTTCGTCGGTGATGATGTCGCCATAGAGGTTAGGCAGAATGAATACCTTAAAGTCGCGTCTGCGCTTTTCGTCAATGAGCTTCGCGGTCATGATATCGATGTACCAGTCATCGGTAATGATATCCGGATACTCCTTGCCGATGTTCTGGCAGAGCTTTAAGAACTTGCCATCGGTGGTCTTAACTACGTTGGCCTTAGTGACGATAGAAACACGGTTTTTCCCGTTCTTCTTTGCATATTCATAAGCAAGGCGGGCAATACGCTCAGTGCCCTGCGTGGTGGTAACGGTGAAGTCGAAGGCGAGGTCATCGTCGACGTTTACGCCCAGAGAACCGACTGCGTAGCTGCCCTCGGTATTCTCACGGAAGAAGGTCCAGTCGATTCCCTGCTCGGGAACCTTAACAGGCCGAACGTTCGCAAAAAGGTCAAGCTCCTTACGCATCGCAACGTTGGCGCTTTCGATGTTGGGCCACGGGTCACCGGCGCGGGGGGTAGTGGTCGGGCCCTTGAGGATAACATGGCATTTCTTAAGCTCCTCAAGTACGTCATCAGGAATAGCCTTGCCCACTTCGGCACGCTTTTCTATGGTCAAGCCGTCAATGACGCGAAACTCAACCTTGCCATTCTTTACTTCATCTGCAAGCAGCCATTCCAGCACACGCTGCGCTTCAGCGGTAATGGTGGGGCCAATGCCGTCGCCGCCGCATACGCCGATGATAATCTTATCAAGCTTTGCGTAGTCAATGAAATCGCCCTGCGCCTTCATCATTTCAACGCGTGCAAGTTGAGATTCAACAAGCTTTGCGAACTTTTCCGTAGCCTGCGCTACAATCGTGTTCTTGTCCATTTTTATATGCTCCATTCGTATAGATTCTGTACGGAGGGGCCGATTACTTCGACTGTTCCCTAGTGTAGTTGAGCAGTCCGCCTGCAATCAGGATATCCTTCTGACGCTGGGAAAGGGTGCAGGTTGTTGCAATCTCCTTGCCTGATTTCGTCTTAACGATAATAGGCTTATCGTTGTTGATGCAGTCGAGGATATTATCAAGTATAAGGGTATCCCCCATAGAAAGCTGGTCGTAGTCCGATTCCTGTGCAAACTCAAGGGGAAGAATACCTGCGTTAATTAGGTTAGCACGGTGGATACGGGCAAAGCTCTTAGCGATAACAGCCTTGATACCGAGATAGAGCGGAACAAGTGCTGCATGCTCACGAGAAGAGCCCTGACCATAGTTTGCTCCACCGATAATAATACCCTTGCCGGCCGCCTTTGCGCGTGCAGGGAATTCTTCGTCACAACGGGTGAAGCAGTAGTTGGATAGGTGCGGAATATTAGAACGGTAGGGCAGGAGGTTCGCACCAGCAGGCATGATATGGTCGGTGGTGATGTTGTCGCCGACTTTAAGCAGAACATCTGCCGATATGTTATTAGCAAGGGGCTCAGACTTGGGGAACTCCTTTATATTGGGACCGCGCAGAATTTCAACCTTATCTGCGTCCTTTTCGTCAGCAGGCGGAACCACCATGCTGTCGTTTATCTCAAAGTGTTCGGGAAGTGTTATAGTAACAGCTTCGCCCAACGTGCGTGCATCGGTCAGAACACCGGCCAGTGCAGAAACGGCTGCGGTTTCGGGGCTTACGAGATACACCTTTGCATCTGCCGTACCGGAGCGGCCTTCAAAGTTGCGGTTAAAGGTACGCAGGCTGATACCGCCCGAGTTGGGGGATTGTCCCATGCCGATGCAAGGCCCGCAAGCGCATTCCAAAATACGTGCACCGGCTGAAATCAAATCTGCCAGAGCGCCGTTTTTCGCTAACATCTGAAATACCTGCATTGAGCCGGGGGCAATAGAAAGGCTGACATCGGGGTGAACGGTTTTGCCCTTGAGGATAGCAGCAACCCTCATCAAATCAAGGTAAGAGGAGTTGGTGCAGGAGCCGATGCAAACCTGATCAATCTTAATCGGTCCGATTTCAGTAACACTTTTTACATTATCGGGGCTATGCGGGCAGGCTGCGAGAGGTTCAAGCTTGCTCAAATCAATCTCGATGACCTCATCGTAAACGGCGTCCTCATCCGCAGCTAGGGGGATGTAATCGGCCTCGCGTCCCTGCGCCTTTAAGAATGCCAGTGTAACCTCGTCAGAGGGGAAGATAGAGGTGGTGGCGCCGAGCTCAGCACCCATGTTGGTTATGGTTGCACGCTCAGGAACGGTCAGGCTCTTAACGCCCTCGCCGCCGTATTCGATAATCTTTCCGACGCCGCCCTTTACGGTCAGGCGACGAAGTACCTCTAAGATAACATCCTTAGCACTGACCCAAGGGGAGAGCTTACCGGTCAGGTTTACGCGCACCATCTTGGGCATGGTGATATAGTAAGCACCGCCGCCCATCGCAACAGCGACATCCAAGCCGCCCGCACCCATTGCGAGCATACCGAGGCCGCCGCCGGTGGGGGTATGGCTGTCAGAGCCAATCAAAGTCTTGCCGGGGATACCAAATCGTTCGAGGTGAACCTGATGGCAGATACCGTTGCCGGGACGGGAAAAATAGATGCCGTGTTTTTTCGCAATGCTCTGAATAAAGCGGTGGTCGTCCGCGTTCTCAAAGCCTGTTTGCAGGGTGTTATGGTCGATATAAGCGACCGAGCGCTCAGTTTTTACGCGCGGCACGCCCATAGCCTCAAACTCCAGATAAGCCATGGTGCCGGTTGCATCCTGTGTCAGGGTTTGGTCAATGCGCAGACCAATCTCATCACCGGGCTTCATCTCGCCGCTCACAAGATGCTGCTTAATAATCTTTTGTGCAATCGTTAATGCCACAATCAAATGCTCCTCTCGAAAAACTTCAAATCCCTTTATCATGCATCACTCTATGTGTGATTGACAAATTGAAAAATGTTTGAATTTTGGCAGTCGGGAAAGGCCTTATTCCTACCCAAATACCCAGATTTAATATTATATTAATTAAGAAGTATTGTCAATGAATTAACTAAGATGAGAACCATATAACAATGGCTTGGGCATGGTGTTTATAAGAGCTTTTCATACGAGACTAAATCAAGATAACGATCAAACTTATAGCCGACCTCGCGGTAATGTGCACACCGTTCGTAACCGCATCGCTCAAACAGCATGACACTCTGGGTGTTCTCGTGGCAGATGTTAGCTACCAGAGCGTGAAAACCAGTCTTACGCGCAATGTCCTCTATAAAGTTCAGAGCGGTATGACCAAGCCCTTTACCGGTGTAGTCCGCCGAAAGATAAATGCTGACCTCCGCAGTAGAGTTGTAAGCCGCGCGCGTTTTATACTGCGTCAACAGAACGTATCCCACGATTTTATCATCACACTGTATCGTATATGTACAGTAAAGAGGGCTTTTGGGGATTACTAGGCTTCGCATCTCTTCCAGTGTAATTGGAGCGGTATGAAAGGTCGCGGTACTGTGAATTACATAGTAATTGTAGATTTCGTGGATAGCAGGCAGGTGTTCTTCGCTTACGGGCATAAAGACCGGTGTTTTCATTTGATAATCATATCCTTTACATTGTGAATGGATAAGTACTTAGTGGACTTTTATACTTTGATATAGTAACACTGCAAGAGAGTGATAGCAATAATTAAGATGGAGAAAATATGTTCTTTTTCGACCTTGTTTTGTATATCTAGCTATTGTGAATCCCCAAAATAGTTGTTATAATGAGGATGTATGTTGTGCAAACTTTACCGCTTACCATGCGGTTTGCTAAGTAGTCATGCGCATACAAACCTTGTCTGGTGGAAACAATACTGCGTATACCATGCTTATTACCAGCACGGAGGTAGCGCAGTGAGCAAAGACAAGGCAGACGAAAATACAAACGGTACACAAAGTGAGGTTACCGCCGGTGCCGACCAAATCGAGCAGATTACCGAAACCGGTTCAGTTACACCGCGCAAGGGCGACCATACCATTCATTGCCTAACCATAGTCGGACAGGTTGAAGGGCACTATATTCTTCCGCCGCAGAACAAGACCACGAAATACGAGCATGTGATTCCACAGCTCGTCGCAATTGAAGAAGACCCCGAGATAGAAGGACTGCTCATTATCCTCAACACAGTGGGCGGTGATGTCGAGGCCGGGCTCGCCATAGCAGAGTTGATTGCAGGCATGAAAAAGCCTTCGGTCTCAATTGTTCTTGGGGGCGGACACTCTATCGGCGTTCCGCTTGCTGTATGCGCAAAACGCTCGTTTATTGTGCCGAGTGCAAGCATGACCATTCACCCGATACGATTAAGCGGTCTCGTGCTTGGAGTTCCGCAAACCATCTCTTATTTTGAGAAGGTGCAGGAGCGTATTGTGCGTTTTGTTGCGGAAAATTCCAATATCAGCGCGGATGAGTTTCGCGCACTGATGACAAAAACAGGGGAGCTTGTGATGGATGTCGGCACCGTCCTCGACGGGGAAAAGGCGGTGGAGGTTGGGCTGATTGACCAGCTTGGCGGATTGAGCGATGCAATCTCCTGCCTATATGACCTAATTGATTCGATTGCAGAGGAACACCGCAAAAATGGCACAAAAAAACCGGGAGGAAGAGTAACAGGCTGATGATTCTATATACAAAGGAGCCCTACGAGCTCATTTTTCAGGATGCACAAGCTGACACGGCAGGCATACCGCAGACGGTTACAGAAAAAATAAACGATGTTCTTGTGGAAGGTATCAAACAGGCGGATGGTATTCAAATTACTCGCCTTTATTCCACAAATCCTCGCTGCTACCTTGACCCTGGTTTTTCGCCGGGCAGTATCATAAAGCGTAAGCAATGAGATTTATCCCGCGCTCGTGCGGGGTACATATACGGAGGAGACTACATTGAATATACTAAATGCCATTTTTCAGGGTGTCCTTCAGGGGCTGACGGAATTTCTGCCGGTGTCAAGCGACGGACATCTGACGCTCTATCAGCATTTTACAGGGACATCGGGTGAGGGCTCGCTTTTGTTTACGCTGATGCTCCATCTCGGCACGCTCATTGCGGTGTTCATTGCATATTATCAGCTTATCATCGACCTGATTATTGAGTTTTTCCGCATGGTGGGGGATATATTCAGCGGACGCTTCTCATTTAAAAGGCTCAGTCCTGACCGCCGCATGATCTTCATGATTTTTATTTCGCTTTTGCCTCTTGTTGCTTTCTATTTTGTCAAGGATTACTTTACCGCCATAGCCGAGGATGATGACATCATCGTCGAAGGCGTTTTGTTTTTGTTTACCGGTCTGTTGCTCTTTTTTGCAGACCATTGCTTAAAAGGCAACAAAAGTGCAAAGAACATGAGATACACCGATGCTTTACTTATCGGAACCTTTCAAGGACTGGCTGCACTTCCTGCGGTTTCCCGTTCTGGTTCCACCATCTCGATTGCCCTGCTTCGCGGATATACCCGTGAATATGCGGTGGCCTTCTCGTTTATCATGGGAATTCCCGCAATCATTGGTGCCAACGTGTTTGAAATCGGGGAAGCTCTGCGGCAGAATGTTGAAATCGACTGGATTGCCGTATGTGTCGGTGTTGTAGTAGCTGCAGTTGTCGGCTTTTTTGCTATTAAGCTGCTCACATGGATAGTCAAGACGGATAAGCTTATCATCTTTTCGTATTATACCTTAACGCTCGGCGCACTCGTGATTGCCATCGGTATCATTGAAAGAATCGTTGGCATGAACTTTTCTGAATATATTGCGTTATTGATTGCTTAATGCAATGCGCCTTTCGTACGCATCTCATGCCCTAAAAGCATACAGAACGGATGATTAACTTATGGCACAAAAAAGGTCCGCTGCCAGTACGGCAAAGCGTTCCACCACAACTGCTAAAAAATCAAATACAAAGCGCTCATCCTCGGCAAAGCAGACGCCGGCCCAGGAGCGCGAGAGTAAACGCGCCTACGCCCGCCGCCAGATGACTGCGGTGGTTACCTTTGCTGTAGGTGTTTTCCTGTGTGCGCTTGTTTTTGTAGAGGGTGCAAATGTCTGGACAGTTCTGCATGACGTGATGTTCGGCCTGTTCGGTAATGTCGCGTATGCGGTGCCTTTCCTTACGATGCTGCTCGCAATTCTGATGGCAATTGACGGGCGGGCGTTTTCTCCCGCCGCAAAATGCTGGCAGGCCTTGCTGCTTACCGTGATGATCTGCGGTGCGGTACATATCTTTTCATCAAGCGGCACTCCATCGGGCGACACCTTCTTTGAGCAGGTAACGTCCTTGTACACAAACGGAGTTGCCCACAGCGGCGGCGGATTGTTCGGCGGTGTGTTCGGATGGACCTTGTATGAGTTGTTTGAAAAGCAGGGCGCAGGGATTACCATTATCCTGCTAATCGTAATGTTTATTATGATACTAACAGGACTTACGCTTGTTGACATTTATAAGTCCGTCACGGTTCCTGTAAAGAAGCTCGGTAGTGTGTATCAGGAACGCTTGGAGGAAAAGGCAAACAAGCCGCGCTTTAATATTGACATCCCGCTTGACGATGATGAGATGCCCGAACATCCCATCACGGCTGGGCAGGTCATATGGTCCAATGCCATGACCGAAAAGGAGCGCAAGGCCGCACAGAAGCAGAAGCAAAAGGAAGAAAAGCAAAAGAATAAAAGCCTTATTGCTGAGATAAAAACCAAATCTCAAGCTTCCGAGCCTGTTGAACCTCCGGTGGTGGTTTTGCCTCCGCAGCGTATGGACAAGCAGGAGATTGCAAGCGAAACGATGGCGTTTGAAAAGGATGTCGCAAAGACCGCATCCGCGCAGGAAAGTGCGCCCGGAGAAGGATATACATATCCCCCTATTTCACTGTTGGAACAGGGAAAGAACATCGACATTGCCAACATGAGCGAGGAACTGACCCAAAACGCCGAGCTGCTGGTGGACACCCTCAAGAGTTTTGGCGTTGTTACCAAGGTTCTCGCCATATCAAGAGGTCCGGCGGTAACCCGCTATGAGCTGCAGCCCTCCGCGGGTGTAAAAATAGCAAAGATTACAAGCCTCGCAGATGATATTGCGCTCAACCTTGCAAGTGCGGGTGTACGCATTGAAGCGCCAATCCCGAACAAGCCCGCAGTCGGCATTGAGGTACCTAACCGCGAGGTCAGTGTCGTTAAACTGCGCAGCATCATCGACTCGAATGAGTTTATTAACGCAAAAAGCCGACTTTCGGTTGCGCTCGGACAAGACATCTCGGGTGAAAAGGTCATCGGTGACCTTGCGAAGATGCCGCACGTGCTTGTGGCAGGTGCGACCGGTTCAGGTAAATCGGTGTGTATCAACTCCATGATTATCAGTCTCTTATATAAATCCACACCGGACGAGGTCCGCTTCTTAATGGTTGACCCGAAGGTAGTTGAGCTCGGCATCTACAATGGCATTCCGCATCTGCTTGTTCCTGTAGTGACCGACCCGCGTAAGGCGGCTGGAGCTCTCGGTTGGGCGGTCACCGAGATGCTAAATCGCTACAAGCTGTTTGCCGATAATCAGGTTCGCGACCTTGTCGGATACAATGAGCTTGCTTCCATCAATGATGAGATTAAGCCATTGCCGCAAATAGTCATCATCATCGACGAACTTGCCGACCTGATGATGGCGGCGCCCAATGAGGTTGAGGATGCCATCTGCCGCCTTGCACAGATGGCGCGTGCCGCGGGTATGCATCTGGTTATTGCGACCCAGCGCCCGTCGGTTGACGTTATTACAGGTGTAATCAAGGCAAACATCCCCAGCCGTATTGCCTTTGCGGTATCGTCACAGGTGGACTCACGCACCATCCTTGACATGGGCGGCGCCGAAAAGCTGCTTGGGCGCGGTGATATGCTATATTCGCCGGTGGGCAGCTCCAAACCTATGCGTATCCAGGGCTGCTTTGTAAACGAGAAAGAGATTGAACGCGTGGTGTCCTTTATCAAGAATGGCTCGCAGGCTGATTATGATGACCAGATTCTCGATGAGATAGAAAAGCAGGCCGCAAAAGAAAAGGGTGCCCCGACTGATGGCGATAGTGAGGATGCAGCAGACGAGCTGCTGCCGAAAGCCATTGAGTGTGTGGTTGAGGCAGGACAGGCATCTACATCCTTATTGCAGCGCCGCTTAAAGCTCGGTTATGCCCGCGCGGCCAGAATCATCGATGAGATGGAACAGCGAGGAATCGTCGGCCCGTTTGAAGGCAGCAAGCCCCGTACAGTCCTCATTACCCGTCAGCAGTGGATTGAGATGACTATGCGTGAAGATGCCGCACCCCAGCAGGAACCGGTTAACTGATTGGAGGATATGTGATTGGCAAAGAAGAAAAGTGGTAAAAGCACACAATTCCTAAAAAGCAAGGCTGCAGTACCCGTTATCGTGTTTGCGGCACTGCTTTGCGTGCTGCTTACCCTGTCAAGTCTTTCCGCTTTACCGTTTGCTTTTCCCACATGGGCCGATGCCTACGAGATTATAACAGGCGAGCCCCTTGAAAATGCGCCGACGGCCGCACCCGCCGAGATACCGGAAGAAGCGCAGCAGAAAAACCCGCCACCCGAGATATTAGGCGACAAGCAGATGTCGGTGTATATCATCGATGTCGGACAGGGGAGCTCCACACTAATCACCACCGGTACCCATTCCATCCTTATCGATGCAGGAGAGAATGGTCAGGGTCAAGCGGTGTTGGATGTACTTGACGCTTTAGGCATTGACCGTCTTGATTATATGATTGGCACCCATCCGCACTCCGACCATATTGGCGGCATGGATGAGGTGTTAAAGAAGATTGCGGTCGACACCGTAATTATGCCGAAAATTCCCGACAAAATAGTGCCGACCACCAAGACCTACGAGGATGTTTTGACTATTCTTGCTGAGAAGAACATCAAAACGATTGCTGCTGCACCCGGAAAAAGCTATGCGGTCGGTGAGATGAAGCTGGACATCTTCGGCCCTGCTATCGAAGCGGATAACCTGAATGACACATCGGTAATCAGCAAGATTACCTTCGGTAAGATTCGCGTTTTAGTAACCGGAGATGCCGAAAAGAAGGCGGAGCGTGCTGCCATCAAAGCAGGCTACAACCTTTCTGCCGATATCTATGTCGCTGGCCACCATGGGAGCACGACATCCTCATGCAAAGAGCTACTCAATGAGGTTTCACCTAAATTTGCTGCTATCTCGTGCGGGCTGGATAATGACTATGGGCATCCGCACACCGAAATCCTGCAGGCCTTTGAGGACCGAAAGGTTACCGTGCACAGAACTGATTTGGATGGCATAATTACATATACGACAGACGGTGCGAACATCACCGTCAAAACCGGCAGGTGACCGCCCTATGGATATGAATTATCAGTTAGTCAGTATAGACCGTTTTGAGGGTGATATCGCAGTCTGCGAGGATAACAGCAGAAAAACGCACTACATACTACGGCAAAACCTGCCGGAGGATGCAGCGGAAGGGGATTGCCTGCGGCTGTATGCAGACGGTCATGTTGAGATTGACAAGGAGCAAACCGAACTTCGAAAAGAACGCATCCGTTTGCTGCAAAATCGATTGTTTTCTGAGGAATAAATAAAGTCCGCCGACTATTGGCGGGCTTTTTCATGCACAATGAGCATACTAGAATAGCACAGGGAGAAACGAATGGCAAGGATAATCAAATCAGGGATTGGTAATACCGTAAAAAACAACTACAAGATGTGCATGGTTCGCATAGGGCTATATGTCTTTCTGGCACTTTTGGGGGCCTCGTTTGTATACTTTACATACGGAATCAGCTTAATACTTTTACTTCCGCTTCTATTTGCTAAGAAAGAACGCACCAAGATGCTTTTGCTAAAACACGGCATCGAAGGGGAGATTGCAACAACAAAAGCCTTAAAGCGACTGCCAAAAAGCTACTATGTGTGCCCCGATGTGGTAATAACAAACGGCAGCAGTAAGGCTCAGATGGATCACGTTGTGGTGGGACCAAATGGTGTTTTTGTGGTGGAAACCAAGAATCACCTTGGTGTGATTAAGGGAGATGACAGCGATCATGCCATCCTGCAAAAGAAGAAGACGGCTTCTGGTGCTAAGTATGCGCGAAGATTCTATAGTCCCATGAGGCAGGTTCAGACACATGCGAGGGTTTTAAACCGCCTTATAAAAGAAACGGGTTATGATATTACCGTGCAGGGGATAGTGTACTTTTCAAACCCCAAGACGAAGGTACGGGTGTACAGCGAGGAGATACCAATCTTTTCAGCACGCCGCGGCGGAAGGCGCAGAATGCTCCGATTTATCAAACGCTGCCGCTCATCAAACCGGATTTCTGTGAAGGATTGTAAAATAATCGCACAGTTCATTGCAAATCATAGATAGTGTTGGTATAATTACTAACACTGACAGATGAGCGGAGGGATGGTAATGTCACAGCCGTTACAGGATACTTTACAGGGTATGCAAGAGAGAATCAGTACCCTGCCTTCAATGAATATAGATTCATTACCGCCGGGTAAAACGCTTTCAATCAGTGTTGATTTAAACAACGGTTTTGCTAAAAAAGGTGCCTTGTATTCGCCGAGGGTAGAAGCGCTGATTCCAAAAACGGTTTCATTCGTAAAAAGATGCAGAGAACTCTGCATTCCGATAATCGCGCTGACTGACTGTCACGGGGAGGATTCTCCTGAGTTTGTTGGCTTTCCGCCGCACTGCCTTGACGGTACTGATGAGACGCTGGTTGTTGAGGAGATAAGAAACCTCGTTGACAGGATAATCCCCAAAAACTCCACCAACGGCTTTTATCGCCTGCAGGAGCAGGGTATTATAGACAAGTACACAAACTTTATCATTACCGGATGCTGTACCGATATCTGCATCTTTCAGCTCGCGACAGCGATTAAAACATGGTTTAACGAGAAAAACGCAAGCTGTCGTGTGATCGTGCCGGCCTCGCTTGTGGACACCTACGACGCACCCGGCCACGATGCACAGCTGCTTAATGCTGTCTTCTTTAGCAATATGCTCAGCGCCGGTATTGAAGTGGTTCGAGACGTACAATGATAACAAGGGAAGTAGTTTTTCAATGAGTACAAAATGGGCGCAGCAGCGCAATCTGACAATGCTTGCGGATTTCTACGAGCTGACAATGGCAAATGGATATCTGCAAAATGGCCTGAAGGATAAGATTACGGTCTTTGATATGTTCTTTCGCACCATCCCGGACAAGGCTGGCTTTGCCATCTTTGCGGGACTGGAACAGGTTATTGACTATATCACTAACCTGAAATTCACCGAGGAGGATATCGAGTACCTAAGGGGAAAGAACCTTTTCTGTGAAGAGTTTTTGCAGTACCTTGCCGACTTTGAGTTCACCTGTGACGTATGGTCGATGGAAGAGGGAACGCCAATCTTCCCCAATGAGCCGGTGCTCACGGTACGTGGCCCGGTTATTCAGGCGCAGTTGCTTGAAACGATGATCCTTCTGACCATAAACTTTCAATCCCTGATTGCAACCAAGGCAAACCGCATCGTTCGTGCCGCGCAGGGAAAACCGGTTCTTGAGTTCGGTTCCCGTCGGGCACAAAGCAGTGATGCAGCAATACTAGGTGCACGTGCGGCATATATCGGCGGATGTGCAGGCACCGCCTGTACCATAGCAGACCGCGTCTACTCCATACCCGCATCGGGCACTATGGCACACAGCTGGGTACAGATGTTTGACAGCGAATACGAAGCGTTTGCTAAGTATGCGCAGATTTACCCGAACAGCTGTGTTCTGTTGGTAGACACCTATAACGTGCTCAAGTCAGGTATCCCGAACGCCATTCGCGTGTTTGACGAGATCTTAAAGCCGATGGGCTGCAGGCCGCTGGGTGTTCGCATCGACAGCGGAGATATTGCCTACCTCTCAAAGCGCGCCCGCCGCATGCTCGATGAGGCAGGATATCCGGATGTTCAGATAATCGCATCCAATTCGCTTGACGAATACATCATTCGCGACCTCTTTTTGCAGGGGGCCCGCGTAGACAGCTTTGGTGTAGGCGAAAACCTCATTACATCCAAAAGCAGCCCTGTTTTTGGTGGTGTATATAAGCTGGTTGCTGCGCAAAACGACGATGGTACCTACGCGCCCAAGATTAAGATTAGCGAGAGCATTGAAAAGGTTACAACTCCGCATTTTAAGGAGCTGTATCGCCTGTTTTCCAAGGAAACAGGAATGGCGGTAGCGGATTACATCACAATAAAGGGCGAGGACCTTTGCGTTGATAACGGCCTAACCATCTTTGACCCGGTGGAGACCTGGAAGAAGAAGTTTCTGCCTAACATCGAGGCGAAGCCCATGCTCAAGCAGATTTTCTCAAACGGAAAGCTGGTCTATCAGTCACCAGCCCTATCCGATATTCGCGCTTACTGCTTGCAGCAAATCGAACTGTTATGGGATGAGGTTAAGCGATTTGAGAACCCGCATCGTTACTATGTGGACCTTTCCTTTAAGCTTTGGGATGTAAAGAACACCCTCCTTTCAAGCTATATGTCAAAATACTAATAATAAATTCTATACAACGAAGGGCTTGTAACCTATGCACAATAGGTAACAAGCCCTTTTCAATTTGAGGATGTTAAAAGAATAAAGTAGATGTTGAATATGTATTTACTTTTACAAACAAAATAGCTATAATTATTTTAAAATATTAAGTCGGGGGTGGTGATGCTTGGATTCAATAGACCTGTCCATACTCAACCTTCTCAAGCAAAACGCAAAAAACACTGCATCGCAGATTAGCAAAAAGGTTGGTCTTTCCATACCAGCGGTTACGGAACGAATCCGCAAGCTGGATGATGCAAAGGTAATCAACCGGTATACAGTACAGCTAAACCACAAAAAGATGGGCTATCATATCTTAGCATTTGTGTTTGTGAACATTGACTCATCTGCGAATATCAAGGGCTTTCGGGAGCAGGTGGTTGGCTTTGAACAGGTTCTGGAATGCCATCATATGGCGGGAGAGTATGATTATCTCTTAAAGGTCGTGACAACCGACACCACGGAGCTTGAGGACTTCCTTAGCAATGGGCTCAAGTCAATCAAGGGTGTAGAGAAAACCAACACCCTGATTGTGCTTTCCACCTTAAAGGAAGAGCTCAACAGGTGATAGGCGCGACACAAAAGGGAGGGAACTAATGCTTATAAAAGGCTTTCGGTTTGGTATGCTGCTGCAGCTTGCGGTTGGGCCGGTTTGTATCTATCTGTTTCAAACGGCTATTACAAAGGGGTTACTATCAGCATTTACCGGGGTTGCGGCTGTGGTTTTGGTCGATTCACTGTACATACTCGCAGCCATAGGGGGGATAGGAGCCCTACTTAATCGAAGTGATAGGCTAAAACACATTTTTCGGCTTGTGGGCGGTGCTGTGGTTGTTCTATTTGGATTAAACAACATCCTCGCAGAGTTTGGGTTATCATTTCTTTCAGTATTTAGGATTCGCATACCGCAGCAGGTGGGCAACACATTCCTATACGTCTTGCTGCTTACCCTATCAAACCCACTGACCATCCTGTTCTGGGCGGGAGTATTTTCGACGAAGCTTGCGCAGGAGCAAATGAATAAAAGCGACATCTATCTTTTTGGGCTGGGCGCAGTCTGTTCAACAATGCTTTTTTTATCTTTGGTCTCAATACTCGGAGGTGCCATCAACCTATTTATCACAGACTTAATATTGACCATTCTCAATATTGTAGTAGGTATTGTTTTGATTGTGTTTGGAGTTCGCTCAATATCAAAAAAGGTGTAAATGATTTTGCGTTGTATACTTTTTAGTTTCTGCGTCGTTTTTATTTTCAGTGTACGCAGAAAAATGCGTTTCATCTCACACTATTCCTGTGGTGTTTGGCATCCTTAGCTCTATATGTATTAAAAATGGAAAAATAAGAGCGTTAAGACAGATGCAAACCCAAATAATGATTTACAATCACGATATTATCTGATTTAATTATCAGTGACACTTCTTTTGGGGAGCGAGGAAACAAACCAAATGTTCAATCATATAAGTGCTAAGCGCGCCCGAGTGCTTCTTGACCGAGAGTTTGACAGTTGTTTGTCAGACCTGATTGATCATGAAGTCGTACAGAAAATGAAGGATTTTACGCAGCATGGTGAAATCAGTTGTCTAAGACATTGTCTCTTTGTGTCATATATCAGCTTTCGGATATGTAAGCTGCTAAAGCTTGACTACCGCTCTGCCGCGAGAGGTGCTCTTTTGCATGACCTGTTCTTATACGACTGGCATCTGACAAGACCACCTGAGGGGCTGCACGCCTTTGTGCACCCCACAATTGCTTTGCGCAATGCGTCAACCTATTTTACACTCAATGATAAGGAAAAGGATATCATCTATAACCATATGTGGCCGGTGACCTTCCGCCTGCCGAGATACAGAGAGTCCTTTATCGTGTTGATGGCAGATAAGTACTGTGCGGTCATGGAATGCGTTGAGGTAGGCTCTCGGAGGCTTTTACAGCGTCTAAAGCTGCGATATGCATGTTAACGTGCTTTTCGAAGAAATTGACTGTATGAGGTGATAGCAATTTTATTCCTTGCAAGATGGTTTTTGATATTGATGTTTTATAGCTTCATCGGTTGGGTGTATGAATCGATTGTTTGCTCGGTCGAGGAAAGACGCCTGATTAACAGAGGCTTTTTAAACGGGCCAGTTTGTCCTGTTTACGGGTTTGGAGCCTTGCTTGTTATTGCACTATTATATAATCGCACCGATAACCTGCTTTTGCTCTTCTTCGGTGCTATGGTGTTGACAACAACGCTTGAATATATTACAGCAATCTTACTTGAAAAGCTGTTTGACGCCCGCTGGTGGGATTATTCTTCCTATCCCTTGAACTTCCAAGGCCGCGTTTGCTTGCTTGGTGCTGTGGTATTTGGTCTATTAGCAACATTGATGCTTCGGTTTTTGCATCCCTTTACACTCACGCTGCTTGCCTCAATACCGAATTGGGCAATCTATACCTTAGCAGGTGTCCTGTTTGTTATCATTGCAATAGATCTATTCTTCACCGTGCGCCATTTATTGCTGCTAAACGGAAGGCTGCAAACCATTCAAACCGAGGTCAACCAGTTCTTAGATAAGTATGTCAAGAAGGCTGAAGAGATAAAAACCTCACTGCTTGAGCGGTTTGAGGAAAGCGAGTTTTACACAGAGCAGGTAAAGAAATTGATTAACCTGAGAAAATGGCAGGATATCCGTATTGCAAAGGCATTCCCAAAACTCCGCCCGTTTCACTACAATGAGGCATGGCAGTGGTTAAAGAGCAAGCTGCTCAACTCCAAAGAAAAGTAGTACAATACATAAAAGGGCCGTTGTAACCCGAATAAGGGGATACAACGGCCCTTTTTATTTTGCGGCAATCTTTTTGCTTGTAAGTGTAAAAAGGCTAGCAATAAGTACGCATACAATACTCGTAATGATGATTTCCGGTATCATATATGTACCGTTATAGAAGAAGGTATAGATAATAAAAAGGGTGTTGCCGCTAAAGCACTCCAAAATCCTGTTGCCAAGCGTAAAGCCTTCCTGCCCAAAGAACCACTCTGCATATTCAGAGAAGAAGATAAATCCTGATGCTGCGTGCGCAAGATAGCGGATTAGCATAGAAAGTACGGCACCGCAAAGGATGGAGAGCTGTGCATTTTTAATCTTGTTTCGGAAGATCCCCGAAAGCCCAAGGGCAGTGAATGCAATGATATAATCGAATAATATGGTTCCTGCTACCATCCCAAGGCTGATGCCTCTGAATAACCCGCCCGGGATATCCAATATTAACTGTAATATTGAATATGTAAAGCCTGTAAAGAGACCCCACTTAACGCCGTTTCGATAGCTGATAAGCAGTATGGGAAGCATACTGCACAGTGTAACAGACCCGCCGTAGGGTAGGGCAAAGATTTTGATGAGAGACAGGATGGAAGCGAGCGCTATCATCAACCCGCTTTCTGCCAACAATCGCGTTTTGCTTTTGTTCATAGATACAACCTCCAAATGATTTTGTGACAATCAAACAAGGTTAGTTGCGGCGCGTCGAGTTGATTAGAACAAAAAACGTCATGCACAAACCAAATAGTGCATGACGGTCGAAATTAAAACTCGCGTTTATTCTTCCTACGCCGGCATTATCCGGATCAGGTTAAAGGGTTCAAAACCGTACGGTTTCATCTCAGCCGATTCCTCAGCACCCCTGTTTTTAATTGTCAAGGTTAGTATACGCGCTTATGCAGAAGCTGTCAATATGCTGCGTTAATCTTTTTGCTTTAACGCTTTGATTCCATAAGAGCAGAGTGTGTTTACGCAGCACTGGTCGCACTGGGGTGAACGAGCCTTGCATACAGCCCTGCCATGCAGCACCATACGGTGGCAAAAATCGTTGGATTCATCCGGCGGGAGGATTTTTTTTAGCTCCTGCTCGCAGCGCAGCGGATCCTTTGTGGTGGTGAGCCCCATCCTGTTTGTTATGCGAATGCAGTGCGTATCGCATACTACTGCGGGCTTACCGTAAACATCTCCAAGAATCAGGTTGGCGGTTTTTCTGCCTACCCCGCTTAGGGTGAGAAGCTCTTCCATCGTATCGGGAACAATACCATTAAAGCGCACAAGCAGATCCTCGGCAATCCTCTTAATATCGCGCGCCTTTGTTTTATACAGGCCACAGGGCTTTATAATCTCTTCGATGGATTCTATCGGTGCATCCGCAAGGGCCTGGAGGGTAGTGTATTTACCGAACAATACCTTTGTAACAATATTTACCCGAGCATCGGTGCATTGGGCGGAAAGGCGCGTTGCAATCAAGAGCTCATACGGCTTTTGATATTCCAGAGAACAGATTGCGGTAGGGTATTCCTTTTTCAGCACTTCAACGATAGCAAATGCGCGTTCTTTTTTTCTCATAGTTTTTCCCGTGCCTTTATACAATTTATAAGCTACTATCATCATAGCCGAAATGACATTAAAATTCAAACAAACATTATGAAATATTCTTCCAGGAAGAACAAAGCGAAAAAAAGTTATCCTCGGGATATATTCGCTTTACATTAAACCGAGGTTATTGTAAAATAAACGATAGTGATAATTCCAAGTATGCCACTTACAAATTACCAATACTCCAAAGGGGATGTTTTTTTACATGCAGCCAAAATACAATCGGATATTGCTTAAGCTTTCGGGCGAAGCGCTGGCCGGAGATAAGAAGTATGGCCTAGACTACGATGTTGTTTGCAAAATATGCGACAGCGTACGTCGTGTACATGATATGGGTGTACAGGTTGGCATCGTGGTCGGCGGAGGAAATATCTTCAGAGGCCGCAGCAACGAACGCATGGAGCGCACCCGTGCCGACCATATGGGTATGCTCGCAACCGTAATCAACGCTTTGGCACTGGCAGATGCGCTGGAGCAGATGGATGTCACGGTGCGTGTGCAGACAGCAATTTCTATGCAGGCGATTGCCGAGCCATATATCCGTAACCGTGCCGTAAGGCATTTGGAGAAGGGCAGAGTCGTTATTTTTGGCTGCGGTACAGGCAACCCGTTCTTTTCTACAGATACGGCATCCACCTTGCGTGCTGCTGAGATTAATGCCGATATCATCTTTAAGGCAACGATGGTCGACGGCGTGTATACTAGCGATCCCGCAAAAGACCCGAATGCCGTTAAGTATACCGAACTAACCTTTGCCGAGGTATTAAATAAAAACCTTGGCGTTATGGATAGCACCGCGGCCTCAATGTGCAAGGACAATGACATCCCCATCCTTGTGTTCAGCATTGCAGACCCCGAGAACATTGTGCGCGCGGTATGTGGTGAGGACATCGGCACACTTGTTAAAAAGTAGCAAGGCTTTTAGCCGCATAATTATGGGCGGCTTTACGACAACGTCAGGCAATATTTAATGAAAGGAAGTTGTTTATGATTAAGGAAGAGCTCGGTCACATGACTGAAAGAATGGAAAAGACCATATCAGCACTCAAGAATGAGTACACCTCATTACGCGCGGGCAGAGCGAATCCCAATGTCTTGGATAAAGTAATGGTAGACTATTATGGCGTTCCCACTGCAATCAATCAGGTTGCGGCGGTATCGGTTGCTGAGGCGAGAATCCTCACTATCCAACCGTGGGATGCTTCGATTATCAAGGCAATCGAAAAGGCGATTCAGCAATCGGATATTGGCATCAACCCGCAGAACGATGGCCGCGTTATTCGTTTGGTTTTCCCGCCGCTTACCGAGGAGCGCAGAAAAGAGCTGTGTAAGACTGTAAGCAAATACGCCGAGGAGGCGAAGGTTGCTATTCGCTCCATTCGCCGCGACAGCCTTGAAAAGCTCAAGAAGAGCCAAAAGGCATCCGAGATCTCCGAGGATGATCTGAAGAACGGCGAAAAGCAGGTTCAGGATTATACCGATAAGTACTGCAAGATGATTGACAAGATGTGCGCCGACAAAGAGAAGGAAATTCTCGAAATTTAGCCATAGCTACAGGAGCTGATTACCATCAGTCAGATTACGGATTCTATTGCCCAGCAAAACGCATTGCCCGTTCATATTGGCATTATTATGGACGGGAACGGCCGTTGGGCAAAGCAACGCGGACTGCCTCGGCAGGCTGGACACCAGTACGGCGCAAATACATTTAAGGATATAGCCGAATACTGTGCAAAAATCGGTATTCCTTACTTGACGGTTTTTGCGTTCTCGACCGAGAACTGGAAGCGCCCCCGCAAAGAGATTGACGCAATAATGGGGCTGCTGCGTAAATACTTAGATGATCTGTTTGCTGAAAAAAGTGCGCTCGGAAAGTTTCGCACAGTGTTTATCGGCGATAGGACACAGCTTGAGCCGGACATCGTAGAACGCATGGAG
>JAEZKF010000029.1 GCA_023415575.1 Bacillota bacterium
CTGTCCCCCACGTCATACCGCCAGTTGTTTGAAAATGCCGCATAAGAAAACTGGATTCCGTATTAGGCAGAATCCAGTCTTTAAAATTTTTATTTTCTTATCTGTCTACTTGACAGGGAGCAGTTCAGTTTGTACGGATGCCTTGTATATGTTTTTATTTGAGCTTTGAAACAATCTCCACGGTGTCGCGCGCGATGGTCAGCTCCTCGTTAGTGGGAACAATCCAAACGCGAACGCTGGCATCATCGGTGCTGATGTCATGCTCCTTGCCGTTGAACTCCACATTCTTCTTGCTATCGATCTCGATGCCGAGGAACTTCATGTTCTCGCAAACCTCTTGGCGAAGCTCAACGGAGTTTTCACCGATGCCGCCAGTGAATACGACTGCGTCCAGTCCGCCCATAGCAGCGGCATAGGCGCCGATGTACTTCTTAATCTGGTAGCGTACCATGGTCAATGCAAGCTGAGCGCGCTCGTTGCCGGACTCAGCCGCAGCACGCATGTCGCGGTCATCGCTGGTAACACCCGAAATGCCGAGGTAACCGGATTTCTTATTGAGTAAATCGTTGACCTCCTTGGGTGTGAGGTTCTCCTTCTCCGCGATATAGGTAACCACCGACGGGTCGAGCGAGCCGGAACGGGTACCCATGAGAATACCGCCCAGAGGGGTGAAGCCCATGCTGGTATCAACCGATTTGCCGCCGTCTACTGCGGTGATGGAGGAACCGTTGCCGATGTGGCAGGTTACAATCTTCAAATCCTTAATATCCTTGCCGAGCAGCTTTGCAAGGCGGGCACTGACATAGCGGTGCGAGGTGCCGTGGAAGCCGTAGCGGCGGATGTGATACTTCTTGTAGTACTCATAGGGTACTGCAAACATATATGCCTTTTCGGGCATGGTCTGGTGGAATGCGGTGTCGAACACCACAACCTGAGGAATCTCCTTGCCCAGAACCTTCTGGCAGGCGCGGATGGCGAGCACATGAGCGGGGTTGTGCAGAGGTGCAAGGTCTGCAATCTCCTCGATGGTATCAACCACGCTGTCGGTAACAAGTACCGATTCCGTGAAGCGCTCGGCGCCCTGAACGATGCGGTGACCAACCGCAGAGACCTCTTTCATATCATCGATAACCTTGCCCTCACCGCTTGTGAGAACCTCGGTCAACTTCATAAATGCCTCAGCATGGGTTGGGAAGTCTACCTTCTCAGCAATAACCCGTCCATCCGCCGTCTTGTGGGTGATGAATCCGTCAACGCCAATCTTTTCGCAGTTGCCCTTTGCAATCACCTGCTCGTTCTCCATGTTGATGAGCTGGTACTTCAGCGAAGAACTGCCCGCGTTGATTACCAATACCTTCATTTTTTCTCCTCCGTAAAGATATAAAATTGCCACATTGCCTTGGTAATGATGGGATATCTGAATCCTTTTTTTATACTGATGTTGAGAATGTCCACGAATGGCGGGCAACAATATAACCACTGCTTTTACTGCATGATATACATACTTGCAAGACACACCATGCAAAACAAAAAAGCCCGCAGGCTTGACATGACATTACCAAACTATATATTATTACAACGAGAACTAAAATTCAAGTTTTTATTGAAAAAACTCGGCTTTTACTCTAACTTCCAAGTGAAGTTACATGGATTTGCATGATATGGGAGATATGATATGCTAACTGCCGGAATCATCGCGGAATACAACCCCTTTCACAACGGGCACGCATACCAAATACGCACTGCGCGCTCGCTGGGGGCGACGCATGTCGTTGCGGTGCTGGGCGGTGCCTTTACCCAACGCGGTGATTGCGCGGCGGTTGATAAGTTTACCCGCGCAAGGGCTGCGCTTTTATGCGGTGCCGACTTGGTGATTGAGCTGCCTCTTCCCTATGCCGTATCCTCCGCCGAGCGGTTTGCCTTTGGCGGTGTCGCCCTTTTGGATTCACTTGGTTGTGTGGATACGCTGGTGTTCGGCAGTGAATGCGGTGATACCGACCTGCTGACACACGCCGCCAAGGCCGTTGACGACCCGCTTTTTAGCGAGGCACTCAAGGGCTTTCTGAATCAGGGGCTTGTGTTTCCAAAGGCGCGGCAGCTTGCCTTGGCACAGACGATGGGAGAGGACTCTGCTGCGGTGCTGGAACAGCCGAACAACATTCTGGGCACCGAGTATATCAAGTGGCTTTTGCGCCTAAACAGTCCCATCACCCCTGTTACTATCGCGCGCACAGGGGCAGCACATGGAAGCGATATTTCGTCGGGGCAGATTGCCTCGGCGTCGCTCGTTCGCAAGCGGATGCTCGCCGGCGAGGAGTGGCGCTTCTTTGTTCCGCCGCAGGCCGCTGACTTGTATTCACACGCGATTGAAAAGGGTCATGCCCCCTGCTCCCTCTCCCGACTTGAACGCGCTGTGCTGGCTAGGATGCGCACCATCACCAAGGATGAGCTTTTGAGGCTGCCCGATGTCACCGAAGGGCTGGAGGGAAGAATCCTCAAAGCTGCCCGAACGGCTAAGAGCTTAGATGAACTCTATCTTCTTATTAAATCAAAGCGCTATACCCTTTCGCGCATCCGCCGTATTGTGCTGTGTGCCTACCTTGGAGTTACATCCGACCTGCAGCTGCAAAGCCCGCCTTATATTCGGGTAATGGGCTTTAACTCCCGCGGCAAGGAGATCCTCTCTCGCGCTAAGGATACCGCAAAACTGCCGATTTTAACGAGTCTGGCCCGGTGCGCGGAGGTCTCTCAAACCGCTGCGCAATTTGCAAATCTTGAGGCGCAGGCATCCGATATCTTTGCCTTGTGTTCGCCGCAGGTTCTTGCGTGCGGTCTTGACTTTACGGCAAAGCCTGTCATAATAGAATAAGTAAGAAGTTCCACTTTTTATAGTATTAATTTTGCGCCGTAGTGGTTCTTCATGCGGCGAAAGGAGCATGGCCATGGCAGTGAATATACAAAAGATTCAGCATCCTGAATACGGCACCTGTATCTCGATGGAAAACGGTGCAGCCGAGCTGCTCGTTACGCTCGATTACGGCCCCAGAATCCTGCATTTTACGCTGAGCGGCGAAAAGAATATGCTGCTTGTGGATAAAGAGCTTGCTCTCGGCGGCAGCGGCGAGGCCTTTGACCGCACCTTCTACAAGGGCGCCCACTTCTACTTCCGCGGCGGTCACCGCCTGTGGGTAAGCCCCGAGGCATACCCGGACACCAGCTACCCCGACAACGACCCCGTTGACTATGAAATAGGCGGCAACACAGTCCGCCTGACCTGCAAGCCGCAGGTACACAACGACGTTCAGTACCGTTTTGAGATTACCATGGACGATACCGCGCCCAGTGTTACCATCCTGCACAAGGTGACAAACGTTTCAAATTCGCCCAAGACCTTTGCCCCGTGGGCCATTACAGTAATGGACAAGGGCGGGCTTGAGATTGTACCGATGAACACCAAGGACACCGGACTGCTTGCAAACCGCATCATCTCGGTTTGGCCCTATACCAACCTAAGCTGCACACGCTCAAGCTTTACCGACCACTACTTTACCCTGCGCCAGAACCCCGAGATTGAGCGTGCATTTAAGATTGGCTTTGACAACGAGGCTGGCTGGTCCTGCTACATTAACCACGGTATGCTGTTTAAGAAGAGCTACAACCACGTTGTAAACGGATCCTACCCCGACAACGGCTGCTCCTACGAGACCTACACCAACAACAACATTCTGGAGCTTGAGACACTTGGTGAGCTCAAGGAATTTGGACCCGGCGAGACTGCAGAGCACATCGAAAAGTGGGAGCTTATGCGTGTTGACGGCGAGCCCGATACGCACGATGATGCCTCCATCGCAGCGTTTGTAAAGAAGTATATCGGCTAATTTAATGATTCGGCTGTAACAGAGATGCAAACTTCCCTGTTGCAGCCGTTTTTTATGGATACCAACATGGGTGCCTATCAAAAAAGGCTGGCAAGTAGATAATACTTGTCAGCCTTACTTTATTTGTGTTTACCCAAATAGCAGGCGGTTGCCGAGCCGGCTTAGCCTTTGGCAGGGGCCAAAGCGGGTTTTATAGGAGGTCTCGCCAATGTAGAGAAAGGGATTATGAGCGCCGATGTTGACGACGGAGCCATCCTTTAGGGTGAGCGCAAAGTGAAAGCGCTGCCCCGCATGGCTGGAGCCCGATTCAATTTTGTCATAGACCTTGACTGAGTTTAGGATATCAATAAGCTCGCTGAGGGTTTTATCGTCGCAAATCACTATTTCGGCGCAGGAGGATGCCGCATAGAGCCTTGCACTGACCACATCGCTTGCGCAAAGACAGGCAAAGGGCTTATCGCCATACACCATACCGATAACGATAAGCAAGGCCGAAAAAGCAATGACACCGACACCGAACAATATCCTTCTCACAGCAACCACATCCTAACTCTTTATATCCTTATAACGATACAGTGTGACTGGATGCTTCATTTTACTGCATTAACAGGATAAAGTTTTAAAAATCTCTTTGCCCTCCGACATTCTTTGTGCGCCATGTCCTGAAACCCTATGCAAGGATGTTCTCAAGCGGCATTTCGTGCAGGGCCCAGCGGCCTGCGACGGGGTTCTTCTCGTCAGGCGCATAGTCCGCCCAGCATACGGTATTGGCAGCGTACAGGATGGCGATACCGCGCCGCACGCCTTTCTCGGGAGCAGTTGCAGGGTTAGCTGAAAGGTGTTTGATTATCTTGGCCATCCTTGCATCCTGCCTGTGCAGGCAGGGCGGTAGGCGGCCGGTTGAGTTGGTAGAAAGCCGGTCGCGCACAAGATGGTCGCGCAGGGTTTCGCTGTCTACATTGGGTAGGGATGTGCAGTAGTTCTGCAAAGCCGCCGTAAAATCATCGAGGGAGATGTTTCGATGCACGCCCGCCTCATGCAGGGCAGTACCAAGGCCGGTATAGAACGCAAACGGCGTTTGGCCGCTTACGCTGAGCACATAGTCTGCCGTCCGGCGAAACCGCCCGCTGTTGTAAACACGGTCCAGGGCTTGCTCCGTGTTATGCAGAAGGGCAAAGTCCTGCTCGGAAAGCCAGGGCGTTGAGCGCACCTCATAGGGCGGGTGTTCGTCAAAACAGCAGGGATAGGTTTCTGGCTCGCTGCGCATGGCGCTGCCGTGCAAAAGCTTTAAAAAGCCTAGCTGCAGCATCTGGGCACCCAACCCGTACGCCTTGTCAAAGCTCTCGGCAAAAACAGCGAGATTCTCATAGGGCAGACCGGCTATGAGGTCGATGTGGATATGCATATTCCCCATTGCGACCAGACGCTTGATGTTTGCCTGCAAAAGGGCTGTATCTGTTTTGCGGTTTACAGCCTCGAGCGTTTTTTCACAAAATGACTGTATGCCGACTTCAAGCTGAACGGCACCCAGAGGCATCTGGGCAAGAAGCGCAAAAGTCTCCTCCCGCAAAATATCGCCCGCAATCTCAAAATGAAAGCAGACGCCCTGCGGTATCTCCTTGCCGTAGTGGTCTATGATAAACCGCAGAATCCTGTTTGCATGGGCGGGGTTGGCATTGAAGGTTCGGTCGACAAATTTAATGGTGCGTGTACCGCTGTTTGCAAGGCGCAGGATGTCCTGCAAAACGGTGTCCAGCGCAAAATAACGAGGCTTGCTGCACCGCCCAGACAGGCAGAAGGCGCAATTATAGGGGCAGCCGCGGCTTGTCTCAATATAGGCAATTCGCCCTTTGACTGCCTCCGCGTAGCCGGATTCTAGCGGCGAGGGCACCATGTTGCTTAAGATGCACGGCATGGTTTCGTATATGGTACCGTCCTCACACCGTCCGCAAAGGCCTGCAATCTGCTCAGGCTTATTTGCAGCAAACACAGCCCTTAAAAAAGCTGGCAGGCTTTCTTCGCCCTCACCTGCAAGGATATAGTCTATCTGCGGGCTTGCCTGAAGCACCTCTTTTGCGCAGTAGCTGACCTCCGGCCCGCCCAAGACAATGAGCACATGGGGCAGTTTCTGCTTAAGTAATGTGCACAGGGTCAAGGTGGCCTCGATGTTCCAGATATAACAGGAAAAGCCCACAACCGCAGGCTTTTGAGCGATAATCTGCTCCAGCACGTCGGTTATGGGTTGATTGATGGTAGCCTCTACGATGCGCACAAGATGGCTAAGCTCGGGCGCATATGCCTTGATGCCTGCCGCGAGACACCACGGGGCCGGCGAGGCATGAACGTATTTTGAACCTAGCACGCAAAGCGCCACTGAACCTTCCAAGGTATTTCCTCCGTACTGTATCTTGCGGTGATTTTTGTTTTGCCGTCATGTTTCCAAGAATTCCATTGCAGCATGGAACCTCTGGCCTTCCTCATCGGTATAGCGGTCGTTCATGCTGTGGAGGGTGATTGTCATTCCGCTTGATGTTGTTGCGATGCCGATGGTCTCATAGGCATACGACACAAGCGGCGGAATAAAGCAAAGATTTGCTATTTTCAGGCTGCCGTATTCGTCTGCGATATCAAGCCGCGTCAGGTTCGTCACCGACAAGGCCGACTTTTTCAGGGGCGCATAGCCCATCATAGCAGCAGCCTTTTTGCTTGTTTTGCTGTCATATAGCCCGCAGGCAACCATCGTCAGCGAATCGATTAGGGACGGGATAAACAAGGGGATAAAATGCAAAATGAAGTACCTGCGGGGCGGCTGCCTAAGCTTTGTATAAATCCGCCGATGCAACTCCCGCGCATTTTGCTCAAAGGTCAGTTTATCGTTGTAGGTGTACTTCGCTGTAATGCCTGTCGCCTGATTTGACATGGAGCGGTTGCCATCCAGTCGCGCATCAACGGCAAGCCCTACTGAGGCATACCGCCGGTTTGCCTTTAAAAAGGCGGTTAGTATATAGCTGTTCATGGACACCCCGGCGGCCTTTGCCCTTTCCTTTATCCTCTCAACACACTCGGGTGAAAACTGCCTATTTAAGATGACGGATGACCTTTGCTGCCAATAGGCGTCATGCAGCCTTTTTCTGTCGCTCCAATCAAAGACCTTGCCGGATTTTTGCCATTGTCTGTTGAAGTAACCGACCAGAAGATGATAGAAGCGGGGTATCTCCGAGCCCTTGGGCAAGGTCTGCTCGTTGAGAAGCCGAAGGGGTTGGAACTCACCGCTCTCGCCGATGCATTCCTTCATCATCCGCTCGATATAGTATACAACCGATTTGCCGTCGCCCGCAAGGTGGTGCGCCATGACAAGCACGCTCAGCCTGTCATCACCCCGCTTAACAAAGACCTTCATCATCTCGCCTTGCTCGATGACAAGTTGCTTTCTTTCATACTCCAAAATCAAAGCATCAAAGTCCAGATGTGTTACTTCTGCCGTGCAGTTGCTAAATGGCAGTTTATCGTAATAGGCATTTCCGGTGTCCGTTAAAACTACCCTAGACATAGTCGCCTCAAATGCGGTAAAGGCGCGTTTTGCCGCATCGATAAATGACTGGCAGTCTATCCTGCCAATAACATCGAATGTCATTACTATGTACATGTTCGGGTCAAACAGGTCGGCCCTCTCTGAGCGTATCTCATTGTTCAACGGCGGCACCTCAAATCCGGGGGAATCTATTCGATTTATTTGGACTACTCCTTAATCTCGCTAAAGTTCCTATCCAGCTTTTTGCGGTTTCCGGCAAAGGAGTAGTAGGCGGGCTTCATATCATAAAACAGTTCCAACTCAAAGGATGCACTCGGGATGATGTCATCGAACATCTCCGCGTTCATGCAGTAGTGGTTTTGCTCGGGATTGTGCCAAAAGAGGGTGGTCCCGCAGACCGAGCAGAAGCCCCGCTCGACCTCTTCATCGTGGTAGATGGTGATTTTGTCTTCTCCCTCTTCAAACACCACGTTCTCCTTCGGGCCCGGGTCAACGGAAAGTACGGGGCCTGAATTCATGCGGCGGCAGGTGTCGCAATGACAGGTGTAAACAAAGCTGCCGTACTCCTTTAGGGTGATATGAACTGCGCCGCAAACACAGTGGCCGTGAACATTTGTCATGATAATATCCCCCTCTTTACTGTTTCTAAGATTCAGTATAGCCCTAATCCATCCATAGTTCAACAACTCATCAAAGGTCTGCCATTTATAAAAAAACCAGTTATAAGGTAATCCCACTCGATGTGCCGCTTGATTTTCAAATGTGCTGATGATATACTGTTCATATATCTTTATGTCGTTTAGTAAACGTGGTCATTATCATATCAACATCAAGGAGATAGAACATGAGAGAGAGACGGCCCAATAAGAGAAAGATTCAGGGAGCCGAGACAAAAAAGAAGCTGTACGATATAGCAGAGAGGCTGTTTGAGCAGTACGGCTTTGAAAACGTCAGCGTGGAGGATATTACGCATGAGGCAGGCATTACAAAGGGCGCCTTTTATGTGCATTATGAATCTAAGGATGCGTTGATTGGCCTGCTACTCGAGAAATACACAACCCTTGCTGATTCGCAATATCAATCCTATTTTGAAACACTACCCGCCGATATGTCTGCAACCGACAAGCTTCTTGCCCTAACCGAACAGATTGCTAGAGTGATTACAGAAAAAATGGGCCAAGAAAGCATAACAAAGGTTTACCAGATGATGCTCGTGGGGAGTTCCGGCACCGAGGCAGTCAAGGGATACAACCGCAAGCTCTACCCCCTGCTGCATAGCGTGCTGGAGGATGGAATCAAACGTGGTGAGTTTAAAAACACCCTTTCGGTGGACGAGCTTACCCGCAGCCTTGTGATGGCGCTTCGCGGACTTTGCGTCGAATGGTGTATCCGCTATCCCGACTTTGACCTAATAGATGAGAGCAAGAAACATGTCGCGCTCCTGCTCGAGGGCATAAAAAGTAGGGACAACTAAAACAACATTATACGACGGGGGTGTTTTCATTTGAAGATACCCCCTTGTTTTTCATTTGAGAATATTAAAATAAAACGGCTGCGGAAATGTGTTCTTTCCGCAGCCTGATTTTTCATGGAATAAACCGCACTACTTCGTGCCGAAGATACGGTCGCCCGCATCGCCGAGACCGGGCACGATATAGCCATGGTCGTTGAGGCGCTCATCTAAGCTTGCAGCATAGATCTGCACATCGGGGTGTGCGTCATGCAGAAGCTTAAGACCCTCGGGTGCTGCAATGATGCACATAAACTTGATATGCATCGCTCCGCGCTTTTTAATCATCGAGATAGCGTCTACCGCCGAGCCGCCGGTAGCAAGCATCGGGTCAAGCACGATAACATCGCGCTCCTCTATATCTCCGGGCAGCTTGCAGTAGTATTCTACAGGCGCAAGCGTTTCGGGGTCGCGGTACAGGCCGATATGACCAACCTTTGCCGCGGGTACAAGCTGCAGTACGCCATCCACCATGCCAAGTCCTGCGCGAAGAATGGGTACAAACGCAACCTTTCTGCCCGTAATAACCTTAGTTCTTGCTACTGCAACGGGGGTCTCGATCTCTACCTCCTTCAAGGGCAGATCTCTGGTCGCCTCGTAGCACATCAGCATAGCAATCTCCGAGACTAGCTCACGGAACTCCTTGGAGCCGGTGGTCTTATCCCGCAAAAGCGAAACCTTATGCTGAATGAGCGGGTGGTCCATAATAAACGGGTTTTTCTGGTGCATGTTTTGCCATCCTTTCTGCGTATCCTTTGCGGCTTTGCTCCGCCCGAAAGGACGTTGCTCTGTCGCTTGACAGTTTTATTCTTTTGAGGTAGCAGCGTTCTGCCTTGCGCGCAGTTCCCGCTCTGCCTGCGGCAGCCGCAGATAGGCGGGGGCTATTGATTGAGCGCTCTGCGCACTTCCCTTTTGCACCTCTAGCATTCCCAAGCGGCACACCGATGATGCGCGCTGAAAAACAAGATGCTCGGGCGCAAGCCGCAGACCCAAAAGTTCTTTATTCAATTTATTATAACATAAAGATGCGCCATCTCCAACCAAAAAAATCGGTTCGGCAAATTGTGTAAGTTGACGGGCTAACTCCTCTATGGACAATGCCGCATCCTCGGTCACGCGTGTAATCTCACCGCCATGCGCGCGAAACAGCGCTGTATATACCTGCTCGCAGCGGGCATCCATCGCGGCACAGACCATGCCCTCAAAGCCGCGCAAATTGTAGGCGAGCGCATGCAGGGTTGAGACAGCAACACAAGGCTTTTCTGTTGCCATCGCCATGCCCTTGATTGCTGCAAGCCCGATACGCAGGCCCGTAAAGGACCCGGGGCCGTTTGAGACGGCATATGCGTCAATTTGGTCGGATGATAGCTGCGTGTTTTCAAGCAGTGCTTGCACCATCGGCATGAGCGTTTGGCTGTGTGTTAGCTTTGTATTGATGAAAAACTCGCCGAGTATGCGTGTTTCGTCACATAATGCGGCGCTTGCGGCGCCTGCTGAGGTATCAATGCCCAGTATAATCATGATAAAAGACCGTGCCCTTCCGGCTGTATGCCTAAAATCGCCCAAAATGCACCGGATGATGTGCTTTCGTATTACTCCCTGCCCTCTATGACTATCTCCCGCTCGGTATCCGAAATGCGGGTAAGCGTTACGGTCAGATGACCGCTCGGCAGGGCGTTTTCGATGTTCTCACTCCACTCAACAGCAAGCACCGCGCCGGTGTCGAGGTAATCAAAAAAGCCCGTGGAGTAGAGATCATCCATGGTGGTAACCCGGTACATATCAAAATGGTAAAGCGGTATGCGGCCCTCGTGCTCATGCACAAGCGCAAAGGTCGGGCTTGCCACCTCGTCGGTCACATCAAGCCCTCTTGCTAGTCCGCGCACAAAGGCGGTCTTTCCCGCCCCCATGCCGCCGCGCAGGGCAACCACATCGCCTGCGCGCAGTTTTTTTGCAAACTCGCAGGCTATCTGCTCGGTTTGCTCAGGACTGTGTGAAGTAAAACGCTGCACGCAGCACCGCCCTCCTTCGTCTTAGAATAAGCCGGTAATACAGCCGTTGTCGTCTACGTCAATCGAGCATGCCGCAGGGTTCTTGGGCAGGCCCGGCATGGTCATAATATCACCGGTCAAAACAACAATAAATCCCGCACCGGACGAAATCTTTACATCCCTGACGGTGATGTCAAAGTCCTTGGGACGGCACAAGAGGCTGGGGTTATCAGACAAGGAATACTGCGTCTTTGCAATGCAGACGCGCAGATGTCCTTTGCCAAGGGCCTCAATCTCGCGGATGGCCTTTTCGGCAGCTGCGCTGTACACCACGTTTCTTGCCCCGTAAATGGTCGTTGCGATGCGCGCAATCTTATCTTTCACAGAAAGCGACTCATCATACAAGGGCCGGAAGTTTGACGGCTTTTCGCAGGCCGCGCACACCTTTTGGGCAAGCTCAATCGCTCCCTCGCCGCCCTTTGCAAACACCTCGGAGAGGGCGAAGTCCGCGTCCATTTCGGTGCAGGCTTCCTTGATGAGTGCAAGCTCGGCATCGGTATCCGACGCAAAGCGGTTGATTGCAACCACGACCGGCACGCCGTATTTCTTCATGTTCTCGATGTGGGCGCGCAGGTTATCAAGCCCTTTGGTGAGCGCCTCGACGTTCTCAAGGGAGGTTTCGTTCTTGGGTACGCCGCCGTTATATTTGAGCGCCCTTGCCGTCGCCACAATGACGATGGCGGACGGTGCAATCCCTGCCGTCGGGCATTTGATGTCAAGGAACTTCTCAGCGCCGAGGTCGGAACCGAAGCCCGCCTCGGTGATGCAGTAATTCCCCAGCTTTAAGGCGAGTCTTGTAGCCCGCACCGAGTTGCAGCCATGCGCGATATTAGCGAAGGGGCCGCCGTGCACAAGGGCCGGGGTGTTTTCCAGCGTCTGCACAAGGTTGGGCTTAATAGCCTCCTTCAAAAGTGCTGCCATCGAGCCTGCGACATGAAGGTCCTTACAGTAGACAGGAGAGCCATCATAGCGGTAGGCAACAAGAATGTCGCCAAGGCGGCGTTTTAGGTCTGCAAAATCAGAAGCAAGGCAGAGGATTGCCATAACCTCGCTTGCAACCGTGATGATAAAGCCGTCCTCGCGCGGAACGCCGTTTGCCTTGCCTCCAAGGCCGATGACGACGTTGCGCAGGGCACGGTCGTTCATATCCATCGCGCGCTTAAAGAGGATTCTGCGCGGGTCGATACCAAGGGTATTGCCCTGTTGGATGTGGTTATCCAGCACTGCGCACAAAAGGTTGTTTGCCGCGGTAATCGCGTGCATATCCCCTGTAAAGTGGAGGTTGATGTCCTCCATCGGAACAACTTGGGCGTATCCGCCGCCAGCTGCTCCGCCCTTGATGCCGAACACAGGGCCGAGCGACGGCTCACGCAGGGCGATGACCGCCTTCTTGCCGATCTTGTTCATGCCCTGCCCAAGACCTACGGTGGTAGTGGTTTTGCCCTCACCGGCGGGAGTCGGGTTGATGGCTGTCACCAGGATGAGCTTGCCGTCCTTTTTATCCCGCAGCCGTTCATACACGCTGTCCTCAATCTTCGCCTTGTAGCGGCCGTATGGGATCAACTCCTCATCCCCGATACCGAGTTCTCTAGCAATCTCGGTAATGGGGCGCATCTTACAGCCTTGCGCTATTTCGATATCCGTCAACATTCGGGCACCTCCAAAATAATCAGGGTATTGTATGCAAACCCTTTGCGCTGTGTCAATCCCGCGCAGTAAGGGGCTCTTTCTTTATTAGCCGTATAGACTGGTGTAGAGCCGGGGCAGTATATAGCAAATGTTGGCTTATGCACTATCGATTTATTATATCACACATTTGCATGAGGTAAAAGTATAGAATCAAGTCACTGTAATAGAAAACCGATTGATTATCGTGCTATAAATCAGCGAGCAGCAGTCGCAAGGGGCGCCCCCGCTCAGTTAATACTCCTTGTAAATAGGAAAAATCCATAATATAATAGCCTTATTGGTAAGGTTTCTATCCTGCGCAAGAACATTTGCTTGCGTAGTTAATGTAAAAAGATAAGCGGTGCGGCACAAGATAAAAGCGAAAAGGGCAAAATCTTGCGCACCGACCGGACGGTGAAATGAATGAAGGCCATTGGCACTGCAATACTCAACTACCTCAAGGCTACGGATAAGGTCTTGATTTTACTATCCCTTGCGGCGACCGGCTACGGTATGCTGATTCTTGCAGGGGTGTCTCAGGCGTATCTAAGCGGTATGCGCGGACTGTATGTCCAGATTGCGGGTACTGTGCTCGGCATCATATGTGCTGTGATTTTATCGAAGTTTGACTACAAGCTGCTCGGAAGGCTTTGGAAGCTGCACGTTCCGCTTGCCTATGCGTTGATGCTTGCCACCTTTATCTTCGGCTACGGCCGTGCGGGTGCTAGCGGCGATAACCTAAACTGGATCGCCCTCCCCTTTGGTGCAAGCTTGCAGCCCTCTGAGTTTTTAAAAATCTCGTTTATCCTCTCGTTTGCCTACCATCTGGACAAGGTCAAGGAGAATATCAACCAGCCGCTGACACTGCTAGGTCTGTGCCTGCACGGTGCGGCACCTGTGCTGCTTATTCACTTTCAGGGCGATGACGGTATGGCGCTGGTGTTTATCTTTATCTTTGCCGCCATGCTGTTTGCAGCGGGAATCTCGATGAAGTATGTGATTGCTGCGGCTGCCCTTGCCGTTGTTGCCATACCCGTTGCATGGCTAAAGCTGCTGACATATGAGCAGAAGATGCGGTTTATGGCAATCTTTACCCCGGGCATTGACCCGCTTGGTGTAGAGTATCAGCAGAATTCGGCCCTCATAACCCTAGGCTCGGGGCGGCTGTCCGGCATCGGCCTCTTTTCAGATTCTCACCGGTTTGTTGACGAGATTCAAAACGACTTTATCTTTGCCTTTGTCGGCGAATCATTCGGCCTAATCGGTTCTATCGCGGCGTTGTGCCTCATCTTCGGCGTGGCTGCTAAGATTCTGTTTATCTCCCGCACCTGCAAGGATACCCTCGGACAATGCATCTGTGTGGGCATCTTTGCAATGATTACCTCGCAGGCCATCATCAACGTCGGCATGTGCCTCAAGCTTTTGCCGGTAATCGGCATTACCCTGCCCTTCTTCTCTAAAGGCGGCTCGTCTATCCTATCAATCTACCTTGCGCTGGGACTTGCGCTGAGCGTGTATATGCACCGCTCTGTTACGCTGTTCGGTGAAAAGGGATAGTTGTCGCCATCAACTAGCATATAGTAACAAAAGCGCCGCGCAAGGTCGAATGACCTGCGCGGCTTTTTTCAATTTTTTGATTGCTTTTTTAGCTGGATGTGGTATTATAAAAATGATAACTATTCTTTTTTAGATTGGCTCTCATTAATCATCGGCTACCGCATCCTGCGCGGGTTTGGATGAGGGCTCTGCTTGCTTCCCGCTTTCACCTGCAAGGTCAAAGGGCGAGAACTCATAGCCCGCAGCGCGTATCTTATCGATATACGCTCCTAGGATTTCAGCGTTGTCCTTGGAAACCGCGTGCAACAGGTAGATGCCGCCCGAGTGCGGCGACTTTGTGGTTGCGGCGAGCGCCGCATCATAGCCGATTTGGTGGTTGACATCCCAATCCTTATAAGCGAAGCTCCACAAAACAGTCAGATAACCGAGCGAATGGGTAAGCGCCAATGTCTGCTCCGAGAATGCGCCCTCCGGCGGGCGGAACAGCCACATCTCATAGCCGAAGTTCTGCAGCACATAGTCGTGCAGGGTCATAATCTCGGTTTTGCACTCATCTAAGCTGATGGTTGTCATATTCGGGTGCTTGGTGCTGTGGTTGCCCACCACATGGCCCTCGTCAATCATGCGCGCAACGATCTGGGGGTTTGCCTTGGCATAAGGATAGGTGATAAAGAAAACAGCGCTGACGCCTTTTTCCTTGAGCGTATCGAGGATGGCTTCGGTATAGCCGTTCTCGTAGCCCTCGTCAAAGGTCAGATAGATCTTACCGTTGTCGGGCCCGATAAAGTATGTGCCGTATTTGCCGTACTTCTCCTGCAGCTGCACCGGAGCTTCGGGTCGGCCGTCCTTATCCAGGCGGTTGCCCGGGCCCCACTGTACCTGGGAGGACGGGAGCGATGCGATGTCCTCATACTTTGCTGAGATGGCGGGCTTCACCGGTGCCTCCGGCAGCTCGGAGGGGTTTGACTCCACCTCGGGCGTGCTTGGGTCGGCAGGCGGCAGCTCCGATACTGTTGACTCCGTACTACTCACATTAGCCGACGAGGTGCCGCTTTTGTTGTCATCAAGCAGCGAATAGGTGCAGGAGGTTAACATAAGCGTTGCTGTTGTAACAGCCAGAGTTTTTCTAAAAATCCTGTATTTCAACTTCTGAATCCCTTCAATCTGTACTGTAATATGTTTACATAATAATTCTAAATCTTCCCACAAGTATCACGATACGATAAAATTCGCGCGCTGTCAAGCCGTAAATATAGTGTTCATCCACCACCCGATTTCATGCGCAGAAGTTTTTTACTTTGATGTTTTACAGATTCGGACAAACATTCACAAATTCCAAATGGTATATTTTAGCTGGATCAGTGAAAGATATTATTTGATATTGAACAAGTAAAGGAGCGATTAGATTATGAGTAAGGTAACCATTGCAAAGGTAATAGGCCGAGAGATACTTGATTCCAGAGGCAACCCGACCGTAGAGGCACAGGTGACGCTGTGTGACGGCACCACCGCCATCGCAAGCGTGCCCAGCGGTGCGTCCACCGGCATCTTTGAAGCGCATGAGCTGCGTGACGGCGATGCAAAACGATTTGGCGGAAAGGGCGTAACCAAAGCGGTAGAAAACATAAACGGCCCCATCAATAAAGCACTGAGCGGGATGAGCATTGATAACCTACATGATATTGATGCTGAGATGATTCGCCTGGATGGCACCGAAAACAAGAAGAAGCTCGGTGCAAACGCCATGTTGGCAGTCTCTCTTGCCACTGCTCGCGCCGCAGCTGACAGCCTCGGCATTCCGCTTTACCGTTATCTCGGCGGTGTGCAGGGGCGCACGATGCCGGTGCCGATGATGAACATCCTAAACGGAGGCGCACATGCCTCCAACAACGTTGATATTCAGGAGTTTATGATTATGCCGGTTGGGGCAAAATCCTTCCATGAGGCCCTGCGGTGCTGCGCTGAAATCTATGCGGCACTCGGCAAGCTGCTCAAAAAGAAAGGGCTTGCAACCGCAGTCGGCGACGAGGGCGGTTTTGCACCTGACCTTGCAAGCGACGAGGACGCCATCAAGCTGATTCTTGAGGCAACCGAGGCAGCCGGCTACAAGGGCGGCGAGGATATCATGATTGCCATCGACGCTGCATCCTCCGAGTGGTACGAGAATGGTACTATTAAACTGCCCAAAAAGGGCACTGTCTTTACCGCTGATGAGCTCATCGACTTCTGGGCAGACCTTGTTAGCAAGTATCCCATCATCTCGATTGAAGACGGCGTCGGCGAGGAGGACTGGGAGGCTTGGAAGAAGCTGACCGCCCGCCTTGGCAATAAGGTTCAGCTTGTGGGCGACGACCTGTTTGTAACCAACGTCAAGCGCCTGCAAAAGGGCATCGACAGTGGGGCTGCAAACTCAATCCTTGTTAAGGTCAACCAGATCGGCACCCTCTCCGAGGCACTGGATGCCGTTTTGATGGCCCAGAAGGCAGACTACACCAACGTAATCTCCCACCGCAGCGGCGAGACCGAGGACAGTTTTATCGCCGATATTGCCGTTGCGACCAACGCAGGCCAGATTAAGACCGGTGCCCCCTGCCGCAGCGACCGTGTTGCCAAATACAACCGCCTGCTCCGCATAGAAGAAGAGCTCGGCGCAAGCGCCATCTACGCAGGCAGAAAGACATTCCGCAAATAACATCCTTGGTTAATATTTTCATTGCCTGTTCTTGCTTTTGTAAGGACAGGCATTGCATTTTTACGCATTTGGGTCTATACTAAATGTTGGCTGTATTGCAGCCAACACCAGAATGATGGGACGGTAACACATATGAGTGACGAGCTCCTGGTAAACGAAGAAAAGAACGGCATAATCAACGTAGACGGTGTCGACTATGCCCGTTATGCGATAAAGACGCATGTCATCACCGACAAGGATAATATCTGCGATGTAGCGAAAAAGTATGCGCTGCCCCACATCAAGCCGGGCGACATCTTCTTTGTGTCCGAAAAGGCGGTTGCTTGCACCCAGCGTCGTGCAATCCGCATGAAGGACATCAAGCCGCGCCCGCTCGCCAAGTTTTTAAGCCGTTTTGTATTAAAAACCCCCTACGGCATCGGCCTTGGCATCCCCGAGACGATGGAGATGGCCCTGCAGGAGTGCGGTACCATTCGCATCCTGTTTGCCGCGGCTGTTTCGGCAGTGGGTAAGCTCTTCCGTAAGCGCGGCTGGTTCTATGTCATCGCCGGCCCCAAAGCGCGCTCGATTGACGGTCCGTGCAGCTATACCCTGCCCCCTTACAACGAGTACGTTGTACTTGCACCCGCAGACCCCGATAAGGTGGCAAAGGAGCTCTCGCAGGCACTTGGCTGCCCTGCCGCTGTCGTTGACATCAACGATTTAGAGGGTCAGATTCTCGGCACCTCCTCAAAGGATATGGACTGCGCATGGCTTGTAAAGCTGCTTAAGGATAACCCGCTCGGTCAGACCAACGAGCAGACCCCGATGGGCATCATCCGCAAGGTATAATCAAAAAACCAAATCACATAAATCGCATCCCTTTACGGAAAACCCGTGAAGAGATGCGGTTTTTTGCTTTATTTAAGCCATTAAGTGACCGTTTGAAAGCAGTCCATGCAAGGCATAAATACCCTTGTACTCCTAATATACTTTGGGTATATCCGTAATAAACGTACGAAAGTAAAAAGGAGTGCATAACATGAGCCATGGTATTCGCAAAGGGGTTCCGGCTGCGGCAAATAAGGTCGCGGCCCAGCCAATCAGGACATTGCCGCCGGGTGTGGAAATCATCTCAGAACAGGGTGAGGACGGCTGGAGAACCAGGGTCGTCTACGGCGGGGTCTACATGATTGACGGTATCGTCATGCAAAGCGTTTACCACGAGGGCGTTCTTTCGCTTGGTGTAAACCACCGGCGTATTAATACTGTATATCAGTTCGACCAAAACGGCGAACTGCTCATTAACTCTCTGAGCCGAGCCCTGGCTCAGGACAGCGATGTTGCCTTCTTCATCTGTCCGAGCCACCACGGCAAGATTTACATAAGGCATACCTTTTTGCAAAAGACCTTCCCGATTATCGGCGGGATCTCGTCTGTTGAGAAGCATTACGAAGTAGAGTTTGCCCTTGTGCAGGAGCATACCAAGATTGACTGCAAAAGCGGGGACATCTCGCAAAAGCTTGATATTCACACCCATTACCGGGCAATCATCGACCCGGCAAACGCCCTTTCCACCCTAGTGCAGTATGTCAGCGGAAAGTGGGAGGTGCTTTCGGTCAGCGACCTTTTAAGCGGCAAGCAGATTTATGCCCGCAGGGCCTTTTCCGGGCAGTCCGCCTCGGCGGCAATTGCCCTGCACACCCTGAATAAGTAGAACCTCGAATAAGGGGGCAATATGTCTTTTTAGCGGAATATCCCTGAACATTTTGTCGAACGCCTGAATATGATAGAACAAAGGATGTTTATATCTAAATAATAAATCACAGGTGGTATGAATTTATGAGATGTAGTTCTAATTCTTGGCGTTCCGACCAGGTAGCGCTTAACGCTTCCAGTGGCGGCGCAGGTCCCCTTCCGATTATTACAACCCTGTTTTCTGAACCTCTGAATGTCGTATCCACATCCATCGACACACGTGGTATGCCCAGCGCAAACAACCTCCTTACCTTTACCAGCATCATCAGCTTGCCTCTTGGCATCTCCGTAACCCTGAACTTCCAGATTCGCCGCACCTCGAGTGACGGCAACAGTGCGAACGTCGGCGGAACCTATACCTTCTCGACCATCGTGGATGTATTGGAGGCCGAGGCGTTCTCGTTCCAGTTCTTCGATTCTCACGTAACACCAGACTTCTACACCTACTCCATAGAGCTTTCTACCAACTCGGTCATCGACATCACACCCGGACTCACAATTCAAAACGCAGTTCTGAGTGTGCTCGCGGTAGCGGAGTAACATCTGCCTGCCGGCGTCGAGTGAAACGCTCTGATGGGAGAAGTCATTTGCCGACTAGGGCAAAGAGCGTAAACGCAATTGATAAGAAAAACCGCCCTTACATTCGCTTTGGGGTAAAGTTTAAATACAAAAAGAATGAAAAAGCTAGTATCAAACGGCCACCCCTGCAAGGGGGCGGCCGTTTTTACGTTAACACTATTCCTTTACAAGCACCATGGCCGACACCGGAGCGACGGTAACCGTCTCTCCCGTAACGGGATAGAGCGGTGTATTGCCTGCGCGCTCGGCATCCACATACACATAATAGCCCTGAGCGTCATTCTCGGTCTCGGATATAAAGCGGCAGTCAAAGGCGGTGGTGGTTGGGTTGATGATGATGACGATGCGCTGGGCTGTGTCCCCTGCCTCGGATGCTGCAATGCGGCAGCACAAGCGGTTTTCCGGCTGGGTGTATAAGAACCTGATAAACCGCGCGGTATCCTCGGCGGTGGTCATGCGAAGGGCTTTGTGGGCGCGCCGAAACTCGACAAGGCCCTTGTAGTAGTCAAACACCTCGCGGTAGAGGGATTTGCGCTTCCATTCTATCTGGTTGACCGAATCGGGCGAGTTGTAGCTGTTGTGCTCAAAGCTGCCATCCGAGCGCTTCTTCTGGCGCAAAAGCTCCTCCCCCGAATGCAGAAAGGCGATTCCCTGTGCAGTCAGGGTGATAACCGCCGCAAGCTTATTTAGGCGGATGAGCATGGCCTCATCAAGGTCAGGGTTTGCAATGGTGAGCTTATCAAACAGCGTATAGTTGTCGTGGGAGGAGTTGTAGGTCACCGTTTGGGTCGGGCGCTTTGCAAACGGATAGTTGCCGTTTTGGTACATAACGTGAGGGTGAAAGGTTGCCCCTGTTAGCCCTGCCTTTATGAGCTCGGTAAACCCTGCATACACCCCTGCATCCAATGCCCCGCCTAAATATCCCTTTGCATGCGCGTCAAAGGCATTGCCCTTTATAGCATCCCTGAGGTCATCGTTAAACAGGGCGATGCGGTCATCGAGCTTCTCGGCGTTGTACTTAGTCGCCGCGTTGTCATAGGGCAGGGCGCTGGGTCCCCCCTGCCAGCCCTCACCGTAGACGATGATGCGGCAGTCGATTTCATCAAGCTTATGGCGGATATAGTTCATGGTGGTGATGTCGTGCACGCCCATTAAATCAAAGCGGAAGCCGTCTATGTGGTACTCGTTCACCCAGTAAAGCAGGGAGTCGGTCATAAGGCGGCGCACCATCCCGCGTTCGCTTGCAAGCTCGTTGCCGCAGCCCGATCCGTTGGACAGGCAGCCGGCACTTTTGCGGTAGTAGTAGTCGGGCATTACAAGGTTAAGGGGGGAGTTATCCACCGAATAGGTGTGGTTATATACAACGTCAAGCACCACACCGATGCCGTTTTGGTGCAGGGCCTGAACAAGGGTTTTGAGCTCCTTGATGCGCAAAGGGCCGTTGCCCGGCTGGGTGCAGTACGAGCCATCGGGCATAAAGTAGCTAAAGGGGTCATACCCCCAGTTATACCCGCCATCGTCCGTCCTTGTCTCATCCACGGTTGCGTAGTCCATAACCGGCATGAGGTGAACATGGGTAATGCCCAGCTCCACAAGATGCGCTAGGCCCGTCTTTTGCCCATCACTACTCTTTGTGTTAGGCTCGGCAAAGCCCAAAAACTTACCCTTATGGAGAACACCCGAATCGGGCGAGATGGTGAAGTCGCGCACGTGGGTTTCATACAGGATTGCATCGGTCGGGCACTGGGGCAGAACGTGACTATCCTTTTCCCAGCCGAAGGGGTTCGTTTTTTTCAAATCCACCACAACGCCCATCTGTGCGTTTTCGGTTGCAGCACGGGCATAGGGGTCGATGCACCGGTTCACCCTACCCTGCACCGTTACCTCGTAGATATAGAGCGTGTTGTGAAGGTTACCCGAAACGCTTGAGGAAAAGACGCCCTTTGCTCCGCGCACAAGTTCAATCGTTTTGTAAGGCTCTGCGTCGGGGCGGTGGTAAAGCTTTAGTAACACCCTGCTTGCGGCAGGTGCCCAGAGCCGAAATACGGTTTCTTTATCTGTGACAATGGCCCCCAGCGTGCCGCCGTAAAAGTATTTTGCCTCAAAGGCCTGGGTGTCATAGAGATGATAATCAATCTGTGCTGTTACACAGTCATCAGACAAGCAGACCACAATATCCTCGCCCAGTTCGAGCTCCCGCTGCAAAAAGACATCAAACCCCATGCCGCTGCCGTGCATGGCAACACCTGCGACCGGCTCAGGGATGCCGTTTCTGGTCACGCGGATACTTGGCATCAGCTCACCGCCGACCGGAGTATCGGTGGTGACTGTAAGCCTGTTAAGCTCTGAAATGAGCGCTGAAATCATCTTCATCTTGCATCCAGCCTTTCGGGTATAATGCAAATTGTTGGGCAAAAAAGCGTTTCCCTGCCAACATACGAATTTAGCCGCAGTCGACAGGGTAGCGCTTATCTCATTCTATTTATATGGTTTCCTTGACTAGACGGTTTAACACGCTGCAAGCCGCCCAAGAAGTTCAAAAATTAGTGGAACAGCGAGAATGCGAGGAAGAGACCGGACATCAGAGAAGAAATCAGCGACACAACCGTAATCTGGGTGTTGATGGACGGACCGGCAGTATCCTTGAAGGGGTCGCCGACGGTGTCGCCTACAACTGCAGACTTGTGGGCCTCGGAGCCCTTACCGCCGTTGTTACCAGCCTCGATGTACTTCTTCGCATTGTCCCAAAGACCACCCGAGTTGGACATAAACAAAGCGAGCAGCAGGCCGCTGACGATGTTACCGGTCAGATAACCGCCGATAGCCTCAACGCCGCCGATAAAACCAACCAGAATGGTGATGACAATGGTTGCAAGGCCAGCGGGAATCAGTTCCTTGATTGCGCCGGTTGTTGCAATCTCGATGCACTTATCGTACTCGGGAGTAACGCCCTCTTTGCCTTCCTTCAGGCCGATAATCTCCTTGAACTGACGATGAATCTCGGCCACCATGCGCTGTGCATTGCGGTCAACGCCCAGCATCAGCAGGGCGGAGAAGATTGCGGGAATCGCAGTTCCAACCAGCAGGCCGAAGAACACGGTGGGGTTGGTGATATCAAAGCCGCTGATGCCCGACATGCCGAGTTCCGCAGCAGTGGTGTTAACCTCACTGATAAACGCGCCGAGCAGAGCGATAACGGTAAGACCGGCAGCGCCGATAGCAAAGCCCTTGGTAACAGCCTTAACGGTGTTGCCTGCGCTGTCGAGAGAGTCGGTGATTTCAAGAGCCTCGTCGCCGAGGTTGCCCATCTCAACCAGACCGCGTGCGTTGTCTACGATGGGGCCATATGCATCGTTGGAGATAATCATGCCAACGATAGACAGCATGCCGACCGCCGCCATTGAGATACCGAACATCGGGTATCCTTCGCCGAGCGGTTCGCACAGCTTGTAGGAAACCAAAGCGGAAACTGCGATACCAACCATAGCGGGTAAAACGCTCAAAAGACCATAGGAAATACCGGAGAGGATTGTGAACGCAGGGCCGCTCTCCGCAGCCTTAGCCACAAGGTGAACCGGCTTCTTATTGTCGTTTGTAAAGTAGTCGCTTGCAAGACCGATGATAACGCCTACGAAAAGGCCAACCGCGCTGCAAGCCCAGATGCGCCACTCAAAATCAAACGCCCATGTGGCGAGTGCTGTGAGTACAGCGTAAATCGCAGTGGTTACATAGGTGCTGGAGTTCAGCGCCTTGGTGGGATCGTCGCTCTTGCCCATTCTGGCAGTGGCAACACCGATGATGGATGCGAGCAATCCGATTGCGGCATAGCAGAACACCATGCTGACATTTGCACCGCCTAAAGCGAAAGCCATAACAATGGCTGCTGCCATAGAGGCTACGTTGGAGTCAAACAGATCTGCGCCCATACCGGCAACATCGCCTACGTTATCGCCTACGTTATCGGCAATAACAGCGGGGTTGCGGGGGTCGTCCTCAGGGATGCCGAGCTCGACCTTACCTACGAGGTCGGCACTGATGTCAGCGGTCTTTGTGAAGATACCGCCGCCAGCCTTGGCAAACAGAGCAAGGGAGCTTGCACCAAAGCTAAAACCGAGCAGAGTGGAGGTGTCATCCGTCAGAAGCATTACAAGGCAAACGCCTAAGAGGCTGCTGCCTACAACCGCCATGCCCATAACCGCGCCGCCGCGGAAACCAGCCATAAACGACTTCTTTATTCCCTTTGTAGCCGCCTCAGCGGTCTTTACGTTTGCAATGGTTGCGATGCTGATGCCGATTTTACCTGCAATCGCAGAGAATATGGTACCAAAGATGTAGGCGAGTGCCATGCTGATGTTTTTCATGGGACTGCCCTTCCAGATAGGAGCGGGAAGGAATAACAGAATTAGCCCTGCGGCAACTGCGCAGAAAATCGCCAATGTCTTATATTCCTTTGCAAGGAATGTGTTTGCGCCGTTTCTGATGAGCAGGCCTACCTCGCGCATACGCTCATTGGAGGACGGTTGTGTTTTGACCCAGCGGTACATCCATAAGGCTGTTGCAAAGGCCAAAACGGAAATAACGATTGCTGCGATGATAAAAAACACTTCGTTAGTGCCCAAGGAAAACTCAACTCTTTTCCGGTTTAAATATAAAAAGCGCTTTTTCGCTTATTTTATCACTAACCCAATTTTAATGCAACAGCGAATTTGGATAAATCAATAAAAAGTTTTCACAATCTCAACGAATACATGTGCATGTATCTAATTATTTATACGTATTTATCCAGTTTTAATATGTTAAATCCTTAAATACTCCCATTTACTGATAACGGCAATGTCTCTTTCTTCCCTACATTTTGCTTGACACCAAAGATTAGAATGTCTATGATTAAGCTGATACAGGCGGTGGGTTTATTGGGTCTTCAGTCTGTTGCAATTCTTTGTAGATGAGGTAATAAATCGATGGCTGAAATAAAGTATGAAATCACAAAGGAACTCGGTGTTCTCGGCGAGAGCCCGCGCGGGTGGACAAAGGAACTGAACCTGATAAGCTGGAACGACCGCGAGCCGAAATTTGACCTGCGGGAATGGGCACCTGACCATGAGAAGATGGCAAAGGGCATTACACTTTCTTATGAAGAGGCGGCGCAATTAAAGCGCATTTTAAACGAGATAGACGACCTGTAAGGCGACTGGGTAAAGGAGTACGGCGTGAATTACGGTATCTTTAAAAACGGACAGTTTTTACCTAAGCAGGAAAGGGAGCGCCCTGCCCCGCCTTTATCCGCTGGCAAGAACAAGCGGCCAAGAAGGCTCGGTTGTGTGACATTATTGCTCCCCCTTCTTGTTCTTGTGCTGTACCTGATTATCAGGAGCAAGGCGTAAACATACCGTACTTAATACTACATTTAGCAGAAGGCTTTTGCCTTCTGCTTTTTTGTTAGACATCATTTGCTTGGTTATGTCCCAATCTTCATGTATGGAATCGGTTATGCTGGAAAAATGTCATATTTAAACGGGAATTTGGTTAAAGTCTGAAGGAATCACCGAATTCCCATTGTTATTTTTGACTAAATCAACCCCTTACATTTTTGTTGAAAATATGTTATAATAAACAAGCAACGTGTAGTTTGTCTATGACACAACGTAAGTCAAGTTGTCAGCAAACTGCACTTTTTCGTTTATTCGGGGATTTGCATGCAAGGGGTTGTGGAATTCCCCTGCTGCACATCAAAGCAAAAGAGGTGCAATCAGTCCACAGCCGGGGCATTTACCCCGCTCATTTTTCTTAGAACGACTGAGGATTAGACTAATCATGACAGTAAAACGATTGGAGGTAGGAAACGATGTTTTGTGTAAACGATACTGTTATGTACGGCAATTCCGGCGTGTGTACCATTGTGGACATCCGGCCGGAGAAGTTCGGTAAGGAAGAGATTATGTACTACATCCTAAAGCCTGTTTATCAGGACAAATCGACCATTTACTGTCCGGTAAACAGCAATAAGCTAAAGATTAGAAAGCTGCTTACCAAACAAGAAGCATATGACCTGATTCGGATTATGCCCAACACCGAAGCGGAATGGGTTGAAAACGACCACCAGAGAAAGGAACGGTTTACCAAAATCCTAAAGGACGGAGACCAGCAAGACCTGGTGAAGCTCATTAAGACGCTTTATTTCATGCGCGAGGAAAAGGCAAAGGAAGGCAAGAAGCCCCATGCTGTGGATGAGCGCATTATGAAGGAGGCCGAAGGCCTCTTGTACGAGGAGCTTGCCTATGTGCTGCACATTAAGCCTAATGAAGTCGTCCCTTTTATCGTAGGGGGGCTGGAGTCAGAAGCGAGGCTTTGACGATGTTAAGCCGCGATGAGGCACTGGAGCTCATAGAGCGCATGCCGTATATTCGCACCCTTCAGGCCCCAAACGACACGATGCTCGAGGAAATGTTCTCTCAGTTCTTATTTGAGAGCGACCCCATAAAATGGGTAAGCGTGATAAAGACCTGCTATATAAGGCAAAAAGCACTGTATCAAGGCGCGAGACCCCTGACCAAGCGGCTGGATGAGCTTGGTACAATAGTTACATCACTTTTGCATGTGACGCTCGCTGATGCGCTGAGTATTCCTACCGATAAAGTGGACAGCTTTATTGCTGCGCATCTTGCCAATACAATGTAATGTAGTATGGTTAGCAGTTATGACTGAATCCCCTTTTCTTTAAAGGTAATAGTAAAACCGGTGTCCGTTCGGACACCGGTTTGCTTTACATTACTCGGTTGACTGTTCGCGCAGGCGGGCATTGACCGCTTTTGCTTCCTCCCAGTTTTTCTGATGCTGCTTGTAGGTTTTTGCGTAGTAGTATTTATTTGCATGGTCGGTCAGAAAATAATAGTAGTCCGACTGCTCGGGAAAGACGCAGGCCTTTATTGCATCAAGGCCCGGGTTGCAGATTGGCCCTACGGGCAGGCCGTAGCAGTCGTAGGTGCTGTATGCATTAAAGTAGGCTTCATACTCCTCCTCAGAGACAAACGGTTCGATGTTCTGTTTTGCATAAAATATCGTCACATCCGATTGCAGCTTGGGAAAGTCGGGCGACGCTAGACGGTTGTGAAATACCGAGGAGATCATCGTCATCTCGGCTGGGTCGAGGGCTTCTGCTTGAATAATGGACGCAAGGGTAACCGTCTCATGCAGCGTCATCCCCCTGCGCTCTATCTCTGCAAGAAGGTCGTCACTTAGACTTGACTCAAGGTTTTGTAAAAACCGCTCAATTACGCTTACAGGGGCTTCGTCGAAGGGAAACTCATAGGTATCGGGCAGCAGATAGCCTTCCAGCGGCAGGTAGATGAGTTCATCGTCCGGAATTTGCCCCACGAATGATACATCAAACGACTTTGTTGCAAGGGCCGATAAAAAGTCATCCGCACTGCACACGCCGTTTTCTTGGAGCTTTTGCGCAATCTCTCGCGCCGTCATCCCATCCAAAAAGGTGATGCGAACGGTACTTGGTGCGCTTTCCTCCTGCTCCGGCTGAGAAGATGACGAAACCGGCGCCGATGGCCCGACGGGCATATCATTGGCATTCGGCATTGCACAGGATGCAAAGGTTAAACACATAAGCAGGGCTGACACAAGCATCAAAAGGCGCGCAATGATATTCATCATGGCAATCCTCGTTTTCTTAGAATAAGGTTTGAAGAAACAACCACACTAAGTTTATTATCCTATCCTGCCCCTGTGATGTCAACCCTAGGCAAAATCCGAAGAAATCGCTTAAACGGTTACATATTGCTAATTGTATTTTCTGTAGGTTCTGATATACTGTTACTATTAAGTGTTTTTCATGTTTTTACCCGCGTCTGGCGGGAGTGGAATATGCGACAACCAGTTATCGCTCACATTAAGGGGGCAATATCATGAATGAGCGCAAAAATTTTAGAGTGTCCGTCGGCGGCTATCACAAGCGCGACGTCATGACCTATATAGAGAAGCTTACCGCCGATGCAAAGGCTGCGGAGCAACGTTATCAATCCCTGCTAAGCTCTGTGCGGCAGGAAAATACCCGCCTTATCTCCCGCATCGGGGAGCTGGAAACAAGAGTCGCAACGCTCGAGCTGCGCCTTGCCGAGGAGCGCCGCCGGGCTCTGGAATTAGAGCAGCAGGCAAACACCCTGATGGGCGACCTTTCCCGATGCAAAACAGCCTTTGAGCAAAACCGCGAGCGCGCAAAACGGCTTTCCCGCGCCTTTGAAAACAGCACGCGCGAAAATCAGGCCCTGCGCGAAAGCCTGATGTACGCCGAGCGCGAGAACGAGCGGCTTGAGCAGATGCGCAGAAGGCTTGCAGCCATCCTGCTTGAACCGGACGCGACCGGCTATACAGCCCCGCTTTCGGTGGTAAGGGGTCATCTTCCCTCTCAGGATGAGGACAGGACCATCGGTTTTGGAGAAAGCGACATTGAGGAAATGAACCAGGATTTAGACGAGCTTGGGCAGAGCATCGCAAATCGTCTGGCGGACATCGATGGGTTTATTAACGCAACCAAGGCAGTAGCGGTACCCAAGGATACCGATGAAGAAACTGTCCATCCCGCGGAGGGTAGAATCTATCCGTATCCCGGTGTGGTGATGCACGAGCAGGAGGATGCTCCAATGCATGAGCCCGAACCGAATCCGATTCGGGAAGCGGGCAGCGTTGATATCTCGGAGCTTGACAGTCAGGGCGTGCGCGAAACGGCCCGCAAGGGCTTTACCCCTGTTCCCCGGCCAAACGAGAGCGAGATTGACCGCCAGCGTAGCCATACTCCCTCTACGGTAGAGAAGCGTTGGCAGCGTCTGGGCTTTGTGGTTCGCCGCGGCCGTGACGATGAGGACTACGTTGAGGAAAACAGGTCTTCAAACCCCCTGTTCTCCGCCCCTATCTGGTCGGATGACGGGGCAAATCAAGGCTAATGCAGATACAAAAAGGGCTTGCGCTACTGCGCAAGCCCTTTTCCCAGCTTATTGACAAGGTGAGAATATTATGAGAAATTAGCAACCGCCTAAACTACTTCGCGGAATTTTCGTAAGCCTCGATCATCTTCTTGACCATCTGTCCACCGATAGAACCGGCCTGCTGGGAAGTAAGGTCGCCGTTGTATCCGTTCTTCAGGGGAACACCTACTTCATTGGCTGCCTCCATCTTGAAACGGTTCATTGCTTCACGAGCCTGCGGAACAATAATTCTGTTACCACGACTTGCCATTTAACTTACACTCCTTTTTTGAATTAGTAGCGTTTGCAGTATTATTGTAGTCCGTGATGGTTTTTATATGAGTGCCAATTAGCGGTTGACAAGCGTGAAAAATTAAGATTTTTCGGTTTATTTTACTTTTATTTATACACAAAGCATACCGCTGTAATATCATTTCATCCCCTTAATTCGCTTTTTCAATAAAAACACAGGCCTTTCTCTATTAAAACGGTTTATTGACACCGACGTTTATATAGAGTATTTTTATCATGATGTGATGAAATGATAGCTCTTCTTATAAATTTCTACAAAATGCAATAAATGATGCTATCAATACAAAGGAGAACACAAATGGCTAAGCCATCTAACGCGCATGGGCAGTGTGACTACCGTCGGTTTGATGCCGTTACCTTTGGCGAGGTGATGATGCGTCTTTCGCCAAACCAGAATGAACGTCTGCAAAACTGCCAGACCCTGCGCCGATTCCCCGGCGGGTCGGAGCTCAACATCGCAGCCGGACTGTCGATGCTCGGGCTTAAAACCGCAATGATTACCCGCCTGCCGCAAAACGATGCAGGCAGCTATATCCAAAACGCGATGATTGCCTGCGGTGTGCAGGACGACTATATCATCCACGACCCGGATCGCGAGTCGCGCGTGGGCATCTATTTCTATGAAAACGGAGCCTATCCGCGCAAGCCGCAGGTTCTTTATGACCGCCGCCATTCCGCCATCAACGGGGTAGATATCTCCGAGGTTGCACCCGAGGCATACGGAAGCGCCCGTCTCTTTCACACAAGCGGCATCTCCCTTGCCATCTCCGAAAACGCGCGCACCTGTGCCGTGGAGCTCATGCGCCGCTTTAAGCAGCACGGTGCGTTGATCTCGTTTGACGTAAACTTTCGCGCAAACCTGTGGAGCGAGGATGAGGCACGCAATGTGATTACCTCCATCCTGCCGCTTATCGATATCCTGTTTGTGTCGGAGGAAACCCTACGCCGCACCTTCGGTCAGACGGGAACGCTGCAGGATATTATGCGCACCTTTGCACGCACAAACGGCCTTTCGATTGTTGCTTCGACCGAGCGTACCGTCATCAGCCCCAAGTGTCACAACTTTACCTCTACCATCTACGATGCAAAGCGCGACTGCTTTTTTGCCGAAAAGCCGTATGAGGCCATCGATGTCATCGACCGCGTGGGCAGCGGCGACGCCTACGTTGCGGGCGCCTTGTACGGACTTCTGACCGAGGATGACCCTCTTGCGATGGTGCAGTACGGCAACGCAATGAGCGCTATTAAGAGCACGGTGGAAGGTGACCTGCCCTCCACTACACTCAAAGAGGTACGGGCGGTTATTGCCTCACATCAAGGCTGCGGCCCGCAGAGCGAATTAAACAGATAACATTACAAATAATTATATTAGTTTATGAAAAAACCGTCGGTTTTACGCAAGGGGGATGCTCCCCAAGTCGTAACCCGACGGTTATTTTTTAATTTTGCTCTTTCTTTTTCATGTTTTTGCGGTAGTCAAGGTAGCTTTCTAGTATGATGGTCGCGGCTACGGCATCCACAATCTCCTTGCGCTTTTTGCCGCGCGTGTTGGTTTCGTTCAGGTAGCCGATTGCGCTTACCGTTGTTCCGCGCTCATCCCACAGCTCCACCGGAACGGATACGAGGCCCCGCAGCTTTTCGGCAAACTCCTCGCATTTCTTTGCCCGCTCGCCGATGGTTCCGTTCATGTTTTTGGGGTGACCGACTACGATCATCCCCACATCATATTCTGTGGCGGCGATAGCCACGTTTTGCAATGTAACCAGGAAGTTTGTTGAGTGTATTACCCCGATGGGTTCTGCCATAAACTCGGTGCGATCGCAGACGGCAAGTCCGGTACGGGCATCACCTAGGTCAACAGCCATAATCTTCATTCGCGTTTTCCTTACCTTAAATATTTAATGATATTACTATACGTATTGCTTTTGCTAAACCTTCAGCTCCCACTTGCTGTGGGCAAGCAGGTCAGCGTCTAAATGGGATGCATCGTTTAAGCTCACAACAAACGGCAGGCTATTTTCTTGGGTAAACCGGATGTGTGAAATACCGGTGTTGTAGCAGATGGGAGACTTGGATAGTCCCTGCTGCCCATACCCGAGCACATGCGCAAGATAGTTTTGCAGCGCACATCCGTGCGATACCACCACAATGCGCAGGCCCTTGTTTTGCTCCACGATGCGCCCGATTGCGGCGGTAATGCGGTCATAGACCTGCTTCATGCTTTCGCCGCCCGGCATGGCAAAGGTTTCGGGGGCATTCAAAAAGCGGTTGATTTCCTCAGGGTACTTCTCATACACCTCGGAAAAGGGCATGCCCTCAAGGTCGCCCGCATTGATCTCAATAAGGCCGGGGTCAACGAAAATTTCCTTGCCGTGGTGGCGGTTGATTGCCTCGGCCGTTTTTCTCGCCCGAATGAGGGGGCTTGTGTAGATGCGGTCAATTCCAATTGTCGCAAAGCGGTCTGACAGCCTTTCCAGCTGCGCCTCTCCCTCGACCGAAAGGTCGGCATCCGTATGGCCCTGAAAGGCACGCTCCCTGTTTCCTTCGGTGTGTGCGTGGCGCACGAGATACAGCTCTGTCATTTGATTCTTTCCTTTAGCTTTGTTTTGGGGCGGTCGTTACCACGGTCTTACCTGCCCTACTATAGAGTTTATATCGGTTATATGGTTATCGTCAAGGTATTTATTTATGCCCTCGCAAATCTTAATAGGAGCATAAGCATCCGCAAACAGGGCGGTGCCAATCTGAACGGCGGATGCTCCGGCAAGCATCATCTCCACCGCGTCCTGCCATGTGGAAATACCTCCAAGACCCACTACGGGAATCTTTACGCTTCCTGCAACCTGCCACACCATGCGCAGGGCAATCGGGAAAACGGCAGGCCCGCTTAAGCCGCCAACGTTGTTTTTGAGGATGGGCCTTCTGCTTTTTATATCAATGCGCATACCGAGCAGGGTGTTAATTAACGATATTGCGTCCGCTCCTTCCGCCTCCACCGCCTGTGCAATTGCCGTGATGTCGGTAACGTTGGGGGTGAGCTTGACCATGAGTGGCGTTTTCTTGAGTACAGGGCGAACGACACGCACCACCCCTGCCGCACTCTCGCAGGTCGTGCCAAACGCGGCACCGCCCGCCTTGACGTTGGGGCAGGAGATGTTTAATTCAATCATATCGACAAGCCCGTCCAGCCGCTCGCAGATGGCCTTGTAGTCATCCAGCGTGCTGCCTGCAACGTTTGCAATCAGGGCTGTATCCTGCGTTTTCAGATATGGCAGCTCATGCTCGATGAAATGCTCCACTCCGGAGTTTTGCAGGCCAACTGAGTTGAGCATTCCCATCGGGGTTTCCGCCACGCGCGGCGGCGGGTTGCCGTCCCGCTTTGCAAGCGTCATGCCCTTTAGTGATATACCTCCCCACACCGAAAGCGGGTAAAGGGCCTCGTACTCCCTGCCAAAGCCGTAGGTTCCCGAGGCTGCAATCAGCGGGTTTTTCATCGCTACACCCGCGATGTTTACCGCAAGGCTACTCATCAAACACGACCTCCTCTGCCTCAAACACCGGACCGTTCTTGCACACGTGCAGATACTGCTCCGTGCCGTTGCGCTTGGTCTTGCAGGCGCAGCCAAGGCAAGCCCCTACCCCACATGCCATGCGCTCTTCTAGCGAAAGCTGACAGCGCACGGCGAACTGGCTTGCCAACTCCTTGACTGCCCGAAGCATTGGTTTTGGACCGCAAGCATAGATGATGTCGGGTTTCTGCCTTTGCAGCTCCCGGCTTACTACGGGTGTTACGATCCCCTTCTCGCCCGCGCTGCCATCGTCGGTACAGATAAACACCTGTGCCCCTGCTTTTATAAAGTCGTCCTGAAGGATAACCGAGTCTGCATTGCGAAAGCCGAGTATGGCGCGTGTACCCGTCTTGTAGTGCTTTGCGACCTCCAAAAGCGGCGGTACGCCGATTCCCCCGCCGACCACAAGAGCGGTCTTATCGCTCTCAAGCAAATCAAACCCGTTGCCGAGTGGGGCAAGCAGGTTGATGGTATCCCCTGCCTGCATCCTGGCGAGTACCTCGGTGCCCGCTCCGCGGATGTCAAACACGAGCCGGATGCAGCCCGTTTCACGCTGCACCTCACAGACCGAGATGGGTCTGCGTAGCATAAAGCCGGGAATTTGTATATGCACAAACTGTCCCGCGCGCGCGATGGCGGCAACCTCGTCACACTGTACCACAAAGCTGTATGTAGTGGCCGCAATCTTTTCACATGAAAGGAGCGTGTAGTCGCCCTGCATATAGTTCATAGTCTAGGTTCTCCCTTTTATAAAAGGCGGACGGAACAAATGGCCCGTCCGCTGTTTATTTTAATGCGGTTAAATCTTCGTGATGTCGATAAGTTCAACGTCCTTGATGGTGTTCTCCATCTCAAGGCAGTCAAGCAAAGCGCGGGCGGTGTCTATGGAGGTTAAGCAGGCAATCGAGCGCTCCACTGCCTTGCGGCGCAGCTTGACGCCCTCGTTCTGCGGCTTTCTTCCCTTGGCAGAAGTTGACATAACATAGTCTATCTTGCCGCTCTCAAGCAGCGAGATCACGTTGGGCTTCTCCTCGCTAGCACGCCGAACCGAGTTTGCGGCGACCATGTTCTGGTTAAGCTTAAGTGCCGTGCCGGAGGTCGCATAGATGTCAAACCCGAGCTTTGCAAACCGGTCGGCTACCGAGATAACCTCCTCTTTGTCGCTGTCGCGCACCGAGATAAGCACGCCGCCGGAGTTCTTCATATTATAGCCTGCCGCCACAAGTCCCTTGAGCAGGGCGTGCTCGAAGGTCTTGGCAATGCCGAGTACCTCGCCGGTGCTCTTCATCTCAGGCCCGAGGTGTACATCAACATCATGCAGCTTTTCAAAGCTGAATACCGGCACCTTGACCGCAACGTAGTCAGCAGTCCGGTAGAGGCCGGTACCAAAGCCGAAGTCCTTGAGCTTTGCGCCGAGCATAATCTTGGTTGCCATATCCACCATCGGAACACCCGTAACCTTGCTGATATACGGCACGGTGCGCGATGAGCGCGGGTTAACCTCGATGACGTACACCATATCGTTGTATACAACGTACTGGATGTTGACAAGTCCTACGACCTTCAGCTCGCGGGCAAGGCGGCCGGTGTAATCGATGATGGTGCGCTTGATGCGCTCGGAAAGGTGCTGGCAGGGGTAGACCGAGATAGAGTCGCCCGAGTGAACGCCCGCGCGCTCGATGTGCTCCATGATGCCGGGGATTAGGAAGTCCTCGCCGTCACAGATTGCGTCTACCTCAACCTCAGTGCCCATCATGTATTTGTCGATAAGCACTGGGTTTTCAAGCTTGGTGGCGGTGATGATGTCCATGTACTCAAGAACATCCTTCTCGCCGTAGGCGATAATCATGTTCTGACCGCCCAGAACGTAGGACGGGCGCAGCAGGACGGGATAGCCGAGGTTGCGGGCAGCCTCTGCTGCCTCCTCGGTGGTGAAAACGGTTGTTCCGCGCGGACGCGGGATGCGGCAGCGCTCCAGCAGCTCGTCAAACCGCTCTCTGTCCTCCGCGGCATCGATGCTGTCGGCACAGGTGCCGAGTATCTTTACGCCGAGCTCATTTAAGTACTTAGTAAGCTTTATGGCAGTCTGGCCGCCGAACTGCACCACAACCGCCCACGGCTTCTCGGTTTCAATAACCGAGCGGACATCCTCGGGGGTTAAGGGGTCGAAGTACAGGCGGTCGGAGGTATCAAAGTCGGTGGAAACTGTCTCTGGGTTGTTGTTGATGATAACCGCTTCATACCCAGCCTCTTTGAGCGACCACACGCAGTGTACCGAGCAGTAGTCAAACTCAATGCCCTGACCGATGCGGATGGGGCCGGAGCCGAACACGATGACCTTCTTTTTGCCGGTGGAATGGGCCTCGATAAACTCCTCGGCCTCGTTTTCGTTGTCGTAGGTGGAGTAGAAGTAAGGGGTGTCGGCGGAAAACTCCGCCGCGCAGGTGTCGACCATCTTATAGGAAGCAAAGCGGGGATTCTTAATCTTCTGCCCCGAGATGCGCTCTATTGTCTTATCCAAGTATCCAAGCTTTTTCGCCTTGAGGTAGAGTTCGTCGGTGAGCTCGCTTGTAGCAAGCAGCTGCTCAAAGTCGGCAAGGTTTTTAAGCTTATGCAAAAACCACAAATCAATCATCGTGGTCTCATGCAGCCAGTCAAGGTCCATGCCGCGGTTGATGGCTTCAAACAGGACAAAGAGACGCTCGTCGTCGCAGTGGGTGACAAGCTCTGCAATCTCAGAGTCGGTTTTGCTTGCAAGCTTTGGAAGTCTTAAGGTATCAAGTCCGAGCTCGATAGATCGAACCGCCTTCATGATGGCCTGCTCAAAGCTCACCCCGATGCTCATGACCTCGCCGGTCGCCTTCATCTGCGTGCCAAGGGTGCGCTCGGCGTAAACGAACTTATCAAACGGCCACTTGGGGAACTTGGCGACGATATAGTCGATAACCGGCTCAAAGCAGGCATAGGTCTTGCCGGTTACTTCATTCTTAATCTCATCAAGCGTATAGCCGATAGCAATCTTGGAGGCAACCTTTGCGATGGGGTAGCCTGTTGCCTTGGATGCAAGCGCGGAGGAACGCGATACGCGGGGGTTAACCTCGATTACCGCGTACTCAAAGCTGGTCGGGTGCATGGCAAACTGGCAGTTGCAGCCGCCCTCTACCTTTAGTGCAGAGATGATGTTCAAGGATGCCGAACGCAGCATCTGGTATTCCTTGTCGGCCAGGGTCTGGGCAGGGGCAACAACAATTGAGTCGCCGGTGTGCACGCCAACGGGGTCGAGGTTTTCCATCGAGCAGACGGTGATAACGTTGCCCTTGCTGTCGCGGATAACCTCAAACTCAATCTCCTTCCAGCCCGAGATGCACTTTTCAATCAGCACCTGAGTAATCGGGGAAAGGCGCAGGCCGTTTGTCGCGATTTCAAACAGCTGCTCTTTATTGTGCGCAATACCGCCGCCCGAGCCGCCTAAGGTAAAGGCGGGGCGGACAATGACGGGGTAGCCGATCTCCTCAGCGAACGCAAGCGCCCCTTCCACCGTTGTCTCCACACGGGAGGGGATGACCGGCTCGCCAATTTCAATCATGGTGTCCTTAAAGGCCTGACGGTCCTCTGCCTTATGTATGGTCTCGGGGTTTGCGCCCAGGAGCTTGACCCCGTGCTGTTCCAAAAAGCCTTCCTTAGCAAGCTGCATCGAAAGGGTGAGTCCGGTCTGGCCGCCCAAAGTCGAGAGCAGGCTATCCGGCTTTTCAATCTCGATGACGCGCTTTACTACATCCAGTGTAAGCGGCTCGACATATATCTTATCGGCCATGGCCTTGTCGGTCATAATGGTAGCGGGGTTTGAGTTAATAAGCACGACCTCAAGCCCCTCTGATTTTAAGGCGCGGCAGGCCTGTGTGCCCGCGTAGTCAAACTCGGCTGCCTGCCCGATTACGATGGGGCCCGAACCGATGACCAGTACCTTTTTGATGTCTTCGCGTTTTGGCATAACCTATTTTGCCCCCTTCATCAAGCTGATAAACCGGTCATACAGATACGTGGGATCCTGCGGACAGCCGCATGATTCCGGATGAAACTGCACCGAAAACGCCGGGATATTCTTGTATTTGATACCCTCGCAGGTATTGTCGTTGACATTGACGTGGCTGACCACCGCAACCGACGGGTCGAGAGAGTCGCCCTCTACCACATAGCCGTGGTTCTGGGCGGTGACATAGGTTCTGTCGGCAAGCAAATCCTTAACCGGCTGGTTGCCGCCGCGGTGGCCGTACTTAAGCTTAGAAGTCTTAGCCCCTTGCGAGAGGGCAAGCATCTGGTGGCCAAGGCCAACGCCGAAGATCGGAACCTTGGATGCAGTCAGCTCCTTGATGGTCGCGATGATTTCGGTGTTCTCGGCGGGGTCGCCCGGGCCCTCTGACAGCATGATGCCGTCCGGTTTATAGGCGAGCACCTGCTCAGCGGTGGTATGAGCAGGAACAACCGTAACATCACAGCCGTGCTTGCGCAAAGCTTCAAGGGTGTTGCGCCTGTAGCCGAAGTCCATCATCACCACGTGGCAAAGATGGGTATCGCTCGGGTAGTGCTTGGGGCTTGCACAGGTAACCTGCTTGACCGCATCGGCGATGGTGTAGTCGTGCAAGCGTGCAAGTAGCTCCTCTTTCTGTGTGTTTACGTCCTCGGTGGTAATCATGCCGTTCATTACGCCCATATCGCGTATTTTGCGGGTAAGGGCGCGGGTATCCACACTGTGGATGCCGACGATACCCTGCTGCTTTAGGTAGGCATCCACCGTCTGCTCGCTGCGGAAGTTGGAAGGCTGCCTGCACCATTCACGCACAACGTAGCCCTTTACCCACAGACGATCGCTCTCGTCATCGGTGCTGTTGACCCCGTAGTTTCCGATAAGCGGATAGGTCTGCGTCAGAATCTGCCCGAAGTAGCTCGGGTCGGTGAGCATCTCTTGATATCCCGTCATGCTCGTGGCAAATACAACCTCACCGATTACGGTTCCGGTTGCACCAAAGCTCTCACCTGTCAGCACTGTGCCATCGGCAAGCAATATGTATGCCTTTGCTTGCGTGCCTGTCATCATAAATGACCATCCCTTTCCTTGCAGCGTATACGCCACTCTTTGCGTGAACGCAACTCGTTTGCGTTTGTGTAGCCCCCTGCTGTATAAAGATCCAAAAGTGGCTTCTTTACCTGAGTTTAACCGCGGTATTCGTTGATCTCATCCCGCATTCGGATTGCTTCCTGCCTTGCCGCAGCCGCGTAGTCGCGCTCGTCAAATCCGCCCTTTTGCCATGCGCACATAATTGCGCGCGAGGAGTTGATGACTGCACCGAGTCCATTCTTATCAAACGCACCCGCTACGTCCTTTGCTGCTCCCCCCTGCGCGCCGTATCCCGGCACGAGGAAAAAGGTGTCCGGCAGGCTTTTGCGCAGGGATGCAAGCTGGTCGGGGTAAGTAGCACCCACTACTGCGCCAACCGCGCTGTAGCCAAGGTGACCTTTTGTGCCCTCACCCCATTTGGTGCACAGCTCTCCCATCGCCTCATATATCGTTTTGCCGTCGAGCACTCTGTCCTGCAGCTCGCCCGATGAGGGGTTTGAGGTTTTCACAAGCACGAAGATGCCCTTATCGTATTGCTTGCATGCCTTAATGAGCGGTGCTATGCCGTCGGTGCCGAGGTAGCCGTTGACCGTAAGTGCATCCCCGTCAAAGGCGGCGAGCCTCTCGCCCTCGATCTCGGTTTTACCGAGATAGGCTGCAGCATACGCGTCCATCGTAGTGCCGATGTCGTTGCGTTTGCCGTCTACAATGACGTACATTCCCTTGCTCTTTGCGTACTGGATGGTCTCATGCAGTGCGCGGACTCCCTGCCAGCTGTACATCTCGTAGTAGGCGCATTGAGGCTTTACGGCGGGAACGATGTCGCAAAGGGCATCGATCAGTCCCTTGTTGAACTCCAAAAGGGCCTGTGCTGCGCCCTCGAGCGTTTTGCCGTACTGCTCGTAAGCGGTATTCTTTATGTGCATCGGGATATAATCAAGCTTCGGGTCAAGCCCTGCAACGGTGACGTTATCGGTCTGTTCAATCTTTTTTATCAGCAGGTCAAACGACATGGCTACTGTTCCCCCATAGTTTTGATATGTGTTTTTATGCTTAAAAGTAGTCACGGGGTTGCCCATGTTCTAAATAATTATACATCGTTATGAATAATTATGCAACCCATTTCCTGCGAATCCTTTACTCTTCATTCGTGTAGATTGCCACACGGTCAATGCCGTCGCGCTCGACTACAGAAACCTTAACCGTCTCCTCGCTAGAGGTTGGCAGGTTTTTGCCGATATAGTCGGGCCGGATGGGCAGCTCGCGGTGGCCCCGGTCGATGAGTACGGCAAGCTGGATGTTCTGTGGCCTGCCGCGCATCATAATCGCATCAATCGCAGCGCGCACACTGCGGCCGGTGTAGAGTACGTCGTCTACCAAAATGATGCGCTTGCCGGCAAGCGAAAACCCAATCTGCGTCCGGTCGGGTATCTCATCGCGATCGTGCTTGCGGTCATCGCGGCAGGGTGTGATATCAAGCAGTCCTACCTCGACTGCCCTGCCCTCAATCTGCTCGATGCGGGCGGCAATCCGGGCGGCAAGCTCCGCCCCGCGCGAAAGTATGCCCAGGATGCACAGGTTATCAACGCCGCGGTTACGCTCTATAATTTCGTATGAAATACGGGTGATGGCACGGGCAACCGCCTTATCGTCCATAATCTCCGCTTTTTCTTTCACAGTCGTTTTCCCTCCTTTTTTTGTGCAATAAAAAAGGCCAAACTGTCCGTGAATTGACAGTTTGGCCGCAGATGCGTTCACAAATATCGCCGGATATGCTCCGGCTATGGTGAATTCCGACCGCCTTGTCAGCCTCACGGGACTAACTTAAAGGTTGCCTTTTGTAGTATTATAAACCAGTCGATTGCATTTGTCCAGAGTCTGTATAAAAAAAGGGTGTTGGCATTATAGAAAATGTTCTGTGCCAAAAAAGAAACTTTATGGCATAGATCACAAATCACGCTTTACCGAACTTCCGTATCGATTAGCCGCTTGGCGACGGCATAGTCCGGATTTTTCACCCAAACAGTGTACTGCTTTTCATATTCTTGATTGATTCCGACGCTACTGAACATCCCCCGTTTAGAGCCAATCAAGCCCCGTTGGGCGGAATGGTTTACTGTCTTCTGCTTTTATTTAATCCCTGCGCGTGAAAGTATGTCTTTAATCTTCTCAAGTTCCGTTAAGGAATACCCAATATAGACACTTTCATTGCTTAGCATCCACATTCTCAAAACCACATTTCAGAACACTCCAAAATTACCATATATTTAGTTTCCTTTTCTGCATCAATTACTGCATATACGAAAGTGATATTGAGGAACTTTTCGTAAGTACATAAACATATCACAAGGCCCCATAAACGGAGTGTTTATGGGGCCTTGTTTTACATATCAGTTGCGCTCAAGCACCATGGATTGATAATCAAGGCGCTCAAAACCAAGCCGCTCGTACAGAGCCATTGCGCGGTTATCCTTTGTCACCTCAAGGCGGAAGCGCTTTGCGTCGGCGTGAACTTTATACAGGTGAGCAAAGAACTCGGCAGCAAGCCCTTTTGACCGATACTCGGGCAGGACGAATAAGTCCTCCACCCAAATGACAAGGCCTCCCGCCTCCTGCGAGAAGGTCTTTGCAATAAGCCCAAAGCCGACAGGGTTATTCTCATACTCAAAGAAATAGCCTTCCAGATACCGGTCGGAGTGCATCATTTCATCGAAGGTAGCGAGCAGGTATTCATTCGGAATCGGATGCAAAACCGCCTCGGAGTGATAGAAGGCGGATGCAAGCTCCAGATATCGCTGCTTATCCTGTTCGGTTATTCTGCGTATCATGAAGTTATGCTCCTTTTCATTTGTGCGCTGAAAAGACCTAATCCCTTTGCAGGAAGTTGGCTTCGCCGGGGCGGTCGCAAAGGGGCTGCATTTGGGAAACCAGGGTAGTAAAATGTTCTGCATTCGTATGATTTTGCAGAGACTTCATATCTTCCCATTCCTCAATAAACACAAACACCGTCGGGTCATTGATGTCCTGATAAAGCTTGTAGGAGATACAGCCCGCGTCGTTTTGATTGGTCAGTTGCTCAAGCTTTTGCGCTATTTTTTTAAACTCCTCAATCTTATCCTTGTTTGCATAGTTCTTTGCTACTACTGTAATCATTATTTTTCTCCTTACTCGTTTATAAAATCAGCGTGCGCTATGGCGCACGCTGATGGTATGTTACTTTTAGTTGATGGGGGTGTTATTTATTATGTTGAAAAAGCCCTGCAGAACCTGATTGTACTCTGAGACTTCCTTCTCCGGCACATACTCGGCGCTTGTAATGGAAGCGTAAACCTTTGTGCCGGTCTGCTTTTCATACTCGGGGATAAAGGTTTTGCTTCCGAAGTCAGACGCAGTGATATCCCACAGCGTCTTTGAAATGAGCGCATTGTCGGGGAAGTCCTTTGACAGGTCACGCATTTCCATTTGTTCAACAAACGAATTGGTAAAGCCGTCGTCAAAGATTACAATCAACGAGGAGTTGACCGAGACCTCAGAAAGCATCTTCATCTGCATGGCATAGGCATACTCTGCATCGGTCGGCTGACCGCCCTCGCCTCCCTCTATATAGATGGGTGTTATGGCAAGATTCACCTCGCCATTGCCGTCAATATCGGGGAAGTAATCCTCCAGCGTATCCTTAAGGTTAACTAGTCTTGTATCATCTACATAGTAGGAGGTTGCAAGCATGATTGTGGCATCGTACTTTTCTTTGGTTACAAAGTCCTTGACGAAGATGATTACAAGCATAAGTACAAAGATGCCCGCAATGGTATGCCACTTATAGTAGTACCAGTAGTTTTCCCATTTTTTCTTAAACTGTGCTTTATCCATCTGCCCTTACCTCTTTGTGCCCTAGTACTTAGTCCCTAGGCCGCATGGTCGGGAACAGCAGGACGTCGCGTATGGAATAACTGCCCGTCAGTAGCATGACAATGCGGTCAATGCCGATGCCAAGTCCGCCTGTCGGGGGCATGCCGTATTCAAGCGCAGTCAAAAAGTCCTCATCTACGTCGTTGGCCTCGTCGTCACCCTGCGCCTTAAGCTGTGCCTGCCGTTCAAACCGCTCACGCTGGTCAATGGGGTCGTTGAGCTCGCTGAAGGCATTTGCGTGCTCCCTGCCCACAATAAACAGCTCAAACCGCTCGGTGTAGTCGGGGTCTGAGGGCTTGCGCTTGGCAAGCGGAGAGATCTCTACCGGATGCTCGGTAATAAAGGTGGGCTGCACCAGATGCTCTTCGCAGTAATGCTCAAAGAACAGGTTGAGGATATCGCCTTTTTGGTGACGGTCCTCATATTCAATATGATGCTTGTCCGCAATCGATTTTGCTTCTTCTGTGGTCTTTATCTCATAGAAATCAACGCCGGAGTATTTCTTAACCGCCTCGGCCATGGTGATGCGCTCAAAGGGCTTGCCGAGGTCAATCTCCACATCGTTGTAAACAATCTTGGTTGTGCCGAGCACCTTTTGTGCCACGGTGCGAATAAGCTGCTCGGTGATATCCATCATACCATGGAAATCAGTATAGGCCTCGTACAGCTCAAGCAGTGTAAACTCGGGGTTGTGGCGTACCGAGATGCCTTCGTTGCGGAACACCCTGCCTATTTCGTACACCTTCTCAAACCCGCCGACAATAAGCCTTTTGAGATGCAGCTCAAGCGCGATGCGCATATACAAATCAATGTCCAGCGCGTTGTGGTGGGTGATAAAGGGACGGGCTGCCGCACCGCCTGCAATCGGGTGCAGGACGGGGGTTTCTACTTCAAGATAGCCCAGAGAATCCAAAAATGCGCGAATCTCCTTGATGATAAGCGAACGCTTAACAAACGCATCCTTGACATCGGGGTTGACAATCAAATCAAGGTAACGCTGGCGGTAGCGCAGCTCGGTGTCTTTAAGTCCATGCCATTTTTCCGGCAGCGGCAAAAGAGACTTAGAAAGCAGCACCAGATGATGCGCATGCACCGAAATCTCGCCCCGGCGGGTGCGAAATACCATGCCCTTTACGCCTACGATGTCGCCGATATCCCATTTCTTGAAGTCGGCGTAGTTCTCCTCGCCGATGTCGTCAATCTTAACGTAAACCTGAATCTTACCGCTAGCATCGCGCACGTCAATAAAGTTTGCCTTGCCCATATCGCGCCAGGACATAATGCGTCCGGCAATGGACACCTCGGTACCATCGAGCTCTTCAAACTTCTCGACAATCTGGGCAGCGTAGGCCGTGCGGTCAAAGGTTGTAATCTCAAAGGGGTTCTTGTTCTCCGCCTTTAAGTTGGCAAGCTTTTCCCTTCTAATACGCAGTATCTCGGAAAGATCCTGTTCCTGTTCGTTTACCTGTGGCTCAATGAGTTCGCTCATGCGTTTTCGTTCCTTTCATTTTTGGCATGTCCCCCGGGGCCCTGCACAAAACCAAGGTCGACGGCTGGGCGGACACACCCTGCTACGTCAACTGTTTATTTGCTGATTGCGAGGATTTCAAACTTAATGATGCCTGCGGGGGCCTCTACCTCAACCACATCGCCGGCCTTGTGACCGAGCAGGGCCTTGCCGATGGGCGATTCGTCGGAGATCTTTCCCTTCTCGGGGTCAGCCTCGGTAGAGCCGACGATGGTGTAATCAAGCTCCTCATCAAACTCCAAGTCCTTAACTTTCACCTTGGAGCCGACGTTAACCGTCTCGGTGGAAATCTCCTCCTCGTCAAGGAGCTTCACATTTTTGAGCATAGCTTCGATGGTGGCAATGCGCGACTCTATGATAGCCTGCTCGTTCTTGGCCTCGTCGTACTCGCTGTTTTCGGAGAGGTCTCCGAAGGACAAGGCAACCTTAATCTTTTCTGAAATCTCTTTGCGCTTTATGGTTTTAAGTTCTTCTAGCTCACTTTCCAGTTTCTTTAAGCCCTCGTCGGTAAGTAAAATCGGTTTAGCCATAGGTCATTTTCCTTTCTGATTAATGCTCAAGAATTATGAACAAAACATGCCTGCCGCTTATACTTCGGCGAATAGTCAATTACCATCGACCAAAGCCGATGGTGTTCATTTAGACTATGAAGGCTTTACAAAAAGCGTCCGCTGCACAAAATAAGGCAGCGTGACAATATTTGTATTATAGTAAAAGCGGTATGGGATGTCAATAGCACTAGATAAAACAAGTTGCGGTAGATATGCGCGTCCTGCTTTATATTGTATGCAGTTTGTCTTAGCCTTTGCACATAAAAAAGGCATGTACATACCCCGAAAGATCGGCTGTCTCGATGATTCGCCGGCCGGCATAGACCTGCCCGGGAAGAAGGGAGAGATACTCCCGTCTGCCGCTCAGCTCACAGGCGGCGGCAAAGAAGCTCACCGCATCAATCCCGTTTGGCACAAGCGCCTGCTGGTCGCAAGTCAGGTTCAGGCTGTTCAGGGCGAGCGTGTTAGGTGGAATCTGTCCGGTTTGCGGGCGCGTTCCAAGCACAACGAGCGAGCGCGGCATCGATTCGGTTAGGCTGCCTGCGTCGGGCGAGAAGATGACAAAACAATCAGAAAGTGAAGATATGCGTTCGGTCATCACAAGCGGTGCACCGTAAAGGTCTAAAAGCATTTGTCGGGTTTCATTATAAGCATCCGGGTTTTGCGTGTATACCTTTACAATCGGGGAGTATTTAATCAGTGTTTCCGCAAAGGATGCGTATATTCCGTCCGGATCAACAAGTCCGATTACTCTGCGAATCAAGGGAACCGGCAGCAGTTCGCTGATTTTGGTGCACAGGCGCAGCATAATCTTTCTTTCAAAATGATGCGGATAAAAGCAAAGCGCGCTGATATCGCTTGGCAGCTCCAAGCTGTCGGCTAAAATAACACGTCCGCTAAAGCGGGGATAGAGCTCACGCAAGGCGGTGTAGTCCGGTTGCTTTTTCTTGTATGGGATGGTCAACAGGTAATAATCCAAGCCATCCTGTGCACAGTAACGCGCCGTGCCCTTTTCCCTTTTCAGCCACGCGATGAGACCCTTGTTTCTCCTTTGAGTCATAGGCACAGCCGCGACAAACATGGCACCGCCCCCTGTGACAGATGTCTATTGTCCTAAGCAAGTATATGCCCGCCGTTTTGGGTATCATGACACCATGAGGGAAAAGGCTGGTCGAAAATGCGGCTTGATTTTTGGAAAGACCACCTGCAGCTTGCATTTGCAGGTGGTCTATTGTTAACATTGTGGGTTTGCGTAATCAACCAAACAGTGATTAAGAAGATGCTTCAGAGGATGCGGCTGCCTGATTCTGAACCTCCGCGAGGTTCTTCTTGGTTGCTTCGATTACTTCAATCGCCTTTTTAAGCTGGGCATCGTCATCGGCAGAAACAAGCTCTATATCAAATGCAGTGAGCGTCTTGTCCTTTTCGCCGGTCATCGTCACTTCAAAGTCCGGTTGCAGACCGATGCCGTCGAACTTATCGCTCTTAGGCGGGTTGTACACCGCCACGGTAAAGGATACGGCCGAGCCATCGTTGAGCTTAAACACCTGCTGCATTGAGCCCTTGCCGGCAGTCTTTGTGCCGACGGACTTCGCCGCACCGTAATCACGCATTGCCTGAACAAACAGCTCTGCTACTGAGGCCGTGCTGTTGTTGGTCAGCACCATCATGGGCAGGTCGACATATGAGGAATCGCTCTTTGCGATAATCTTTGTTTCGCCGCTCTTGTAGGTAGCGGATACCAAAGTGCCCTCGGGCAGGAGCTTATCAAGCATCGCAGCCGCAGAGCTGAGGTTGCCGCCGCTGTTGCCGCGTAGGTCAAAGATTAAACCGATTGCGCCCTGCTTAATCATCTCGTCAACAGCCTTTTCAAACTGCGTGGGGGTATTGTCGTTAAAGCTGACAATGCGGATATACGCATTGGTGTCTATCATCTTATAGTAGACCGACGGAACCTCTACCTCGCGGCGGGTAATCTCTACCTCACTATCGGTTGCCTCGCGGCGGATGGTCAGCTGAACCTTTGTGCCCGCCTCGCCCTTGAGCATCTCAAGCGCCTCGTCTACCGTCGCTGCGGTGACATCCAACTCGTCTACCTTGATAATCAAATCGCCGACTTGAAGCAAGGATGCGGAGTCCTCATCCGCACCGCTTGAAAAAACCTCGGTAATGAGGATATAGCCTGACGGGTCTTTTTCATACTTTGCCCCGATGTTTACGCTTTTACCCGCATATTGATCATTGAGGGTCTTGTACTGCTCGGGCGTGTAGTAAACGGCATACGGATCGTCAATGCCGCCCAAAAAGCCCTTGGCAATGTTGGATTGCAGGGTGTCCTCATTAATCTTGCCCGAATAGTTTTGACGCACCAGACGCTCAAGCTCGCTGAGCTTCTCGTACATCGATTCGCGCTCTTTGAGGTTGTAAACCATTGAGTTAAAGTTGGTCATCGATATGACCATAGTGATGGAAAAGGTAACGGCAGCGGTTATGGCCATAAAGGTGATAGCCGCGCCCAGGGAAATCTTTTTTCTCATAGTTCCTCCGCTTGGTATGTGCACAAAAAACGCTCGCACATACGGTTGAGAGCAGTTTTTTGAGATGCTCTCAGCTCGGAATTCGCAGATGCCGGCATAATCTCACAGATTAGGTCTTGGTGTAGTAGTTCATCGGGTTGGTATGCTTTCCATCCTTACGGATTTCAAAATGCAGGTGTGGTCCGGTCGACCATCCGGTGGAGCCCACCTTGCCGACCTCATCGCCCTGCGATACCCAGTCGCCCAAACTGACCGAGATGCTGGATAAATGCGCGTACAAAGTCGCGTATCCGCCGCCGTGGTCAATAATAACATACATGCCGTAGCCGACGCCGGCCGTATAATTGGTCTGCACAAAGGCGACCTTTCCGGCGTTTGCTGCCTTAACAGACTTACCATACACTCCGGAGCCCGTGATGTCAATACCCGTGTGGAAGTCCGAGCCGTTGAACCGCCAGCCGTAGTAGGAAGAGATGCTGCTGAATCCGGGCAAGGGCCAGCTGAATTCACCGCCGACATACTCGCCGGTGCTGCCGATTTCCGCCATTAAGCGGTCAATCTCAGCCTTGGCCTCGTCAAGTTCCTTCTGTATCTTTGCCTTGTTGGCGTTGTATTCCGCTTCTGCCTTCTTGAGGATGGAAACGTCCTGGCTCAGCGAGTTATATTGACTCTCCAGCTGCTTTTTCTTCGCGGCTTCTTCTTCTTTGGCAGTATCTACCTCTGCCTTTGCAGCATCAATCTCCGCCTTGGCCGCTTCGATATCCGCCTTGTCTTGGCGCAGCCTGTCAATCAGTTCCTCATCATGCTGGGTGACGCGCTTGATGTACTCGCTGCGCTCTAAAAACTCAGAAAAGCTCTGGGCGCCAAACAGCACGTTCATGACACTTGAGGTATCGGTCATATACAGCGCCCGGATGCGCACCTTAAACAGCTCATAGTTTTTGTCAATGTCCGCCTGCTTGTCTGCTATCTCCTGCTCCTTTTGCGCAATCTCCTCATTAAGCACGGCAATGCGCTCCTGCAAAATAGCAAGCTGCTCCTGAGAAATGGCGATCTGGCGGCTTACACTGTTTTGCTTTGCAATGGTTTTAGACTTTTCATCAGCTATGTTGTCAATATTCTTCTTAATTGCATCAAGCTCTTTTTGCAGCTTTTCGTAATCGTCCTTTAAGCCTTCCAGCTTTTCGCTTGCCTGGGTTTTGGACTTGGAGGAGGACGAAGTGCCCGATGAGGAATCATCAGAATCATCATCCGAATCCTCTGTACCTGCAGCCTTCGAGGAGGTCTTGCTGGACGAGCCTCCAATAGTGAGTCCGTATGTACTCTGCGGCACTGCCGAAAGAGTGACGAGAAATGCACAAATTACCGCAAAGAGCCGCATGCCGGATTTGAATTTTGGGTTCATCTAAAAGCCCTCCTTTCAGGTTTGTAACGTGTGATGACTAAACCTTCAGATGCTTTCTGACAAACAGCATGCTGCCGAAGGTGCCCGACAGCACACCCGCCGATACAAACCCCAAAAAGATTCGATCGGCAACTGACTCAAACGGCACAAAATTGCGGTAGGCAAGCGCAAGCCAGCCCGTGGCATTCTCCGAAAGGCTGCGCAGGATGTAGTCGTAGCCGAGCCATATAATACCAAACGCAAGCAGGGCGGAGATAAGCCCTAATATGGTGCCCTCGATGATAAAGGGCAGGCGGATAAAGCTGTCGGTGGCTCCTACAAACTTCATAATGCTGATTTCACGCCTGCGGTTAAACACCGTAATCTTAATGGTGTTTGCCGTGATGATAAGCGACACTAAAATAAGAATCGCCACTACAAAAACGCCAAACAGGTTGACGGCATTCTTGATGCCGGTTATTGAGGAGGCAACCTCCATCGGCGCGCTGACGCTTTCAACGCCTGCAAGCCCTTTTAGCTGTTCTACCGTTTCCTCTAGTTGTGACAAATCCTCCACCTTGATGACATAGGTATCCGGCAGAGGGTTGTCCTCCCCGCGCAGGCCGGCCATCAGGTCGCTGTACTCGCCCATTGTTTCGGCGAACTGCTCGATGCCTTCCTCCTTGGGAATATACTTAATGTCAATAATGTTATCCACCTTGCGGATTTCGCTGTCGAGTGTAGTGCGGGTAAGGTCGGGGATATCATCCTTAAGAAATACCTTGACCTCGTTTTGAGACTCTACATAGCCGACGATGCCGTTTACGTTGATTGAAAACAGCAGTGCCCCGCCAATCAACAAAAGGCATGCGGTAAGAACGCCTACCGATGCCACACTCATCATGCGGTTAACCCAAACATTCCGCGCACCTTCCCGCAAAAGGTAGCCAAAACTGCTCGCTTTCATATGCTACGGCCTCCAATCCAGAGCGAGGCCGTCCGAGACAATCTCGCCTTTTTCCACGATGACCACGCGCTTATTAAAGCGCGCAACAAGGTCATGCTCATGCGTTACCATCAGGATAGTGGTGCCACAGCGGTTAATCTCACTGAGCAGTTCGATAATCTCATATGAAAGCTCGGGGTCTATATTGCCCGTCGGCTCATCGGCAATGATAAGCGAAGGGTTGTTTACCAAAGCGCGCGCAAGCGCGACACGCTGCTGCTCGCCGCCCGAAAGCTCTGCGGGCATGCAACGTGCCTTTGAGGCAAGCTCTACAAGTCCGAGTATGTAGGGGACGCGCTTGCGGATATCACGGGGTGTAACACCGGTTACCCGAAGCGCGAACGCCACATTATCATAAACGTTCATGGTTGGAATCAGGCGAAAGTCCTGAAACACAACGCCCATCGATCGCCTTAGCTTTGGTATTTGGCGGCGCTTAATGCGTGAGATATTATAGCCGTTTACCTCAACGGTTCCTTTCGCGGGACGTTCCTCTCCCATGATGAGCTTAATCAGCGTGCTCTTGCCCGCGCCGGACGGGCCAACAACAAACACGAACTCGCCGTCATCCACCTTAAGATTCACATCACGCAGCGCCTTTGTTCCGTTGGGGTAAACCACCGATACGCCAGTAAACTTAATCAATGCGTTCCTTCGCCTCCGGGATTATCTGGATGGTAACACACGCTTCATCCGGGTAATCCTACAATCCTTTATATCTTAATACTTCACAGGATTTGATGTCAGGTACTTCTTAACCATCAGGGCCACCTTGAACACGATGGCATGGTCAAACTCTCTTAGGTCAAGACCGGTGAGCTTCTTAATCTTCTCAAGACGGTAGACCAGAGTATTGCGGTGCACAAACAGCTTGCGGGAGGTTTCCGAAACGTTGAGGTTGTTTTCAAAGAAGCGCTGAATGGTAAACAGCGTTTCCTGGTCAAGCGACTCGATTGAGCCCTTCTTAAACACCTCGCGCAGGAACATCTCGCACAAAGTTGTGGGCAGCTGATAGATAAGACGCGCAATACCGAGGTTGTCGTAGCTGACAATCGACTTCTCGGTGTCAAACACCTTGCCGACCTCAAGGGCAACCTGAGCTTCCTTAAATGAGCGCGCAAGCTCCTTTACACCCACAACGGCGGTGCCAATACCAACCACAGCGGAGGTATAGAACTCGCTTGAGAGGGTGTCGACAATGGAGCGTGCAAGCTTTTCAAGGTCGCGCGACTCAATGTTGGGCTTAATCTCCTTAACCAGCACAACATCGGTTTCGCTGATATTGAACACAAAGTCCTTCTGCTTGTCCGGGAACAGGTTCTGGATAACCTCAAATACCGAGACATCATTAACGGTGTTAACCCGAATTAAGATAACCACGCGGCTGACGTCGGTGCTAAAATGCAGCTCACGCGCCTTGACGTAGATATCTCCGGGCAGGATGTTATCGAGAATAACGTTCTTGATAAAGTTGTTGCGATCGTACTTCTCATCATAGTACTGCTTGATGCTTGCAAGCGATACCGCAAGGATGGCCGCGTACTTGGCGGCGATGTCATCGGTGCCCTCCACAAATACCGCATAATCGGGTCTAGGGCGGGTTCCAAACGGCTTATAGGTATAGCCGTCGCGCACAAAGGTATCGTGGGAATCGGAAAGATCGAACGGCTGGTATCCGCTGACCTCTGTCACCGTTTCGCCAATCTTGGAAAGCTCACTGCAGGAGACGATGGTTGCATTTTCGTCCACCACTCCAATAACCCGGTCAATAGAATCCCGCATCTGGTGAACCACGCCTTGAAATAGTCTGTTTGACATATCGTATCCCTTCTTCTCGTATCTCGTTCTGTCTATCCGTCCGTCCAGCCGCCGAACCTCAGGATGCAAAGAGAACAACTAAGCCCGAAATTAGGTTCGCCAGCTTATAGCTAATATTCATTTTACATAATTTTCGCCAAATTTGCAATATGATATACCGCAAAACAGATGGGATTATGGCTCGTTTGCAGTAAAAGACCAAAATGCCGCCTGATATTTTTTAATAGTACACCATTTTGTCCATTCATGTGTTAATAAAATTAAAATTCCCCCTGCCGAAAGATGCAGGCCGAAAACACAAGGCATGGTATGCTTATGCACACCACGCCTTTGTATGTAGCTATTTTGAAAGGTTAATCGCAAGCCCCACTGCACCGATATCGGTGACGATGCAGGTACTTGAACTTGCAGTGCTTACATCGCAGCTTAATTCGGAGTCGAGCGATACCACTTTAGGCGGCGTAATATCGCACACAACGTTTTGCTCAGAAAGGAAGACAAGCGCCTTACCGCTGATAATGTTCGCAATCTCGCCGATGGCGGACATGACAAAATCATCTACCGCGTCAAAATCCATGCCGCTCATAATCTTCACCATCTCAAGTGCTGTTTCACTCGGGAAATGATAGATAATCTCCCCGCCTAAATCTCCCGTTACACCGATGGCGATGCTGATACCTGTACTGCGGTCAATGCTGTTTCCATTGTCCTGATTTGCAACGCTGTTGATATCGAGCATGAGCTGGAAAACATCCCGCGTTGCGTTGAAAAATGGCTGATAAAGTGCGTTAGTCATTGTTTACGGCTCCCCTCATGTTCGCATAGTCCGCGATTTTCTGATCCTCCGCGGCAACATGGTTGATAAGCCATGCAAGCAGCTTGCCGGAGAACTGCTGGATGAGCTGTTCGTTGTACCCCTGCTCCTCATACTGCTTTTCCACCTCGGCTACATATTTAACCATACTGCCGTGTATCTTTGCATGCTCCTCACGCTCCGGGTAGTCAATCAAGCGCTGGTACTCCTCTTCATCTCGGAAATGCTCAACAATATACTGCTTCATAAAAATGAGTGTCTCGGTGACCATCCGGGCCTTCTGGTCACGCGCAAGCGGCGAGCGAACCGTCTGTAGAAAGGCGGACACCCTGACAAACAGCTCCTTGTGCTGTTCATCAATCATGGGTACACCGAGTTTGTACTTCTCTTTCCAAATCATAGCTGCATCCTTTCCAGCGGCATTTTTTACAAGAAAACCGCTAATCCAACTATATGTTTTATTATACCAGATTATATTCCGAAATTGTACACCAAATCTACTAACTAAATTGATGGAATTAAAAATGCACAAAAAAGCGGCTGCCTTGCGGCAGCCGCCTAATTAAATTGAATGTATTTAGGTTGTAATCTCTACACGGTTACCGTCGGGGTCGGCAACACAGCTTTCAAAATAGCCGTCGCCCGTTCTTCTTGGAGAGCTGTACAGGGCATACCCTGCAGCGACGATTTTTTCGGTAAGCTCTATCACCGCTTGCTCGTCGGCTACTGAAAAGGCCACATGGCTCCAGCCGGTTACCTTGTCGAGCGGCTCGCGGTGCTCAAGCTGGGTGTGGTGCATGATTTCAAGCCGTGCGCCGCCGTCAAAGGTGATGAAGTAGCTTGAAAAGCCCTTATCGTTTTGATAACGGGCGTTGCTCTTTCCGCCGAAAAAGGTTGTGTAGTATTCTCTGGATTTCTCAAGGTCGGAGGTGTAAACCGCAACGTGGGTAATTTGGCATTTCATCTCGTGATTCTCCTTTTTTGTCTTCGTAATTGCAAATGAGAACCAGCGGTCAGTTGTGTGTTACCCCTCGTTTGACATATCGGTCGGTGCTGGTGATGTCCTCCATGGCAAGACGGGGTACCCGATAGCTGTTATATCTGCCGCAGCAGGCTAAAATCAGCCTAGTGATTTCCACATCAGAGACCTGCTTTTGCCGTTTCACCCCGCACCCTCCTTTTACTTTGGCCTAGATTAATCCATGAGCGCTGCCATCGCAGAGCCGATTAGGGTCGCATTCTCCACCGAGATGATGTCGCAGTAGAGGCCAAGCTCGTTATTGAGGTACTGCTCGATATAGCGACTTAGCTTCTTGCCAAACAGCACGGATTTGGTAAAGCTCGTACCCTCTGCAGTGATGCAGACAGGCTCCTCGCGGTCAGTGCCGCTCTTGGTCTGAATCATGATAGCAGCAAACACAATGGCGGTCAGGCGGACAGAGCGCTCAAAACTTGCATCGATGATGTCATAGAGGATCTCTCTATCCTGGTCATTGCCAGCTGCCAGCTGCGCCAAATCGCCTTCGCCGGTTGGATTTGCGCAGAACTCATCTATCTTAGGCATGGTAAAGCTGTCCTGTGCCTGTGCAAAGCGGTCTGCAAACTCCTGCGAGAACAGACCTTCTTCTACTGCGCCGCGCACCGTCTTGTAGATTACCTTGCCCTGATACGCACCCGAAATCATCTTCTCGAACCGGCTGTTTCCGGGAATTGCGGACTCCTGGTCGAGCTCCTTGTCATAATCGCCCTGTGCAATCCCGTTGTACATGCCGCTTTCACAGTTGATTGCCATCCTGCCGTGAATGCTTGTTGCCTCGGGTGATTTGATAATATTCTCGCACTGCTCAAGATAGCAGGTGTTGGTACCGGTTCCGAGGATATAGCCGATATAGCTCGAGTACTTTTTGCGGCTTGAGGCAGAGATTCCCCCCAGCATAGTGGCGACCGTGTCGTTTAAAAGCACAAACCGCTTCGGCGCATAGCCGCGTCTTTTGAGTATTTCATTGACGCTCTCGCCAATCAACTGGCCATTCACGCCATCAACGAGGATTTCCTTGCTGAATGCACTCAGGCGTCCTTCTTTATTCGGCAGGATTTCGGTGGCAAAGGAGAAGCAAAAGCCCACTGTTTGGGCAGTTGTCTTTTTCAGTACCGGCTCCATGTAATCGACAATCTTCTCAAAGAAAGCGTCGATGCCAATCCTCCCCTGTGTTCCGGGCATCGGGTGCTTGGAAAAATCGGAGATTGTAATGCTGCGGTCTTTGCCGTACTTGATAATAGCCACCCTGAAGTTCGTGCCGCCTGCATCCATGACAATGACCTCGCGGTCACAGGTGATGTCCTCGGCTATGGTGATAAAGGTGGGGATCATCATTAAAGATGAGGGGCGACCGGCAAGGCCATCCTTCATCTGCTTAAGCAATGCCTCTGTCTCTTTGTGCATGTCAATCGTATCATAATGCATGCCATGCTGCCGTAAAAATACATCGGTTTTGTTATGCATAATTGCCTCCACGTCTTTTTTCAGTCGTCACTATTGCCTATCATAGCAAATTATACTTATTTTTTCAATTGCAAGAGACCGTTTTTTGATGCCTGATGACTGTATATTTTAATTTCATAAAAGATAAAGCCCTGTCTTCGATAGGCAGAGCTTTACCGATATATAAACTACAGTCAAGTGGCTTACTTATAAAAACAGCCTAGCCACACTTGCAAACACAAAGCAGGATAGAAGTCCTATCGCCGTAGGAATGGCAAACGACAGAACGGCCCATTTCCAGCCTCCTGTTTCCTTCTTGATGGTCAAAAGCGTGGTGGAACACGGCCAGTGCATGAGGGAAAACAGCATGGTGCTGATTGCCGTCACCCACGTCCAGCCGTTTGAGACGAAAAGCTCCTTCATCTCGGCGAGGCTTTCAAGCTCTAAGATGCTGCCCTGAGCCATGTAAGCCATAATGATAATGGGCACCACAATCTCATTTGCAGGAAGCCCCAGAATAAATGCCATGAGGATAACGCCGTCAAGTCCTAAAAGCCTTGCAAAGGGGTCTAAAAAGGCGGCGCAATGGTTAAGCAGACTTGCATCTCCAATCATGATGTTGGACATGAGCCAGATTACAAGCCCCGCCGGAGCAGCGACAACAACCGCCCGTCCCAGCACAAACAGGGTGCGGTCAAAGATAGAGCGGATGATAACCTTACCCACCTGCGGTTTACGGTAAGGCGGAAGTTCCAGCGTAAAGGAGGACGGCACGCCTTTTAGAATCGTTTTGCTAAGAAGCTTTGTAACGGCAAAGGTCATACCGACGCCGAGCACAATCACCGCTGTCAGCAAAACAGCGCTGAGCAGCGAGGAGAAGGCTCCCCCGCTAACCCCGACAAAGAACATAGTGAGTATGGCGATGAGGGTCGGGAACCGGCCGTTGCAGGGCACAAAGTTGTTGGTGAGAATGGCAAGTAAGCGCTCGCGCGGCGAGTCGATAATCCGGCATCCGATGATGCCGGCGGCATTACAGCCAAATCCCATGCACATGGTCAGCGCCTGTTTGCCGCAGGCACTGCACCGCTTAAAGGGTTTGTCAAGATTATATGCCACGCGCGGAAGGTAGCCTGCATCCTCCAGCAGTGTAAAGAGCGGAAAGAAGATAGCCATTGGCGGCAGCATGACGGATACTACCCAAGCGAGAACGCGGTAAACGCCCAGCACCAGCATACCGTGCAGCCAGTCGGGTGCATTGAGGTAGTGAAAGAGATCGGTCAGCCTATCCTGCACCCAAAACAGCATATCGGAAAGCAGCTGTGAGGGGTAGTTTGCACCGGTTATGGTAATCCAGAACACGAGTGCCAACAGAGCCATCATGATGGGATACCCCGCCCACCTGCTGGTGAGAACCCGGTCTATTTTTCGGTCGATGCTGTTGTATGTATCCCGCTCAAATACAACAGCATCCAGACAGACCTCCTCGGCGGCAAGCACAAGGGCGGAAACAATCCGGTCAGGCAGGTTTTCGGGCGTGATGCCGTTTTGAGCAAGCAGGTCGTTTGCCCGCCCCAATGCGTTCTGTAAATCTGCATCCTCTAAAAATGACGCGTCAAGGTAGGTATTGATTTCTTGAATCAGAGACGGGTCTTTATCGAGCAGCCGAAGGCTAAGCCATCGGCTGTTCAGTTTCTCGTCTGCTTTTTGCTTTACAACGGGCTCGATAATCGAAATCGCCGCTTCTATCTCCTTGGGGTACCGCACCTTTAGGGGAGAAAGCGAAAGTCTTCCGTCCAGTACATCGTCCACCGTGCGCATCAAATCGGCAAGGCTTTTCTTCTTGCGTGCGATGGTCCCCACCACGGGTACCCCGAGGTTTCGGGAGAGTGCGGATAAGTTAATCTTTATGTTCTTTCGTTTGGCCTCATCCATTAAGTTTACGCAGACAACAACCCTTTCGCAGATTTCTATCGTCTGCAGGACTAAGTTCAGGTTGCGCTCCAAGCAGGTCGCGTCACACACGACGACTACCGCATCCGGCTCGCCGAAGCAGATGAAGTTGCGCGCAACCTCCTCCTCGGCAGAGTGTGCCATAAGCGAGTAGGTACCGGGGATATCCACCATCACATAGGAGTGACGTTTGGTCTCGCAGTACCCTTGGGCATTAGTGACGGTCTTGCCCGGCCAGTTTCCCGTGTGCTGGTTCATGCCCGTCAGGCCGTTAAAAACCGTGCTTTTGCCGACGTTTGGATTGCCGGCAAGGGCAATTACTTTGTCATCAGGTGTTTGCTTTCTGATTTTAAGCCCGGAATCTACTGCTTTGATACCGACCGAGCTGTTTGTAAGCCCCATCTATGAATGCCCTCCTTCAGCAGTTTGCGAGCAGGATGCCGGCGCAGTCCTCTGAACGGATGGCTATAACGGCTCCGCGAATCAAAAAGGCGGAAGGGTCACCACCGGGGCTTCTCCCCAGACACTCGACCTGCGTGTTGTCCACAAGCCCGATGTCCAAGAGACGCCGCCGCATACTTCCGGTGGTTCGCAGTTCCTTTACGATAGCCTTTTCGCCGGGCTTTAAATGATTTAAACATATCGCTTCGTTCATATTAACCGATCCTCCGAAATAGATTTAGGATAAGATAACTTTTTTTCCTAATGTATCGTATTCTAATGCCGGGCAATCGGTTACGGTCTTTTTATGTTGAATTGTGAGGTGAAAAAGATGCCCACAAATCCTGAGGAGTTTTACACCCTGAAGGGGTATCAAGTCAATACACAGACAGAACTCACACCCGCTATGGAGGACTATCTGGAGATGATCTGCCGCCTGCTACAGCAAAGCAGGGTTGTGCGAATAGGAGAGCTTGCCCAGCGGCTTCATGTCAAACCGTCTTCGGCTACAAAGATGATTCAGCAGCTAAAGCTTGCCGGATATGTCGATTCGGAAAAATACGGGTATATTATGTTAACCAGAAAAGGCCATGAGGAGGGAGAGTACCTGCTTTACCGACACAGGGTGCTGCAGCGGTTTTTATGCGTGCTCAACGGCTCCAAGGACGAACTGGAGCAGGTGGAGAAGATTGAGCATTTTATCAATCGGGCTACCATAAAGAACTTAGACGCGCTTACCGAACGGCTTGAGGCGGAGAAGAAGGGTAAATAAAAGGGGGCCCGATGCGCAGTAGTGACTGTTTTTGAGAAATAACGTTTCTCCCACAAAAATAGAGCCATCGGGGTTGATGGCTCTGTTTTATGTAAACTATGTATGCAGGGTTATCCCGGCTTTATAAATCCTGCAGCCACTCCGTGCGGAGGATTGCGTACTCGTAGGTATCCGACCACAAGGGGTTTCCGTCATCATCTTTTTTGAAGAAGATGTTTTGCTTTAAATGACCTTCACGGCGAAAGCCGAGTCGTTCGAGCAGTTTCCACGAACGTGTATTTAAGCGGTTGCACATTGCGATGACGCGGTGGGCGCCTTGGTTTTTGAAGGCATCATCAATCAAGGCTCTTGCCGCCTCGGTTGCATAGCCTTTACCCTGATACCTTGCATTAAAGACATACCCCAGTTCCCATGTGTCAAAATCCTGTTTTGCAAGATAGATGTTTCCGATGAGCTTTCCCGTGTTCTTGAGGCACACTGCCCAAAAGGAATCATCTGCTGCCCTACGGGCTGCTTCCTGCCTGCTTTGGTCTTCGGTGAAGACATCGTAAGGTTCAAACTGGACTACTACCGGCTGCGAGAGGTATTCATGCAGATCACGCCAGTCGTCCGGGTGAAATCGACGTATTGTTAAACGCTTTGTTTGCATTGATTATACCTCCGCACCAAAAATTACTATAGCAATAGTATCATGTTTTGCTATATAAAGAAAGACATAGCTTCCACCGAACGGAAACTATGTCTTTTCTCTGGTGCGGGTGTTCATAACGGTTAAAATGCAAAGACGAAGGATGCAGAAATGCTATAGACGTTATTACAAAGAATTTAATGTTTCTGAGAAATGTCTAAGCAGAAACTGCTGCCTTCACCGACCTTGCTTTTAACGCTTATTGAAATCGACAGCAAATCTGCTGCCTTTTTTGCAAGGAATAGTCCAAGACCGCTGGATTTCTGCCCGATGCGGCCGTTGACTCCAGTGTATCCTTTTTCAAATATACGCGGCAAATCCTCTGCAGCAATACCGATACCGGTATCGGAAATCATCAGATGCCCATCCTGTACGCAAATCGATATTGTGCCCTTTGGTGTATACTTGATTGCATTGGATAAAAGCTGCTCAAGAATATACGAAAACCATTTTTTGTCCGTAACAATTTTCAGCTTCGTCGGCTCATACACAAGCTTCAGCTTATGTAATATAAATTGCGGAGCAAATTTACGAATGGGCTCTCGGATGAGTTCGTCCAAAGAATATTCCTGTATGAAAAGATCATTTGATCCGCTCTCCAGACGGATATACTGCAAAACCATGTCCACATACTCCTCGATGCGGAAAAGCTCGGCTGCAAGCTCACGATTTTGGGGGTTATCCGCGGCCAGCTTCAGCTTCATCACCGATATGGGGGTCTTTATCTGATGCACCCAGGTAGTATAGTAATCCAGCATTTCCTGCCGATTATCACTGTACTGAGCGGTAAGAGACTCAATTTTGCCTTCCAAAGTCGAAATCATAGTCCGGTAATCCAATTCTGCCAGTGTATCAGTTGACAATATGCCGCTACACTCAGAGGTAACAGCCAATAGCGCCCGCTCTCGTATCTTCGCTTTTTTCAGTTCCCGTACATAATCTACAGCAAAAAGAAGGAGTCCGAAAAACAATGCAACTATAGCGGAATATGCAAAAGGCTCGATGATCACATCATAGAGTATAAATATGGAGAAATTCATCAGCAGGACAACAGATAATAAAATAATCGCCATGTTGTTCTTTTTCAGGCAATCACGGAGCACGGCCATATTTCTGTTCCGATTCATAGTATGATGTACCCACTTCCCGGTTTTGTGATGATAATATCCGTAAGCCCGTAGTTTTCCAGTTTTTTGCGCAGCCGAGTAACATTTACTGTGAGGGTGTTCTCCTCCACATACAAATCGCTTTGCCACAGGGCCGTCATCAGTGCATCGCGGCTGACGATTCTTCCTTTGTTTTCGAGGAGCGTCTGCAATATGCGAAATTCATTTTTCGTCAGTTCAATTCGTATGCCGTTATAGGTGACGGATGCGTCGGCGGTGTTCAGAACCGCACCGCTGAATTCGATTGAGGCGGAGCTTCCGGTCATTTCATAAGTCCTGCGAAGTACAGCCTGTACTTTAGCGTTCAGCACCATCGGGTCAACAGGCTTAGGGATAAAATCATCCCCGCCCATATTGATAGCCATAACGATATTCATATTATCGGATGCAGAAGAGATGAATACAACCGGAACCGTAGAAACGCGTCGGATCTCGTTACACCAATAGTAGCCGTCCTTGTAGGGCAGCATAATATCCATGAGCACAAGCTGCGGCTGATAATTCTTGAATTCTTCCATAACATTATGAAAATCACAGACGCATTTTACTTCATTTCCGTAGCCTTCTATCTGATTTTTCATTGCCTGCGAAAGCGCAGAATCATCCTCAACCAGCAATATACGATACATTTTTGAGCATCTCCTTAAAACGGCTGTAAGCCACCCGTATTAACGGATGGCTTATGCGCCTTAGCGTACGATTTTGTAATAGATTCTTGCCGTGGCATTGTATATCAACACATAGACCAGGATAAATGCCCCATAAGTAATGATGGAGCAGATAACAAACAGTCTCGTGCTTGACAACAGCAATATGTGTAAAAGCTTATCCAAAATTGGGAAGGCAAAAGTCAAATGCACTCCAGCCGTCACCAGCGGCAGGAAGAACACAAGCAACACCTGACTGTTAATTGTCTTTCGGACTTCGCTTGCACTCATACCAATCTTCTGCATAATCTGGAACCGATTTCTGTCCTCATATCCTTCGGATATCTGCTTGTAGTAGATAATCAGCGTCGTGGCAAAAAGGCAGACAGCACCAAGCAGGATGCCCAGGAAGAGCAGTGAGCTGTACATGCCGAGAGTCGATTCTCTTGCTGCCCAGACAGAATCCGTTCCGCCGTAGGAAAAGGACTCATAACCCAGATCGGTAATATACTGGCGTATTTCTTTGCGGACCGCAGCGTCTATATCTCTGCCGACATTATACAGCCTTTGCTTGTCAGCGAAGGTAACGGCTAGACGGTCGATATAATCAGAGGCGTGGTCGCCGTATGCATCTTTCTGCCTCTGATAAATCGTGTTCAGTACAGCGTCATTCGCTACCACCATGCCGTAACGGTCAATGGATGAGACCATATTCGCCTGAATCGGAAAGAAAGAGGGCTTTTCTGTGATCCGGTATGTGGTTCCCTGAAGCTCCAAAGTGCTCCCTTCATATGCGTTAGTTGCGCTGAAGGCGCAGAATGCTACTTCATCGTCTGAAAGGTTAAGAGCAGACCCGCCAAGCTGCCGATAAACGTCCTCCGTGAGGAAAGTCACCTCGCAAAGCCCATCAAGATTTGTGTTCATATCGACTTCGGTTCTGTCCGTTTCCAGCATCCCGTCATGAAAAATGTATGCCACCTTAAGATACTTCTGCTGTTCAACCCAGCTAAGCTCGGCACCGCATTCCGCGGCCGCATCTTCCACAATGCTTCTCAGCCTATCTGAGGGGATAACATGCCTGTTTCCATTATCTTCATGCCATATGGCTGAAACGTAATAATGCTGCGGATAATTTCTGTCAAGGGTATCCTGCATACCCGAATAGAGACTAACGGTTGTGGAAATCATCACCAGCACGCCGGTTGCGAGAATACATATGGAGGCAAGGCCCACTGCATTCTGCTTCATACGGTAGAGAAGTCCCGATACGGCTGGCATATGCTTTTTGCTATAATAATACCTTGTGTTCTTTTTCAGTAGCTTCAGCACAAAAATGCTGCCCGTGACGAACAAAAAATAAGTGCCTATTATTACAAGAATTACTGCTAAGAAGAACAAAGCCATTGCTTTTAGTGGACTTTGTGTGGTTAGTGAAATATAATACCCTCCGCCAAGCGCGGCCAATCCCAAAACCAGCATCAGCCACTTAACTTTTGGTTCTTTTTCGCCTGTAGCGCTGCTAGCAAGAAGCTCAACCGGCTTCATTTTTGCTATGCTGATTCTGTTGAAGAGATAGGTCAAAACATCCAAAGCGACAAAAAGGAGCGCTGACACGACAAGGTTTATTACCTTTATAAAGTAAAATCCAAAAACCACTTCTGTCCCCAAAAGCTTACAGATTAAAAGAGAGCATATCTTATAAAACAACATACCCAAGCACAATCCTAATACGACGGAGATTGTACTGCTAATTAATGTTTCGCAAAACAGCACCCTGCCCACATGTCGCTTTTCCATACCGAGTATATTGTATACCCCGAACTCCCGTTTTCTCTGCTTCATCAGAAAGCTGTTTATATAGAACATCAGAATCGCAGAAAGCAGCGTCATAACCGCGGTGCCTATGGACATTGACATTCCCAGGTATTCGCCGCCGCGAAGCTTAAGAAGCCGTTCGTCTGCTTTCAGTGTGAATATGATATAGAAAACACCAAGTAATCCTGCTTCTGAAAGAATGCGCGGAATAAAAAAACGGTAATTATTCTTGATATTAGTCCAAGCAATTTTGGAGAAGAACCCGGTTTTCATTGTACGTTCCTCCCTGTGCGAAGCATGGTGAGTGTGTCGGATATTTTCTTATACAGCTGCTCATTGGTGCTGTCGCCTCTGTAAATCTGATGGAATACCACACCGTCACGGATAAACAGAACCCTGTTTGCATGAGATGCAGCATACACCGAATGAGTTACCATCAGCAGGGTCTGCCCGTCTTCGTTTATTTTAGAAAACACCCTGAGAAGTTCAGAAGAGGACTGAGAATCCAATGCGCCTGTGGGCTCATCAGCAAAAATCAGCTTGGGATTTGTAATCAAAGCTCTCGCTGCTGCCGCACGCTGCTTCTGTCCGCCAGATACTTCGTATGGATATTTACTCAGAATATCGGCGATTCCAAGAGACTCGGCAATGGGAGAAAGCCGTGCATTCATCTCCGAAACACTGGTTCCGCTCAGCACAAGCGGAAGCAGGATATTGTCTTTCAGCGAAAAGGTATCCAATAGATTAAACTCCTGAAATACAAAGCCAAGATTCTCCCGCCGGAATGCCGCAAGCTCATTCTCTTTGATTTGAGCGAGCTCTTTTCCGTCCAGCAGGACATGACCACTGGTTGGCTTGTCCAGTGCTGCAAGGATGTTGAGAAGCGTAGTCTTTCCTGAACCTGATTCGCCCATAATTGCAACATATTCGCCGTATTCTACCGAGAAAGTGACACCCTTCAGCGCATGCACCTGATTTCCGCCAAAGCGTGAAGTATAGGTCTTTTTAAGATCACTTACCTTTAAGATTTCCATATTGAAGACTCCTTTCATTTTCGTCAGTATTATACGGGAATCTTAAGCTCGGCCGACATCGAATCAGGTGACAATGAGGTGACATTATTGTAAGATATTACGAAACTAAATCCGCAATTTCTTCAAGCTTTATACGGATGGCGGACTCCGTATGTGTTTTCTTCGCAATGAAGCCGTCTTGCTATATCAGTCAGTCCGCAAATGATATTATATCACATAAAGCCAAACCAAAAGCCTCTCTTGGCAAGAAAAGCAACAGCATAGAGGACGCCGACAGCTTCACAATGTCCTCGCCGTCGATAGAGGCATTTATCGCCTCCGTGATTTTTATTAGGCAGGATTGCACCGTGCAATGACCGACTGAGTAGCCGGCACAGTATGGGATATCCAGAGCCTTGCCCTCGGGTACCATGGCATGGTACCCGTATATACTTGCGTACCCTGCAGCAGGACTATGCCCTGTATTGAGGGCCGCTGTCCGATCTTTTGAAAAAGCTGTCTGAGATCAAAAAGCTATAAATATACGCGGGGAGCGTGGTTTTTGCCATTCTCCCCGCGTACTTTTATAGTTGATATTTGGAATGCGGACATCTTTTAGATAAACGGGTATTTATCAAACCGTTTTCTCATATCTAAAAACAGCAATGCCGCTTTTCTCATCCTTGCCATCGAAATATGTAACCCTAGTTTGAGCGTAAAAAAACGGAGTGTCCTTAATAGGATACTCAAATCCTACAAGGACACTCCGCATGGTCGGAGTGGCGGGACTTGAACCCGCGGCCTCTTGGTCCCGAACCAAGCACGCTACCATCTGCGCTACACCCCGTTATTCTTTTGCGCATCTTGCCTTATTAAAATGCCTAGGCCAAAACACGTCGCTGAATTATTATATGCCATAATAGTGGTGTTGTCAAGGCAAAAGGAACGTCTTGAGACTTAATATTTTGCATATCACTTGAGTGGCTGCGGGTGGGCAATGGGTTCGCCGACGCAGACACGCATAAAGCAAGCCTGCGTCATTTCGGTTTGCCGCCGAAAAGCGCAGGCTTATTTCTTTGCTAAACGAAATATCCCGCTTATCGTTCCGTTATACGATGGTTCCCCCGCCGAGGATTCGGTCGCCGTCGTAGAACACAACGGCCTGACCGCGCGTAATGGCGCGCTGCGGCTCGTCAAACTCCACCCGCAGCCTGTTGTTCTCATCCGGGTAAACCGTAGCCCGCGCCTCCTTGTGGGAGTAGCGAATCTTTGCCGTGCAGGAGAAGGGCTGGGTGACGGGGTAGCCGTCAATCATGTTGATGTCATCCGCTGTCAGAGTGCGGGAAAAGACCTCGTTCTCCTCACCGAGCACCACGTTGCCGGTAGCAGCGTCGATGTTCACCACAAAAGCAGGACGGCCGAGGCTGATGCCAAGCCCCTTGCGCTGGCCAATGGTGTAGTTGGCGATACCCTTGTGGGGCCCGAGTACGTTGCCCTTTGTGTCGACAAAGAACCCGCCCTTTGAAGGCTTGCCGGTATAGTTTTGAATAAAGGCGGCATAATCGCCGTCGGGCACAAAGCAGATATCCTGACTATCGGGCTTACTGGCGACCACAAGCCTATTTTCCTGCGCAATTTCCCTTACTCTGGTCTTATCGTATTCCCCGAGCGGCATAAGCATGTGCGCAAGGATATCCTGAGTCAGGTTATAAAGCACATAGCTTTGGTCCTTGCCTTTGGCGCAAGCGCGGTAAAGGGCATAGCGGTCGCTCGGCTCTTGCACGATGCGGGCATAATGACCCGTTGCGATATAGTCAAAGCCCATCGACTGCGCCTTTTGCAGGAATGCCTCAAACTTAATATAGCGGTTACAAAGGATGCAGGGGTTGGGGGTTGCTCCCTCCAGATAGGACTGCACAAAGGCATCGACAATCTTTTCGCGGAATAGCTCCTTGTAGTTAAGAACATAATGGGCAATGCCGATTTTATCGCACACCAAGCGTGCATCGTTGACATCATCGACCGAGCAGCAGCGCGATTCGCCGCACAGGTTTAAATCGCTTTCATTAAATAGGCGGAAGGTCGCACCCACTACCTCATAGCCCTGTTGTTTCAAGAGTAGCGCCGCGACTGAGCTGTCTACCCCGCCGCTCATGCCAATCATCACGCGTTTTGCCATCGTACACTCCCCCTCTCATCCCATCCGCAGAAAGTATCGGCGTTCACAAAAACAGACCAAACGGTGTGCCCGTTTGGTCTGCCATAAACCATAAAATATCGTGCCAACCGTATGAGGATTACTGATCTACGCGATCAGTGTCCTCGTCGCTGTCGTCATCAAACTCAAACTCCAGCTTTTCGCCGCAGCCGGGGCAATCGATTACACCTTCTTCAAGCATTGCCTCGTTGATGCAGATGGCATCGCCGCAGCTCGGGCAAACAACCTCGTACAGGCTGTCTTCGTCATCGTCGCAGCAGCAGCAATCATCCTCATCATCGTCTTCGTCGTCTGTCTCATAGAAGTCCTCTTCGAGTAGTCCGAGGTCTTCATCGATGGCATCGACATGGTCATACAGCTCACTGAGCTCGTCCTGTGTGTCAGCAAGGTCGGATGCAAGATCATCAAGCACCTCAACCACAGCCTTAAGCACCTTGCCCTCGTTGGTGGAATCGTCCATTCCAAGGCCTTCCATCAACCCTTTGATATAAGCAACGCGTTCTGCAGCAGTCATCCCGGTAGCCTCCTTTTTCGTTATACGTAAAATTCAATTACAGTATTGACATTATGCTCTTTCCATATACTCGCCTACACGGGTATCTACACGAATCATATCGCCTTCGTTGATAAACAGCGGAACACGAATCTCAGCGCCGGTCTCCAAAACAGCGGGCTTGAGGGTGTTGGTAGCGGTGTCGCCCTTCACGCCGGGCTCGGTCGATACAACCTTGAGCTCTACAAAGAAGGGGGGTTCTACACCGAACACGTTGCCTTTATAGGAAAGCACCATAACATCGGTGTTCTCTTTTACAAACTTGAAGTTGTCGCCCAGTGTATTCGCTCCGATTGGGGTCTGCTCGTAGGTCTCATTATCCATGAAGTAATAAAGGTCGCCCTCATTGTACAGGTACTGCATGCTGCGCCTGTCGATATGCGCGGTGGGGAACTTTTCTGTGGGGCTGAAGGTTTTCTCTACGACAGAGCCGGTAATGACGTTTCTAATCTTTGTGCGAACAAAAGCGGCGCCTTTACCGGGCTTTACATGCTGAAACTCGACAACCTGTACAACGTTGCCATCCATTTCGAATGTAGCGCCGTTTCTAAACTCACCTGCTGAAATCATACAATTAAGCCCTCCATCAATTTCAGTGTTACAAAACGCATTGCAAGCACTGGGTAATTTGTCTATAACATTATAAGTCTATATTATAACACTAAACTTTTCAAGTGTTATTTTTTGATTTTCGCTGTTTTATCCGGATATTCCTAAAGCACAACAGGCAAAACGGGTATAACCGTACATTTTTTCCTGCCAAAAAGCGACGAAAACGCGCTTTTGTGCCCTTTATCCGGATTCAAAGCTGTACCTTTACAGGAGCATGAGTTCCTTCGGGCTCTTTGTAAAGTTGTCAAACCCGTCATTCGTGATAACCCCGAAGTCCTCAATTCGAACGCCGAACCGGCCTTCCAGATAGATGCCGGGCTCTATGGTCATGACTGTGCCCGCGGGTGCTATCTCATCACACATCGGCGCAAAGCGCGGGCTTTCGTGAATCTCAATGCCGACGCTGTGACCGAGTCCGTGCCCGAAGCACCCTTCGTAGCCCGCCTTGTTGATGATATCCCTTGCTATTTTGTCCATTGCGGCGCAATTTACGCCCGCCTTTACCCTATCAAGCACCGCTTTTTGCGCGGTTAATACCGTATCGTAGACCCTGCGCTGCTCTTCGCTTACTTCACCTATGGCAACCGTGCGGGTCATGTCGGAATGGTAGCCGTCAACCACCGCGCCGAAATCCATGGTGACAAAGTCGCCGCGCTTTAGCACGTTATCGGTAGGCACGCCGTGCGGCAGGGAGCTATTTTTGCCCGCAACCACGATAAAATCAAACGACACTGCCTCGGCACCCTGCCTGCGGATGAAAAATTCCATATCAAGGGCAATCTCCCGCTCGGTCTTGCCTGCACAGATGCGGGGCAGGATGTAGGAAAAGGTCTCGTCGGTCAGACGCTGTGCCTCTTTTAGCTTTGCAATCTCGCCTTCGTCCTTGATGGCGCGCTGGGCGTTGATGATGTCATCCAGCGCATTGTCCTCCAGCAGCTGGGCTCCATACAGCATACGCTTGATGCGCGCAGCCTCGCGCAGGGTGAGGTAGCTTGTTTCGATTGCGGCTGTTTTGACGTTATGGCGCTCGCAGAGTGTGCGCACCTGTGTATAGATGTCATCCTGCAAAATGACTGCAGCGCCGCTGACCCTTGCGCGTGCAGTTTCGATATAGCGAAAATCGATGATAAAGTAAGCCGCATCGCGTGTGACAAGCAAAAGGCCAGCATCGTGTGAATCGTACCCGAGGTAGTACCGGCGGTTTGGGCGCGACACGATAACGGCGGCATCGGTGCCGTCGGGCAGGTTATTCATCAGTGTGTGGAGCTTGGTGTTTACTGTTGCCACGTTATATATGCTCCTTTTTACTCAAATCGACTTTTTCTCAAGCCTTGAAAGGGCATCTACAGCCAAAAGATAAGACCCCGGTGCGCCAAAACCGCTGATATGCCCGATGCAAACCTCACTCAGCACGGAATGGGCGCGGAAGGCATCACGCGCAAAGATGTTGGAGATGTGCACCTCCACCACCGGCAACTCTACCGCTTCAATGGCGTCGCGGATGGCGTAGCTGTAATGGGTGTAGGCTCCCGCGTTGAGGATGACGCCGAGGTAGGCCCCGCGCGCCTCATGCAGGCGGTCGATGATGCCACCCTCGTGGTTGGACTGGAAGAAGTCGCACACAAGGCCCTTTTCCCTTGCATATTGCGCAATCTGCTCGTTAATCTCATCAAGCGTTGTGGTGCCGTAGACCTCGGGCTTGCGCATACCGGTTAGGTTTAAATTTGGGCCATTAATCACCAAAATCCTGTTGTTCATGGGTCTTTATCCGTCCTTTCATTCTACTTGGAGAAAAGCCGATTTGCGACCGGCTGCCGCCTCGTAGATTTCTCGCATTGTCCTTGCATCCTCCGCCTGCGTGCCTGCCGACTCGCAGATAATGGTCGGAGAGCAGCCTTTTTTGGCTATCAACTCCGCAATCGGCTCAAAGTCAGGGCCGTAAACGGTGTCTTCAAACGTCAGATGCCGTTTTTCGCCGCCGTTCTGGGTATACTCTATCTTGGAGAAATGCGCGTGGAACTCCCGCAGGCGGGAAAGTCCAAGCCCATTCTCTATCTTTGCAAAGATCTCCTCGTAGTCCGAAAAGGTACGCAGGCCGCCGAGCGTGCGGGCGTTGAGGTGGCCGAAGTCAATACAGGGGATGAACCGTTCATCCACCCTGCACAGCTCAATGACCTCGTCGAGTGTGCCGAGCTGGTTGATCTTCCCCATTGTTTCGGGGCACAGGCGGATATGGGACAGGCCCTGCTCGTCCAATGCCGCCGCGGCCCTTTTCAGGGTGTCCTTTGCATATTCGAGCGCCTGTTCGCGCGACATCCTGGATGCCGAACCCGAATGTACTACCACGCGCACGCCGCCCATTGCATCCACCGCGTGGGCACTTTGCAGGATGTAGCGGATAGAACCCAGGCGCTTCTCCTCCTCCACGCTGGAAAGCGAGATGTAGTAAGGGGAATGCAGTGAAATCGCAACACCGTGCTCTGCCGCCGCTTTTCCGAATGCTCTTGCGGATTCTTCCGATATTTTAACCCCGCGCCCGCACTGGTACTCATAGGCGTTGAGACCCATCTTTACCACATAGGCGGGGATGTCCGTATTCTTTTTGTAGCCCATTGCGGCAAAACTATCCGAGTTGCCGGCGGGGCCAAAGTAGACGCCCATTGTATTATTCCTTTCCGGCATCGGTACAAGCCGGCACAAGTTGATTCATTTCGTTCTATTCAAAGGCTTCTGCCCTTTTTTGCGGTAATAAAGGTCGATATAGCGTTGTTCAAAGCGGCGCTTAAACAACACCCAAGGGTCGGTATCCTCCTTGATGGGGGTAACGAGCACCGTCTTCATGCCGGCTCGGTTGCCTCCGACCACATCGGTAAAGATTTGGTCTCCGACAACGGCAATCTCACGCGCCGGGCAGGAGAGCAGCTTTTGTGCGCGACGAAAGCCACGGCGCAGCGGCTTTGCCGCAAAGTGAACAAAGGGCAGCCCCAGCTTGCCGGCAAAGGGCTCCACCCGCTCCTTGGTATTGTTTGAGAGGATAACCACCGGCACCCCAAGCTCGTTCATGCGCGCAAGCCAGGGTATGACCTCTTTTTCGGGCAGCGGTGCACCGTGGGAGGACAGGGTGTTGTCTACATCCACGATGAGCGCGCGCACCCCGAGGTCACGGAGCATCTGCGCGTCAAGAAGCCATATTCTGTCGATAATCAGGTCGGGGATTGTGTTTCGCTTCATTCCAATACCTTTCTTTTCGCTAGAAGTACCGCAAAAAACGCTTTGCCATCATATTATATAAAAGAAAAAAGCGGGCTATGCGCCCGCTTGCTTTTTTTCAGGTATTCACAACCCGCCGCAAGATTTACTTATACTTGCGTTTGCGCGCAGCCTCTGACTTCTTCTTGCGCTTTACGGATGGTTTCTCATAATGTTCTCTTTTGCGAACCTCCTGCAAGACGCCGGCTCTGGCGCACTGCCTTTTAAAGCGTCTAAGAGCGCTGTCAAGACTTTCGTTATCTTTAATACGAATTTCAGCCATTTCAAATTCCCTCCCTCCGCCACGCGGCAGGGTAATCTAAACCGTAAGCCCGATGCGTTTAATGGCCTTACAACTTTAGTAACAAGTGTAATTATACAATGCGGTCAACCGTTCTGTCAATAGCTACAAGCTGATTGTTCCATGGTTTTTGTGGCCTTTGTCTAACTTAAAAATCCGCCAAATCCTTGCCAAAACGACGCTGTTTTCCAGAAATAAGGCCGTTTATTTGCAGATATATGAGCCGGATGCCGCAATCTCAAAATAATACAAAATTGCAATATACTTAAAAACCGGCAGATTGTAGGTTGATCTGCCGGTTTTAGTTTTAAAAAGAAGTTTTGCTATTTCACCACGAGATTTACAAGCTTACCCGGAACATACAGCTCCTTGACCAGCTGCTTATCCGCGATATTCTCACTGATGCGGGGCAGGGCCTTTGCCTGTGCGAGTACATCGGCCTGCGCTGCTTCGCGGTCAATTACCATGCGCTCGCGGACCTTACCGTTAATCTGCACGGCAATCTCCACTGTATCCTCCTTGCACTTCTCGGGGATAAACTGCGGCCATTTTGTGTATGCAATCATGCCCTCAAATCCGCATACGCTCCACAGCTCTTCGGTAATGTGCGGTGCAAAGGGGTTAAGCAGGATGAGGAAGGTCTTTAACTCCGCACGGTTGATGGAACCGGTTTTGGTGATATCGTTGAGCAAGGCCATCATCGCCGCAATAGCGGTGTTGAACTTGAGGGTTTCAATATCCTCGCTGACCTTCTTGATGGTCTTGTGCATAGCGGTTTCAAGCTCCGGACGGTACTCCTTGCCGTCGATTACACACTCCTGCAGCTCCCAGACGCGGTCGAGGAAGCGGCGACAGCCGCGAATCGATGCGGTGTTCCACGGTGCGCTCTTTTCAAAGTCGCCGATGAACATCTCATACAGGCGCATAGTGTCAGCGCCGTACTCCGCAACGATGTCGTCGGGGTTGACGACGTTGCCGCGGGATTTACTCATCTTCTCGCCATTCTCGCCCAGAATCATACCATGGCTTGTGCGCTTCGCATACGGCTCGGGGGTGGATACCACGCCGATGTCGTACAGGAACTTGTGCCAGAAGCGGGAATACAAAAGGTGCAGGGTGGTGTGCTCCATTCCGCCGTTATACCAGTCTACCGGCATCCAGTAGTCAAGCGCCTCCTTGGAGGCAACACCCGCGCCAAAATTCGGGTCGCAGTAACGCAGGAAGTACCATGACGAACCGGCCCACTGGGGCATGGTGTCGGTCTCTCGCTTGGCGGGGCCGCCGCAGTGCGGGCAGGTGGTGTTCACCCACTCGTCAATATTTGCAAGGGGAGACTCGCCTGTCTCGGTCTGCTCGTAGGACTCAATCTGCGGCAGGCGCAGGGGCAGCTCGCTTTCGGGCAGCGGAACGTAGCCGCAGTTCGGGCAAATGACAATCGGAATCGGCTCGCCCCAATAGCGCTGGCGGGAGAATACCCAGTCGCGCAGCTTAAAGTTTACCTTGGGCACGCCCTTCTTATTCTGCTCAAGCCAGTCTACAATCTTCTTTTTGGCATCCTCAACACTCAGGCCGTCGAGTATACCGGAGTTTACCATTACACCGGTTTCGCAATCGGTGAAGGCCTCTTTTTGCACATCCCCGCCCTTGACAACCTCTATGATGGGCAGGTCAAACTTCTTGGCAAACTCCCAGTCGCGGGTATCGTGGGCAGGTACCGCCATGATGGCGCCGGTGCCGTAGCTTGTGAGTACATAGTCCGCGATGTAGATGGGAATCTGCTTGTCGTTGACGGGGTTAATCGCCATAACGCCCTCAAGGCGCACACCGGTCTTTTCCTTTGCCACTTCAGTGCGGTCAAAATCTGATTTCTTCGCCGCCTCATTCTGATATGCGGTAACCTCGTCTATATTCTTGATGATGGGTGCCCACTTTTTAATGAGCTCATGCTCAGGCGACATTACCATGTAGGTCGCACCAAACAGGGTGTCGGGACGGGTAGTATAAATGCGCAGCACATCCCCTGTTGTGGTGGTAAAGTCCACTTCTGCACCGGTAGACCGGCCAATCCAGTTGCGCTGCGAGGTCTTTACGCGCTCGATGTAGTCAACCGTATCAAGGTCATCCAACAGGCGCTGGGCATACTCGGTGATTTTGAGCATCCATTGGCTCTTTACACGGCGCACAACCTCGCCGTTGCAGCGCTCGCAGGTGCCGTTGACAACCTCTTCGTTGGCGAGCACGACCTTGCAGTCGGTGCACCAGTTTACGGCCATCTCCTTCTTGTATGCAAGCCCGTGCTTAAAGAGCTGTAAGAAGATCCACTGTGTCCAGCGGTAGTATTCGGGGTCGGTGGTGTTGATTTCTCGCTTCCAGTCAAACGAAAGGCCCAAGGACTTGAGCTGCGACTTAAAGCGGGCGATATTATTCTTTGTTACCACCTCGGGGTGGATGTGGTTCTTTATAGCATAGTTCTCAGTCGGCAGGCCAAAGGCGTCCCAACCCATTGGGTAAAGGACATTGTAGCCCTGCAGACGCTTCTTGCGCGAGACAATATCAAGCGCCGTATAGGAGCGCGGATGGCCTACATGCAGGCCCGCACCCGACGGATACGGAAATTCCACCAGCGCATAGTACTTGGGCAGGGTATAGTCGGCTTTAGCGGCAAACACGTTCTTTTCTTCCCAAATTCGCTGCCATTTCGCCTCGACTTCCTTAAAATTATCGTATTTCATTCTCCTGGTCATTCCTTTCAAAAAGTCCGCGCTAAAAGCATATGCACGGGCGCCCCATAAAAAGGAGACCCGCGCTCATATGTTAATCCTGCTCAAGCAGGGTTTGCGTGTCAATCTTTTCTGCATCTGCCCACAGGCGTTCCAGCTCGTAGAATTTACGGGCCTCCGGGTAGAACACATGGACGATGACCGACCCGTAATCCAGCGCAATCCACTGCGCGGAGCCGTAGCCCTCCACAAACGCAGGCGCTACACCCTGTTCCTTTAGCTTAAACTCCACCTCGTCGGCGAGGCTTTTTACATGTGTGGAACTGGTGCCTGAGGCTACGATGAAGTAATCGGTAATCACCGTAAGGTCGTGCACACGCAAAACAGTGATGTCCACCGCCTTTTTTTCATCCAGCACGGCGACAATCTGCTTTGCTGTTTGTTGTGGTGTCATTTAGCTGCCATTCCTCCTTCGCAAAATTTACGATAGCTCTATAATATTTAGCTCCTCAGCCGGGACGCTGTCGCTGTAGGGGCGAAAATGCTCGTTTAAAAGGTCTGCCGTTTTCTTAGCATCAAGCGTATATACCGAATATCCCTCGTGCATAACGCCGTTTCCCTCGGGGGTGAAAAACTCGATAGAATCGGCATCGATATCCTTAATCCCGCCATAATATTCTATGACCTCGGCCAGAGTAAGGTCAGTGGTGATGTTGGAATAGTTCTGGGTTAAAAGGCTTAGCATCTTTGCTTTTGACATCGAAAGTACCTTTTTAGCGCACGCCTTTAAAAACAGGCTCTGAGCCTGCATACGGCCAATGTCGCCGGTTACATAGCCTGCGCGGTAGCGAACAAACCACTCCGCCTTCTCGCCGTCGAGCACCTGTTCACCTTTCTTGAGGACTTTGGTGCTGGTAAAGTAGATGTCCTGCGGGATGTTGACCGTAACCCCGCCCATGGAGTCGACAATCTGCCTGAGTCCCGAAAGGTTGACTGTGGCATAGTGGTCTATTTCAAGGGCAAAGGTGTACTCTATCTCTTCAATCAGCGCGCCGATACGGGTTTGTCCGCTTTTGGCATTGCCGTACACTGCGTTGATTTTTCCGGTCGGGTAACGCTTAATCCCGACATAGGTATCACGCGGAATCTGAAAGACCTTTACAGTTTTATTTGCGGCATCAAGGCTTGCCACCATGATAACGTCGGTGAGCAGCTCGCTCTCATCCAGACCGCACAGCAAGAAGTTGACTGCTTCATCCGGCTGGACAGCCGTTGAGGAAGGAGATGAACTCTCAGGCGTTATGGCGCTTTCACCCGATTCCTCTTTCGGTTTTTGCTGTAAAAAGCGGGTGTTTAAAACGTAATACCCGCCGCCTAATACCGCAAGCGTTGCAACAAACGCTATGACAAATGCGATGACATTCTTTTTCTTCAAAACCGGACCCTCCCGCACGGGTAGCCGAACGCAAGGCTCGGATACTTTATTTTTGTGCCGCGGGGAGAAAACTGTTGTAAGCCTTTACCGTATCGATGTGGATTGGCGACTGTTTCTTTGCAAGCCCCTGTATGGAAAGGGAAAGTGCACAGAGCATTGCGCTGTCGAGGCCGGATGATACCCGCTCACGAATCAAGTCTGCCGCCGCAAATGTGCGGTCAAACGAGATGCAGTCTGCGAGATAGACAACCTGTTCCAACAAAGTAATACCCTCGCGGGCCGTAGTGTGGTATCTTATAGCATTTATTATTTCTTCGTCATTTATACCAAGCGAGCGCGCAAGGACTGCGCCTGAAATTGCATGCCAGATCTTTGTTGTCCGCTGCTCGACATCGTCCAAAATTATACCAGACTTTTTAAGCATTTGCAACTGCGCAGGCAGGTCCATCTCCTTGGTGATGTCGTGAACAAGCCCTGCAACATACGCCTTGTTTTCATCTGCGCTAAACAGGATGGAAAGGGTTACAGCCTCCGCAGCCACACAGATGGAATGCTCGTAGCGATTTTCACTCAGGCGGGCGGCAATCTCGCTTTTAAACCTGCGTATTTCCTCACGCTCGCCGCCGTAGGGGTGTACGGTGTCTATGTACCTGCGCACCGGCTGCGGCAAGGCTTCGTGGTTTGCGCTCCCTTGCTTGTGAATCCTAGCACGAATCTCTGTGGAGGATGCCTCAAACGGCTCGATGTCGATGATCTTAGTCTTTACCCCTTTGTGCGCAAGCCTTTGGGCATACTGGGAAAGTGTGGCGTATTCCCCTTGGTTGCGCGCACCGGCACACATGGTCGCAAGGGTAAAGAGCGTCTCGGCCTCATACCACCGCTCGAGGGTGATAAACATATCCGAGCCCATTAAAAAAAAGAACTCCGCGTCCGGATACAGCTTTTTAAAGTGCTGCAGGGTGTGCACGGTGTAGCTCTTGGTCTCGCGACGGATTTCAAAGTCGCTGACCTCGGCGTTTTCAATATCCGATACAGCCAGACGGCACATATTGTAACGGTCAACGGAGCTTGCAAGGTCGTGTGCGTCCTTGTGCGGGGGCATATAGGTGGGGATGAAGATCAGCTTATCAAGGCTAAGGGCCTGCAAGAACGCCTTAGCAAGGTGCAGATGGCCTTTATGGATGGGGTTGAAGGTTCCACCAAACAATCCGATTTTCTGCATAACGGTGCATTCCCTCCCCCTAATGAAATTTCAATCGCTTCTGTTATGCCTTAGTAGTTGATGATAGGCTTTTTGGGGTTTCTGCGAAAGAGCACAAACCGGGTTCCGATGACCTGAACGACCTCGCTGTTTGTGCGCTCCGCAAGCAGTTCGGCTGCCTCACGCGGGGTGTAGGGCGCTGTTTCAAGCACCCGCAGCTTGATAAGCTCGCGTGCTGTCAGTGCATCATCCACCTGGGTGACAAGGGTATCGGAAATCTCGTTTTTGCCGATTTGCAGGATGGTATCTATCTGGTTTGCAAGCGCCCTGAGGCTTGCGCGTTCCTTACTTGTAAGCATATAATCATGCCTTTCTATTATGCGTATTTTTGCGCTTGCTGCTTAGGCGCGGGTGCTATCAAGGTATTTTGCTAACTCCAATGCAAACGCGTTGACCGCCTTTGCACGGTGGCTGATGCGGTTTTTCTCATCGTCTGAAAGCTCGGCCATCGTTTTATCGCCCACCAAAAAGATGGGGTCATAGCCAAAGCCGTTCTCCCCCTTCGGCTCATTTGCGATAAGCCCTTCGCAGGTGCCGTGGGTGACAATCTCTGTGCCGTCTGGGAAGACACAGCACACGCAGCACTCATAGCGGGCGGTGCGCTTTTCTCGCGGTACATCCTTAAGCTTTTCAAGCACCATGCGGTTTTTTACCTCATAGGGCGTATCCTCGCCGAGATAGCGGGCCGAAAGGACACCGGGGGCACCGCCCAGTGCGTCGATGCAGATGCCGCTGTCATCCGATACGGCGGGCAAGCCGCTAAAACGGCTGACCGCAAGCGCCTTGATGCGGGCGTTTTCTTCAAAGGTTGTGCCCGTTTCCTCAATCTCCTGCGTAAAGCCGATGTCCGTAAGGGTTAGTACCTCTATGCCGGTGTGGGCAAGCAGCTGCTTCATCTCTTTGATTTTGCCCTTATTTGAGGATGCAAATACCAGTTTGTCCATTCTTTTTAATCCTTTTTGCTATACTTTACGCACGTTCGCCGAACAACGCCTTTGCAAACGCGTCGGGGTCAAAGGGCTGGAGGTCGTCAATCTTCTCGCCCACGCCTACGAATTTAACAGGGACCGAAAGCTCATTGCAGATGCCGATGACAACACCGCCGCGGGCCGTGCCGTCAAGCTTGGTGAGCACGATGCCGGTAATGCCTGCGGCCTCCTTGAACTCGCGCGCCTGACTCAGCGCATTCTGCCCTGTGGTGGCATCGAGCACAAGCAATACCTCGACATCGCTGTCGGGTGCCTCGCGCTTGATAACGCGTGCAATCTTAGAAAGTTCATCCATGAGGTTTTTCTTGTTGTGCAGGCGGCCTGCCGTATCGCAGATGACAACGTCAATCCCGCGCGACTTTGCCGCAGAAACCGCGTCAAACACGACAGCTGCGGGGTCGCTGCCCTCGCTGTGACGTATAATCGGCACATCCGCGCGCTCTGCCCACACGGCGAGCTGGTCAATCGCAGCCGCACGGAAGGTATCGGCAGCGCCTAACAGCACGCTCTTGCCCTGGGCCTTGAGGTTTGCGGCAAGCTTGCCGATGGTGGTGGTTTTGCCGACCCCGTTTACGCCGATAACAAGGATAACCGACGGTTTGGTGCTTAGGGCAAGCCCTTCGCCGCCGCGCAGCATATCCGCAATCAAAAGCTGCATCTCGCCTGTAATCTGCGCAGGGTCGGTAATCCCCTTCTCCTTAATGCGTGACTTAAGCTGTTCGCAGATGTCCGCGGCCGTCCTTGCGCCGACATCGGAGGTGATGAGAATCTCCTCAAGCTCCTCAAACAGCTCCTCATCAATCTTTGTAAACGACTTGAACATGGAGTCTATCGTTTTTGCCATTGAATCGCGGGTCTTTTTGAGTCCTCCCGCCAGTTTTTCAAACAATCCCATCGAGTTACCTATGCCTTTCCCGTATCTTGACTAGCTTGTGTTATGTATTCTTTAAGCCAAGCTTGTCCTCAAGCTCGGTGACCTTAAGCTGCAACAGCTTGCTGACGCCCTCCTCCTGCATGGTGACACCGTACAGGACGTCCGCCTCCTCCATCGTGCCGCGGCGGTGGGTGATTGCGATAAACTGGGTTTTCTCGCACAGGCGGTGGAGGTATTGCGCATACTTGGTGACATTGACATCATCAAGCGCCGCCTCAATCTCATCCAGCAGACAGAAGGGTGCAGGGCGAACCTTGAGGATGGCGAAGTAGATGGCAATCGCCACAAAGGCCTGCTCGCCGCCGGAGAGGGCGGAAAGGTTTTTGATGATCTTGCCCGGCGGCTCAACGTAGATTTCGATGCCGCTTTCAAGCACATCCCCCTCATCGGAGAGCTTGAGTTGGGCGCTGCCGCCGCCGAACAGCTCTACAAACACCTCGCCGAAGTTCTTATTGATCTCCACAAAGCTTTCGGTGAAGATCTCCCGCATCTTGGCGGTCAGCTCGCGTATCATGCGCAACAGTTCATCGCGCGATTTGGTTACGTCGTCAATCTGCTCTTTTAAGAAGCGATAGCGCTCGGAAACCTCTTTGTACTCCTCGATTGCGCCGACGTTAACGGTGCCGAGTGCCTTAATCTTTCCCTTTATCTCGTTTAGCCTGCGCTGGGCGGTGGTGATGTTGGGTATCTCCTTGGCGATTTCCGCTGCCTCGGACCTTGTTAATTCATACTCGTCCCAGAGCTTTGAGATGATTGCGTCGTACTCGCTTTGCGCGGACAGCTTGCGCTCTTCAAGACGCGCCATCTCCTTGCTGATTTCCTCGCGGCGGGCAAGGACGGCACGCTCGGCAGTGCGGCGTTCGTTTGCCTGCTTTTCAAGCTGCATGCGCTGTTCCGAAAGCGCTGTAATCTCCTGCTCGATGGCAGTGCACTGGGCAGTAATACCCTCCTTGGAAAGGAGTATCTCCTGCGTTTTTTCGTTTATGCTCACAATCTCAGCTTCCAGCGCCGCAATCTCGGCAAGCAGGGATGTGCTCTTGCCGCTCTCGCTCTCCTTGCGCTGGGCAAGCTCTACCGCCGACTGCTCAAGGCCCTCGGCCTCCTTGGTCAGCGACAGGATGTTCATTTTAAGCTGTGAAATCTCATCGGTGAGGGCGTGGCGTTTTTGACGCAGCTCATCCTTCTTCTGCGCGGTTTCGCCCACCTGCTCTTCGAGCGCCGTCATCTGGGCGGTGCTTTCCGCCAGCGTTTTACGGGCAGTCTCCAACTCAGAGGTCAGCTCGCGCTCGCGTTCATCTGCATGAGCAAGCTCCTTGGTCGCCTCCGCAATGGCTTTGTTGAGCTCCTGCAGGTTGCGCTCGCACAGGGTATGCTGCATCTCCGCTTTTTGCCGGTCCTCCTGCATGGTCTCCAGTACGCTCTTGGATGCGAGGTACTGAGCCTCGATGCCGGCAATCTCGGTCTTGAGGGCGTTGTGGGCGGCGTTTGTCTCAGCAAGCTTTGCCTCAAGCTGAGCAGCCTGCTCGCGCAGGCGTGCAATATCGCCGCGTCGGCTGAGCAGTCCTGAATTTTTAACCGCAGAGCCGCCCGTCAGTGAGCCGCCCGCGTTGACAATCTGACCGTCCAAAGTTACCACACGGAAGCGGTAGCCGTTTGCCTTTGCTATGTCTACCGCGTTATCTAAGGTTTCGCATACGGCAATCCTGCCGAGCAGGGATTGCATAATACCCTCGTAGCGCTTATCGTACGACACAAGGGCGCTTGCAACGCCGATGTAGCCGGGTTTTCCTTTTAACGGGCGCTCGTCAAGGGGTGAACCCTTAATGGTGGAAACGGGAAGGAAGGTCGCACGGCCCGCGTTCTCGCTTTTAAGCTGGGCAATCGCGCGTTTTGCGGCGTTTTCGTCCTCCACCACAATGTTCTGCAAAGCAAACGAAAGCGCCGTTTCAATCGCGGTTGTGTACTCGTCGGGCACCTCCATCAGGCTGGAGACCGGCCCGAGTATGCCGCGTAGTGTGCCGTAGGATGCCATGCGCATGACCGTTTTTACGCTCTGCGCAAAGCCCTCCATGTTTTTCTCTAAATCCTCAAGCAGGCGGGCGTTCTGATACTTTTCCTTGATGCGCAAATCAAGCGAGGACACCTCTTTGGCGCTCTGCTCAAGCTTCTCTTTGCGCTTTTCCAGCTTAAAGGCATAGCCCTTTACGGTGTTGGACTCCGCCTCAATCTTTTCATCCAGCTCCGCTATAAAGGCGGAGGCCTCGGTGCGCTCTTTCTCGCATTGCTGCAAATCCTGCTTTTTGGCTTCTAGCTGCTCATTTAAGCGGGCGCGCCGCTGTGACAGTTCCTCGAGTGCGGAAAGGCTTGCCATCTCGCCAACCTTACTCTGCGAGATAGCGGCACCCAATTCCGCCATACGGCGGTTTACCGCCTCCAGACTTTCGCTGTGGCGGGCACTGTCGCTTAAAAACTCCTCTAATGTGCGCTCGCGCTCGGCGCACAGGGCCTTGAGCTCTTCAATCTGGGCGCATTTGGCTGCATGTAATGCCATGCGCTCTTCTATCTGCTGAGCAATATCACTGACGGCAAGGCTGCTAACCTCAATCTCGCGGCGAACACGCTCTATATTCTCGGTTTTGTGGTGAACATCGTTGCGCAGTACTGCAACCTGCGACTCTAGCCTTGACAGTTCCTCATCAAGGCTTAAGCGTCCCATGCGCTTTTGCTCCATGAGTACCGCGCACTGCTGGGATTTCTCAAAAATCGCGTTGATATCCGCCTCCATGGCGGCAAGCTCTTCGTCTACCTCGTCGCAGGACGCCTTGCACACCATCACGCGGTTTTCCTGCTCGCGCAGGGCTTCGCGCGCCTTTTCAAGCGAGCGGATGTATAGTGAAACCTCCAGCTGCTTTTTCTCCTCGGCTAGGACTAGGAATTCCTGCGCCTTTTCGGATTGAATGCGCAAGGGCTCGACCCTGTCCTCCAGCTCGGATAGGATATCCATGAGGCGGACAAGGTTTTCCTGTGTCTGATCGAGTTTTCGCTCCGCCTCGTTTTTGCGGTAGCGGTATTTGGAGATGCCCGAGGCCTCCTCAAAGATCTCGCGGCGTTCGTTACTCTTTGCGCTTACAATCTCGGCAATACGCCCCTGCCCGATAATCGAGTAGCCGTCTCTGCCAAGGCCCGTGTCCATAAACAGCTCATAGATGTCGCGCAGGCGCACGGCATTTCCGTTTATGCGGTACTCGCTTTCGCCCGAACGATACAGCTTGCGGGTGACGGTGACCTCGTCCGTATCAATAGGCAGGGCTCTGCTGGTGTTATCGATGGTCAGCGACACCTGCGCAAAGCCCACCGGGCCGCGCAGCTTTGTACCGCCGAAGATGATGTCCTCCATGCGGCTGCCGCGCAGGGTTTTTGTGGACTGTTCACCCAAAACCCAACGTACTGCATCGCTGATGTTGCTCTTGCCGCTGCCGTTTGGTCCTACGACAGCGGTAATGCCTCTGCCGAAGGTCAGGCGCGTTTTATCGGGGAAGGATTTAAAGCCTTGTATTTCAAGGGATTTTAGTAACAATGCTACACATCCTTTATGCAAGTGGTGATACGGTCATCACCGCCCGGGTGCCACCTCGAGCGCATCGAGGGGAAGCGACGAGTTGGTACACACAGTTAAATTATAGTGCATACCAGAAAGGATTTCCACATTTTTTTTGTTCTGTCCCACTAGTTTTGAATGGTTTTTAGGGTGAATTTTCACCGAAATGTCCCCTTGGGGTATGTCCTTATCCCGAATTTCCTCAAGCAGGCGGTTTAATATAATGCGCGATTCGCACAGCTCGCGAAAGGCAGGGTGAAAGGGTCCTGCTATCATGTTTTTTTGCAGGTCTTCGGTCGCGTGCAGCCCGACGCGGATGACCTTGATGTTTTTTTGCCTAAACAAAACAAGACACTGCGCGCAGATATCCACCGCATCATCGAGCGTAAGCGGTTGGTAAAGGCCCTTGCGGTAAAGGTCTGCCAACGCCGTGCCTTCCATAACGATGGTGGGATAGATGCGTACCGTGTCCGGTTTGATGTCGCAGAATGCCTGTGCGGTGTAAAGCGTCTTTTCCTTTGTGTCGCCATATAGGCCCGTCATCATCTGCAGCCCGAGTGAAAAGCCGTATTTGCGGATGCGCTCTGATGCCTCTATCACGTCCTTGGCTGTGTGCCCGCGGGCGTTTTTGCGTAGAACCTCGTCATCCATGCTCTGCGCACCCAGCTCAATGGCGGTGACACCGTACTTAGAAAGCACCGTGAGCACCTCGTCGTCCACGGCGTCCGGTCGGGTGGAACACCGTATACCGAGAAAGCCCATCTCCCGAACACAGGCAGATGCCTCTTTGAGCAGGGAAATCATATACTGCCTATCAATTGCCGTAAAGCTGCCGCCGAAAAAGGCAACTTCCGCTTCCCTCACCCGCTCGCCCAAGCTGCGCTGTGCGGTGATGCAGGCAGCCCGTACATCCGCCGGGGTGGGCGGCTGTACATGACCGGAGATTGCGCACTGGTCGCAGAACACGCAGCGGTGGGGGCAGCCGACATGGGGCACGAACAGAGCGACATTTGCGTGGCTCATCGTCCCATCAAGGCAAGCGCCTCTTTGGCGGCCTGCTGCTCCGCGTCCTTTTTGCTGCGGCCTACTCCCCTGCCGATGACGTTGCTGTTTAGACGCACCTCTACGGTAAACCGCTTATCATGGTCGGGCCCGCTCTCTTCTACGAGACAGTAGCTGACCGACTCCTCCTTGTTTTGCTGGATAATCTCCTGCAGGGCGGTCTTATAGTCCTTAAAGGGGACGGATTTCTTGGTTTCGAGCTGCTGCTTGATAAAGCCCAGCACGAACTCGCGAGCACTCTCAATACCGCCGTCGAGGTAGATGGCGGCAATCAGCGCCTCAAAGGCATCAGATAGGATGGATGGGCGCTCCCTGCCGCCCGAGGCATCCTCCCCCTTGCCGAGCAGCATATAGTCACCCAGCCGGATGCTGCGGGCAAACTCACACAGTGTTCTCTCGCACACGAGTGATGCGCGCAGCTTGGTCAGTTCTCCTTCGGGCAGGTGTTTGTAGTGTAAAAACAAATAATCGCTTACCACAATGGATAAGACCGAATCCCCCAGAAACTCGAGTCGTTCATTATATGGCGTGCCCTTCTTGACCTCATTGGCATAGGAAGAATGGGTGAGCGCTGTTTTAAGCAGTTCCTCATCGCGAAAATGATATTGAATGGTGTCCATCAGTTCCTTCATCTGCTCACACGCCTTTCTGCCCCGCAGTATCATGCAGGGCCTTGATATATCACACGAACGCGTTTTTGCGCATCGGCTTTGCCCTTATTCACCCTGGGCGGCCATGTTTTGCTTGAGCGAGGCAAGCGCTGATTCAATCTCACCGATGACGTTCTGCTCGCAAAAGAGCTTTGCCTGACGAATGGCATTCTTGAACGCCTTTGCATCCGAGCTGCCGTGTGCCTTGATAACAGGACGGGTGATGCCCATCAAGGGGGCCCCGCCGTACTCGGTGTAGTCCATCGTCCGGCGAAATTCAGCAATCCCGCTTTTTAAAAGGAGGGCTGCAAGCTTTGAGACCGTGTTCTTGAGCAGCATCGCCTTGAGGCTACCCGAAAAGCCCTTGGCAAGACCCTCGGTCAGCTTGAGGACGACGTTGCCGGTAAAGCCGTCGGTCACTGCGACATCGCAGCCGCCGAGCGGCAGCTCACGTGCCTCGACATTGCCGATGCAGTTGACGGGGGCAAGAGTAAACAGGCGATTTGCCTCAATCTCAAGGTCGGTACCCTTAGTCATCTCTGTTCCGACATTTACAACGCCCACGCGCGGAGAGGAAATGCCCATGATTTTATTCATATACACCGAGCCCATGATGCCGAACTGCACCAGCATCTCGGGGCGGCAATCAAGGTTTGCACCAGAGTCCATGAGCATATAGGGCGTTTTTGTGGTGGGCAGCATGGGTGCGAGCGCAGCCCGCTTGATACCCTTGATGCGGCCTACGAGCGTAGAGGAACCAACCACCAGAGCGCCGGTATTCCCCGCGCTCACAAAGGCATCGCCCTTGCCCTCACGCAGAAGCTTGAGTCCTACCGCCATCGAGCAATCGGCCTTTGCCTTGATGACATCGGTGGGCTCGTCCTCCATGGTGATAACCTGCGAAGCGTGAATAAGTTCTATTCCATCCAGCGCAATGCCGTTTTCGCGCGCACAGTCAGCAAGCTTTTGCTCATCACCGGTGACGAGAATCGATACCCCGTACTCCTTTACTGCCTGCGCACAGCCCTTTAATACCTCTGCGGGTGCGTTGTCTCCCCCAAAGCCGTCCACGATAATCTTCATATTGCGCTCTCCTTTGCTTTTTATTATGCCCACTACATTAAAGTACATCTGTGCTCTCGTGCTTTTGGGCGATATAGCAAGGCTTGGATAACGAATGATAATACGCTCGGCCGAGTGTGTTGTATCATTCCCACGCCTCTAAGTACACCTTAGGCAGGTCAACAGTCCAGTATTTTTGCGGATACGTCGGCGTCTGCCTTGGTCCTGCACGGGGCCGCAATCATAGTTGTCCTTCTTTCATTGTGTCAATCATGCTGCAGCGATGCAGTATACCTTTCCATGGAGGCAAGTGCCCGCTCGGCGAGTGCCTCATAGCGCTGCTGCTTGCCGCGGACTGTCTCCTCTAAGGGCGGCAAAATACCCATGTTGCAGCCCATCGGCTGAAACTCGGTTACGGTCTCATCGCTGATATAACGCACAAGCGCCCCCAGCATGGTGTCTGCGGGCGGTGGGCTGAGCGGCTTATCCGTTGCCATGCGCGCGGCATTTAGCCCCGCGTAAATACCAGAGGCAGCCGATTCAATATACCCTTCCACGCCCGTCATCTGGCCAGCGAACAAAACGCGCGGGTCGGATTTTAGGCGGCTGTGTACGTCCAATAGGCGCGGACTATCGAGGAAGGTGTTGCGGTGCATAACGCCGTAGCGCGCAAACTCGGCGTTCTCAAGCCCCGGTATCATCGAAAAGACGCGCTTTTGCTCGGGAAATTTCAGGTTCGTTTGAAACCCGACTAAGTTATACAGCGAGCCGTCTGCGTTCTCCTTGCGCAGCTGCACCACCGCCCACGGACGGTGCCCCGTTTTGGGGTCGCGCAGTCCGACTGGACGCAACGGCCCAAACCGGATGGTGTCCTTGCCGCGCCGCGCCATAACCTCGATGGGCATACAGCCTTCGTAAACGCGGAAAAATTCCTTTTCAAACTCGTGTAAAGGAGCGGTTTCTGCTTCGCACAGGGCCTGCCAAAAGCGCTCGTAGCCCTCTTTATCAAAGGGGCAGTTGATGTAGTCCGCCTCGCCCCTGTCGTACCGGGCGGCGAGAAAGACCTTGTCCATGTCAATTGACTCGGCTGTGACAATGGGTGCCGCCGCATCAAAGAAGCTGAGGGTTTCGTGCCCGCACTTTTTCTTGATGTTCTCTGCAAGCGCATCGGAGGTCAAGGGGCCGGTCGCAACAACGACAATGCCCTCCGAGGGGATTTCGGTTATCTCACCGTGCACTACCTCGATGCGCGGATGATTCTCAATGCGCTGTGTGATAAACGCGGAAAAGCGCTCACGGTCAACCGCAAGCGCACCGCCCGCCTCAACACGGCAGGCATCCGCCGCCTCCATCACCAAAGAGGAAAGCAGGCGCATCTCCTGTTTTAACAGCCCCGCCGCAGAGGCGGTACGCTGTGCCTTAAGCGAATTGGAGCACACAAGCTCCGCAAAGGAATCGAGCTTATGGGCAGGGGAATGCTTGTACGGCTTCATCTCGTAAAGGCGGACGGAAAGGCCCTCGTTTGCAATCCGGTATGCGGCTTCGCACCCTGCGAGCCCGGCACCGATTACCGATACGGTCATGCGGCCTCCCCCTTTCCTTTAACATATGGTTTGCGCACACAAGGTGCGGTGTTATTCTTCATTCTTGCGCTCAAGCGGCTTTTGGAAAGTGCAGCTTTCGTTTGAGCAGTAAATCTTGCCGGCCTTGCCCGTCTTTTTGAGCAAGGACGAACCGCAGACCGGGCAGGCCTCGCCCGTTGGGGCATCCCATGTCATAAAGGGGCACTTGGGGTTGTGTTCGCAGCCGAAATACTGCTTGCCCTTCTTGCTCTTCTTGCTTAGGATTCTGCCCTTGCAAAGCGGGCAGATGCCGCCGGTTTCCTGCACAATCTTCTTGGTGTTTTTGCATTCAGGGAAGCCCGGGCAGGCCAAGAACTTGCCGAACCGTCCGGTCTTGATAACCATATTACGCCCGCACAGCTCGCAGACCTGGTCGGTCTCCTCGTCCGGAACCTTAATGCGGGTTCCATCTAGCGTCTTTTCCGCATGATCAAGTGTCTCGGAAAAATCTTTATAGAAGTCCTCGAGGATGGTAACCCATTCCTTCTCCCCCGTTTCCACGAGGTCGAGGTTTTGCTCCATCGAGGCGGTGAACTCCACATCTACAATCTTTTTGAAGTGCTCCTTCATCAGATTGGTGGTCACCTCTCCGAGCGCCGTGGGCTTGAGCGCCTTTGCGTCGCGCTCAACATACCCGCGCTGGATGATGGTAGTGATGGTAGGTGAATAGGTGCTGGGGCGGCCGATGCCGTTCTCCTCAAGCGCCTTAATCAGCGACGCCTCGGTGTAGCGGGGTGGCGGCTGTGTGAAATGCTGGTTTGGATCAAGCGACCGCAGCTTGAGCACCTCGCCCTGTTCGAGCGGCGGCAGCATTGCGGTATCCTCGGTCTCCTCGTCCTTGCCCTCCTCGTAGAGCACGGTAAAGCCGTCAAACTTTACAGAGAAGCCCGACGCCTTGAAAACGTAGTCTCCCGCCACGATGTCCGCGGATACGGTATCCAGCAGGGCGGTCGCCATCTGGCTTGCGATAAAGCGCTCCCAGATAAGGCGGTACAGCTTATACTGGTCGCTGGTCAGGCTGTCCTTGACCATATCGGGCGACAGGGACGGCATGGTGGGGCGGATGGCCTCATGGGCATCCTGCGCGTTGTTTTTGGATTTATATACGCGAGCAGTGGAAGGCAGATACTCCTTGCCGTAGCGCTCGACGATGTACTGGGCCGCCTCCGCCTGAGCCTCCTGCGAGATGCGCAGAGAGTCGGTTCTCATGTAGGTGATAAGACCCACAGCACCATAGCCGGCTACCTCAACGCCTTCGTACAGTTCCTGTGCGGCCTTCATGGTGCGGCGCGCCTGAAAGCCCAGCTTGCGCGAGGCCTCCTGCTGCATGGTTGAGGTGGTAAAGGGCGGTGCGGGCGCCTTTTTGCGCACACCTTTTTTTATGGTGTCAACCACAAAGGAACAGCCCTCAAGCTCCCCCAGGATTGCGTCTGCCTGCTCCTTGGTTTTTATTTCTATCTTCTTATCCTTGCCGTAAAACTTTGCGGGGAACACCTTGCGTGAACCCTTGCCAGTGAGCTTGGCGTCAATCGTCCAGTATTCCTCGCTGACAAACTTGCGGATTTCCTCCTCGCGGTCGACAATCAGGCGGACTGCCACCGACTGAACGCGGCCTGCCGAAAGCCCGCGGCGCACCTTGCGCCACAGGAAGGGACTGAGCTTATAGCCCACCACGCGGTCGAGGATACGCCTTGCCTGCTGGGCGTTTACGAGGTCTAAATCGATGCGGCGGGGCGACTGCATACCAGCCTGCACGCCGGACTTGGTAATTTCATTAAAGGTTACGCGGTTTGCACTGTCAACATCAAGCTTGAGCAGGTGGGCAAGATGCCAGGAAATTGCCTCTCCCTCACGGTCCGGGTCGGTTGCAAGGTAGACGGTTTCGCTGTTCTTCGCTTCCTTTTTTAAGGCCTTAATAAGGTCTTCCTTGCCCTTGATTTCCACATACTGCGGCTCAAAGTGATTTTCCACATCCACACCGAGCTTGCTCTTGGGCAGGTCGCGGATATGCCCCATCGACGCGACTACCTCGTAGCCGCTGCCTAAGTATTTCTTTATGGTTTTTGCCTTTGCAGGCGATTCCACGATGACGAGATTTGATTTTGCCATTCAGTTACCAAGCCTTTCCGTTGTTCTGCCAAAAGAGTAAAGCCGGTATTTTGTACCCGGAATAAAAAGCTTTGTATATGTATCCTCCGATGCGCATGCGCACATGCGTAAAGCGGAATTGCGAAAGCGCTATCCCGCGCATGCACACCAAAAGGTAAGTATTCTTGTTTACTAAATCGAGTATTGCTTGCCGGGATGGGCGTGTGCAAGCTCCTCGAGCTCAAGCTCAGTGAGGGCTGCCAAAACCTCGGAGACACTAAGCCCCGAGCTCTGGGCGATTTCATCGATATGGCGGCGGTTCTTATCAAGATGGCGGTAAACCGCCGCTGCCTGCTCACTTAGGTGCTCCGGCAGGGTTTCAATACGCACGGGCTGCTGCTCGACGGGTAACTCCGCAGCAGGAGCGGTGCGCTGCTGTTTTTCAGGTGCGAGAGTACCTCCCTTTTTGGGGGCACTGTCATGGTACCGCCTAGAAATGCGGTTTAGCATTAACTTGTCCGTGTATATGCCTTCATATTCAATCAAAATATCATATGCGCTGCCAACAGGGATGGCACCGTCGCGCAAAAGCCGCAGCGCGCCTTCGCCCGATTCACTGAAGATGCTGCCGGGCACGGCAAAGATATCCCTGCCCTGTTCGAGCGCTAAGGTCGCCGTAATGAGTGCGCCGCTCTTTGCAGGGGCTTCCACCACCAGGGTGCCGTTGCACAAGCCCGATATGATGCGGTTTCGGGCGGGAAAATGCTTGCCCGCCGGCTTTTCTCTGGGTGGGTACTCGCTGATGATGACGCCGTTTTGCTCAATACGGCGCATCAGCTCCTCATTTTCGGGCGGATAGGCGATATCCGCGCCACACCCGAGTACGGCTGCCGTCAGGCCCTTTGCGTCGAGTGCGCCGCGGTGGGCGCACGCATCAATGCCCAGCGCCATGCCGCTGACTACCACCGCTCCTGCGGCGGCAAGGTCATACCCAATCCGGTATGCCGCAGCGGCGCCGTAGTCGGTCATGCGGCGGCTGCCCACTACCGCGATGCAAATCATCCGTTCAAAATCGGGCAGTTTTCCTCTAGTATAGAGTACGACCGGCGGGGCGTAGATGTTTTTAAGCCTCTCGGGATATGATACGTTATCTATTGTTAAAATGTCAATGCCTTTTTGGGCGCAGGACTTGACAACCCCGCGCGCGTCCTCGAGGGTAAAGGCCTTAAGGCGGGCGCGCTGGTCGGGTGAAAACCGGTCAGCAAGCTCGGGATGGCCTAAAAGCGCCTCATAAAACGCACGGGGTGTTTCGTATTCCTTTAATATGTTATACGCAGTGGCACTACCCCTGCCAAGGCAGTTTGCAAGCCAGATGTAATATTCAATCATCCCGGCTCACCCCCTGCCTGCCGGCGGGCAATCTCCCACATGATAATGCCTGCTGCCATTGCCGCGTTGAGTGATTCGGCACGCCCTAACATGGGGATGGTAATCCGCGTTTTACACGCGGAGATTAGCTCGCTTGAAAGCCCTTTGCCCTCATTGCCGATAAAGACAACACTGCCCGCCGAAAACCCACCCTTTGTCACAGGGAGGGCGTCGCTGTCCGGTACGGCGGCATAGGTGTTAAAGCCCATTTTGCCAAGCTCCTCGCAGGCAGATACCGTATCGTCTGCGCTGTAAACCGGCAGGCGGAATACCCCGCCCATAGTCGCCCGAATCACCTTGGGGCTGTAGATGTCACAACAGTCAGTGCCAAGTAAGATGCCCGAAAGCCCGATTGCCTCGGCAGTGCGGATGATTGTGCCGAGGTTGCCGGGGTCCTGAATGCGCTCAAGCCCGATGTAAAACCCGCTTTTGTCCATCGCCGAGACTGCGCGGCGGCGGTCAACCAGCTCGCAGACACACAGTATGCCCTGCGGGGTTTTGGTATCGCTCATCTTTGCAAACACGCTCTCGGATACCTCGTACACCTTTGTGCCCGCTGCAAGCACCGGCTTTAAGCTGTTGTAATACCGCGCAAGGGCGTCGGTAGTCAAAAACACATACCGGCACTTAACACCGCTTTGTACGGCATCCAGACACAGGCGCAGTCCCTCGATGACAAACAATCCCTGCTGGGTGCGCTCTTTCTTAGATGCCGATAGCTTTGCCGCCAGCTTGACAACCGGGTTTTCCACGCTGGTGATAATCATTCGGGCAGCCTCCTTTGGGCAGTAAAGCTCATAATGGAAATGTTATCCTGTACAACGAAACTGAAAAAATACGCCCGGTCAGACAAGACACGGGCGCAGTTTTCTATAGGATAATTAAAGAGCAGCCTTAGCCTTCTCGGTAAGTGCTGTAAACGCCTCAGCGTCCGAAACAGCAATCTCCGAAAGCATCTTGCGGTTGAGGGTGATGCCGGCCTTATTCAGGCCGTTCATGAACGTAGAGTAGTTCATGCCGTTTGCTCTGGCTGCTGCCGAGATACGGGCAATCCAAAGCTGACGGAAGCTGCGCTTCTTCTGCTTACGACCGATATAAGCGTACTGGCCGGACTTCATCACGGCCTGTTTAGCTGTTCTAAACAGCTTGCCCTTGCTGCCGTAGTAGCCCTTGGCAAGCTTTAATATCTTCTTTCTTCTTTTGCGCGTCATAACTGCGCCCTTAACACGAGCCATGTTCTATTTACCTCCGTTATGGTTGTTTTAGCGTATTACTTGTGCCGTTTGTACCGACAATACTCAGGGAGTATGTTGCTTATTTGTAGGGGATAAGCAGCTTGAGCTGAGCAACGTTGGTCTTATCGGCATAGGCGCCGGCGCGCAGGCCTCTCTTGCGCTTAGTGCTCTTCTTGGTGAGGATGTGAGACTTGTAAGCATGTGCGCGCTTGATCTTTCCGGTTTTGGTCACGCCAAAACGCTTTTTCGCACCGGAATGAGTTTTTATCTTAGGCATATCGGGGGTTCCTCCTTAATAAATTACTTGCTGACGCTTGTGGACTTGGGGGCAATAAACATGAGCATACTGCGCCCTTCGAGCTTCGGCTGCTTTTCAACGTTGCCCATCTCTGAACAGGCCTCGGCAAACCGTTTCATGATTACAAGTCCCATATCGGAATGCGCCATCTCGCGTCCGCGGAAACGGATGGACACCTTAACCTTATCGCCGTCCTTTAAGAAGCGAAGAGCATGGTTAAGCTTGGTGTTGAAATCGTGCGTGTCGATATTCAGTGATAGACGCACCTCTTTGATGTCCACGATTTTTTGATTCTTGCGCGCGTCCTTTTCACGTTTGGCTTGTTCAAAACGATATTTGCCGTAATCCATAATCCGGCATACGGGCGGCGTCGCCTGAGGAGCAATCTTGACAAGGTCAAGGTTCTGTTCCATCGCAAGCTTGAGCGCGTCGCGAGAAGACATGATTCCAAGTTGGGAACCGTCGTTGCCTACCACACGCACCTCTTTGTCGCGAATGTCCTCATTGATAAGCAAATCCTTTTTGCTGATAGTAAAGCACCTCCAAAGCCCTTTTTCATTGTAAATACAAAGCGCGGACAGCCAAGCCATCCGCGCGACAATACCACACAGCGCCGCAAATACGGCGATGATAAAATATTGACGCCGTAACGCAAACGAGCGTACGGGTGAGAACGGCTACGGTTCTGCTTTGTTTTCCATGTTATTTTAACAGCATTGTGTACGCTTGTCAAGTACACAATAATCTTTTTATTAAAGAGCCGCAAAAGCCCTTTTTGCAAGCAATAATTGGCGCGAATTTTGTATTATGGTACACGCAAACTACTATTAGTACAATCATTCGCCCTATTTTGCAATAGAAACGGAGTAAGTACTATGGCACAGGAAAACAAAATCGTTCTCAATCTTGAGGATATCCGCACCCCGCAGGAGGAGGCAGCGCTGCGCGACGCCGTTTGCACAATGTGCGGCGTGGAGTGCGTTACGGTCAATGCGGCCCGCGGGTCTTTGAGCATCATCGGGGCTGACCTTGCGCGCGAGGACATTATCGAGCGCATCGAGGCCCTGGGGTTTACGGTATATTAAGCCTTGTCGAATACGCAGAGTATATGTCGAAGGCTATACCTCTATCTCGCAGCCAAGGTGGAATGAGTATAGCAAGCACTGTTTAACCGGAAGGCCGAGACTTTGCTCAAGGGCCCGCTTGTAGTAGTAAAGCTGCAGAGCATACCGGTCAACAAGGTCCTTCGGGTCGCTGACGCGGTCGGTCTTGTAGTCGACAATGACAAGGCCGTCATCCTCATAGAACACGCAGTCGGCGACACCCTGAATCATGACCATGTCGTCCTGCGCATTGTGTCCGCCCTCGCCGCCGTCCAGCTCCCCGGCGCTGACTGAAGAAACAAACTTAAGCTCACGCATCAAACGCTTAGAGGCAAACATCCTGTGCGCAAGTGCGCTTTGGAAGAACTTTTCAAGCGCCGCGCGGTCGATTGCCTGTACCTCCTCTGCACTCAGATAGCAAAGACGCTGCATCCGCTCAAGTTCGGCTGCGGGGTCTTTTTGCGCATTTTGATAATTAGCAAACTGCATGAACTTGTGCAGGGCATTGCCCTTCTGGGTCGGGGTAAGACCGTCCTCTTGTGCAAAGGACGGGGTTGAAAGCAAGACTGTGCCCATCTTTTTTGCAAGGTCAGATACTGCGAGCTTAGTCGGAATCTCTACCGCGTGCTGATAGGGATATTTAAACTCAATCTTTCTTTGCAGTCGTTCCACCAGCTCGGGGTCGGGTTGGCTTGCGGGCTTCTTGTCCTCTTGCGCTTCTGTCACCTGCTCCTGCCGGGCAGTAGGCTCAATAATTTCAATCTCCCACGCTTCTTCATCCGAGGTATCAAGGACAACACTGTTATCAAGCCCTGCAAGCTCTCTTAACTTTCCTGCCTCCTCGCGGCGCATGGCGGCCGTGTAAATCCAGTCCGAAAAGCTGCTTGCGTTCATCACGGTAAAGGGGTTGAGCGTTTCATTTGTCGTAACGGCCACCCCAAGCTTTGTAAGCTTACTTTCCGGGTTCTTCTCCGTCGCGGTGATATATAAATACTCCTTTGCGCGGGTGAGGGCTACATACAATACGCGCATCTCCTCGGCAACTGCCCCTTGGGTGATGGCGAGCTTAATGGCCTCGTGGGGTACGGTTGTGTACTGCTTGAGTGTCTCGGGCTCGCGCTGCTTGCAGGAAAAACCGAGGCGGGGGTGCAGAAGGCTTTGCTCTTTGGCATCCGAGCGGTTAAACTGCTTTGCGCAGTCCGCCACAAAGCAGACGGGAAACTCAAGACCCTTAGACTTATGTATGCTCATGATCTTGACCGTGTCGTCGGTATCGTAGAAGGCGGGCGCTTCGCCTAAGGTCTGCCCCTCTTCCATCATGCGCGAAAGGTACCCTACAAAGCGGGGCAGGCCGCCGTAGCCCGCCTGTTCGCGCCCGTGGGCATACTCGCACAAGAGGCGCAGGTTGGCTAAGCGTTTTGCGCCGTTTGGCATCGCGCGCACACGCAGGTCATAGTCGGTCAGTCGCAGGGCGCGCTCAATCAATCTGTCGACCGAAAGGGTGACCGACTCTACGCGCAGGATGGAAAGGATGTCAAGGCAAGCGCGGGTCTTTTCGCTGGCTTCTGCGGCATACCGCTGCGCCGCGAGGTAAAGCGGCTCGCGAGGGGCTGCAAGGCGCATCTCGGCAAGCTCGGTAGCCGTGAACCGGAACATGGGTGAAAGTAAAACTGCGGCAAGGTCGATGTCGGATAGCGGGTTATCAATAACACGCAAAAGCGAGATTAGAACCGCGACCTCCTGCGCGTGCAGGGCATCGCCGCCCGCATCGCCCATCACGGGGATGCCATAGGCATTCAGCTCCTTTGTGTACACCGACGCCCTGTCCTTGACCGACCGCAGCAAGATGGCAAAGTCGCCGTATGTAGCTGGTCTCTGCCGGCCGTTTTCGGTAACCGGCAGCCCTGTGTCAATCAGCTGTTTTATCGTCTGCGCTATGTGGCGCGCCTCAAGCTGGATGTCGGAATCTTCATCGTCTGCCTGGGAGCGGTCTATGATATGCAGATGCATCTGCACATGGTCGGCATCGGGATACTGGGCGGCGGGGATGAGCTTTTCGTCGTCGTTATAGTCAATCTCGCCTGCGTCGCGGCTCATAATCTGGTGAAAGATGAAGTTAACTGCATCGGTAACGCCCTTGCGGCTGCGGAAGTTGCGCCCGAGTATAATCCTTGCGGGATAGGTTGTGCCGTCATAGGGGGCAAACTCATCCTTATAGCGCAGGAACAGCTCTGGGCTTGCATGGCGAAAGCGGTAGATGCTCTGCTTGACATCACCCACCATAAAGAGGTTGGTGCGGTTTTTGGAGATGGCGCCGAATATCTCGTCCTGGGCCTCGTTTACATCCTGATACTCGTCGATGTAAATCTCATCGATAGTATCAGCGACGGTGCGGGCAAGTGGTGTTATGACCGTTTGCCCGTTTTGCTTATCCACCAAAAGGCGCAGGGCAAGCTGCTCAAGGTCGGAGAAATCAAGCAGGGCACGCTCCCTCTTCTTTTCGTCATACCGCGCCGAGAAGGCGCGCACAAGGCTAAACAAAACCTGCACTAAGGGCCTCAGCGCAGTCATATCCTCGCTGTGCTGGGCGGTGGTGGCACAAATTTGCTTGCGCAGACTGGTTATTGTTTTCTTGTAGCTTTCCCGGATAGACTTAAGCCTTTCCTGCAGCCCGTTTTCGGTAAAACCGCGCAAAGCACCCAGCCGTGCAAACGAACAGGTTCGCAGGGTCTTATACAGGTCATCCCAGTTGCTATCCTGTGCATGCTTTAAAAGTTCTTCGGCGTTGTTTTTATCCTGCTGAAAAGCAGCAAGGTATGCCTTAATAAGCAGGTCATCCGATTGGATGGTACTAACTGCCCATTTAAGCGAATCAACCGCATGGGTTAAGGCCTGTACTGCGTAGCGAAGGATTTGCTTACCCCACGGGGTTTCTTGCACCGGAACGGAGGGGTCATACTGCTTTAGTGTTTCCTGTAGCCACTCATCGGGGAAGGGATGAGTGCGGACAAAGCCATGAAGACGCTCGATGAAATCGACAAGGGCGCGGTCATCGCGCGAGCTGCTCACAAGCTCCACCAGCGCTAAAAACGCGTCATCGCCTGCGGCATAGGCCTCCTCAATGACCTCCTCGCAAGCGTCCACCCGAAGAAGGGCAAGCTCGTTTTCCTCCCCGATGCGAAAGTCGCAGGGTACAGAAAGTGCCTGAAAGTTATTTCGGATTAAATCAAGGCAGAAGGAATGGATGGTGCCGATATGGGCCTTTGCAAGCAGCATTTGCTGGCGGCGCAGGCCGTAGTCATCGGGGCGCTGGGCAAGCCGCTCCTCAAGGGCCGCCTCCACCCGCTCGCGAATCTCGGCTGCTGCAGCATTGGAGAAGGTCGTAACAACCAGACGGTCGGCGCGCACCGGGTTATCCCTATCCTCAATGCGCCGAATAACGCGCTCAACCAAGACCGCCGTTTTACCGCTGCCCGCGGCTGCCGAAACAAGCAGGCTGCCGCCTCGCGCGTTGATCGCATTCGCCTGTTCAGGTGTCCAACTGCGTGCCATCGCCTTGCACCTCCAATCGTCCAAACAGCTCATCGGGCTCGAATTTCTTTATCTCAATGACGGGGTCGCCTTCCTCGTGACCGCAGATGTGTAAAAACTCGCAGTACTTGCAGGGCTCGTAACTGTTTCCATTTACGGGTACTGCATCAACCTCTCCCTGATGCAGGGCGGTTGCCATATCCCTTACCAGCCGGTTGATATGACGGTGGAGCTTGCCCATGTTCTCAAGGCTTGCGACCGAGGCTTTTTTATCAATTTCGTATTGCTTGCTGCCGTCTTCGGCGGTTACTTCTTTGAGCTTAGCGGGGATGAATATGCCGCGCCCGTCCTTCTCCATGCCAAGCAGGACTTTCGGGTCTTCAATCAAAAGCCCGTTCATCTTCAGCTGCTTCATCTTTTCCTGCGCTAAGCTGTTTTCGTCGATGTCACGGTCTACGTCGATAACGGGGTTTTGCGCAGGCATATACAATACACCCGCCGGTGTGTAGTCCGCATAACGGGGGCTTGATGTAAGGGTAAACAGGTAGAGCAGCATCTGCATGTTAAGCCCGTAGTACACATCCGATAGGTTAAAGGTCTTGTTGCCCGACTTATAATCCACAACGCGGATATACCGCTTGCCGCCCTTTTCCATTACGTCCACGCGGTCGACCTGCCCCTGCACCATCACGCGCGCACCCGTGGGGGTAACAAGCTCGATAGGCTCTATCTCCTCGCCCTTTCTAATAGGCAGCTCAAACTCCTTGGGAGTAAATTCGCTCTGCTCAAGTTCAGTAATCAACTGGTTGATAAGGCGGTGCACCGTAGATGCAAGGCGTCCAAAAAGGTAGGTGAATCGTGCGGGCTTATCTTCTTTGCCGCCCATATGGGTATCCAGATATTCGGCAAGCAGGGCGTTAATCTTCTTTTTTCGTTCGTCGGCGGACATGTTGCCGAGGTCTTTGATGCTATATTGCGCAAGAAGCTGCTGGAGGGCATAGTGAATTAAAGAGCCTGCCTCCAAAGGGGAAAGCCTTGCCTTCTCGCGCTTTTTTAAGCGGATGCCATAGCGCAGGAAGTAGGAAAAACGGCACCGGTAGTAGGTTTCAAGCCCTGTCGGGGAAAGGGTTAGCCGGTCGCCGAACAGCGTTTTTGCAACCTCGCTGTTAGTTACCGCAAAGGGCGTTTTCTCGTACCTCAGCGCCATGCTGCGCTTTCTATCACCAATCACCTCATGCAAGGCTGCGCTAAACGGGGTGTCCTCCCCCGCGTGGCGGGCCGCAGCCGCAAGGGCAGTGGTGGCGTTTACGATGTATTCTTCCTCGCCGAGGCTGGATGCGTCCTGCACCTTGAGCGTGGGGAAAATCTGAATAAGGCGGCGGACGATGGCAGACGGGTACAAGGCATCTCCCTTTACACTCTGACGGGGGCAGGAGACAATCAGCATATCCGTTGCACAGGTCAGCGCCTTGTATGCGATAAACCGCTCCTCCACCGCACGGAATTCCCGGGTGCCGGAAAGGGCAAGTCCCTGCTCGATGAGGGCTTCGCGTTCACTGTCGCTGAAAAGGCCTCCGCCTTGCGGCATTAACGGGAAGATTCCTTCGTTTGCACCGATGATAAACACCGCCTTGGGCGAGGCTGCGCGGATGCGCTCGGCACTGCCGACCAGCACCTGATCAAGGGTTTGCGGGATATCCCCCATGTTGTAGGAGTTTGCCGCAAGCTTCATAAGCTCAAGTGCGCGGCGGGCGGTCAAAGCCTGCGCGCCCAAAACCGCGGCAAATGAGTCGAGTATGCTCATGAGGGTATCCCACACGCGGGCCTTATCCTGCGCATCGTTGTGGCGGCCGTTCTGCCTGTCCTGCTCGATGCCGGCTGTGACCTGCTTTTTTGCACCCGACTCAAGCAGATAGCGGTACACCGCGCGGGCGAACTGCTCGCCGTTTACCTCGCGGATGGCGTCGGCTAAAGCGGCAAGCGGTCTGATAACCCGGCTGCGCAGATGATTGAGGTGCGCAAGGTGCCTTTTGTCTGCGTCTGTTTCCTCATCAACAAAGCCGCGCGGGTTGTTTCTAAACTCGCTGCGCCACGCACCCCCCTTGATGTCCCATATGTAGGCGTAGTTTTCAAGGCTTGCGATGTCTATCGGGTCAATACCCGCAAGCCCCGTTTTGAGCAAGGCAAGCAGGCTTTCGGTCTGGAAGTTGTTCGCAGCGCATTCTATCGCGGATATGGTATAGGCGATAATCGGGGCGCGCTCGCTGGTCTGGGTAAAATCATAGAAATATGGGATGCCAAACCGCGGGAAAACCGACTCAAGCGCGGTCTGGTAGGAGGTGACGTCACGGGCAATTACTACAATATCCCGGTAGCGAAGGCCTCGCTGTTGAACAAGCCCCACAATCTTTGCAGCGACCAGCTCCAGCTCCTCGTAAGGCCCCTGGGTGGAAAACACCTCCACTCCGTCCGGCGCGCAGTCTGCGGCACTGGGGGTAAAGTCAAAGATGGACCGTTCCACTGCGCACAGGGCATCGGTGTGAAAACGCCGAGGGGTTTCCATCAGCTCAGGTGATGCCACCGCTACCCCCTGCTCCTTTGCCATGCGCACAAGGCTGTTTGCCACCGACACAACGGGGGAAAACAGTCCCATACCCTGGTCGGCATCCGCAAGGCCATCGGCGCACAGGGCTATGGTGCAGTCGCGCGCTCCGCGGATAATCAGCGACAAGGTCTGCATCTCCACCGCCGTAAAACCCTTGAACTCGTCTATGAAAACGGCAGCACCCGCAAATAGGTTGTTCTCTTCCAACAGGAGGTTTGCGGCGGGCAGGTCGTCAAGGGGGTCGGCATAGCCGCGGGCCAGAAGGGCTTCGTAGGCGCCGTAGATGAGCGAGAGCTCGTCCGTTTTTGCCGCAAGGGCGCTGTTGTTCACCCTGCGCCCTGCTCCTGCAAGCAGGTCGGGGGTAACACCGGCGTTTTTGAACTCGGTTACCGCATTCAGCATGCTTTTGACAAAGGCCGGCGCCGCATGGTGGCGCTTGTAAACGGTGAGGCTGTCCTGCAGCTGGGCGAGCGCAATGCTCATGAGCATCCGGCGCGCGCAGTCATCGACGTAGTGCTTTGCCAGTCCCCCGTATGCGCGAAACACAAGGTTTGCAAGGCGAGTAAAGCTCACAACCTCTACCTGCAGGCTCTTTTGCGGGCCAAGGTCGCGGTACAGAGCTCGTTCACTTTCAAACGAAAACTGTTCGGGTACAAGTAAAAACACCTTCTCGTACCCCTGCTCGGTGGCCTCGCCCACCAGCGTGCGGATACGATGAGTCTTGCCGCTGCCTGACCGCCCCAATATGAGTTTGAGCATCGTCCTTTTCCCCCTTGTGTGAAAAACTTCCCGCTTTTTTTGCTTCTTGCCGTGTGATTTTCCTTTTTATTGTACCACAAGTAAGGCACCCTTGCACATATGTTTTTTAGGGCATGAATAAGCATCCCCCGGCAAAGCCGGGGGTATTTCACATGCGGGCATAGCCCTCTGTTCTTCGCGGACGCGTCAAACGCGTAATACGGTCTGCCAACTGCGTAAGACTGTTACTTGCCGCCCGTA
>JAEZKF010000031.1 GCA_023415575.1 Bacillota bacterium
TTTTGCTTTAGAGATGTCAGTTGGCAAACCGCTTCTCTATTTTAGCAAAAGGAGTTTTTATTTCTTCCTTATCGCTTAAGCTCTTTTGAACCACGCGTCTAACGCGTGGTTTTCGGTATACAACAAAAAACGGCGGGGAGTTCCCCGCCGTTTTGGTTGCTATTCATTTTCTATTACAGGCGGACAATCTCGCCTTCTACCAGACCGGAGCATCCTGCTGCATTGGACTCGTCTGTGTCGATGTGCATAGCAAGCGCAAACTTGTCAGATACACGAACAACGACATCCTCAAAAATCAGGCTTCTCTCGGGGGTTTTAACTCTTACTGCAACAATCTCTTTATCCGATACACCCAGAGCCTGTGCATCTTCAGGGGTTGCATGGATGTGGCGCTTAGCGATAATAACGCCTTCCTTGAGCTCCACCTCACCCTTGGGGCCGACAATCTTGCAGGCGCCGCTGCCCTTGGTGTCGCCGGACTCACGGATGGGGGCTACAATGCCGAGCGAACGGGCATCGGTAGCAGAAACCTCAACCTGGGTAGAGGGTCTTTCGGGGCCGAGGATGGATACACCCGAGATGCTGCTCTTAGGTCCGACTATTGTGACGCGCTCTTCGCAGGCAAACTGTCCGGGCTGTGAGAGATCCTTCTTCTTGGTCAGTGTTGCGCCCTCACCAAACAGGGTTTTAAGATCCTCTTTGCTGACATGCACATGGCGTGCCGATGTTTCAACAATAAACTTCATTTGACAAACCTTTCCTTCCAAATCGAGTTAAAGAATAAAGTGCAGTGTTGCAGTGATGTACAAGAAGGTTTACAATACCGCGCTTGCATAATCTTATATTCTTATTGTACGATGAAACACAGCTTTTTTCAAGACTAATCCCCGAAAACCGATACGCAAATGCCGTCTTAGGTTTTGCCCGTTATTTACATAGTAGTGGGAAGTGCCAAGTTATGTTATAATAGCCGCAGGAGCAGGATAAGTCCAATGAAGCCTGTAGGTTCGATTAATACAGTTTTATGATACCCACCTTTTGATGTGATATAAAACGGAGGATGTACACGATGTCAAATGAGTTAAGCCAGTTGAAGGAATCGGTAAGTAAGTGTACCGCATGCTCCTTGTGCGAGAGCAGGACAAACGTCGTATTCGGCGTGGGCGTGCCCGATGCCGAGGTGCTTTTTATCGGCGAGGCACCCGGGGCGGAAGAGGACAAGCAGGGCCTGCCCTTTGTAGGTCGCTCGGGCAAGCTGCTTGACACACTGCTGGCATCCATTGAGCTATACCGCGACAAGAATATCTATATTGCAAACATTATAAAATGCCGCCCGCCGGAAAACCGTGATCCGCTGCCCGAGGAGCAGAAGGCCTGCTTTGCCCACCTATCGCGGCAGATTGAACTCATTAACCCGAAGATTATCGTGTGCGTCGGCCGCATTGCCGCAAAGCGCTTTATCAGCGAGGACTTTAAGGTGACCACCGAGCACGGGCGCTGGATTGAACGGGACGGGCGGTTTATTATGGGCACACTTCACCCCGCAGCGCTTTTGCGCAACCCGTCGCTTAAATCCGCCGCCTTTGAGGATGCTCTTATTTTACGCAGCAAAATTCAGGAGATATGCACACATACATATCGGTAAGCTTATGCCCGATTATCGATTTACAAAAATTTCATGACATGGTATAGTATTGACGCAAGGTATTTACAAATTGATTGAATGATTTCGTCTTTCTATCTCGTTATAGTACATGCAATATTTGAAGCCCGCCAATTACTACTGTGGGAATGAAAGCATACTACTTTCCCTAAAGGAGCCTTTCAATGTGCAAAATTAACGTTGTTGCGGTTATTCCCGCATACAACCCGGACGAGAAGTTACTCCGAACCCTATCTGACCTTGTGCAGGTTGGATTTCGCGAAATCATTGTTGTAAACGACGGGAGCAAACCGCAGTGTGATGCGGTTTTTGCCGAGGCACAAAGCCGTTTTGGCTGTCATGTTCTTGCGCACGCTGTCAATCAGGGTTATGGTCGTGCTTTAAAGACCGCCTTTAACTATTTCTTGCTCAACTATCCCGACCATGTCGGTGTGGTGACATTGGATGCGGATGGTCAGCATGCGGCGTCTGATACCCTGCGCTGCGCTCAGGAGCTTATGGCCTATCCCGACTGTCTCATACTCGGCTGCCGAGACTTCTCCGGCTCCCATGTTCCTTGGAAAAGCCGGGCCGGCAACGTGATAACCCGCAACGTATTCCGGTTTTTGTGCGGCATTAAGGTAACCGATACCCAGACCGGACTTCGCGCCTTCTCGCGCGAGCTTGTAGCGCGGCTGATTGTGGCAAGCGGCGAGCGGTATGAGTTCTGCTCAAGCGTACTGATTGAGGCAAAGAAGCTGGATATCACCATCCGCGAGGTAGGTATAGAGACTATTTACATCGATGGAAACAGCTCCTCTCATTTTCGCGCCCTGCGTGATTCCGCGCGTATCTATGCGCTCATTTTTAAGTTTTTGCTCTCCTCCATTGCATCCTTTGCAGTGGATATTGTACTGTTTAGTATCATTCTCTCTTTGACCAAGGAGATGTCGCTTGCCTACAACACCCTTGCGGCTACCTACATAGCGCGCATCGGCTCGGCGATATTTAACTATCAGGTAAACCGCAACATCGTGTTCCGCAAGGGGCAGAAGCGTTCTCTTATCCGGTATGCCTTTGTTTGCGTTTTGCAGACCACGGCCTCCTATCTTGCGGTATTCTGGCTGACCAAGCTGCTTGGCATCAGCGCCATTGCCGTCAAGGTCGTGGTGGATATGGTGCTGTTCCTTATCAGCTTTCAAATTCAGCGCGAATGGGTATTCAGACGCCTCTCAAAGACAAAATAACACTGCGATTGACTTGCTTTATTAGAAAGTCCGTCCACCGACACGCCCAATTCCATATTGCGAATTGGGCATTGTACTTTATGATATGGAAATTAGCTGTGCTTTACAGTGGGCACATCTGCCGGATAAATCCCCCTGATTACCGGATGAAAGGAATGAAAACGATGAGTAAGGCGAATAAGGCTGCCCCTGCACAGCGGATGGTGTATCTTGATATCATCCGTATTGCGGCTATCTTTTCGGTCATCATCATACATGTTACTACCTGCGAATGGTACTCCCTGCCTGTTGCCTCTTTGCGCTGGCAGGTGTTAAATCTGTTTAATGCGGCAAACCGCTGGTGCATCGCAGGCTTTGTGCTCATGAGCGGACGCGCCTTTTTGAACCCTGCAAAGCCTGTGTCCTTTGCCGTGCTGTTTAAAAAGAATGTCCTGCGGATGCTCTTTTCCCTCATCTTTTGGTCAACAGCCTACCACCTGTATGAGACTGCCCTTGTTGCAGGGCGGATTACAGCATACGACCTGTTAGGCGGCATTACTTCGGTGTTTACCCTTAGTGCCCGCCGCCATCTGTGGTTTTTGTACCTGATGATCGGGCTTTACCTGCTTACCCCGGCCTTGCGCAGGCTTGTAGAACGCTTATCCGTGCGCACTCTGGTAGGCAGCAGCATAACTCTTCTTCTAATATCAGGGATTACGCCGCTTGTTTTATACGGCACTGTAACCTATGCCTATATGCAGTACGTTATGCAGGTGCCCGGATTTATCGGGCTTTTTATCCTCGGCTATTGCCTTGACCGCGTTCATCTTTCTGTCCGCACGCTGCGTCTGTTGTGCGCAGCAGGCGTGTTCGGCGCCTTGTTTACCATCGTCGGCACTTCAATTATCTCTGTGCAAACCGGCACCGCCACGCAGATTTTATACGCCAATACCGCGCCGAACGTCGTCATCACCGCGGTTGGACTGCTGGCCTTTGGCAGAAAGCGCCTGTATGCGCTCAGCTTCGGCCAAAAGTGGGACAAGCGCATTTCAAAGCTTGCCTCCCTTACCTATGCCATCTACCTTGTCCATGACTTCTTTGTCATTGCGCTTGAGCGCGGCCTTGGCGGTATCTCGATAGCGCTTTTGCAGCCGACGCTTTCTGTACTGACCTTTTCCTGCTGGGTTTTCCTGCTTTGCACACCGGTTGCATATCTCTTGCGCAAGATACCCGTTTTAAACAGGTATATTGCGTAAGTCTTTCTATGCTTTCGTGTTTGAAAAAGCAAAAGTTATATGGTAAAATGAATCAGGATAATTCCTACATTTTGCGATAATATGTCTGTTTTTTCGATGGTCTTTGCTAGATGTGGGCTGGTATGCACACATTGCCATTCCTACAACAGCTAACAGGCAGAGCAGTTAGGACAGGACGGATATGATTTTTTTACCTACCCACCAACTGGTTCCAGGTATGGTCATTTCTCGCGATATCAGACTGTATAACTACGACGATTTTACAACCATCCTTCTCAAACGCGGTGAAGCGCTGACTGAAAACTACATCAAACGCCTAATGGCCTGCGGGTTTGCGGGCGCTTACGTCAATGACGGTGTGAATGATGATGTCGTTTTGGAAGGCGGCATAAACGAGGAGCTGAAGATTAAGGCTGTTGCCAGCATCAAGCAGCTTTATATCAACTTTAAAGGCCAGAGTGACGCGGTTGTCATCAAACAGATTGACAACATCGGAACCATTACGGAGAACCTCATAGAGGATATCTCCCGCAACAGCCAGTTTATGACCAACATCATCGACCTAAAGATGTACGATGACTATACCTATCATCATTCGCTCAGTGTTGCGGTGCTTGCAATTGCAATGGGCATCACCCTTGAGTTTGACACCAGCAAGCTGTATGAGCTCGGCCTGTGCGCCATGCTGCACGACATCGGCAAGCTGGATGTCCCGCTTGAGATACTCAACAAGCCCGCGCGTTTGACGCCTCAGGAGTTTGACCTTGTAAAGCAACATCCGCTTAATGCCACGAACTACTTTAAAGGCAAGAACATGATTCCCACCGCAACCTATGACGGCATTTTAAGCCATCATGAGCGGTACGACGGCACGGGCTATCCCTATGGCATAGCGGGGGACGATATCCCCGAGTTTGCCCGCATCCTTACCATTGCGGATGTGTACGATGCCCTGACCTCCAACCGCCCCTACCGCCGTCCCAACCTGCCGAGCGAGGCAATCGAGTACATCATGGGCGGCGTTGGAACCTTCTTTGACGAGGAGTATGTGCGCGTGTTCCTGCGCAAGGTGGCCCCTTATCCCGTGGGCACCTGTGTGCGCCTGAGCAACGGTATCATCGGCGTCGTAACCAAGAATCATGAGTCCCAGCCTCTGCGCCCCCTTGTGCGCAACGTTGAGGATGAAACCATCCTGTATGACCTGCTTGAGGACCCCGACCTGCGCAACGTAGTGGTGGTAGGACTTGGGTATCAATGACAGTGCTTCATAACAATCGTATCTATGCTCTTTATCATACATATAAGGTGGATGGCTGAAGATGAAAAAGATAATAGCAGTAACCAACCAAAAGGGCGGCGTAGGCAAAACCACAACCAGTTCTGCCCTAGCAGGCGGGCTGAAACTCTTGGGATTCAAGGTGCTTGCCATCGACCTTGACCCCCAGGGCAACCTCAGTTTCAGCGTGGGTGCAGAAACAGAGGAAAGCCCCACTATCTATGATGTCTTTAAGGGGCAGGTTTCGTTTGCCGACGCCATTCAGGAAACCAAAACCTGCGACATTCTGCCCTCTAACATTCTGCTGAGCGGCGCGGAGCTTGAATTCAACCGCCCCGGCCGCGAGCACATACTCAAAGAGGCGATGGGCGACATCGCGGATGAATATGACTATATCATCATCGATACCCCTCCGGCTTTGAGTATCCTTACCGTAAACGCCTATACCGTGGCAACCAGCATCATCATCCCAATGGTGCCGGAAATCCTGAGTCTTCAGGGCATTTCGCAGCTCAAAGAGACCATTGACACGGTGCGCAAATACTATAACAACAACCTTTCCATAGAGGGCATTCTGCTTACCAAGTACAACAACCGCACAAACCTCACGCGAGATGTAGAGGACCTTGCAAAGGTGGTTGCACGGCAGCTGAACACTGTGGTATTCAAGGCGAAGATTAGAACAAGCGTGGCGGTGGCTGAGGCTCCCGCTCACTGTGAGAGCATTATGACCTATGCTCCCAAGGCAACCGCCGCCCGCGATTACAGTATGCTGATTAACGAACTGTTAAAGCGGGGTGAATCGAATGGCTAGAAAAAGCAGCAAGACCGCTCATGTGCTTAATCTTTTAACAACCGGCAGCGCACATGACGACCTTGTGCAGGATATCGAGCAGCAGGATGAGGAAATCTCGGTTGCAAAGCTCATACAAAAGCAGCCTGCCGCAAAAAAGGTACAGCCGAAGAAATCCTCGCCCCAAAAGGCCGCTATAGAGCCGAAGGAAGCTGCCGAGGTTATAATAGAGCAAGAGCCCGAGCCACCGATGCCCGAGCCCGAGACCTCTACCGCCCAGCCGGAACCCGCATACACCGCTCCGCCTGAGCCTGTGCAGCCCGCTCCCCAACCGGTTACGGCGACCGCTCCTGCAGCACCTGCTGTAGCGCAGGTTGAAGCCGCACCCCCTGTTCCCCAGCCGGAGCCTGAGGCGCGACGCACGGTTGACGATGATTTATATGAGCTTGTAAACATTGCAGAGCTTGCCATAAAGGAGAAGATAACATCTGTTACCGAGCGCATGAACCTGTGTGACTGCATTAAATGCCGTCAGGATGTCATAGCATTTGCCCTTAACCTCCTCCCCTCCCGCTACCTGCCGCAAAACCGTGCGGGCAGCTTAGAGATTGACCGTTACCTCTCCGAACACGGTCGCGAGGTGACCGCCGCGTTAGTAAAGGCCTGCATCAAGGTAAAGGCCAGCCCCAGACATTAAATTATTACAAGTAATAATAAGCAAAGGCTGTATGCACAAAGCATACAGCCTTTTTTCGTTTGATTAACTGATTGCAAGGCAAGCCACTACTTTTTAGAGCTTAGTTGAAAGAGGTTTTGCTCTCCTCGTTCTTTTCTACAAAGCAGGCGCCGTCGCAGGTCTTAGAAGCGGAGCATCCCACACATTTGCCTTGTTTTGCCTTTTTAATGCTGTAAACAGCAGCGAGCACAAAGCAAGCGAGAACAAGACCTCCGATGATAATTGTAGCAGCCATAATTTTGGTCCTTTCTCCGCGCGTTTAAATAAAGATTTTGTCGACAGCTACGCGGGGCTGACATGTTAGGCGTGTACCTTTTGGTCATTTGCGGGTGCCGCGGATTGTTCAGGCTTGTAGGAACGCACCAGCAGCCAGATGATGACACCAATGAGCGCAATGGCCAGTGCGGTTTGGAAGTTAAACTGTACTCCTAGGAAAAGTACGCTGCCAAGCTGGTTGATGATAAAGGCAACGACGTAGGCAATCAGGGTCTGGTAGGCAAGGGCAATTCCCGTCCACTTCCAGCCGCCAATCTCGCGTTTCATCGTAGCAACGGCTGCAAAGCATGGGGGGTTAAAGAGGTTGAATGCAAGGAAGGCATAACCGCTTACCGAGGTGAACATAGATGCGATGCTGGCAAGCAGGGTGGGATCATCCTCGGCTGCCTCGGCAATGCCGAACAGTACGCCAAACGAGGCAACTGCATTTTCCTTTGCAGCCAATGCGCTGATGGTAGCCACTGCACCCTGCCATGTGCCAAAGCCGAGCGGGGCAAGCAGCGGGGCAATAATACCGCCAAGGGTTGCAAGGATGCTATCGGCGGAGTCCTCCACCATCTGAAGGTTCCAGCCAAAGTTTGAGAGGAACCAGATAAGACCGCAGGCCACAAAGATAACGGTAAAGGCTTTGATTACAAATGCCTTGCCGCGCTCCCATACATGAATGAGCACGCCCTTGAGGCTCGGGATATGGTACTGAGGCAGCTCCATGACAAAGGGGGCGGGTTCACCTGCAAATAACCTTGACTTCTTAAGGATGATACCGGAAAGGATAATCATCGCTACACCAAGGAAGTATGCGCTGGGGGCAACCCACCATTTGCCCGGGAAGAAGGCGCCCGCAATCATCGCAATGATGGGCAGCTTAGCGCCGCAGGGGACAAAGGTGGTGAGCATGATGGTCATGCGGCGGTCTTTTTCGTTTTCGATGGTGCGCGATGCCATAATGCCGGGAACGCCGCAGCCGGAGCTGATGAGCATGGGGATAAAGGACTTACCCGAAAGACCGAATCGGCGGAAGATGCGGTCCATAATAAACGCAACGCGCGCCATGTATCCGCAATCCTCTAAAATCGAGAGGAAGAAGAACAGGATGAACATCTGCGGCACAAAGCCGAGTACAGCACCGACGCCGCCGATGATGCCGTCGACAATTAGGCCAATAAGCCATGGGGCAGCGTCTACCCCTTCAAGCCATGCCCTCACGTTGCCGCCGATGATCTCCCCAAACAGGGTATCGTTTGCCCAGTCGGTTACGATGGTGCCGAGGCTTGTGACCGAAACATAATAGACCACAAACATCACAAGGGCGAAGATAGGCAGTGCAAGCCAGCGGTTTGTGACAATCCGGTCAATCTTATCGGATGTGCTGAGCGCACGCGGCTTTTTGCGGCAGCAGGCCTTTACGACATCGGATATATATAAGTAACGCTCGTTTGTGATGATGCTCTCGGCATCGTCATCCAGCTCATTTTCACTCGCGGTGATAATCTCTTCAATCTTTTCTTGCAGATCGCTAGGCAGGTTAGCCTGCTCGAGCACCTTTTCGTCACGCTCGTACAGCTTAACGGCATACCAGCGCGGGTTGTGGCTTAACTGCTCGGGCAAAAGCGCCATAATCGAAGCGAGCGCTTCCTCGACCTGCTTTTGGAACACGCTGACGGGAGTCGCCGCCTTTTTGCTGTTTGCTGCGGCAATCGCCTTTTCGGTGACCTCCTTTAGCCCGGTGCCTTTTAAGGCGGAGGTTTCAACCACATCGCAACCCAATGTTGCGGCGAGCTTTTTCACATCGATGGTATCGCCTGTTTTCTCTACGATGTCCATCATGTTCAGGGCGATAACAACCGGCACACCCACTTCAAGCAACTGGGTGGTTAAGTACAGATTGCGCTCGATGTTGGAGGCATCCACGAGATTGATGACTGCATCCGGCTTTTCATTTAGCAAAAAGTCGCGCGCAACAACCTCCTCAAGGGTGTATGGCGATAGCGAGTAGATGCCCGGCAGGTCGACGATTGTGACATCCTTTTGCCCCTTGAGCTTACCTTCCTTCTTCTCCACCGTAACGCCGGGCCAGTTGCCAACATACTGGCTGCTGCCCGTAAGTTGGTTGAACATTGTGGTTTTACCACAGTTGGGGTTGCCCGCAAGGGCTATCTTTAAAGCCATTTACAGTTCATCCTTTCCGTTGCTCCTTACGCGAATTAGCCTATGCTAACCATGCGTCTTAAATAAAAGGAGTTCCCATGCCATGCTTTCACAGCCTTACTCCCAAAACGATTACTTGAACGCTCGGCTTGCAGGGATTATTCGTTTGCAGGCACTGGTTCAACTAAAATCTTATCCGCCTCGGCCTTGCGGATGGACAGCTCATAGCCTCTTACGTTTACCTCAATCGGGTCGCCCAGCGGTGCCACCTTGCGCACAAACACCTCAGTTCCCTTAGTAATACCCATGTCCATAATGCGGCGTTTTACTGCGCCCTCACCCTCAAGCTTGATAACCTTGACGGTCTCACCGACCTTAATCTCCTTGAGCGTCATCTTCTCTCCTACCCCCTTTTGCGGTACTCATCCCATGCGTATGCAAAGCATGGGTCAAAAAAGGTATAACAACCCTAGAAAGCGGGCAGTTATACCATAATTCTAACGGCCATTCCTTTGTTGATTGCAACCCTTGAGCCCTTGACGTTTACAATCATGTTTCCACCAAGCTCGGATACAACGGTGATGCGCTCACCTTCTACAAATCCAAGACTTGCAAGGAAACGCTTGGTGTCGTCACGTCCGGTGATGCGCTTAATCTCTTTCTCACTTCCAATAGGAGCCATCGTAAGCGGCATATTTACTTCCCCCTTATCAGCGTCCGGTCCCATACCCAGTTAGCTAATCCTAACTCTCTAGTCTTAGTTTACTACCGCTAACTCGTTTTGTCAACTATTATATTGATGTTTATTTAACAATTTTTGCGGTTAAAATCGGTAAATCCGCGAACACAAGATATACTCCCTAGGTATTACACTGGTTGGGCGGATAATAAGCTTTACAAAGGTTATTTAATTTGCTAGAATGGTTGCGGATTTTGTTAAATCACGTTCGTCGATTGCATAAAAACACATAGTATGATGCAGCAATCATACGCAAAATAAAGAAATGTTTCGCCACCGGGTGAACAAACAGGTGTCAGTGGTACTCCGTTAGGTCTTAGAAGGAGTGCTTTGACGCCTTTTATTGTGTTAGGGAGGAAATGATGAGAAAAATCAAAGCAGACTTTATGAAATATGTAAGCCTTAATGTAGTGGGCATGATAGGACTTTCCTGCTACATTCTCGCCGACACGTTTTTTGTTGCACAAGCACTTGGAACCGCCGGGCTTGCTTCATTAAACTTGTCTATCTCCATATTCAGCGTCATACAGGGCTTTGGGCTCATGATAGGCATTGGCGGGGCAACCGATTTTTCAATATCCAAGCAGCAATCGCCTGACTATAACCGCAGCGTGTCGTTTGCTCATTCCCTTCTCATCGGAGCACTGGTATCACTGCTCTTTATAGCAATTGCTATGTTTTTAACCACACCTTTGGCAGTAATACTCGGCGCAGATGAGGTCACGCTGCCGCTTACCAAAACATATTTAAAGACCATTTTGTACTTCTCGCCCTTCTTTATTCTCAATCACATTGTAATAGCTTTTGTACGCAATGATAAAAACCCAAGGCTTTCGATGATTGCCATGCTGGCAAGCAGCTTCTCTAACATCTTCTTAGATTATATCTTTATGTTCCCATTTTCAATGGGCATCTTCGGTGCAGCTTTTGCGACAGGGCTCTCACCCATCATCAGCTTATGTATACTATCTGCGCATTTTAAAGGCAATAAGCAGGGCTTTCGAATCGGCAGATGCAAAATTGAGTTTTCAAAAGCACTGCGGATTCTGTCACTTGGATTCTCTTCATTCATCGGAGAACTTGCATCGGCAATCTCGCTGATTACCTTTAACATCATCATCATGAAAATAGCGGGCAACACCGGCGTTGCAGCATACGGGATTGTTGCAAATATTGCGCTGATTGCCACAGCTATCTTAGTGGGAATCGCTCAGGGCATACAACCGCTGGCCAGTAAATACTATGGCAAGGGGGAACATAAAACTGTTGGGTTGGTATTGCGTTATGCGATTATAACCGCTTTAGCGGCATCGGCGCTGATGTACGTTCTGCTGTATGCTTTCTCGGCCCCTATCGTTTCTATTTTTAACAGCGAGGGCAATCAGCAGCTTGCTGTTTTGGCTACAAACGGGATCAAAATATACTTTGTGGGTTACCTCTTTGCCGCCGTAAATATAGTTTCCGCTGCATTTTTAAGTGCAATATCCAGCGCAAAACAGGCGATGTTGATTGCAGTACTTAGGAGCTGTCTTCTTCTGGTGCCGGCTGTCTATATTCTCAGCATACTGTTTCAGATAAACGGCATTTGGATATCATTTGTTGTAACCGAGCTTTTGGTATGTATTATTGCTGTGTTCTCGGTTTATCGCTTAAAAGCTGGGGCTTTAGAAATTTCAACATAATCACACAAAGGCCACGGGAATGTTTCCCGTGGCTTTTGCGCTGTAATTATGTTTTACTTAGGTGCTTACCGCCACGGTGGTCTTGGGGGTCCCGGAGGTGGTCCAGGCGGAGGGCCGGGAGGTGGCCCGGGAGGCCAAGGTGGTCTGGGCGGCCTTGGGGGACGCGGCGGCCGCGGTACTCTGCAGAAGGGAAACCACGGGAAAACGCGACAGAAAAAGTTTCTTCTTGGCATCTTGATGCCCTCCTTTGGTACATCATATGCACAAAAAACATCAAACTGTGTCAAAACACCGTGTAAAAAGGAGTTGAGGGTTAAATGAACCCGCAGTTTCAGATTTCGATGCCAAAAAGAGAAGTCATGTCAAAGCAAGGTGCTTACACCAGACATTCAATTGGATAGACGAAAAGACGGGTCGGTGCCACGGCACCGACCCGGTAAAGTTTTGCTGTAATATGATGTGTTTCTAACTGCATCTGAATGCTAAACGTATGCAGGCAGCGGCACCGCCTCGAAGGGATAATATCCCCTGATGTGGGCAAGGTGGCGGGCAGAACTAAGCAGATAGGCGCATATGTCGCTCGTGTAGGAGATATCCAGTGTAGGATTCGGGGTAAGCCGGGCATATTCGCTGTGGGCCTGCCAGATGCCTTGGATAATACCCTCCACATCGCTTGCGGGCTCCAGGATTTGGTGCAGGCCGTAATCAGACTGCTTGAGCAGCCGGTCAAGGCGCATCTCGTACATAAAATGCCCCTTGCTTGAAAGGGTTGTCCAGTCGTTGTGGGCATAGCAGAAGAAGTCCGCGAGGAAGTGACAGATGACGCCCAGACGATAGTTGGTATAGATTCCGCCGCGCTCGCCGCTCTGCACATCGGCGATGCACTGCTCAATCTTGCGGTTAATCATCTTGGCGCGTGCAGCGGGCGAATGAGGCAAAACCAAAAAGCCGCCCATGATATCGGGACGGATGTTGCCGAATAAAAAAGCGAGGGATTTGACACCCCCCTGCCCTCCCCCATAGGGTTTGAGCAAACGGCGTGCCATGCGGTAATGTGAGATGATGTTCATTCCTATTCCCTTTCCATATTGGCGTGTCTGAAAGGAACAGGTCAGGATAATCAGGGCTTCAAAGTTAAGGGCTATAGAATGTCATCCGCCATAACACAGACCAGTTTCAGTTTTCTAGACAGTTCCTAAGTACTCAAGAACCATTATACTTCACACAGGACGATTGTACACATAAACTTTTTGTTAAATTTACTGCTTAAATTGTATGATAAACGGCATAATTTGAAACTGCCGTAAACCCTTGTGGTATACGGCAGCGAAATTTTACTGGCCGCCTCCGTAGTACAGAGAAGCAAGCCGTTTGAAGTTCGGGCGTCCGGCGGAGTCCATCAGATATGCGGACCGGGTGGCGTCGGGCTTACGCCTGCGGTTAAGCGCCGCAATAATCTCATCTGCCTTACGCTTGCCCATACCGTGTCCGTAGTACAGACCGCCGCTTAAGTCAATGACGTTTTCGCCCTGCCACTCCGGGGTGACGGGGTCGACATCGGGGTTAGCGAAATACCGGCGGTCGCCGGGGAAGTAGTCCGGCTCCTTGTTCATCCAGCCGATCTCCCTGATGTTTCTGGGCAGGTTGTGCCAGTTCATTAAGTATATTCCGTTAAAGTGCTGGTTGAATTTCTCATCACCGAATAGATTCAGAAGTGCGCCGAGATAAACAATCACCATGCCGGTTGCACATTCGGTTGCGTACTTGCGCCCGTTTTTAAAGATATCGCGAACGGCGTCTGACGCCTTTACATCCGCCCTTTGCTTAAAACCGCCCTCGGGTGTAAGCTCCCAAAAGTCCGTGTTGCACTCCGCCTTGCGGAATATGGCAAACCTAAGACCGCTGCGGTTGAGTGCGTTCGAGGCATCGATAATTTCCCTGCGCAAAGAGAGCTCAAACCACAGCTCCTTTGCCGAAGCAAACCGATAGTCTGTACTGCTTGCGGCCATCTGCTCAATAATCTTGCGCTCGACACCGTCTGCCGGAAACTCATCCACAAGGCTTGCGGGTTCAGAGGGGCGTCCTGCTATCGTAATCATCGTGTCCCTCCTGTTTGCATGTTCTGCTTCGCCTCGTTTAGCTGCTCAGATACCGAGAGAGCGATGAACCGGTTCCAATCCGCCCGGTTTTTCCGATGCAGGTTGTGCGAATAAGCTGCCAAAAGCTCCTGCTCGGCTTCACTGAGCTTAAGAAACTCGCGCGGCAGGTTAGGGGCTTGCATTGAAGCCATTGCGGGCGATGCGGCCCCCCACTCCCTTTTCATAGTCGGGCGCACGAGATACTTTGCCGCCACGTCCACCGCAAAGGGCTCCGGGTCGCTCTTTAGCTGAAAGCTCTCTTCAGTGGGAAAGAGGTAGTCGTAGTTATCATTCAGCCATGCAAGGTAGCGCTCATACTGTCTCTGCCGCCCTTGGGCACGCTCTTCGTTTGAAAGTGGATTTAGGTGCAAAATGGAACACGCAAGCTCATAATCCTGCGCCCGCTCTGTGCGCAGATAGCTTGCCACAAGTCTGAGCATATGCGGGTCTCCCCGGTGGAACAAGGCCCACGAAAGGTCGTGGATGTTATACCCGTTACGGGCACGCCGGAACAGCATATCCACAAGAAGCGGCAAAACCGAGGTATCGTGATACCGGTCCGCTAAAAGGGCCGCCGCGTTGTCAAGCACCTTGGCGTAGTCCTGATCGGCGCCGTCGTCCTGCGTGCCGGTACGGATCATCCACTTAAGCACGTTGTGCAGATTCTCATTACCGGTAAGTGTTACGTTTTGTGTGTACTCTTTTAACTCCTCGTCTGCGAGCATCTCGGCGCAAAACCTTAGCGCGATGCGTCCGCGCTCGTTGAGCTCAGAATTGATTTTATATGTCTTGATATGCGGGATAAGGACAAAAAAGGTGCGAAAGCGCAGTGTTTGGTCGTTAGCCATCGCAGCCGCCTGTGCCTTATTGCGCTGCGCCGCCTGCGCAAAGGTCTCTATGGCACGCTGTTCTCCAAACCGCGTGCGAACCGTTTCCAGCCCGCCGTATTGATAGCCTCTGCCTGAATTCATACCATTCCCCCCGGCTCTGTAATAGAAAAATATGACGAAAAAAGCCGTGAGCACGGCCCTTGTACATCATATTATGGAAACAAGCCAAGTGTGCATGGCACGCGCGGAGATTTCTCATTTTCCTACACAATGCAAAGCGACCCTTCGGATGTTACTCCGAAAGGCCGCTTTGCGGGGAACTGTGAACGTCTATGGAAAGGAGATTGGCATAAGTAAGGATGCCTACCCGTCCAAAACCGCTAGCCTCTTAGGTATGCCGTTTTGGGGTAATATGGAGGGACGGTGCGGTCGGGCAAAAGCATTGCGCCATGGTTGGCTGATAAGGAAGGTTTGCCGCAAGTGGTGCGCAGGGGGCGGTCAAACTCGGTCAGGTGCTTCCAGTACCGCTTGGGCATATGGCCCATGCGGCACTTGGGGTTGTGGCGTCCCTCGACTTCAATGGTATCGTAAAACAACTGCCACAGCCTGCGCATAGCAAGCTCCTGCTCATCCGGCTCGGGGATTTCGAGGGATTCGATGGGAAGTATCGTAGCACGGTAGGGCTCATAGGCAAGCGCCATGCCGTGGGTGATGTCGTGTATGAGAAAGCGCTCCTCGGGCAGGCGGTCGCAGAAATGCTGCATGATAAGCGGGAGCACGATGTTGTTTGGCTCAATCTCGCTTACGAGTACGCCGCCGTGTTCCGAAAACCGGATAAACTCCCGAAAGAGGTTTGCCTCCCGCTCAAGATAACGGACTGCCTTGGTTAGGACATCTACTGTGTCGTTTGCAAGCATGCTCATCACCTGCGGCCCGACCTGAAAGCCGATGCGTAGAAACAATAGGATGTAGTGTTCCTTATCATTTAAGCAGGTCAAAAAGGCGCGTTGGATAAAGGGCAGGACTTCCCTGCCCATCTTCTGCGGGATGGCAGCTGCCACGCGCCGGGCGCGGGACACATCGGTGACAATCTCTTTGACGGGGAACATCGTCTCCTGCACGCAGATTGGAGAGAGGATGGCCTCGGGGATTTCCTTGCAGGCATAGCTTTCAAACACGCAACACAAAAACCCCTCAAAGCTGCCGTCGTAACGGTACACTACATCTGACCGGTCAGGCATTTTTGCAACTCCTCCTTTATCAATACCGGAAAGGCCGCCCTTGCATCCCCCTCATGGCTTGAAAGCTGCGGCTGTGAATAAAACGTAAGCTGCTCGGTTTCGTATGAATACGGCTCGTTGCTGCGGTACATGGCAAGGGCGCGGTCGCTCATCAAAGCGCGCAGGATTGCGTCGTTTGTAATCTTGAGTCCGTCGATGGCCCGCCCCTTGCATAGGATAAAATACTGTGCGCGCTTGAGGACGACACCTAGCTTTTTTAAATCGTCAAAGCTAAGCGGGCCCACTCGCCGCGCGGTGAGGATTCGGCGCGCGCTGTTTACGCCGATGCCCGGCACCCGCAACAACAGCTCATATGGCGCCCGGTTGACCTCAATCGGGAACTGTTCAAGATGGTTAAGGGCCCAGTTGCATTTTGGGTCTAAATAGGGGTTAAAGTCCTGATGGTTCTGGTCAAGCAGTTCCCGCGCTTCAAAGCCGTAAAAGCGTAAAAGCCAGTCCGCCTGATAAAGCCGGTGTTCCCGCAAGAGCGGCGGCTTTGTGGTAGGTGCGGGCAGCAGCGGGTTATCCGATACCGGAATGTAGGCCGAGTAGAAGACGCGCTTTAGACCATAGCGCTTGTATAAGCTTTCGGAAAGGTTGAGTATCTGGTAATCGGTGTCGGGGGTGGCACCGATGATCATTTGCGTACTCTGCCCTGCGGGGACAAAGTCGGGTGTTGCGCGGTAGCGAACCATCTCGGCCTTGCTTTCCCGAATACGCCCCGTCAAAAAGCCCATTGGACCAAGGATGGAATGTTTGGATTTATCGGGCGCGAGCAGCGAAAGGCTCTGCTGGGAGGGCAGTTCGATGTTCACACTCATGCGGTCGGCCAAAAGCCCCATGCGGGCCAGCAGCTCGTTGTCTGCTCCCGGTATCGCCTTTGCGTGGATGTAGCCGCTAAAGCGGTACTCCTCGCGCAACAGGCGCAAAACCTCTATCATCTGCTCGCAGGTGTAATCGGGGTTTTTGATGACACCCGAGCTTAAAAACAGGCCTTCGATATAGTTTCGGCGGTAAAAGCTGATAACAAGGTCGGCAAGCTCGCGCGGTGAGAAGGTCGCGCGCGGCACATCATTCGAACGCCGGTTGACGCAGTATTTGCAGTCGTAGATGCAGGCGTTGCTAAGGAGCACCTTGAGCAGGGATATGCACCGCCCGTCCCCCGCAAAGCTGTGGCAGATGCCGCACGCCACCGAGTTACCGATACCGCCGGGCTGAGCCTTGCGGTCCACTCCGCTTGAGGTGCATGCAACATCGTACTTTGCGCCTCTGGTTAAAACCTGTAGTTTACTAAAGACGTCCATAACCATGCAACCGCCTTTCTATGGCACTATCATACCATAGAACATATGTTCTTGTAAAGAGGGTATTCCCATTTTCTCTCTTTAATATGAAGGCACAAGGCTGTTCCTTGTAAATCCTAAAATATCAAGAAAATCAAAATAATCCGCAAATAGGTGTTGACAAAAAGGAAAATACAGTGTATCATCCATATAAAGCATATATGAAATATATGAATACTAGGAGGTGCGGCATGAAGCTACATACGTCAAGCAGCCGATACGTAACCACCGCAACAGGGATAATGTGCAGTTAAAAGCCACACGAAAGGCAGACTGATGTTTCACATCAAATCTAAGACCAAAAGACGTAAACTTGTCAAAACGGCTTTAATTATTTGAAAGGTGGTTAATTTAATTATGAGTGAGAAGAAACTACGTTTTGATACCCTGCAGGTGCATGCAGGTCAAACCCCCGATCCTGCAACCGGCGCTCGTGCCGTTCCCATCTACCAGACTACATCCTATGTGTTTCCGAATACCGATGAGGCAGAGGGACGCTTTGCTCTAAAGGTGCTGGGCAATATCTACTCCCGCCTGACCAACCCCACTGTAGATGTGTTTGAGCAGCGCGTTGCGGCTCTCGAGGGCGGTTCTGCCGGCCTTGCTACCGCATCCGGCTCCGCGGCTATTACCTATGCCGTACTCAACATCGCAGGCGCCGGTGACGAGATTGTCGCCGCAAGCACCCTGTATGGCGGTACATATCATCTGTTTGCCGACACCCTGCCCAAATTCGGCATCAACACCATTTTCGTTGACCCAGAGGATCCGCAGAACTTTGCGCGTGCAATCAATGAAAAGACCAAGGCTATTTTTATCGAGACACTCGGTAATCCGGGCATCAACGTCATTGACTGTGACGCGGTTGCTAAGATTGCACACGATAACGGCGTCCCCCTGATTGTGGATAACACCTTTGCTACCCCTTACCTCTTCCGTCCGATTGAGCACGGTGCAAACGTCGTGGTTCACTCTGCCACCAAGTTTATCGGCGGTCACGGCAGCTCGATTGGCGGCATCATTGTAGACGGCGGTAATTTTAACTGGGCAAACGGCAAGTTCCCCGGCTTTACCACCCCCGATAAGAGCTACCACGGCATCAAGTACGCAGAGCTCGGCAACATCGGGTATGCAGTAAAGATTCGCGCGCAGCTTCTGCGTGATACCGGCGCTTCCCTCTCGCCCTTTAACGCCTTCTTGTTCCTGCAGGGGCTTGAATCCCTTTCTCTGCGCGTACAGCGCCATGTGGAGAACGCGCAAAAGGTCGCGGAATTCTTGGAGGCCCATCCCAAGGTAAAGTCGGTCAGCTACCCGGGGCTTAAGTCAAGCAAGTACTATGAACTTGCTCAGAAATACCTGCCCAAGGGCGCAGGGTCTATCTTTACCTTCTCCATCAAGGGCGACGTCAAGCAGGCAAGAAAGCTTATTGACAGTCTTGAAATCTTCTCGTTGCTTGCAAACGTGGCTGACGCAAAGTCTCTTGTCATCCATCCGGCTTCCACCACCCACCAGCAGCTCTCCCCCGAGGAGCAGGCGGCTGCGGGCGTATTCCCCGAGGATATCCGTCTTTCCATCGGCGTAGAGGATGTACAGGACCTCATCGACGACTTAAGCAGGGCGCTTGACGCAATATAACCCCCCACAGCACCCCTATATGAATAAGCATCCCCCGGCAAAGCCGGGGGTATTTCACATGCGGGCATAGCCCTCTGTTCTTCGCGGACGCGTCAAACGCGTAATACGGTCTGCCAACTGCGTAAGACTGTTACTTGCCGCCCGTA
>JAEZKF010000016.1 GCA_023415575.1 Bacillota bacterium
ACGCCAAACCAGATTAACGCAGGGAGTGCACGAAGAACTGCAGGTAGAACTGAGCCTTTGGCACCAAAAGAATTTCGCAGCTGATAAACATACGGAATACCGGTGGTATAACACATTTTATCGTTTAATACTAGCCCCGCAATCAGAATTAACGAACCAAGACATATCGCAATGGCTATTTGAATTAAATTAAGACCGCTGCTTGCATAACTTGACCCCAATGTAAAAGTACCGATTGAAATACAACCGCCTAACCACATAAAGGTATAAGAAGGCAAGCCAAGAATTCTTTTTTCTGCCGGAATAGGAGCCAGAGTATCGGTATGTTCAATATTTGCTGCAGAATCAACAGTAACCTTATTTTCAGTACTCATTTTGAATCCTCCTAAAAGCAATTCTTTTTATTGAATTTTCAAATATGTTCAACCGGTCTTACAAACTCACCATAACCAAGGGCGTCTTCTTTGTACATACCATCTTGCGCTACCACCTTGCCACGAATAATGGTGTAAACAGCAGCACCTGTTCCGGTAAGCCCATCAAAGCAAGATACGTGGCCTTTTGTCAAAAGCTTTTCCTGCTCACATTTCCATTCTTTGTTTGGGTCAACAATAACAATATCTCCGTCAAAGCCTAACTCAAAAGCTCCTTTTTTACCGTACAGACCAAAAATCTTTGCAGGATTATAGTCCATAACTTTTGCTATTAAGGTGGGAGAAAGCCTCTTTTTGTTCACAACCATATCAAACACCATGGGGAGGAAAAATTGAATGGCGTTTAACCCGCCCCAAGCATGCCATATATCCTTAGTTGAGTTATCTTTTTCATGATCAGCAGCCGGAGAGTGATCGCTGCCAATGCAAGACAAGGTGCCGTCTAAGACATAGTCCCAGAGCTTTTCCATGTCTTCCTGCTTCCGCATTGGAGGTGTGCATTTTGCAGGTGCGCCTTTTTCAAATACAAACTCCTCTGTAAAACCAAGGTAATGAGGGCATGTCTCGGCTGTAACAGGAAGTCCCTCGTGTATTGCGTCCTTTACCACCTGCGCAACCAGGGGGTGGCTTACATGACAGATATGTACGCGTCCGCCGGTGGCCCTGGCCATGTCTATAACATTTTTAGTGGCTACATATTCTGTCCACACATCATGTGCATCCAAAAAATCTCTGATTTTTTCTTGTTCTGTACGATTATTTCTTGCCTTGGCTTCTTTTTCACGCTCTAATACCTGACCAAACTCCTCGCAATGAAAGCCGCACAATGCGCCATAAGGTTTGAGCACCTCTAATGCTTTGCGGACATGACCCATATTGACTGTTGGAAACAAATCACCATTTGGGCAAGTAAAGCCTTTAAAAGCTGCCACACCGCGCTGATGTAAATCAACTAAATCATTAATATTATTTTTGATTGAGTCTGCGGTATTGTCGTAGTCCCCGACGATGCCACCCCAAAAAGCAAAATCTACCATAGAATGCTCAGAAACTTTACGAAGCTTCAGGTCAAAAATATCCGTATTCATCAGTGATGGATCATTATTGAGCGGCATATCAATAAGGGTGGTACAGCCGGCGGCTACAGCCGCTCTGCTTCCGGTTGCAAAGTCTTCTCGATACTCAAAGCCAGGTTCGTTTAAATGTGCATGGCAATCAATAATACCAGGAAAAACCAAATTATCCTTTGCATCAATTACCTCTTTCGCATCAGGTTCATTACCTGTTGTTAAAAAAGCTGCATACTTGCCATCTTTTATAGCAACATTTGCTTCAAAAATGCGGGCAGGAGTTACCAGTTTGCCATTTTTTACGAGTAGGTCGTACATTTTGCTCCCCCTTTCAGTCTCTAAACTACCGCGTGTGGTCGACCACGTTTTAGGTTACTACAATTATATAAAGAAACCGATTGCAATTCAATTAACAAAATAATTTAAAAAAAAGATTTTTTTTAGTTATAACCTACATCTAAAATATCAGTATTGTAAATAAATCCATAATTTGCCATATTCTGATTACAATAAAAATGTACGGCATCTATATTGTTGAATATAGATGCCGTGCACTAATCTATAAAATTTATTTTTCTAAAATTGTGCCCTTGCAAAAACGCTCAGAACCTTTTAGCTTCTTCATGAGAATAAAGTAAATGAGTCCGGTGGGAATCAAGCTTACGTACCATGAAATTTGAACAAAACACAAGGAAACTACAGCACCGCCTGCAATTGCAATAACCCCGGCCCAGTTAATGCCATTAAATGCACCATTTACTTCATAGTAATCATCCAAATTTAGTGCCTGCTTACGGAGGAAGAAGTAATCTACAATCAGCACTGCAAAAATGGGCCCAAGGAACGCCGAATAAATTTGAACAAACAAAGACAATCCGCCAGCAGACTTATCGGTTACAAGAATCCAGGGGCAAGTAAGGACAGACAGCAAGCCCACGGCAATTGCAGCCTTTTTAAAGGAGAACTTGAAGATATCCATAATAACATAAACGGGAGGAACGATATTGTTTAATACATTGGTTGTAACCTGAGCAAATGCTACAAATATTAGTGTAACGATTGTCAAGAACTTATTGTCTAGGGTGCTGGAGAAAACTGCAACCGGGTCTGCACTTCCTGTTGCACCAGAAACCATGAGACCAATTAGTCCCATAAATAAGGTAACAGGCAAAATTGCAATCCAATAAATAGAGCCGGTTAATAAAGAGCCCGCTTCTTTTTTGTACTCACGAGAATAGTCGGAAGCATTGAGAATCATGGTTGAGTAAATGCCCAAGAATGCAGTAGTACCGCCCCAGAAGGGTAGCCCCCAAGTACCCGGTACATTAACAATCTGAGTCAAAACTTCAGTATTGTATTTTGTATACACAGCATAGAACATATATCCCAACGTAATCAAAATGAAAATGCAACCTATATTTTCCAGCCATTTAATACCCTTAAAGCCTTTGATAGCCAAAGCAACCTGTAATGCCGTAAAAAGCACAAACATAATGGGAAGATTATCAAATCCAAAAATTGTCTTCATACAGGAGTTAAGAGCACCTGCACCTACCCAGCTTTGAAAACCAAACCACACAATTGCAGGGATTGCGCGAAGTGAACCCGGAATTCTTGCACCTTGTGTACCAAATGCTGAACGAGCCTGAATGGTATAGGGAATACCATATTTGTGTCCTGCTTTACCGCAAAAAGTTAATGCTACCGCAATTACTGTGCAGCCAATTGCCATTGCCACAATAGCCTGAAAGAAGTTGAGTACGCCCATGAGGCTTGCGCCCATCGAGAATGTTCCAATTGATACGCATCCGCCTAAAAACGCAGCAGTATAGGATATATTGCCCATAATCCTTTCTTTATTGGGTAAAAGCTCTGGGTTTGCCTTTTCGGCAATTTCCTTACGGATATCTACCTTTTCAATCAATTTACTACTCATTATTGTATCCTCCTCAATAATTCTGTCATAGTTAATTCAGTTGGAGCAGGTATAACAGCTATTTATTTATGCTTGCGCACCAAATGACCAAATCCTTTTTCACCAACAATCTGGCCTTGCTTTGCAGCAACCTGACCACGGACAATTGTCAGTTCTGGATATCCCTTACCCTTGAGCCCTACAAATGCAGAGATTTGATTGACATAATGAAGTGATTCGGGAGTGATTTCCCATTCCATCTCCGGGTCAACTATGACAATGTCAGCATCAAAGCCTACCTCAATTGCACCTTTTTGGCCATAGATGCCAAATG
>JAEZKF010000027.1 GCA_023415575.1 Bacillota bacterium
TTTTGCTTTAGAGATGTCAGTTGGCAAACCGCTTCTCTATTTTAGCAAAAGGAGTTTTTATTTCTTCCTTATCGCTTAAGCTCTTTTGAACCACGCGTCTAACGCGTGGTTTTCGGTATACAAAAAGAGGTGAACGGGCTTTACACCGTTCACCTCTTGAGATTTATGGGTTAGATGAATGCCAAAACGACAAAGTTTACTACGAACAGGAGAGCGGAAACCCAAAGGATGGGATGAACTTCCTTGATCATGCCCTTGCAGAGCTTCACGATGCAGTAGAAGATGAAGCCGCCAGCAATACCGTAGGAGATGCTGTAGCACAGAGCCATAAAGATACCAGCAAAGAAGGCAGGAACAGCCTCCTCGAAGTCGTCCCACTTGATATCCTTGAATGCGCTGAGCATCATAACGCCAACTACGATCAGTGCGGGAGCAGTTGCAGCCGCAGGAACGAGGCCGGCAACCGGAGCAAGGAAGGAGCAGAGCAGGAACAGGATAGCGGTTACCACGCTGGTAAGACCGGTGCGGCCGCCTGCGCCGATACCTGCAGCACTCTCAACATAGGTAGTGGTGTTGGAGGTTCCGATAACAGCGCCGATGGAGGTTGCAATAGCGTCAGCAAACAGGGCCTTATCCATCTTGGACTTAAAGCCGGTGCTGTTCTCAAGCGCCTTCTGATCCTCTTCGCTGAAGATGCCTGCACGACGACCGGTACCGATGAAGGTGCCGATGGTGTCGAAGGTATCGGAAAGGCTGAATGCAAAGATGGTAATCAGAACAAGGGGAATCTTAGCGGGGTCAGCAAACAGGGAACCCAGACCCTCAGGACCGAAAGCAGCGCCGAAGGTGGTGCCGAGCTGTGCGAAGGATTCACCCAAAGAAGCAAAAGAAATGGAAACGGAGGAAACGTCAACAATACCCATCGGGATGCCGATTACGGTTGTTGCAAGAATGCTGATGAGGATAGCACCCTTAACCTTGAGTATTAACAGCACAACTGTAATAAGAAGACCGATAAGTGCAAGCAGAACACCGGGGGTGTTGAACTTAACGAGCTCGGGAACGATGCCGCCGTTGGTTACTGCCGAGAAGATGCCGGTATAGGTTGCATCTGCCGCGAAGGCTTCTCCGTTTACCGAAACGAGGTTGGTGTTGTCGGAGAGGAACTGAAGTAGGTTTGCATTCTTAATACCGATGTAAGCGACGAAGATACCGATACCGCCGCCGATGGCATTCTGAATACTCTCAGGGATTGCCTTAATGATGCTCTTGCGGATCTTTGTGACCGTAATGATGATGTTGATGACACCGCAAAGGAATACCATTGCCAGCGCCTGCTGCCAGGTAAAGCCAAGTCCGAAGCATACGGTGTAAGTAAAGAATGCGTTGAGTCCCATACCGGGTGCCTGCGCATACGGTACGTTTGCAAACAGACCCATAACAAGCGTGCCGATCGCAGCAGCGATGATTGTTGCAAGGAAAACTGCGCCCCAGGGCATGCCGGTGGCGGAAAGCACGCTCGGGTTTACAAAGATGATGTAAACCATCGTAAAGAACGTGGTAACACCCGCCATAATCTCGGTGGAAACAGTAGTGCCGTTTTCCTTGAGTTTAAAGAATCGCTCCATCAAACTTCCTCCTGTTTTTGAAATCAGAAAGGATTACGCAAAGCGGTTTGCCTCGGTAATCCTCTTCAGAACTTATTGATTTCATTATACTTCATCTGTTAAAAGAAAAGCAATATTCAGTTCACAAATTCCGCATAGGCTCAAGCATTTTTAGCATTGTGCACCATGCGGATGATTTTTTCGTCGAATTTATACTGACTATTGCATAATATTCCATATGATAGAAGTTAGAATTTTGGATAGATTTAGGTAAACCTGTTCGATTTTCACAAGCAAACATAAATATTAGCCTTATTCCGGCGGAAAATTTACCCGACTAAGGCTCACTTTTTTGGGGATGTTTAATTTCTGCTGTGATTAACCTTCGGTTTTCTACCTTAGTACCCCATTTACAATGCGAAGCGCGCGGTCGCATACCTTTAGCAGGTCTCCTCCCCCTTCGCCGGAGACGAGAACCGTCAAATCCTCCTTGTGCCTGTTTTTGATAAAGGCGTACACCTCGTTGCACAGGGCAGGCGAAAGTCCCATGGTCGGCTCGTCGAGCAAAAGGAACTTAGGCCTGCTCATCAAGGCGCGGGCGATGGCAAGCATCTGCTGCTGTCCGCCTGAAAGAGTGCCCGCCAAAGCGCCCCGCTTTTCATAAAGCGCCGGAAAGAGGCGATACATCCGCTCGATTTCCTCTACTACGTTTTCCTTCTTCGTGTGCGCCCCGATAAGCAGGTTCTCCTTAACCGTGCACAGATGAAACACCCTGCGCCCCTCCGGCACAAGGGCAAGCCCCAACCGCAGGCGGTCTTGGGTGCTCAGGTCTGAAATGTCGGTGTAGGCAGTATCACCCTGCTGCTTATCCATGCCTTGACCTGAATAGGCGTTCTCTTTATTGGGATGCAAAACCTTGCCTGTACTTTCTATCCTGCTACCCGCTCCCTTGTCGTATAAAACCCGCCCCCTGCTAAGCGGCAGAACACCGGCTATAGCAAGCATAACGGTGCTTTTGCCCGCCCCGTTTACACCGAGCAGGGCGACAGCCTCCCCCTTTTGCACAGATAGGCTTGCATCGTGCACCGCGGTGACCTGCCCATACTTCACACAGATGTTTTCAACCCTCAGCACGGGCAGCTCTCCCTTCATACTCAAAATACTCAAATCTTGCAGAGTAAATCAAATAGTACCCAAAATGAGCTGCTTAACCGCAGCATCCATAAAGACCTGCTGCGGCGCTCCTTGGGCAATTATCTTCCCTTGATCCATCGCATACAGGCGGTCACAGAGGGTTTGCACAAAGGACATATGGTGCTCAATCACAAACAGCGTAAGCCCGTACCGGCTTTTGAGGTCCTTCAGCAGATAGACAAGGGCCTCCGACTCCGATTCGCACAATCCGGCGCAGGGCTCATCTAAAAACAAAAGCCCGCACCCGCTCGATGCCACGGCGACTGCCCGCCCGAGCTCACACAACTTTCGCGTTCCGTAGGGCAGGCTGCACACCATGGTATCGGCAGCACTAGCAAGGCCGAGCTCTTTCAGCAGGGCGTCCACATCAAAGCTTGTTATTCTAAGCGACAATATTGCTACCTGTATATTCTCGCGGGCGGTCAATTCCTCAAACAACCTTAGGTTCTGAAAGGTCCTGCCCACCCCTGCCCGCGCCAGGCGATGGGCCTGTGAGGTATGTACCGCTATCCCGCCGCTTTTTCGGCCTGCATCCTGCCCTTTGCTATGTGGGTATAGGAATATCTGGCCCTCATCAGGGTGCTCAAAGCCCGTGAGGAGCTGAAACAGGGTGGTCTTGCCCGCCCCGTTTGAACCGATGACCCCCACGCACTCGCCGCGCACAATCGAAAGAGATACACCGGCAACCGCCGTCACCCCTCCGTAGCGTTTGTATACCCCGTCTGCGGTCAGGAGCGGCACTTCACTCGCCCCCCTTTTGTATATTTCACAATAGTATATACAATGAGTATGAGTGCATAAAGGATCATGCGCAGGTTTGCAACGCTTTGCAGCAGTGCGGCAAGGGCCTCCAAGGCCATTGCCGCAAGCATAGGCCCGATGACGGTTCCCGTACCGCCGATTACAACCGCCGCCAGGATATCCACCGACCGCGCATAGGTAAAGTCCTTGGGGCTGATAAACCCGAGCAGACCGGCATACAGGCCCCCTGCAAGGCCGGTAAGACCCGCCGCAAGCGTGAACGCAAACAGCTTCACCCCAAACGTGTTGACCCCGACTGCCTCGGCAGCGACCTCATCCTGCCCCATGGCGCGGCACAAAAACCCGCTGCGCGACGAGGCAAACCACAGGCACCCGGTCGCGCACAAAAAGGCAGCTAGATACGCAGCGACGGGTGTTGTAAACCGCGGGATATCATAAAGCCCGGCAGCCCCGCCGAGCGTCTTGTTGTTCTCGAGTACCACGCGGGCAATCTCCCCAAGGCCCATGGTCGCAACGGCAAGGTAGTCTCCCTTTAGCCGCAGGACAATAGCCCCCAGCGGCAGGGCAACCAATGCTGCGCATAGTGTCCCCACCACAAGCCCTGCAAGGGCGCCGAACCCACCGTGCATCGCCCTTGTCACCACCGCGCAGGCGTAGGCACCCGCAGCCATAAACACAGCCTGACTAAGACTGAGCTGACCCGCCATTCCTACGCACAAATCAAGGCCTCCCGCCATCACGGCAGCAAGCAGCATGCGCGAAAGGACCGCCGAGGAGTACCCGTCGCGGTCAATCAGCAGTATGAGTAACAGCACCGCGACGCAGGCGGCAAAGTATCCGGTTGAAAGCGTGCGGTGTTTCATGCCTATCCCCCATGTATCTTGCTAGCGTGTATCCGCGCCTAAGTTCATAATTCCTCCCGGGCGGATGAGTAAAAACCCGATGAGCAATGCAAAGGACACTATATCGCGGCTTGCCGTGCCAAACACTGCTCCTGCAAAGGCCTCGCCAAGCCCTAAAGCAAATCCGCCCAGCACCGCCCCCGGCACACTGCCGATACCCCCGATGACCGCCGCAGCAAAGGCCTTAAGCCCCGGGGCAACCCCCATGAGAGGGCTTAAGAGGTACATCGAGCCGTAAACCGCACCCGCAATCCCCGCCAGGGCGCACCCCACCGCAAAGGCAAGGCTTACGACCCCCTGCTCCTTTATACCGCACAGCCTTGCGGCTACCTTGTCATCCGCCACCGCCCGCATGGCCCTGCCCGCCCGGGTCTTGGTGAGCATAAGTTGCAAGAGGGCGGTAAACACGATGCCGAGAATCAGCGCGCACAGCTTTGATCCTGCAATACTAACCCCGCCTATCTGCACAACGCCGCCCACAAATCCGGACGGATAGGCACGTGCCCCCGCATCAAATATGAGCATGATGCCGTACTGCAGCAAAAGCGATACCCCGAGTGCTACCACCAGTATGGGCATCCCCTTTGTTGACTGCAGGGGGCGGTAGCAAAACCGCTCAATTACAAGCCCGAGGGCCGCACACACAAGTGCAGCGACCGCCGCCGAAACCACAAACCCCGTTTTGAGATAGACAGCGCAAAGGTAGCCCGCATAGGCCCCTACCATCATCACATCACAGTGGGCGAGGTTAATAAGCCTCAGCACCCCGAACACCAGCGTATATCCAAGCGCAATCAAGGCGTACACCGCCCCGACCGAAAGCCCCGAAACGAGCTGTTCAAGCCAAAGCATCGTACCCCTCCCAGTCTGTGTTCACAAACAGGTGGGTAGACCCCCGCCTGCTCATTGATTGCTGCCGCAGGTTGACGGCGGGCTCTATGACATCCACGCCCTGCCGCACGCCGTTATTGATGGCGATGATGTACACCTGCTTGTGGGCGTTATGGTTTTCGTCGATGGTAATACTGCCCGTTACCCCTTCGTACTCCACGGTGTGGGCGAGCATAGCGAGTAGCTCCCCGCTAGTCTTGCCCTCGGTCTGCTGCAGGGCGTAGGCAAACAGATGGGCACAATCGTACCCCAAGGCCGCATAGGCGGGCGGGTACTTGCCGTAGGCTTCATAATAGCGGTTTGCAAACGCCGATGTATCACCGTCATCCTGTGCATAGTGGTTTGAGTAATAGATGTCGTTTAGCACCGCGTCGTTTCCTACCAGCTCATCGAGGGTTGGGGCATCAAATGCATCGCCGGAGAGTATCGGAATGTGGACCCCCTGCTCGGCAAGCTGACGTATAATAAGTGCTGCTTCGGTATAGTAGGCGGGCAGAAACAATGCATCAAACTGCTTAGCTTTAAGACGTGCGATTACCCCGCCGAAATCTGTCTCCCCGCCGGTGTAGTACTCGGTGGTGACAATCTCCCCACCCAGACGTTTAAACACGGCCGCAAAGGCATCGCTCATCCCGCGGGCGTAGTCGCTGGAGGATTCAATAAGCATTGCCGCCCGCTTGTAGCCCATCTTGGCGGCGAACTGTGCCACCGCCCCGCCCTGCATCGTATCGGTGTAGCACAGGCGTATCATCTCGTTTTGCTTTGCCGACTGCGGCACAAGGGTGTCTGCCGTGGCGGATGGTACAATAATCGGCACCCCGCTTTCGGTGGCAAGTGATGCCTTTACCCCGCCCGAGGTCGACGGCCCGATGATGGCAGTCACCCTGCCGCGTTTTGCCAGCCGAATAGCGGCAAGGGCTGCGTCCGCGTTCTCCGACCGGTTATCCAGCACCATGAGCTCTATGGGTCTGCCGCTCACCCCGCCTGCGCGGTTAATCTCCTCCACCGCAAGCTTAATGCCGGACAGGGTCGCTTCCCCGTACCATGCAAGCCGACCCGTCAGCTCTAAGTTTACGCCGAGGCGGATGGTCTTTGAATTGCCTGCGCAGGCGGACAGGGTAAGCCCCGTGCATATCATCGCAAGAACTGCCGCGATGACTTTTGACCGCCTGCGCATATCAACACCCCTTTAGCCTTTAGCTTCTACTGCAATTGTTATGCTGGCAAAAAGGGATTTATGAGGTCCTACCTATCCTTGCAAAAAGGCAAGACAAGGGGAACGACAAACCCGAAGGTTTAAGCCGTTCCCCATTTATATAGCTATTTTACATTTCTACACTGTTTGACCGTTATCCTTTAACTGCCTTACCAAATCTGCTGCGACATAGCCGATGCAAAACGCATACCCCACCGCCGCATACTCAAGCTTTATGGGCTCGGCACCGAACAGGAAGGGCGCATAGGCGCACAGGGAAATCAGCGTAAACCCAACAGCCGCCGGCCAGCGGGAAGGCCGCAAAAACAGGTAGAGGATAACCAATACATCCGCCACAAAGCCGTAGCGGTCGTGCATAAAGGGCAGGCAAAACGGAATCGTCATCGCTGACAAAAGCGAAAAGGTCACAATCAGTTCGGGCGTTATACGCGCGGATCTTTCATACATATAGTACAACATAAGTCCAATCACACCGATGGTTATGAGTATACCCGCCGCCGAATACTCCTTAACAGACCGCCCGTTTAGGAAGGTGTAAAGGTTCGGGTAATTCATCGAAAGCCTTGTCTCGTACTCGCTGGTTTGGTCGACGTAGATGGTTAGCAGCTCCCGTAAGGGTCTGCCCGCCGCCCACGCGGGAATCAAAAAAGCAAAGTACACAGCGGGGATAACAAGCAGGTGCTTAATCTTTACCCTCCCTGCCAGCCACATCCACGCAAGCAGGGGCAGTAAAAACACAGCCTGCAGCTTAAAGGAAAAGGCGACACCGAAAAAGACGGACGCTAAAATCGGCCGCTCCTTAATAAACGCGCCCACGCATAGCAGCAAAAAGAATGAGTAGATGATGTCGCACTGACTCCACGCCGCCCCGTTGAGCACCACAGTCGGGGCGAGGAGCGTCACGGCATATGCACCTATGGCATAGCTTCTGCTCTGGGTCAGCCGCAAGACAAGGAAGGACATTGCGATTGCCGCAAAAAAGTCAAAGATGCCCGAAAAGAGCTTGATTGCATAGAGGCTGTCCATCGGAAGCAGGGTCATGAGCTTCATGAGGTAGAGATAGGGCACGTTGTAGTTGCCCACCGAAAGCCCGAGCGCTTTCCATCCCGGCACTGCGGCAAGTTCGTTATACCAGGGGAACAGAAAGTCAACGTAATCACCCGATGTGATATCAAACAGCACAAGGCGCACCATCATCCCCACAAGGGTAATCCCAAATACAAACATGAGGTCGAATATCCGCAGGCTAAGCCGCCTTGTCAGTCGAACCTCCTTTTGCAAAACATTCAGAACAATGCTGTCCATCGCTTACATCCTTTGCTTTTCCCGTTTTTATATAATCCTTACCTGTTTTGCGCATATGTACACAAAAACAGTATGTGCGTTTTTTGCCTGGATATCGCCCGAAGATGCGCTATCGGCTTTATCCGCTATAGCATAAGTGTCTAAAAAACTCGTTTTTATTCTCTTAGCAAAGATGATAGTATCAAATTTTCATAAATATTCCAACAGCAAATGCTTTCCATTGTGTAAAGAATGCTTTCCATGATATACTGACATAAACCTTTATATCGCATCGGGGGATGTTCCGATATGGGATTTGACAAAACGAGTTTTCCGCATTTCTACGCCTATTGTGTTGATAAATTCGGGCCGGATGATGCAGAAAAGCTGCGTGACATTGCGAAAAACAAGCTAACCCGCATGATACGCGAATCTGACGATAAGGGCAACAAGTACATCCGCTGGCATCTTCACACCAATATGCTGCCGGCTATCGCCATATATCTCACCTTCAAGGAGTATGGGGCTACCGCCGATAAGGCCTACGAATATACAGACGAGGTTATGCAGATCTCCCGAATCAAAATGCGCGACAAGAACCAGCCCCTCGGAAGGCTGCCGTTTGGGTATGCGCTGTTTCGGGCCTTTTGCAAACCCGTTATGAATAAGCAATACCCCGCCCAGGGCTGGGAGGTAGAGTGGAAGCAGTACAATAAGAGAGAAATTCACTTTGACATGAAAACCTGCATCTACCATGATACGACCAAACGGTACAGCTGCGAGGAGATCTGCCCCCTGTTTTGCGCGAATGACGATGTCATCTTTACCGCCTATCAGCCAGCAGTCGTGTTTGAGCGCAGCGGAACAATTGCAAGGGGGCAAGCAGTCTGCGACTTTCACTTTAAAAACCCGAGGTGCATACGATAGAAAACGCAAAAAGGACAGTATCGGTTGTGCCGACACTGTCCTTTTCTCTATTTGGAGCTTTCTTATTTTTGCTCATACCGCTGGCTGTAGCCGTGCGCTTGCTCTAAAATCATATCCTTCACCTTCATCAGGCGAATCTGGGTGCTGCGCTCGTTTTCATCCAGCTTCATGGTGATATATTTGATGTTTTCCTGCAGCTGCGGAATCATCACGTGCTCAAGGGCATTTACCCTTCTGCGCGTCTTTTCTATCTCGGCGGCCATAAGCTGGCAGGCCTTTTCCACCTCGGCAAGGCGAAGCATGGCGGGCAGAACGTCCGCAAGCGACTTCACCGCGTCGTCTAAATCGCCCGAGGTAAACGCAAAGCCGTAGGAGTAGATGTCGTTTGCGTCCGCCGTGCGGGTCTTTGTAGTAAACACCGGTATATCCACGCTCATGACGTTGCGGGTGCCTGCCTCGATGGTCACCTCCTGCTTGGGGGCAAGAAAGGCGGTGTTCACCATCTCGTCCGGCATCAAGGCACGCGCGAGCACAAGGTTCTTATTAGCGGCAAGAATACCCGCCTCCACCTCCTCGCGCAGGGTCTTGTTCTCGCGCACGAGGTCGAGAAAGCGGCGCATGAGCTCGTCGCGCTTATCCTTAAGCAGCTTGTGTCCGCGCACGGCGGTAACAAGCTTGCGCTTTAAGCGGGTAAGCTCCATGCGGGTGGGGTTTACATGAGTTGTTGCCAAGGAAAAACCCCCTTTCGTAGCTAGGAGTATAAAGATTCATGGGACTTTATGCCCCTTATTTCTCCTCGTAGTACATGTCAAGGAACTCGTCCTTGATGCGCTTAAGCTCACTGCGCGGCAGGATGCGAAGTAGCTTCCAGCCAATAGCGAGTGTTTCCTCGATGTCGCGGTTGGTGTCGTAGCCTTGGGAAACATACTCGCGCTCGAATTCATCGGCAAACTTCGCGTACAGCTTGTCGATATCGGTAAGCGCCGCTTCGCCGAGGATAACCATGAGCTCCTTTGCCTCCTTGCCTCTTGCATAGGCGGCAAACAGCTGGTTCATGGTGTTTGCGTGGTCGGCACGGGTCTTGCCCTCGCCGATACCCTTGTCCTTAAGACGCGACAGCGACGGCAGAACGTCAATGGGCGGGGTGATGTTCTTGCGGTAAAGCTCACGGCTCAGGATGATCTGCCCCTCGGTGATGTAGCCCGTAAGGTCAGGGATCGGATGGGTCTTGTCGTCCTCGGGCATGGTGAGGATGGGTATCATCGTAATACTGCCGCTCTTGCCCTTGAGTCTTCCCGCGCGCTCATACAAGGATGCAAGGTCGGTGTACATATAACCCGGGTAGCCGCGGCGGCCCGGAACCTCCTTGCGGGCGGCGGAAACCTCACGCAGGGCATCCGCGTAGTTGGTGATGTCGGTGAGGATTACAAGAACGTGCATGTTCTTTTCAAACGCAAGATACTCCGCGGCGGTTAAGGCCATACGCGGGGTTGCGATACGCTCAACTGCGGGGTCGTTTGCAAGGTTGATAAAGAGCACAGCGCGGTCAAGGGCTCCTGTTTCGCGGAAGCTCTCGATAAAGAAGTTTGACTCCTCAAAGGTGATACCCATTGCGGCAAACACAACCGCAAACGGCTCACTGGTGCCGCGCACCTTTGCCTGACGCGCAATCTGGGCGGCGAGGTTTGCATGCGGCAGACCCGACGCCGAGAAGATGGGCAGCTTCTGTCCGCGAACAAGGGTATTCAGTCCGTCAATGGCGGATACACCCGTCTGGATAAACTCCTGCGGGTAGTTACGGGCTGCTGGGTTCATGGGCAGACCGTTGATGTCGCGGCGCTGCTCGGGCAATATCTCTGGCCCGCCGTCGATGGGGCGGCCGAGGCCGTCGAATACGCGGCTGAGCATATCCTCCGAAACGCCGAGCTCCATGCTGCGGCCAAGGAAACGAACCTTGCTGTTGGAAAGGTTGATACCTGTCGAGGTTTCAAACAGCTGCACCAGGGCATTCGGCCCGTCGATTTCAAGCACCTTGCAGCGGCGCTTTTCGCCGTTTGCAAGCTCTATTTCACCAAGCTCGTTGTAGTTGACGTTCTCGACGCCGCGAACCAGCATAAGAGGACCTGCAACCTCTTCTATCGTACGATATTCCTTCGGCATCAGAATTCCTCCTTCTGCAGAGCAAGCTCTTCGGTCTGGGCGTGCATATCGGCGATGATGCTGTCATACTCCGCCTGCAGCTTATCCATGGTCGCATACTTAAAGCGGCCCACGCGCTCATGCACGGGAAGCTTTACAAGCTTATCAATCGAAACACCCTTTGCAAGCGCCTGCGAGCTGATTTCGTACATCTCAAGAATCAGCTTCATCATCAGACGCTGCTTTTCAAGCGGGCTGTAGGTGTCCACGTCGTGGAAGGCGTCCTGATGCAAAAAGTCCTCGCGGATAGAGCGGGCGGTCTCAAGCTTTAAGCGGTCCGGCGGGCTCAGTGCATCCATACCGACGAGCTTTACAATCTCCTCAAGCTCCGCCTCATCCTGCAGCAGGCGCATCATCGATGCGCGCAGGGCGTTCCAGTCGGGATTGACGTTATCCGTAAACCATTTTGCCATGGTGTCGACATACAGCGAATAGCTGGTCAGCCAGTTAATAGCCGGGAAGTGTCTGCGGTAGGCAAGCTGGGCATCAAGGCCCCAGAACACCTTTACAATGCGCAGGGTAGCCTGCGAAACAGGCTCCGAGATATCACCGCCGGGCGGGGATACCGCACCGATAACAGAAAGCGCTCCCTCGCGCTCGTCTGAACCGAGCGTATTGACACGACCCGCGCGCTCATAGAACTGGGCAAGGCGGCTGCCCAGGTATGCGGGGTAGCCTTCCTCGCCGGGCATCTCCTCAAGACGACCGGACATCTCACGCAGGGCCTCTGCCCAGCGGGAGGTGGAATCCGCCATCAGGGCCACCGAGTAACCCATATCGCGGAAGTATTCTGCAATCGTAATACCGGTGTAGATGGACGCCTCGCGCGCCGCAACTGGCATATCCGAGGTATTAGCAATAAGCACCGTGCGCTTCATGAGCGAATGGCCCGTTTTGGGGTCCTTAAGCTCCGGGAACTCGTTGAGTACGTCAGTCATCTCGTTGCCGCGCTCGCCGCAGCCGATGTAAACCACGATGTCCGCAGCTGCCCACTTGGCAAGCTGGTGCTGAACAACCGTTTTTCCGCTGCCGAACGGGCCCGGTACTGCCGCTACACCGCCCTTAGCAATCGGGAACAGTGTATCGATGGTGCGCTGACCGGTTACAAGCGGCATTTCGGGCGGCAGCTTCTTTTTATACGGACGCCCCGAGCGCACCGGCCACTTCTGCAGCATGGTAATTTCGTGGCGCCTGCCCTTGTTGTCCTCTATAACCGCTATTGTTTCGGTGATGGTGAAGTCGCCCGATTCTATCGAGACAATCTGCCCCGAAACGCCGTAGGGCACCATGATGCGGTGCTCGACAATCTCGGTCTCCTGCACAGAGCCGATGATGTCGCCCGCAGTGACCTCGTCGCCCACCTGCTTTGCGGCAACAAAGGCCCACTTCTTCTCGCGCGAGAGGGCGGGAATCTCCACGCCGCGCGTTAGGTTTGTGCCCGTCAGACGCATGATGTCGTCCAGAGGGCGCTGAATGCCGTCAAAGATGCTGCCCATCAGGCCGGGCGCAAGCTCCACGCTAAGCGGAGCACCCGTCGATTCCACCGGCTCGCCCGGTCCCAGACCGGAGGTTTCCTCATATACCTGAATGGACGCACGGTCGCCGTGTATCTCGATGATTTCGCCGATTAGGCGCTGCTTGGAAACGCGCACAACGTCGAACATGTTCGCGTCGCGCATTCCCTCTGCGATAACGAGCGGACCGGCAACCTTTCTGATTGTACCTGTGCTCATTGTATCCAACCCTTTCCGGCCGCGCCCCAAAGGCGCGAGACCGTGGAATAGTTATTGCAACCGCCCCAAAACTCAGGGACAATGGAATTTAAATCTTTTACTGCTGGGGCCCGAAGATGATATCGGAACCGACCGCCTGCTCTACGCACTTGCGCACGCTCTTAAGACCCGCGCCCGTGTTGCCCGATACACCGGGTATCAAAATTACTGCGGGCAAGACGTTCTTTGCACACCGGTCAAGCTCGTTTTCCAGTACCCCTGCAAGCGACTCGGTCACATACAGCACGGCGTAGTTATCCTCCGAAAGCTTGCGGAAGGTTCTCACCGCCTCGGTGGGGTCATCCACCGCAAATACATCCAGACCAAGGGCGGCAAAGCCGTAGATGCTGTCGCGGTCGCCCAGTACGCCTATCCTATACATACATCTCCCTCAGCCTTTCCCTTACGGACTGCTCCGAAAGTTTATTGATTTTTGCCGAGAGAATCATGCGCACCATGCGCAGCTCGTTCTCCCGCGCAAGCAGATAAGCCGCAAGCGGCTCTATCGTAAACGAATGGTATTTCTGCGGGCGGATTAAATCCATCACCGCATTGTCGGCATACCGCTCAAACTGGGCAAACGATACCCGCAGCGCCTCGGACGCACCGTCAAAGGAGGTAGATTCTAGGTACTGCAAGAGCGGTTCAAAGCCTTCTACCGCCGCTTGCGCAAGCGCGTCGGTATCTATGCCCTTACACGGGCACAGGGCCCTTTTGATAAAATCAAGGGTCTTGCCTGTCTTTTGGCAGCGCGCCGCCGTCTTGATGTTGGCAAGGGCAACGGTAAGATGGGCATACTCGCCAATAAGCCCCTTACCTGCCTTCCTGCCCGCCTTTTCGATTGCCTCAAGCGCCGCCCGGTCTACCATGATGTCACACAGCTGACCGTCTGCGGTATGGGCAAGGGCAAGGGAAGCTTCCTCTGCTACCGCGCGCATATCCTCGGGCAGGGCCTCGTAGTTGCGCTCGCGCACAGCATCGTAGATGAGGTCCGGTTTTACCGTGCCGCCCGAGCTGAACACCCCAACGGGGTCTTGGTTGGTATACACCAGCTTGATGGCCGCCTTGAGGTTGTGGTAGTCGTTTTGAAGCAAAAACACATCAAACACCGACATGTCCTCTACAAGCTCGCGCAACAGGGCCCATGTCTTTTCCCGCTCGGCTTCGAGCAGGTCGTAGGGGGCCTGATTTGCGTCACCCGTACCCCAGCCCTTTTCGGCTAAAAGGCGCACGCAGTCTAAGGCGGTTTTTGCCGCCATCAATGAGTCGAGCATCTGCGCGTTCAGCAGTGCAAGCTCTTTAGCGCGAATGCGCGCGACCGCATAGGCGTAACCGTTATCGGACATACTTATGACCATGCCTTTCCGGCTTTATTGCAAGGGTGCTCCTCCCCGATAAAGCCTACTCGTATCTGACTCCGGCACCCAAAGCCCCAAACGAACAGGGCTTATCTCATGCCGGCTAAAAACTCAAAAAAGGATAAGTAAAACGCCTACTGTGCAAACAGGATTTCCGAGACCTTGTCCTGCAGCGTTTCGCGGGCGGCATAGAACAACGCCTCGAACGAGCAGTTAATCTCGATGTCTCCGTCGGCACTCTCATCGCGGTAAACAAGCACAAAGCCGCCGTCAATATCCCGTGGGGTTTTGTCTAAGGACAGGGCGCCCCCCTTGGTTGCGGCAAGCACCCCAAGCTTGAGGCCGTACCCTACGGGCATGCGGTCAAGGTCATTTTGCGAAAAGCAGATCTTGCCCTTCCCGGGCAGGACGTTGGCCTTCACCAGCCGCTCAATCAGGTCAAAGTAATCCCCATCTGGCAGGTCAAGCAGGGCCCGCTTTGCATCCGCAATGGTTTCGCCGATGAGCTGCTGCTTTTGCGCAAGCAGTGCTTGACGCTTTGCAAGCTGTGCCGCGGACTGTGCATTATTTGTGATATCGTCCGCCTGCGCCTTCGCGTTCTCCAGCGTCTTTTTCGCTTGCTCCCTTGCCTGAGAGGCAGCTGCGTCCACCGTGGCCTTGGCTTCGGCATTGGCCTGCGCAATCGCCTCATCCGCCTCGGTGCGGGCTTCATCCTCGATTCGTTTGATTATCTTTTCCAGTCCTGTCATTGACAAGCTCTCCTAATTTTTTTAGAGGGGGTTAGATTGCCAGGCCGCCAATACCCGAAACGGCCAGCAGCGAGATGAGCAGCGCAAGGATTGCATAGGTCTCAACCATCGCGGCGAAGATCATTGCCTTACCCATCTGGTCGGGTCTTTTTGCAACCAGATTGATACCCGAAACCGAAACGCGGGCCTGACGGATAGCCGACCAGTAACCGACGATTGCCATAGGCATGCAGGCGAAGAAGTAAAGCAGGCCCTTTGCAAGGCTGATGTCAGCAGAGCCGCCGAGAATACCAATCTGCGAGAGGGTGATAAAGGCAATCAGCAGGCCGTAAATGCCCTGCGTACCGGGCAGAAGCTGCAAAAGCAGAACCTTACCGAACTTATTGGGATCTTCGGTTACAACACCGGAAGCAGCCTCACCGGCCATACCAACGCCGACAGCGGAGCCAGCACCGGCAAGCAGAGCCGCAGCGGCAGCGCCAAGCAGAGCAAATACAATACCCAGTTTATCCATTTGTAATATCCTCCTTGAATTTAAAGAACTTTGTATGAACGGCGAACGGTTTAAACTTTTCCCCGCCGCCATCGTAGAATTTGCCGAAGAACTCGACAAACTGCAGACGGTTGGTGTGAACATAGGCGCCCAACAGCTCAATACCGAAGTTGATGGCCTGCCCGATTAAGAACACCAGGATAAACAATATGATGCCTACCGGCCCTTTTCCGCCCATCGCGCCCATCTGGTTGACAACCGAGGCAATAACGCCGGTTGCAAGACCAAGGGCAAGCAATCTTGAGTAGGACAGGATGTCCGACAGGTAGCCCGTAACGTTATACAGCGCATACGCGCCCTTGAGCAATCGTTTCACGGGGTTTTTGGACTCGCGCCCGCCCGTGAGCACAATGCCCACGGCTCCGATGCCCGCAGCCACCGCACCTGCGGTTCCCACTGCGGAAGGCAGGATAAAATCGAGCTGCGCTATCTCGATAAACACCGAGGTGGACAGCAAGAACACAATACCGCCGCCGACGAGCAGGTACCAAAAGACCACATCGTACAGGGCATCTTTAAACTGCCGCGCCTTAAGCAACGCATACAGCTTGGCTGCAAGGCCCGAAAACAGGTGAACGACGCCCACTGCAAGTGAAAACATCAGCATCCGCATCGGCTCTTCCAATGGCGAGAACCACAAGGGCGGAATGCCGATCTCCCGACCAAAGAAGGTTTTGGTAATGATGTTTAAGGCATCGCCGAAGTAGCTTGAGAAGACAATGCCCCAGAACATGGTTGAAATACCGCAGTATAAGAACAAACGCATGGTGTTCTTCGTGGAGTTCTCCATGTCCTTAAACTTTAATAATGCAAAGCTGCAGCCGAGCACCAATAAAAGGCCGTAGCCCGCATCCGAGAACATGAGTCCGAACAGGACGTAGTACCAGATTGCCATGATGCTGGTGGGGTCGATATCCCCCCGCCCCGGCAGGCTGAAGGATTCCAGTACCCCTTCCACCGGTGCGGTAAAGGCGTTGTTCTTTAAAAGAACCGGAACCTCTTCGTCCTCGTCCGGCTCGGTGACTGAGATATCCACCTCGTAGTCGCGCGTAAGAGTCTTTTCCAGTGTCTCCACGGCGGGGGCCGGGATGTAGCCGCTGAGCACAAAGGCGTGCTTGGATTGCAACAGACTATCCAGCGCCTCGTACTTTTCGCTGCGCATCGTAAAGTAGTCCATTATAAACCGCAGGGCGCGGCGCATACCTGCATAGGTGCATATTTCCTCTTCAGCGTCCCTGATGGCAGCTTTGTTATCCTCAATCTGCTTTACAATCCGCTCTTTTTCCTCTGCAGGAACAAGCTTGGGATGGGATGCCGGTCGTGCAAAGCCTTCGGCGCGCAGGGCATCCTCAAACAAAGCTGCATCCTCTCTATGGCAGGCTGCAAGGATGCAGGTCTGCTCCTTGCTTTTGCTGATGATTTCAATGTGCATGTCCGCAAGGTCGGGCGCACGCAGCGCAAGCCTTTCGTAGATGGCTTCGAGCGTCTGCTCGCCCGCTATTGCGCCGGTAAAAACGTAGTACGTCTTGCTGCCCTGATATCGCAGCGAAACGGGTAAGGACAGCCACGGCGTCAGCGCCTCCATCTGTGCGCTCAGCTTGATGTTCTCTGCCTTTTTCTCGGCAATCTCCTTTGCGAGTGCGGTCAGCCGGTAGGCCACCCGCATCACCTCGGGATGCTCGTTTGCGTAGGTCTCGTACTCATCCTCCGAAAGCCGCTGCCTGCCGTGCAGGGAGGAAAGCAGGCTCTTTTTCTCCGGCACATAAGAGTCAATGACCTCCAGTGCCTCGGCGCATTGTGATACATTCTTTTCAAACGTCGCCCGCTGGGCGGAGGTATCGGTTTTTTCAAATACGCTGTCGTTTATCGGAATGTCGCTGACTTGAATCACGCCCAGCCGCTGCAGGGTTTTGAGTATCCCCTTGCGGTCCTTTTGCAGGGCGCATATATTGACGCGGCGCATGGGTATCACCGCCATAAGCTCAGACCTCCTTTACTGTGAGAGATGGACAAGGGGATAAATTAACCCCTTAAGGCGCTAGACCAACTCCTTAATAATGAAGTTGACTGCCTTGTCCTTGTTTGCGGCGGCGGTCTGCTTAAGCGCTTCTGCCTCACTCTGCGCCTCGGCAAGTGCCTTTTGCATCATCGCTTCCCCTTCGGCGCGCGCGGCATCGATAAGCCGCTGGGCCTCGGCCTTTGCTTCGGCGGCAATGCGTTCTGCCTGCGCGGCCGCTTCCTCCTTGGCACGGAGTCTGATGCGTTCACATTCGGCGGTCGCCTCCTGCTGGATGTTCTGTGCGCGCAGCTCGGCGTCACGCAGTGCGGTAATCGTATCCGGCACCATTTTTAAATATCACCACCATATTTTAAAGAAATATTCCTTTTGACCTGATTCCGCCCTGTACGGGAGGATGGAACCATAGATGAACAATCAAAACTATTCTACTACAAAATATCGACTTAATCAATCGAATTAACGTAATTTTCTCTAAAAAAGTTATGGTTTAATTGTGAAAAATTCAACAATCTATCCAATTGAATTATTGCCTATTTTGTGAAGATATGTCGTCATTTAACCATCCGCAAAGCCACTTTGGTGTGTATCGGAATAGTTCCCTTTTTTGATTACCCCTCCGGTCTGCCCAGATACAAAAAGGGATACATCCGAGCCGTTCGGATGTATCCTCTTGTGTAAGCAAATCGGTGATTATTTTTGGGTTCCAAAGAAGAAGACTGCCATGGTGCCCGGGCCCGAGTGCGACCCGATAACAGGCCCTATCGGCGTAACCGTGACATCCGCCACGGTGGGGAAACGGTCTCTTATAAGTGATGCAACATACTCGGCATCCTGCTGCGAGTCGCCGTGGCCGACAAAGATGTGCTGACCGTCCGGGGTTGCGCATAACTCCTGCATATGGTCAACGAGCTTTTCGAGCGACTTTGTTCTGCCGCGCACCTTCTCCATGGGAATAAGACGTCCCTCGTTATCCACATGCAGCACGGGCTTTACGCCGAGCGCCGTACCTATAATCGCCCCCATTGCGCTGAGACGGCCGCCCCGCTTTAAGTGGTGGAGATCATCCACGGTAAACCAGTGGCACAGGTGGTCGCGGTTTTCAATCACCCAGTCGCGCAGGGCATCGATGTCCATCCCCTCCGCCTTCTTCTTGGCAGCGGTATATACAAGAAGACCTTCTCCCACACTTGCCGCGCGCGAGTCGACGGCGTAAATCTTTCTGTCGGGGTACTTCTCGGCAAAGTCCTTTGCCGCAAGCTCCGCAGCGCTGTAGGTACCGCTGAGGGCGGAGGAAAAGGCGATGTACAGGATATCCTTGCCGCTTTGCAGCACAGGCTCCCAATACTCCGAGAAGGTATTATAGGTCACCTGCGAGGTTTTTGAGAGGTTGCCTGCGCGTAGTTGCTCATAGAACTCATGAAAGCCGTAGTTGCGCGCATCGGGGTAATGCAGGTAGGACTTACCCCCCAGCACGAACTCCATAGGCAGAACGGCAATCCCATACTCCTCAACAAGGGCTGCCGGCAGGTCACAGGTGGAATCAGTAAAAATCAAATAATCTCTCATCTCTTGTTCTCCCGTTTTGCAAGATTGCACGTTAATACGTGGACATACAGACCAAATCCATTCGGTAGCAGGGCGGATGCAGGGATGATGTAGTAAGATGAAGTATTAACGCTGTTTTCATGTCCATCCTCTGGGTAGTTTGTACCAGTAAATCTATTTATTGTAATTATATATGCACATTCTGCCGATTGCAAGCACAATAAAACGAGGCGGCTCAATTCGCCGCCCCGTTGCAATTCTGTTTATAAAAACCTATGCCTGCTGGGTCGCGAGCTTCTTGGCGTTCACGGCCTTTGCGCGCAGGTCGCGGTTTAGGATGCGCTTGCGGATGCGCAGGTTCTTGGGGGTAACCTCCAAAAGCTCATCCTCGGCGATGAACTCAAGCGCCTCCTCAAGGCTTAAAATGCGCGGCGGAATCAGACGCAGTGCCTCGTCGCTGCCCGATGCGCGCATATTGGTGATGTGCTTTTTCTTGCACACGTTTACCACAACATCCTCGGCCTTGGGGGATTGTCCTACAATCATTCCCTCGTACACCGGAACGCCCGGGCCTAAGAACAAGGCGCCGCGCTCCTGTGCATTATATAAGCCGTAGGTCACCGTCTCGCCCGTCTCAAACGCAATGAGCGAACCGGTCAAGCGGCGGGGAATATCCCCTTTATACGGTGCATAGCAGTCAAACACCGTATTCATGATGCCCTCACCGCGCGTATCGGTCAAAAACTCGCTGCGGTAGCCGAACAGGCCTCTCGAGGGCACACTGAACTCAACCCGCATTCTGCTTCCGACCGGGTGCATGCTCAAAAGCTCACCCTTGCGTCTGCCCATCTTCTCCATTACAGCGCCCAGAGATTCCTCCGGCACATCGATAAGCAGGCGCTCCATCGGCTCAAGCAGGGTGTCGCCTTCCTTTTTATATAGTACCTGCGGCATGCTAACCTGAAACTCGTAGCCCTCGCGACGCATGGTCTCAATTAAGATAGAAAGGTGCATCTCGCCGCGGCCCGAAACGCGGAAGCTGTCGGCGGAATCGGTCTCTTCCACGTGCAGGGATACATCCTTTAACAGTTCGCGGAAAAGGCGGTCGCGCAGGTGGCGGCTGGTTACATACTTGCCCTCCTTGCCTGCAAAGGGGCTGTCGTTGACCGAGAAGGTCATCTCCACCGTGGGCTCGCTGATCTTTACAAAGGGCAGGGCCTCCACCTGATTGGGGTCGCACACCGTATTGCCGATGGAAATGCCCTCGATGCCAGAGAAGCACACAATATCGCCGATGGCGGCCTCCTCCACCGGACGGCGGGCAAGCCCCTCTATCTGATACAGGGCCACTACCTTGGCACGGTAGGGCTTCTCCCTCTCGTGCCAGTCGCAGACGGTTACCTCCATATTCTCGCGGATGCGGCCCCGCTCGACACGGCCGATGGCAATACGGCCGACATAATCGTTGTAGTCGATGGATGACACCAGAAGCTGCAAGGGCTCATCAATCTCCCCTTCCGGGGCGGGAACATAATCGATAATCTTATCAAACAAGGGGGAAAGGTCGGTGCCGGGTACATCGGGGTCAAGGGTTGCCGTGCCCTGACGTCCCGAGCAGTATACCACCGGGCTTTCGAGCTGCTCCTCGGTTGCATCGAGGTCGAGCAGAAGCTCGAGCACCTCGTCGGCAATCTCATGCACCCTTGCGTCGGGGCGGTCAGTCTTGTTGACCACCACAATCACCTTGTGCCCGAGTGAAAGTGCGCGTTCCAAAACAAAGCGGGTCTGGGGCATCGGGCCTTCAAAGGCATCGACAAGCAGCAGTACGCCGTTTACCATCTTTAAGATGCGCTCCACCTCGCCGCCGAAATCGGCATGCCCGGGGGTATCGACAATGTTAATCTTGGTGTCTTTCCAGTACACCGAGGTGTTCTTGGCAAGGATGGTGATGCCGCGCTCGCGCTCAAGGTCGCCTGAGTCCATCACGCGCTCGTTTACCACCTGGTTTTCGCGGAAGGCACCGCCCTGCTTGAGCATCTCATCCACAAGCGTGGTCTTGCCGTGGTCGACGTGGGCAATAATAGCTACATTTCTAATATCATTTCTAATCAAACGAATTTACTCCTTCTATGCTTTGCGCACCCGCGCACCTATCAAAAAAATCACACCCTACTATTATAACGCCGTGTATTGATGATTTCCACAACACGTTTTGCTAAACAATGCACCATGCCGCCGCTTCTTTTTGCTGTTTTTAACAAAAACGGTGCGATAGTTAAAAGTTGCTACTTCTTTTGGGATGATCTTCCGCAAATGCTTGACCTGACACGGTTTGTCCCAATTTGCATTTTGCGGGCAAAAATGAAATCACTTGCAAGAAACAGAGCGAGAACGTGCAAATTGGCGAGAAAATAAGAGAAAAGTATATAATAAATTAAATTTCCGGCAAATGTGTATTGACACCGCATTTTCGGCACGATATAATAGGGACTGCCGGTTTTGCACAGGTGTTTTGCGCCTGTTTGCGGCCAATGATGCCCGTTATATTATTTTCAGATACACATGAACCGATACGGAGGGAACAAACCATGTCAACCTTTATGCCAAAAGCGAGCGATATCAAGCGCACTTGGTATATTCTCGATGCGGCCGGAAAGCCGCTCGGACGCACGGCAGAGCGTGCCGCATACATCCTGCGCGGCAAGCATAAGCCCATCTTCACCCCCAACATTGATTGCGGCGACAGCGTAATCATCCTCAATGCCGAGAAGGCCATCCTCACCGGCAACAAGGCAACCCAGAAGTTCTACCGCCGTCACACCGGCTGGGTAGGCGGCCTCAAAGAGACCCCCTACAAGGACATGCTCAAGTATAAGCCTGAGCTCGCCATGACACTTGCTGTAAAAGGCATGCTGCCCCACAATTCGCTGGGTGCCAACTGCTTAAAGCGTCTGCGCGTTTACCGCGGCGCCGAGCATACCCAGCAGGCTCAGCAGCCCGTAGCATGGACACAGGAATAATTGCTGTCGGAATAACCTCTAACACTTCCTGCGGCCAAGCCGCACCGCAATTTTAATGGCGCGCCGTGCCTAGTGGGGGCAGCGCCGGAAAGGAATGATTTTTAATCATGTATGAATCCAAACCCTATCTTTACGGTACCGGCAGAAGAAAAAGCTCGGTAGCTCGCGTAAGACTGTATAAGGGCACAGGTAACATCACCATAAACGGCAGAACCATCGACGATTACTTTGGTCTTGAGACCTTGAAGCTGATTGTTCGTCAGCCCCTTGCGCTGACAAACAACCTCGGCAGCTTTGATGTTGTCTGCACCGTAGCAGGCGGCGGCGTAACCGGTCAGGCCGGTGCTATCCGTCATGGTATCTCCAGAGCACTCCTGCAGGTTAACGATGGTGAGCTTCGCCCCGTTCTCAAGAGCGCAGGCTTCCTCACCCGTGACCCTCGTATGAAGGAGCGCAAAAAGTACGGACTCAAGGCAGCCCGCCGTGCACCTCAGTTCTCCAAGAGGTAATTGGCATATATTTTCAAACAAAAGAGCTACAGAACTGTGGCTCTTTTATTTGGCAGCATAAGCACTATATGTAGTATTTTCCGTTTGTAGGCAGTACTACATATAGTGTAATTCCAGAATGTATTACTGTACTCTTCCCGAGATAAATCACTAAGGTCAAAAGTAAAGCGCAATCCTTGACATCACCGTTTTAAAGTGATACTATTTACACAACTCTTTGAGTACAATATTAATTTTCTGAGGAGGACGCTATGAGAAAAATTATATCTCTGTTGCTCGCTATCGTAATGACACTTTCCCTTGCAGCTTGTAGTTCTGGCAATACCATATCCAAAGAGCCCACTGAATCCAAATCAGCGGAATCCGAGACCCCTTCTTCTGTAGAACCCACAGAAACCGTTCACATCGGCATTGTAACCGGCTCCGTTTCCCAGTCTGAGGATGACCGCCGTGGTGCGGAAGCCTTCCAGGCGAAGTACGGCGAAGATATGGTTAAGCTTGCCATCTATCCGGACAACTTTACCGAAGAGCTTGAGACCACTATTCAGACGATTGTTAACCTCTCTGACGACCCCGACATGAAGGCTATCATTGTTAACCAGGCTGTTCCCGGTACAACTGAGGCTTTCCGTCAGATCAAAGAGCGTCGTCCTGACATTATCTGCATCGCCGGCGAGTCCCACGAAGACCTGCCCGAGATTAGCTCCGCAGCTGACCTCGTTTGCAACAACGACTTCGTTGCTCGTGGCTATCTGATCATCAAGACCGCTCACGACCTTGGCTGCGACACCTTCGTTCACATCTCCTTCCCGCGTCACATGTCCTATGAGACCATGTCTCGTCGTGTTGCCGTTATGAAGGCCGCTTGCGAAGAGTTCGGCATGAAGTTCGTTCTTGAGACTGCTCCCGACCCCACAACTGACGTCGGTGTTGCTGGTGCTCAGGCTTACATTCTTGAGAAGGTTCCCGAGTGGGTTGAAAAGTACGGCAAGAACGCTGCTTACTTCTGCACCAACGATGCTCACACCGAGCCTCTGCTCAAGCAGCTCCTTGAGTACGGCGGTTACTTCATCGAAGCTGACCTGCCCTCTCCCACCATGGGTTATCCCGGCGCACTCGGCATCGACCTGACTGCTGAAGCTGGCGACTATGCTAAGATCCTTGCTAAGGTTGAGGCCGCTGTTAACGAAAAGGGTGGCTCTGGCCGCTTTGGTACCTGGGCTTACTCCTATGGCTACACCGTATCTGCCGGCCTTGCTCAGCATGCCCTCAACGTAATCAACGGCGAGAGCGAGCTGTGCGACATGGATGATATCGCTAAGGCTTACGAGGTATTCTCTCCCGGCGCTGCTTGGAATGGTTCCGGTTACGTAAACCTCGCTACCGGCGTTAAGTCCGACAACACCTTCCTTGTATATCAGGATACCTACATCATGGGCAACCCCGGCAAGTACATGGGCTCCACTTCTATCGAGGTTCCCGAGAAATACTTCACAATCAGCTAATTTGAACCAGTAAAAATTGAGTAAACTTGGAGGGAGGAGACCTTCTCCTCTCTCCTTGCATATTTAGGATGGGCGAATATTATGACTAATACTAAATCTCCCCTACTGGAGATGAGGAACGTCAAGAAGGACTTCTTTGGCAATCAGGTGCTCTCAGACATTAACCTGACGCTTCACGAAGGCGAAGTATTGGGCCTATGCGGAGAGAACGGTGCCGGCAAGTCTACCTTGATGAAAATCCTTTTTGGTATGGATGTTATTCGTGAGACCGGCGGTTACGACGGCGAAATACTGATTAATGGCGAGAAGGTTACCTTTGCATCGCCTTTTGATGCTCTTGCAGCCGGAATCGGCATGGTACATCAGGAGTTTTCGCTAATCCCGGGCTTCACAGCAACTGAAAATATATTGTTAAATCGCGAGCCGCAGAAACACAGTGTTGTATCTGAGGTTTTTGGCAGCCGTCTCAATACACTTAACTATAAAGAAATGGATAAGCGTTCGGCAGCTGCTATTGAGAAGATGGGCGTGCATATCGATGCCGACATGGTAATCAACGATATGCCGGTTGGTCACAAGCAGTTCACGGAGATTGCCCGCGAGCTGAGTAAGGACAACCTCAAGCTTTTGATTCTCGATGAGCCGACCGCTGTTTTGACTGAAAAAGAAGCCGAGGCCCTGCTCGAATCCATTCGTGGCATGTCCAAGCAGGGAATCGCCGTTATATTTATCACGCATCGTCTGCATGAGATTCTTGATGTCTGCAACAGAGTTGTTGTTATGCGTGATGGTTATGTAGTGCACGATGTCCCGTCAAGTGAGACAGACGTACATGACATTACCCGCCGAATGGTTGGCCGTGATGTGGATTCCGCAGCCAAAAATGAGGTGCGCGATCTCTCTCATGAGCCTACGATTCTATCAATCCGCAAGCTGTGGGTCGATATGCCCGGTGAAACCGTTCGCAATGTTGATCTCGACGTCAAGAAGGGTGAAATCCTTGGTATCGGCGGCCTTGCCGGTCAGGGAAAGCTCGGCATTCCCAATGGCGTAATGGGCCTGTATGAAGCCGGTGGTACGGTTGAATTTGAAGGGAAGCAAATCCCCCTCAACAACCCCCGTCACTGTCTGGAAGCAGGACTCGCCTTCGTTTCCGAAGACCGTCGTCATGTCGGACTGCTCTTGGATGAGTCACTTGAGTGGAACGTTTCATTCCAGGCGATGCAGATTCAGGAGAAATGCCTTAAAAAGTACCTTGGCGGTCTTATTAAATGGCGTGACGAGAAGGCAATCTCTGAGCTCACTGAAAAGTACATCGAGGAGCTTGCCATTAAGTGCACCAGCTCCAAGCAAAAGGCAAAGGAACTCTCCGGCGGTAATCAGCAGAAAATCTGCCTTGCCAAGGCCTTTGCGCTTGAACCGAAGTTTTTGTTTGTCTCTGAGCCGACTCGCGGCATCGATGTCGGTGCCAAGTCGCTGGTGCTGGAAGCATTAAAGAAATTCAATCGTGAGAGCGGCGTCACTATCGTGATGATTTCCTCTGAACTTGAGGAGCTGCGCTCTATTTGCGACCGTATTGCCATCGTCTCCGGGGGTAAAATTACCGGTATCTTACCGGCAACTGAGTCCTCGGTGAACTTCGGTGCGCTCATGGTCAGCGATGTAAAGTAAGGAGGTGCGGTATGAAAAAAGAATCCAAGAATAAGATTTGGGGATCTTCCAAGCTTAACAACGAAGCAAATTCGGTTGCCGCAGCTCCGGCAGATGTTTCCCCGCTAGTAAAAGCACAGATGAATCCAATACAAAGACTGGTTGCCTCCTTTGGTCTGCCGCGTCTGATTATTGCAGCTTTTCTGTTGCTGTTATTTATCGCCGCGCCTTTTGTGGGCAGCGATTTCTGGACACAAATTTCCAACACAATCAACCGCTTTAGCTGGAACGCTGTACTGGTGCTAGCCATGGTGCCCATGATTCACTCCGGCTGCGGCCTGAACTTCGGTCTGCCGCTCGGCATTATTTCCGGCCTTTTGGGCGCGACGATGGCAATCGAATTTGGCTTTACCGGTGCAGGCAGCTTCTTCGTTGCAATTGCACTTTCTACGCCAATCGCCATTATTCTGGGCGGCGGCTATGGCTGGCTGCTCAACAAGATTAAGGGCGGCGAAATGATGATTGCCACCTATGTCGGCTTTTCATCAGTCTCCTTTATGTGCATGATGTGGCTGCTGCTTCCCTACAAGAGCCCCACGATGGTTTGGGGTTATGCCGGTAAGGGATTGCGTACAACAATCTCCCTAGAGGGCTTCTATGATAAGGTTCTTGCAAACTTTTTGCAGATTAACATCGGCACCCTCTCCATTCCGACCGGTACACTGCTGTTCTTTGCCCTTCTTGCGTTTGCAATGTGGGCTTTCCTCAAAACCAAGACCGGTACGGCTATGACAGCCGTTGGCTCTAACCCGACCTTCGCCAAAGCTGCGGGCATCAACATTGATAAGATGCGTATGCTTTCCGTTGTGCTTTCTACCTGGCTTGCAGCCGTCGGCATCCTTGTGTATCAGCAGGGATTTGGCTTTATTCAGCTTTATATGGCTCCGTTCTATATGGCTCTGCCTGCCGTATCCGCCATCTTAATCGGCGGTGCAAGTGTCAACAAAGCAAGCATTGCCAACGTTGTAATCGGCACCTTCCTGTTCCAGGGCATTGTAACGATGACGCCGACAGTTATGAACTCGGTCATCCATATGGACATGAGCGAAGTTATCCGCGTCATTGTATCTCAGGGTATGATTCTGTATGCTCTGACCCGTAAAACGGAAGGAGGCGGTAAGTGATGCAAAACAAGAAGACGCTTCGGCCGGATGGAAACCCGATTGTGAATTTTCTTAGCAACAACACTGTGCCGATCATGTTTGTGCTGATCTGCGTGTTCTGCATTCCCCTCTCCGGCTTCTCACCAAGCTATCTGCTCAATGAGATTGTAACGAGAATGGGCCGCAATATCTTCCTCATTCTGAGCTTGCTTATCCCCATTATGGCTGGTATGGGCCTTAACTTCGGTATGACGCTCGGCGCGATGGCAGGTCAGATTGCTCTGATTTTCGTTGCAGACTGGCAGATCTGGGGTATTCCCGGTATCATCCTTGCCATGATTCTCTCGATTCCGTTTTCCATCGCACTTGGTCTTTTGTGCGGTAAGCTTTTGAATATGGCCAAGGGTCGCGAGATGATTACAAGCTATATCATCAGCTTTTTTATCAACGGCGTATACCAGCTCATCGTTCTTTATATGATGGGTTCCGTTATTCCTATTAAGCACTTCTCCATTAAGCTGCCGCGTGGCTACGGTATCCGCAACACGGTATCGCTGCTTAACATGCGTCAGTCTCTTGACAACGCTTTGTCTATCACTGTCGGCGGCGTAAAGATTCCGCTTCTGACCTTTGCCATCATTGGTGTACTTTGTCTGTTTGTGATTTGGTTTCGCAAGACGAAGCTCGGTCAGGACATGCGTGCGGTTGGACAGGATATGGAAGTAGCTCGCGCTGCAGGCATCAATGTCGAGCGCACCCGCATTATCTCCATTGTCATCTCCACTGTTATGGCAGGCTTTGGTATGATTATCTACCTGCAGAACATGGGCAACCTCTCCACCTATTCCTCTCACTCTCAGATCGGTATGTTCTGTATTGCAGCATTGCTGGTCGGCGGTGCAAGCGTGGATAAGGCAAACATCGGCAACGTATTCCTCGGTGTTATCCTGTTCCACACAATGTTTATCGTCGCTCCTTCTGCCGGCGCAAAAATCACGGGCGACTCCATGATTGGTGAGTACTTCCGTGTGTTCATCTCCTACGGCGTTATCACTATCGCCCTTGTGATGTATGAGGCTAAGAAGCGCAAGGCAAAAGGCAAGGCAGGACACAAGCTGGCTCAGGCACAGCTTGATGAAGAAAAGGAGGCAGCGGAATGAAAGTAAAACGTACGCTGCTTATCCGGGTTGCAGTTATTCTTGTTCTGGTCGCCATCAGCGCAGTTATGATGGTCATTGGACGCGGACACACCGTCTATTTTGACAATGTTGCCCTCGACTATAACGGTACGCATTATGACACTCCATATAAGGTAACAGTATTTGTTAATGGCGAGCAGGTCGCAAAGCTCTATGAAAAAGAGCGCGGCATGGCAACCTGGATGGGTCAGAATTTCAAAATGAAACTCGAGGTCGTTGAAACAAAGGGCGGAGCCGAAGAGACTTACTCAATCAGTCTGAATCTGCCCTACAGCATGGATGGAATTATTTTAAATCTTCCCGCCCTGCTGCAAGGACTTCCGGAAGAGGCATATTTGACTGAATTCGTCTCGAACGTGGAAGAAGTTCCTGAAGAAGAGACACCCGGTTCGACAGATGAATTCGACATCGGCGGAGATATCTAACTTCGTCTTATAACTGCCTAAAAGCCCAAGCATTCACGCTTGGGCTTTTTCATTTATGGATGAACGATAGCGGGTATCTGTTTCCTTTTAAATGATTTGCTTTAATTTACTATACCTGTATAACAGTATGTGCTATGATGTTTTTGCAGGTTCGTCGGATTATATGTAGAAATGAAGGTGAAAGCCATGTCTGAGGAAAAAGAGCTTATGCTAAGACTCCAGGACACAGAGTGGCCGTTTGAATATACGAATCATGACAGAAATATCGTAAGAGCAATTGTTTATGATAAGGAGGGATATTTCTATTTTGTCAGAGCCGTTCGTGATGATAACTTTGGAAAAGCAACACTCATCGAAACGGCTGGCGGCGTAGAGCAAGGGGAAGATTTGATTACAGCAGTTAAGCGTGAGCTTAAGGAAGAGCTCGGAGTGCAGGTAGAAGTCGTCTGTAAAATCGGAGTAGTAAGTGATTACTATAATTTGATTCACAGACACAACATCAATAACTACTTCCTGTGTAAAGTTGAGTCTTTTGGAGAAAAGGATTTGACGCAAGAAGAGATTGAAAGTTATCATCTGTCAACATTAAAGCTCACATATGAAGATGCTGCACGGGAATATGAAGAAAGGGCACACACCAAGCTCGGCAGACTCATTGCAAACAGAGAATTACCCGTTCTACATCGGGCAAAAGAAATCATCAGTAAGGGTTCTATGTGAAACGGTTTCTCAGGCGGACTGCTATGCTGTCCGCTTATTTGATTTCCGCTATTTACTTATTATTCTTATAAGAGTAATATTTTACAAGAAGACATCGTAGTCAGTCATTGGAGGAAAAATAAGATGAAGGTTCAGCGTTTTTACATTGATTATATCCCTGCCCTGCTTTGGGGCGAGCCCTCGGACAATCTCTATATCCATGTGCACGGCAAGATGTCCTGCAAGGAGTACGCAGAAGGCTTTGCCGAAATTGCAGCCCGCAAGGGCTTTCAAACCCTCAGCTTCGACCTGCCAGAGCATGGTGACCGAAAGAGCTCGCGTGAGCGCTGCGACATCTGGAACGGCATGTGCGACCTGACGCTGGTGGCCGACTACGCCTTTCCTAAGTGGAAGAACCTCTCCCTCTTTGCTTGCAGCGTGGGTGCGTATTTTAGCCTGAACACCTATGCCGACCGAGGCTTTCAAAAGTGCCTGTTCCAATCCCCGATTGTGGACATGGAGTACCTGGTTGGCCGGATGTTTGAGTGGTTTAATGTCACAGAAGAAAGACTCCGCGAGGAAAGGGAAATCCCAAATTCCATAGACCCCTTGCGGTGGGATTACTACCAATACATTAAGGCCCACCCCATCCAAAAGTGGGATATCCCCACCGCCATCCTGTACGGCGGCAAAGACGCCATGCAGTCACAAGAGGTCATGCAGCGCTTTGCAAAGGCCCATAACTGCAAGCTGACGATATCACCCAACAGCGAACACCCCTTTATGGATAGGGATGATTTGCTCATCCTTCAAAGGTGGCTTGAGGAGAACATATAGGCTTATATACAGCTAAGGGACGCCGTATTCGGCGTCCCTTTCATATTATCCCTTCGGCGGTTACCTGCACCTTTAGAACAGGAATACATTAAAGGCCTGATATGTACCCAATGTTTCATTGATTCCGCGGATGGTTATCGCGGCACGCAGGTCACCTAACTCAATTATGGTGATGGCCGCGCCCGTCGTCGACATTTCCAAAGCCGAACTGTTCGCACAGTTTGCCGGTCGACTCAAACCTGTTTCTGCCGATTTTGGCGCGGTACTCGATATGAAGAACCCGCCCGTTTTCGCAGATGACGGTCAGGGGATACTTCGAATGTTCATAAAACCCATGACATCCCCGTCGCTCAGCGTATCTTCGGAATCAAACCAGTAACCAAGTGACAGTAAATCACTGTCGGTGTATTCCGGGTATTTTGCAAAGTTAAAGACCTCGTCCTGCTCATAGAGCGGAACAATATTGCTCAAAGTAGAACACGAGGTATATAACATCAATCAAACTGCGCAAAGCAGGGCGGATAAAACTCTTTTTACCATGACGTCAACTCCTAGAACGTCTCATTACCCCTCATACACCACGCTGCCACGGCAGATGGTATACCGAACTGTGCCAAACAGCGTCCTGCCGGTAAAGGGGGTGTTTTTGCTGCGGGAGAAGTATACCCCTGCGACAAAGGCCCTATCTGGGTCGAACACCGTCACATCTGCAGGTGCTCCGACCGAAAGCGTACCGCTGTCAAACCCGTATAAAGCCGAGGGATTCACCGTCATCTTGCGGATAAGCTCTGAAAGTGTCAGGTGCCCTTTGCGCACCAGCTCGGTGATGCCGAGCCCCAGCGCCGTTTCAAGCCCGATCATACCGCTGGGGGCCTGCACAAAGGGGCGGGCCTTTTCCTCGTCGGAATGCGGGGCGTGGTCGGTGGCGATGATGGAAAGGGTCCCGTCGCGCAGTCCTTCGATGACAGCAAGCCTGTCCTCCTCGGTGCGCAAGGGCGGGTTTACCTTTGCAAGGGTGCCATGCCTTAGTATCTCCCGCTCGGTCAGGGTAAAGTGCTGGGGGGTTGCCTCGGCGGTCACATCCGCCCCCATGCGCTTTGCAAGGCGAACAAGCTCCACCGCCCGCGCAGAGCTGATATGCTGGATGTTAACCCGCGCACCGGTGTGCAGGGCGAGCATACAGTCCCGCGCAACAAGTACATCCTCGGCAGCAGCGGGTGCTCCGGTAAGCCCCAGCATCAATGCAATCTCCCCTGCGTTTACCCCGCTTTCGCCTATCAAGGCGGGGTGCTCCTCGTGCAGGCTGATGGGTAGGTTTAGCGCCTTTGCCCTGACCATAGCATCCAGCAGCAGGTGTTCATCCACAAGCGGGATGCCGTCATCCGAAAAGCCCGCAGCGCCGTTTTGGGCAAGGGCCTCCATGTCGGTCAGCTCCTGCCCCGCCATGCCCTTTGTAATGGCTGCCACCGTATGCACGCGAATCGGCGCCTCGCTCCCCTTTTCTATCACATAGCTTAGGGTATCCACATCATCCACCACGGGCTTGGTGTTCGCCATGCACACCACGGTGGTAAACCCGCCGCGGGCTGCCGAGGCGCTGCCCGTGAGGATATCCTCCTTGTGGGTGAGGCCGGGGTCGCGAAAGTGCACATGCACATCCACAAGGCCGGGGCATACCACCATGCCCGATGCGTCAATGACGCGCATCCCCTCTTTTGGCGTAAGCCCCTTGCCAACGGCGGCAATCCGGTCCTCGCAGACCATGAGGTCAAGGATATCGTCGATGTTGTTTGCGGGGTCGATGACACGTCCGTTTTGAATCAGCAGCATTACCCTATCCCCAATTCCGTTTTATTTAGATTGATTATACCTGTTTTTGCGCTGTATTTCTACAAAAAAGCCGCATCCATTTCGGGTGCGGCCTTTGCGTTAAAACCAACTAATGGTACAAAGAGAGATACACATAAAAGAGCTCTCTGCCCGACTGATCCAGCACATAGAGCGGCAGGTAGTCGTAATCGCCCGGGGCAGCGGAGTAAAGTAGGAGCTTACTCACCTTTTCCCCCGGCATGAGAACTGTCCGCTCCAGCACATCCTTGGCCGAGACTCCGCCCTCCTTGGGTGCGAATTCGCAGGGGTTGCCGGTCGCATCCTCCAGCCGAAACAGTGAGGGTGTCATGGTATATGCCGTGTCCGAGCTGTTTTTAAAGGTGACGCCCACCACAATCAGCGAGCTGCCCTCGTCCTGCTCCTGCTCGGTAAAGCAGTAATCAAAGTTATAGGTAATGCCGTTCTTCTCCACCGTATCGCCGATAAAATACTGAGGAATGATGCTGTCGGGCAGCAGATAGTCACCCGAATAGCTGTCATTGTAGTAATAGTCATTCTTCCAACCGGGCAGGGCATCCTCAATTTTTGCAACGCCGTACACGAGTACAAACAGCGTAATAAGCTGAATCAGCAGCATGACTCCGCCCATAACAAAGGCCAAGATCAGAGGCCACTTGGGCTGGGGGGAATGGTTGTGCCTGGGCGGCAAAGGCTGAGCAAATCCGCCTGACGACGGAGCAAATCCGCCTACCGGCTGCCATGGGTCGGGCTGTTGGGGAGCCTGCTGCCCATAGCCGAAGCTGGGTGCCGGACGAACGGGAGGATTCACGCCGTAAGGAGGCTTATACACAGGCGGTGGTGCCGGCTGGGCCGGCGGAACCCCTCTTAGGCTTAAAGAGCACAAAGGGCAGAAGTTTTCATAGGGAATGACATTGCCGCACCGCGGGCAGACAATCATCTCAGGTCCTTGCTGCGGGGCGCAGTTCTGCTGGGGGATATCCTGCGGCGGCGGAACTTGGTCCTGTGCAGGAGGTTCCTGTTTGTCTGCGGGGTCTTCTAAAACAGCTCCGGGGGTGGGAACCCCCTCGATTGATGTATTTTCAGCGGGGCCCTGCTCGGGTTGTGTCGAATTAGGCAGGGGTTGCGTTATGTCGTCAGAAGGGGTGGGAACATGCAGCTCGCGGTCGTCCATGGCGCGCTCTCCTTTGGATTTAATGCCAAAATATTACTTTTGCTACTATCAATATTAGCACAATACACCCTATTATACAAGGCGCAAAAAAAGAATTTTCCTGTGTAAAGTATGCAATATTTTACGTTTTTATGCGCATCTAAAATGTAATTTTAGGGTCATACCCTGTCGAAATCTCCTCGGATGCATCGCAAGTAAAAAAGTTGTCAGAAATCACCCGAAAATTCCGAAATAGGTGTTGACTCTGACAGCGTGTCATAGTGTAAGATAAAGCTAGGCTGAAAGGGGGATTTGCAGATGAAAACCATCAAACAGGTTTCTGACATATCGGGTATCAGCGTGCGGATGCTGCACTATTACGACAAAATCGGCTTACTCAAGCCGAGCAAGGTAACAAAGGTCGGATACCGGCTGTACGACAACGACGCCTTGGAGGTCTTACAGCAAATCCTTTTTTTAAAGGAGCTGGGTGTACCGGCAAAGAGCATGAAGAAGATTTTAGAAAGCCCGCAATACGATAAGGTTCAGGCACTCAAGCGGCAGAGGGAGTTGCTCATACTCAAAAGAGACCACCTAAACTCCCTGATTAGCCTGATTGACAAAAAGCTGCAAGGAGGAGACACCATGAGCTTTAAGGAGTTTGATATGAGCGAGTATTTTAAGCTGCTCGAAACCTATAAACAAGACCATAAGGACGAAGTTGAAAAATACTTCGGCGGCGAGGACGAATTTGATAAACAGCTTGAACACATGAAGTCCAAAGAGCTGGAGATTGCCAAAATGGCCATCAAACAGTATGGAAGCATCGAACAGTATACCGAGTCCGTCAAAAACAACCTTGAAAACCTGCCGTCGTTTATGGAGAAGGTAAACACCCTAAAAGAAAGCACCGAGGATTATATGGCAAGGCTCAACGCCCTGACTGACATCTTACACGCCGACCTGCGCAAGGATCCCTGCAGCGCGGAGATTCAGGCGATAGTCTCGGAGATTGACACGGTTGCCAAGGAGCAGAGCGATGTGCTAGGGATGGATATGGGCGAAAACTACTGGGGCCTGATGGCGGACTTGTACCTGTCAAACAAGGAGTTTGCTAAAATCCACGACAAGAAGTACGGCAAGGGAGCCGCCCGTTTTATGGGTGAGGCCCTGCGTTTCTATGCGCAGAGCAAGCGCAAATGATAGCATAGCTTTCCGAAATTTAAAACAAGGGGAACAACCCGTGTACGGGCCGTTCCCCTTTTGCTTTACCTTTTAATTAGACCAATCCCTTGTTTACGGGAATCTCGCGCAGGGAGGCAAAGCCCTGCTCAAGGTCCTCATCGGTGGGGATGTAATCGGTCAACTTGCCCTCGGTATACTGCTGGTAGGCAGCCATATCAAAGTAGCCGGTACCGGTCAGGTTAAAGACGATGGTCTTCTTCTCACCGGTCTCCTTGCACTTGAGCGCCTCGTCAATCGCAGCGCGGACAGCGTGGGCCGACTCGGGCGCGGGCAGAATCTGCTCAACTCTGGAGAACAGGGTTGCTGCCTCAAATACGCTGGTCTGAGTTACAGCGGTTGCCTCGAGGTAGCCGTCGTGGTAGAGCTTGCTGAGGATGGGGGCCATACCGTGGTAGCGCAGGCCGCCTGCGTGGATGGGGCTGGGCATAAAGCCGCTGCCTAAGGTGTACATCTTGGCAAGCGGGGTCATCTTGCCGGTATCGCAGAAGTCATATGCGTATTTGCCGCGGGTAAAGGACGGGCAGGATGCGGGCTCAACCGCGATAAAGCGGATGTTGTTCTTGCCCTGCAGACGCTCGCCCATGTACTCGGAGATAAAGCCGCCGAGGTTGGAGCCGCCGCCCGCACAGCCGATCATGATGTCAGGCTGCTCGCCGAGCATATCAAGGGCTGCCTTGGTCTCGGTGCCGATAATCGACTGGTGCAAAAGTACCTGATCAAGTACCGAGCCGAGCACATACCGGCAGTTGGGGGTGGTAACCGCCTTCTCTACCGCCTCCGAGATTGCACAGCCAAGGCTGCCGCCTGTCTCGGGGTTTTCGGCGAGGATTCTGCGCCCTGCCTCAGTGGTGTTGCTGGGGCTGGGGATGAGGTTTGCACCGAAGGTCTCAATGATTGCGCGGCGGTAGGGCTTTTGCTGCGAGCTGATCTTAACCATAAATACGGTCAGCGGAATCTTAAAATATGCAGCAGCCATCGAAAGGGCGGTACCCCACTGGCCTGCACCCGTTTCGGTGGTCAGGCTTGTGATGCCCTGCTTCTTTGCATAATACACCTGTGCAACCGCACTGTTGAGCTTGTGGCTGCCCGAGGTGTTGTTGCCCTCAAACTTAAAGTAGATCTTCGCGGGGGTGCCGAGTTCCTTTTCAAGGTTGTAAGCACGCACCAGCGGAGCGGGACGGTAGGTGCGGTAGAACTCGCGCACCTCGTCGGGGATTTCGATGTAACGGTCGGTTTCGTTGAGCTCCTGATTTACGAGCTCCTCGCAGAATACAGGCAGAAGGTCCTCACGCTTTGCGGGCTGCATCGTACCCGGGTGGATGAACGGGTCATGCTGCTCCTTCATATCCGCGCGGACATTGTACCAGTATTTCGGCATCTTGTCTTCAGGTAAATAGGTTCTGTACGGAATGTTCGCCATGATAGTTCAATCTCCCTTTTATGTATTTAACGGTTCATAAAATTGCGGGTTATTTAGGGGGAAAACATCAGGATAAAACAAAAAACTCTTGCCCCTGAAGTTCAGGGACAAGAGTCTAAATTCTACTCCTGCGGTACCACCCAAATTGGCTTGTAATAAGCCCGCTTGCTCCGCGCACCGTCATGCGCGCTTCCTTGATAACGGGTGAAGTTCCCGTTGGTTACTACTCGGTCAAGGGGTCATGTGACTGCTCCTTGCCTTTCGGCCACCCTCATAAGCCCATTCAGCAAAACCAAGCGGCGCCGCACTCGCACCAAACGGCGGCTCTCTGTACCCGTTGAGAAATGCCTACTCTTCTTAATCACAGGTTTAGTTTGTTTGATTTACCATATGATAGCACACGCAACAAGGATTTGTCAACACATTAAAGTGATAAAATTTTGCTAGGATGATACTGATATTCCGTCTTTTGCTTTTAGTTCCCGATTAAGCATGCAAATGCCTGTCACTGCAAGGCACCCATATGCTATTGCAAGTGTAATCGCTTCCGCGGTTTCTACGTACCAAGGCGAAGATGATGAAAAGGGCAGCATTTGTGCATAGTCATACACAAAGTTAAAGAGGCCGTGCAGAACTATCGAAAAGGTGATTCCTCCCGTGCGCAGGGCAGCTAATGCAAGCAACAAGCCAATCAAGGTACTGTACCCTACCTGCCCAAGCACCTCTAACAGGGCATCGGGGTTTTCGATGAGGTTTGCGATGTGCACAAGCCCGAATAAGAGACTCGAAACCACCACAGCACTCAGCAAGCCGCGTCTTTTGCTCTCCCACGCCCGTTGCAAAGCGCCGAATATCACGCCGCGAAAGACAATCTCCTCTAAGCCCCCAATCATCAGGCAGTCAAGCAAAAGCAGCAAGGTCTTCAGCGGATTTTGCACGGCATACAGCCAAGACCGCGCATCAAATAGGGTTGGCACCGAAAGGTTAATTGTAAGAAGGCATAGGGATGCTAACAAAACAACCCAGTCAAAACGAAGTCTTGATGCGGGCAAAGCAATCTTTATTTTCCGGGCAATCATCACAAACACGGCTGCGGCAATCAAACGGCGAGCAATGCGGATGAGATAGTAAGGCCCGCTGCCGTCGGCAAAGTGGGAAAACGGCGAAAAGACAAGGCTTAAGACTATGGTAAGCCCGACAAACAACGCCATCATCACCACGGAAAACCACACGGGATGGCGGCGGCTAAACGGGGTTCTCTCTTGCATCCTAACACCCTTTCATCCATGCTGATAATACAAACGAGGCTGTATAGCCATATTCTTCAAGGCTGAAACAGGCACACAAAAACGGGAGGTATTTTAGCCTCCCGTTAAAACCTTATTCTGCTTTACGCCTGCATTTCAGGACAATATCCACGATAAAACCAGTCAGCATACAGGCAAGGTAGACCCCGCTCCAGATAATCCAATCGTTGCTCGTCGCCCCGCCGCCCAGGTCAACCCCTGGGGTTGCAAAGGTCATGCCAAAGAAAAACCCAAACGGATACCCCAGTGCGGCAGCAGCAGATAAAAACCGGGCTCCCGCGGCAGAGGAAATTACGATGACAACAAGCCCGAAAATCGCCAATACAAGGGGCCACTGCTTCATGCCGTGCAGGTCAAACAAGGCAAAGCGGCACAGCCAGTACGAAAACGCAAGGAATCCTATAGCCCCAATTCCCCAAAGCAGTCTACTCATTGCAGTCTGTTTTTTCATGTTATCGTCCCTCCTGCTATAAGAAGGTCAAAGGGAGCGAGTTATCCCCCTACAATTGCAACCGAGTGGTCGCCCTTCTTTGCGTTTTCAAGCGCAGCCGAAACCAGTGCCGAGAAATTCCAGCCCGAAACCGATGCCCCGGCAACTGCGTCAATCTGATTGGCAGATTGCGACTTAATCAGCGATGCGGCATAGGTACGCGTATAGCGGGTGGGATAGGTTCCCTTTTGGGCATTCATGCGGCGCATATAGGCCATATCCCACGCCTTGATAAAGCCGCTTTCGTTTTTGGCGTTGAACTCCACCGTGACTATCTTGCCGCCGCTGACGCCGATGGTGACATACTCCTTCCAGCCCTTATCGTCAAACTTCGCCATCTCAGCGGTGTAGTAGCCGTTCTTGAATGAGCCGCCCGACCTCGCACAGGAGGACATCGCAACCGCACCGGCAAGAAGCATTGTGCATAGTAAGGCTACTGCAATAAGGCGCGCGCCTTTTTTCGGCAAACGAATCATTCCTCCCACTCACCTTTCTCTTCGTTTTCGATTTGCTCTCCCCGCAGCTTAAACCGTGCCGCAAGGTCTGCCAGTTCGCGCGAATAGGCCGAAAGCTGCTCGCTGAGTACGGCAGACTCCCTGCTTGCGTCAAGGTTATGCCGTGCAAGCTCGGAAATCCGGGTGATGTCGCCCGAGACATGGTCAAGCGCCTCTTTCTCGCTTCGCACCGACCCGACCAGCTCCTCCGTAATTTCTGAGATTCGGCGGGAGATATTGGAGATCTGCTCCATAAACTCGGCAGTCAGCCGCGCGTACTTGACGCCGTCCGCTACTGCGGCGCGGGAATGTGCAATCATCTCTGCCGTCTGCTGGGAGGACTGGGCGCTCTTTGCAGCAAGCTCCCGAACCTCCATCGCCACCACGGCAAAGCCCTTGCCGGCTGCTCCGGCGCGTGCCGCCTCTACCCCTGCATTAAGGGCGAGAATATTGGTCTGGAAGGCGATATCCTCCATGAATTTGGTGATGTGGGTAATCTCCTCCGCGTTCTTGCGGATGCGCTCCATCGCCTCGAGTGTGTTGTTCATCTGCTCGCCGCCCTGCTGGACGCGGTCGACAATCTCGTCGGTCAGGCTGCGGGCAACGTTGACGTTTTCATTGACAACGTTGATTTCAGATGCAATGCGGCCGGTCTCGGTAACTAGGCGGGAAACCGCCTCGCTCTGGTGCTCCGATGACTCGTGCACAATCTGAGCGCTCGTAGACACCTCACGCGCGCTGTTATCCAGCTGCATGGCGGATTGCTTGAGGTTTGAAAGAATCTCGTTTAGGAAGGTGATGATGTTGTTGAGCGAATCCTTCATCACCACAAAGTCTCCGGCAAACTCGCCTTGTACCTTTACATTGAGGTTGTATTCAGACAAGGCTTCCAGTGCCTCGCGCAGCTTGAATATGTAGCCGCTGACATCGTTTATGGTATCGCGCAGGGCAGTTGACAGCGTCTGCGCCTCATCCTTTGTCGTGATAACCTCCACGGGCGTTGTGAGGTCTCCGCGGGCAAGGCCCTGGATGCGGTCGGTGACGCTTGCAATCGACCGGGATATCTGCCCCGAGAACCGCCTGATATACAGAAGCGAAAGCAGGAGAAGTACTGCTACCATCATAACGCTGTAGATGATAAAGCGGTTTGTGGTCGCGGTAAACTCCGACTTGGGTACGAGGATTGCTATATACCAGTTCACCCCGCGCACCGGTGCATAGGCCACATAGGTATCGCTGCCGCTGATGGGCACCTCCCCAACGCCAATCTCGCCCGCCTTGATGTTCTCGGCAAGGGCCTTCATGGCGGTATCAGAGGCATATAGGGAATCCATCGTATGATGATTCACAACCAAATCGGTATCGGCATGGGCAACAATCTTACCGTCCCTATTGATAATCAGCGCATGGCCGTCCTGACCGATATGGATGTTGGAAAGGACGTCATTGAGGAGGTCATAGCGGTAGGCGCCAACAAGGTAGTAGGCGATGGTATCTCCATTATAAACAGGTATGCCCACCGAAATCTGCAGGCTGTCGTCCGATACCGAGGTATCGTCTATGACAAGATTCCTCGTTTTCTGCAGCATGGAGTACAGGTATCCGTCCTTGATGCTTGCCGGGCTATCCGCATAGCCGGTGTAGAGTTTGCCGTCCGGCGAATAGAGGCCGAGCCACACAAACTCAATGCCTGAGGCGCTCTGCACAAGCTGCTGCTTCTTTTGCTCAAGGCTTGTTTCAGCCGAGGTCAGCGTGTCATTCTCTGCTAGCATTAGGATGCGGTCACTGAGCAGGTGCAGGTTTCCCTCCACGCTCTGGGCTGCAATCTTTGCAAAGGGCTCCAGTGTACTTTTTAGGGTCGTATCGGTCAAAGAATCAGCCGATATGGCAAGGGTTACCGTCACAGCAATTGCAACGACTAAAACAACGATAACAGTATTGAGTATGATTTTGCCTTTAATACTTTTCAAACGGGTATCCCTTCCTTTCATCCGAAAAAAATGCGGGCGTAAGCTCGCATCATTTCCAGAAATTTATGTAAAAAGAATGATAACTATTAACATTTTATCATAGTTTGTGTTGAAGTCAATCGAAATTTAGCAGTTTTGGCAAGGTGATGTATATCGGTCAAAGAAAAAAGTGCTGCCGTTGCATACAGCAGCACAAATATAGCATTATAAGCAAAAGCAGGCATGATGCTGTTTGCGTTATTACCTCATACCGCGCTGCACTTTGCAAGGACCTCATCCGACACTTCGCATGGTCATACTGCGTTTGACCGTTACCTCATCCGGCGCTAACGCGCCACCTTCTCCTATTAGGAGAAGGCTTTAGCCTAGCGGAATTATTGGCTTTTCCTTTATACGTCAAGTCTTGCTTGACATTGAGAAGCTGTCGAGCGCAGCGAGACTGATGAGGTATATTGGAGAAGGCTAAGACTTCATGCAAATTTAGTTTTTCCTAGCCACGTCAAGCTTGTTACGTTATTACCTCATCCGGCGCTAACGCGCCACCTTCTCCTATTAGGAGAAGGCTTTAGCCTAGCGGAATTATTGGCTTCTCCTTTATACGTCAAGTCTTGCTTGACATTGAGAAGCTGTCGAGCGCAGCGAGACTGATGAGGTGTACTCCAATTGGCGAGCTACTCATCAACCCTGCACTCTCCACCAACTATAATTTGAATACGGTCGAAAGCCGATGCTGTAATAAAAGGGCTGCAGAGAGCTTGCAAGGATTCGGGCTGCGCCGGCGGCGGCACAGCGGGCAATCCCCTCCCGCATACCGGCTTTGGCAAGCCCAAGGCCACGGTAGGCGGGGTCTGTTCCGACCGTCACTGCCATTGCAGTTTGCTGCTTCGGCTCGTACATTAAGGAGCACAGAGACGCAAAGTCACCGTTTGGGGCAACCACGGCAATAATAAGACTTAAATCAACGTTGGGCCGTAAAAGCAGCTGCCTATAGGTTCTTTCTCTCTCAGGTGTAAACACAAACTCTTCGCTGCCAAATCGATGATTTAAAACGATGTGCAACACCTTTGCAAAGCGTTCTAAGTCAAAGGTCTCCTTCATGCTCGTGACTGTAAAGCCATCGGGCAAGCGATAGGTCAGGTCTGCGTTATGTACTGCAAGGCCTGCAACACTGGCTTTTTGCTCGGTTGCAGTGTAGCCATCCCTTGCTGCTATCTCCTGAAACATCGCGTCGGTATCGGCAATCAACACCTCAGAGGTGCCATCCTGATTCAAACTTTGTCTTGCATAGGATAGGATCTCTCCCCATAGGTACTCATACCCGCGCATGGTAAAGCAATAGGCTCTGCCCGGCTGCATATCAAAAATCGCCATACCCACCACTTCATCGCCGAGCTCCCACAGTCCGATTCTGCTAAGGGCATTGCTGTCTGAATGGATAACCGTATGGTCCCAACGTGCAAATGTATAATAGTCATCTGCAAGCTTTACGATAAAGGAGCGAACCTTAAAGTAGTCCTCCGAAAAACCGGGAACCCGCGCATAGTTCCGAAAGCTGATCTTCATCCCTTTTCACCACCCGGAGCTCATTTTTCCATTAAATATAACATATAACGTATGTTTTTTCCATATATAGATTAAAATAGATTGGTGTAATGATCCATATCAGTAAATAATTCTAATGAGATTATTGATTTATTCGGGCTTTAACAATGCAAAAAGGCAACCCAGACAAAGTCAGGATTGCCTAACATTGAACATTTAGCAGCTTATCGGATGCGGTAAAGCCATTCCTCCACAAGCGCGCGGAAGGTTTTTGCTCGATCAATCTGCAGGTTGTGGCCGGCACAATCAAGGACGGTGAAGCTTGCGCGCGGGTAGCAGGGCAGGATCTCGTATGCCCCCTCAAAGCCCGTGCAGTTGTCCTGCCTGCCCGTGATAAAGGCCGTGGGAAAGTAGTACCGCCTTGATAAATCAAACTCCAAGGTCTGCCCCAGCGCATCGATAAAGGCATGGTCGGCAAGGTGGAGATACTGCTCGATGTCCCTGTGGTATTGCTCCTGCGCCTCCTTGGTCTGAACGACCGATAGTAACGCAAAGGTCTTGCGCTGTTCTGAGGAAAGCGACACCATAAACTCAGGGTCTGATATTAAGACCTGTCGTTCCGGCAAGGTCTGCTTGATATCAGCAATATAGGGGCACAAAAACAAAGCACCGAGAATGCGGTCGCTGATTCGCTCGATGATGCCCCGCGCAAGCTGCCCGCCAAAAGACTCACCCACGAGCAGAAAGGGCGCATCACCTAGCACAAGGTTGATAAACCGAATCAGCACCTCGGTGATGGTGGTATCGTCATAGACCCCCTTACCCGGCTTGGAAAGCCCCATGCCCGGCAGGTCGGGATAGATGCGCCGATAGCCTCCTATCTCCTCAAAGACGGGCTCAAAGCATCCCGTCATCAGGTGGTGGTCTACCCTTGAGCCATGCAGAAGCACAACGGGCACACCCTCGCCATACTCCACATAGTGGATGGTGGTGTCGTCAATCCGAACTGTCATATCCTTACCTCCAACCTAGTTCAAAGCTGCCGGATTGACGCTGCATACATTAAGGATGTTGCGCCCACTCGGTTTATCCTATTATACCACCCTTTTATGCCATTTCCAATATCAGTAAACCACACAATTTGCAGGATTTACGCTACTTGATAATATCCCCAAGCGTAAAGGGCACGACCTTCTTTAGATCGTCGATGCCAAGCTCAATCTGAAACCCAATCCGGCCGCCGCTAAAGAGGATGGTCTCAAAGTCTTTCGCCGTTTGGTGTATGGTGGTTTGAAACAGCTTTTTCATGCCGATAGGCGAGCACCCGCCGTGGACATAGCCGGTAAGACCCAGCAAATCCTTGGATTTAAGCATCTCAATCGACTTCTCCCCCACATGGGCTGCCGCCTTCTTTAAATCAAGCTCCTCGCATACGGGAACCATAAACACATAGTGGGCCCCGCTCTTACCTGTTGTCACAAGCGTTTTAAACACCCGCGCAGGGTCCTGACCCAGTACAGCTGCAACCTCAGTACCGCTGACGACACCGGTATCGGTGTAAAAGTGCTGCTTGTAGGCTATCTTTAAGCTGTCCAGCTTTCGCATCGCGTTTGTCTTGTCCGCCATAGTGGTGTCCCTTCTTTCCTTCTGATTACTCCCTACATAGAAAAGCACCGTCCGTATTGCGGGACGGTGCTCTGTATTCGTTTGATTATTCCTCGCTGGAGCTGCCGTCGGACTCTGAGCCAGAACTGTTCTTGGAGCTGCTAGAGCTGCTCTTACTGGAGCTGCTGCTCTTGCTGGAACTGCTGCTCTTACTTGAGCTGCTACTCTTACTGGAGCTGCTGCTCTTACTCGAACTGCTCTTGCTGGAGCTTGATTCCTTTGAAGAGCTCTCATTTTCCTCGGAGCTGCTCTCCTCCGAGGACGATTCATCCTCATGGGAGGTGGAATCGGTCTCGTCATTTGAGGATACATCACCGATGACTTCCTCTTCAAGCGACGAGGTACCGGAGGTAATGAGGTCCTCCTCATAGTACTCGTACTCCGAGCCGGTGCCCGAGCTGCTGGAGTCGTTCTCTACGTCGCGCAGGGCGGTGATGATATAGCCCGTTTCCGTCTTTTTGAGGAAGTAGTTCATATACTTATCGGGGTCGGGCTCGTGGCGGTTGCCCTTTTCGTCAATCTCCCATACGCTGCCCGGCGGCACATAGCCTACCCGCAGGATAATCTCGTCGCCGTTTTTGGTGATCTTCATAACCTTCGGGGTGTAAACGGCAATCTCCGCCGATGTCGGCACGGTATAAACCTTGTTTTCCTCGTCGTAAACGTAGGTGGTTTCATAGTCACCGAAGGTCTGGTGCTCCAGCTTTACCTCCGGTCCAAACAGGTTGGCGGCGCGCACATCAAGCTCCGAGGCGGGGATCAGCGAGAAGTTAAACTCATCCTTTGCCCACTTGGAATCGTCGTTATTTAAGATGGCTGACCACATCGCCGTTTGCAGCAGCATGGACTGATCAAGGGTTGCAACACTTTCAAATGGCGGCGGGTCGTACATGACCACCGGCATTAAGAAGCGTTCAAACCGCGCCTTTTCCTTGTCGTTGTTGATAAACGACTGGGTCACGTTCACAATGCCCACAATGAGCGTTACAATGCCGATTGCACACAGAATCAGCACCAACAGACCAATGGGGGCCGCGATGCGGCTGCCCTTGCGTCTCCGCCTGGGGGACGGCTTCGCAGACGGTTTTATGTCCTGCTCGGGCGCAAGCCCGCTTTGAAACAGTTCACTGTCTTTTGTACCCAAGGTCGGATACCTCCTTTACCGGCGCGGCTTTCGCTAAAGTTTTGCCGAAATGTTCTTTTACAAGAACCACTTAGCGTACCTGTCCGCTGCCGTGTATCACATATTTCACGGATGTCAATTCGTTTAGTCCCATCGGCCCACGCGTATGCAGCTTCTGGGTCGAGATGCCGATCTCAGCGCCCAGGCCGAACACGCCGCCGTCGGTAAATCGGGTGGAGGCATTGACATACACCGCCGCCGCGTCGATTTCATTTACAAAGCGTTCGCTGTTTGCGTAGCTTTCGGTCACAATACATTCGCTGTGGCCACTTGAGTATTGTACTATGTGGCTGATTGCCTCGTCAATGGAATTGACTACCTTGACAGCGAGGATATAGTCTAAAAACTCAGTTGCATAGTCTTCATCCGTCGCGGGTATAACCCCTTGCCCGAGGATAGACCGTGTCTGTTCGCAGCCGCGAATCTGCACGTTTTTCTTTTGCAATAAGGCGTTTGCCATAGGCAAAAACTCTTTAGCAACATCCTTGTGCACAAGCAGGGTTTCCGCCGCGTTGCACACCGACGGACGGGAGGTCTTTGCATTGTATATGATGTTTGCCGCCATCTCCAGGTTGCAGGGGCTGTCGACATAGACGTGGCAGTTGCCCACGCCCGTTTCAATCACCGGAACGGTGGCGTTCTTCACACACGCCGAGATTAGCCCTGCCCCGCCGCGCGGAATCAGCACATCCACATAGCCGTTTAGGCGCATGAGCTCGGTTGCGGTCTCGCGCGCGGTGTCGCCGATAATCTGAATGCAGTCCTCATTAAGGCCTGCCGATTTTAAAGCCTTACGCATAATGGATACCAAGCAGAGGTTGGAGTGAATAGCCTCCTTGCCCCCGCGCAGGATAACGGCATTTGAGCTTTTTAGGCACAGAACAGCCGCATCCACCGTGACGTTGGGCCGTGCCTCGTAGATGATGGCAATCACCCCGAGGGGTACGCGTGTCTTTTCAATGCGCAGGCCGTCTGTGTTTACATAGCCGGTTTCAATGCGGCCGATGGGGTCGGGCAGCATGATAACCTCGCGCACGGCTTGGGCAATGCCCTTGACGCGGTCTTCGGTCAGACGCAGGCGGTCAAGCAGCGCTGGAGTAAGGCCTGCCTTCTCTCCCGCCGCAAGGTCGCGGGCATTCTCATTTAAAATCTCCGGGATGTTATCCTCAAGCGCCTGCGCAATGGTAGCGAGCGCCGTGTTCTTCTCCACAGTGCTTGCGGTTAACAGCGTTCTTGATGCCGCCTTTGCGGCAACGCCAGTCTCGAGTACCGTTCTCATAACCCATTCCTCCTTTGCAAGGTATCCTATCTATATGATTACTTCATAAACAGTGTTCCGACGGCCTTACCCTCGAGCAAATCATAAAGGGTCTCGGGGGTAGCGCCGTTAATAATTGCCATGGTAATGCCCTTTTTAAGGGCTATTTCAGCTGCATGCAGCTTGGTAATCATGCCGCCGGTGCCCATCTCCGAGCCTGCCCCGCCCGCAAGGCTGCAGATTTCCTCGGTAATCTCGGTAACATGCTCAATTAAGCGGGCATCCTTGTCGGTACGCGGGTCGCCGGTGTAAAGCCCGTCGATGTCGCTGAGCAGAATCAACGCATCCGCGCTGCATACATCAGCAACCACTGCCGAAAGGGTATCGTTATCGCCGAAGTTGCCGCCGCACTCAATCTCGTCGGTGGCAACGGTGTCGTTTTCATTTACAACGGGGATACACCCCATATCAAGCAGCCGGCAGAAGGTGTTCTCTACGTTGTGCCTGCGCAGGTCATCATCGATGACATCGCGCGTCAAAAGCACCTGAGCCACCGTGTGGCTGTATTCGCCAAAGAGCTTATCATATGTATACATAAGCTCGCATTGTCCGACTGCGGCGGCCGCCTGTTTGGTCGGGATGTCAGATGGCTTGTGCTTGAGTCCCAGCTTTCCGACACCGACGCCGATGGCGCCGGACGAAACCAGCACGACTTCGCGTCCGGAGTTTTTGATATCCGCAAGCACCTTGACAAGGCGCTCAATCTTTCTAAGATTCATCCTGCCCGTTTCATGGGCGATGGTGGAGGTGCCCACCTTAACAACGATGCGTTTTGCATCCTTTATGCTGCACATTGCAAGCTTTCCCCTTTTCCCCGTTAAGACTGATACAGCCTGTATATTCTTATTCTTTATCTACAGTTTGTTCCCCGAAGATAAAAGATTTCTACCGTGCATTATAGCACAATCCCATATAACCCCACAAGTGCGGGCGGGTGTAATTCACTTAATGTTCAGAATTGGCACCTAATTTGTTCGCAGAACGCGCACACATTTCCGCGAATTTTAGCAGTTTATAGCAGCAATAGAATCGGAATAATAAGGCAAGGGCAGAGGGTTTATCCCCTCTGCCCTTATTATACTTACTGCAAAAACTTCTCGATAATATACCGCGGGCGGTGCTTGACCTCTCCGTATATCTTACCGACATACTGGCCCACTACGCCAAGACCGACAAGCTGCACGCCTCCCAAAAACCACAGCGATATTACAGCCGCCGCAAGGCCGGTCACCGCAAAACCCAACAGGTAGAAAACAAGGGCGCAGATGGCGGCAATCACGCTTAGTACCATGATGGCAACGCCGGCGGTGGTAATCAAAGAGAGCGGCTTTACGCTAAAGGAGGTAATGCCGTCAAAGGCAAAAGCGAGCATCTTTTTAAGCGGATACTTGGACTCACCCGCAAAACGCTCCTCGCGCACATAGCTTACCGTTGCAAACTTATAGCCCACCAGCGGCACCATTCCGCGCAAAAACAGGTTGACCTCCTTAAATTCGGCAAGCCCATCCAAGGCGCGCTTGCTCATAAGGCGGTAGTCCGCGTGGTTGTACACCACCTGTGTACCCATCGCCTGCATAAGGCGGTAAAAGCCCTGCGCTGTGGTGCGTTTAAAGAAGGTATCCTTCTCGCGGCTTTCGCGCACGCCGTAAACAACGTCGCAGCCCTCCTCAAAGCGGGCGAGCATCTCATCCACGGCGTTGATGTCATCCTGCAAATCGGCATCCAGCGATACCACGCAATCGGCGTACTCCTTGGCGGTCATAAGGCCCGCAAGCAGGGCGTTCTGGTGGCCGCGGTTACGGGAAAGCTTAAGGCCTAAGATATGGCCGTCCATCGCGTGGTACTCTTCTATGAGCTGCCATGTCTTGTCCTTGCTGCCGTCATCCACAAACAGGATGCGGCTTTGGTCTGAGATTTTACCGCTGCCGATTAAAGCGAGCAGCTTACTTAAAAACCGTTTGCTGCTTTCGGGCAGGACTTCCTGTTCGTTATAACAGGGTACAACAAGGTATAGCGTAGTCATGATATAAGAATTCTCCTATTTATTGTTGTCCGTCGTTTTCGTCCTTGTCGTCGTGGCTAAGGTTCGGGTCAACTCCCAGAATAAAGTCCTCATCGTTTGAAAGCATCCTTCTCAGGCGCTGACCAAGCGGCTGGTCGGCTGTTGTGTCGGCAGAAGATGCCGGATAAAAGCCCTTCTTTACAGGCGGAACGCTGCCCGCCTTCTCCCTGCGCGCGAGCGCATCAAACGAGGGCCTCTCCTCTGCCCGCTCAGGTTCAGCGGTTGTCTCCCCTTCCGGCTTTGGTGTAAAGCCCTTCGGGGCGGCAGCCATCACAGGCTCCGGTGCAGGCATAGTGGGCGCAGTTGGTGCAGCCGGCTTAAACCGCTCGGTTGCGCTTAAATGGCGGTAGCGTCCGGTGCGCAGTGAGACCGGCTGATCGGGCGCGGGCGGCTCGTCTTGCGCCGTGAAATAGGGCTGCTCTTCCTCGTCAAGCGGGTCGATGGCAAGGTCGGGCATCTCATCGTCAATATAAAGGGCCAGCTGGTCGCCTACAACAGGCGGGCCGGTCGGGTCATCCTGCGGGTTGTCGCCGTCGGGCGGCTGGGGGCCGCGCTTGCGGCGGATTAAGAAGATGATAAGCAGATAAACTGCCAGCACAAACAAGGCGCCAAGCGAGATGATAATACCCTGCTTAAGTCCCGGGGTGTGGTACTCAAACCGGATGACGTTCTCCCCAGCAGGTGCGCGCACCGCCATAAAGCCGATGTTTGCACGCTCGATGTCCACAGGCTCGCCGTTGACATAGGCGGTAAAGCCCTCGTCATAGGGCACCGAGAAGAACACAAGGCTTTCTTTACTCAGGTTGATACCCGCAGTAAAGCCGTAATTGTCAAAGGCAAAGTAGTGTGCGCTCTGGGCCTTGCGGGCTGCGCAATCGGCAGCAAACTGCTGCTCATCAAGCTCGTCTGCGTAGATGTCGTCCGCATGGGTGAGGATATCCATGTTGCGGTCGGCGGTCTCCCAGTCAAGGTAGACGGAATGAACCAGAAGGTTTCCGCGCTTGACGGTCGGGGTATCCTCAAACTGTGTTTCATCCACATAGGTATCGTAAGCAAAGCCCATGGGGATGTAGTTTTCGTTCTCGTAGATCTCGTAGCCGTTCTGGGTGTCGTAGTAGCGGTAGCCCGGCATTGCAAACTCGCGGTCGCCGTCTAAGTTTACAAACAGCCACCGCACCGAAAGCAGAGACCGCAGGCCGTAGTATTTGGTCTCGGGGCGCGAACCCACCGCCCGTTCTACCCCCACCTCGGGGTAGAACTCCATCACCGATGCAGGCACAATGGAATGGAAGGCCTGAATGGTCGGCATATGCCAGAACATCGACTGGTTGTCCATACCGTCGTAAACGTCGGTGCGGAAGAACTGGTTTTCGGTTGGGGGAATGTCAAAGTTATCGCGCGCCTCGAGGGCAGTATCGATGATATAACTGGTTGAGTAGGAATGGGTCTTGCCAAGCCCGATGAACATCATGCCGTAGGCGCATGAAATCACGCAGGCGGTAACCAGTGCATAGCGCGGAAGCTTTGGGTTATTTTTGTATCCTTTAAAGAGTATTGCCATCAAAACAATGCACAATACCGCAATGCCAACATACATCCAGAACCGGTCGGGATATGCCTCCAGACCGATTTTATACTCCTCGCCGTCCTTGACCGGCATAAGGCCGATGGCAATCGTGATAAGCGCCGTAATCACACCCGCCCCGCGGACACCTGCCAGGATATCACATTCCTTGTCCTCAAAGGCCATCACGGTGGCAAGTGCAAGGAACAAAATGGGCATATAGAACCAGCGGGCGTAGTAGCTGCTGTTAAACAGGAAGAAGGCGCTGTTCAGAACAGGCACCAGTGCAAACACAAGGCAGGTGATGATAATGCGCTTGACGAAATGTCCGCGCTTTGACTGCAAAAAGGCAATTACACCGCACATACCGGTAAGGGGCAGCCAGCCGGCCACCGATGCCCACTTGACGTTGCCGTCCGGAAAGAAGTTGGGTCGGCTGGGCAGATCAGGCGGGAAGAAGAAGGTCTGCAGAATTGCGCCGTAGCGCTGAACGTTGTTGTAAAACAGGGCGTTCCAGCCGTTAAAGGTGTCGTCGACACGCGGGTTATCAAGGATGGCAAGCGCCGACGGCAGCAGTAAGAAGGCGCCAAGTAAGGTACCCGCCACTGCCTCCAGAGCGAGGGTGAAAAACCGCTTTGGGGTCAGGCGGTAGGCGCCGCTTGCAAGGCGGATGATGAAGTAGATGATGACAAACACCACCTGCCCCGCAAAAAAGAAGTAGTTTGAAATCGCGCAGATGAATACACTCAGCGCAAAGAAGCCGCGGCGGTCGTTTTGCAGGTGCTCCTCAAGGGAGATGAGCAAAAGCGGGAAAAAGGCAATCGCCTCATGGAAGTGGTTAAAGAAGATATTATAGATAGAAAAGCCCGAAAAGGCGTACAGAATACCGCCCAAGAGGGCATAGTCCTTGTTCTTGACAAAGCGGGTGATAAAGCCGTATCCCGTCAGCGAGATGGTAGCAAACTTCAGGCAAAGCAGGGGCGCCATGAGGTAGGGCACCACGGAAGTGGGAAAAGGCAGGGTCAGCCAAAAGTAGGGGCTGCCCAGCAGGTAGAAGCTGTACGAGCCGATGAAGTTTACCCCAAGGTCGGTATACTCGTTCCAGTAGATCGCCCCACTGCGCACCGCCTCGTGGGCGAGCTTATAGAAGGGAATCTGCTGAACGTTAAAGTCCCCGAAAAAGAAGAAGTAGCCTCTGTCGTAGATGACAAACGGCAAAAACATCACCGCTGCCACCAGCAGTCCGATTAAGAACGCCTGCTTGTACCTTTCCTGTGAGGTTTTGGTTTCTGCCTTTTTCATCGCGTCTTCCTCGCTTGTTATTATTGGTTCCGCCAAAAAACCGGCAAGACCGGGGCGGAAAAACGCACATCCCGGCCTTATTAGCGGGATATGAAAACAAGTCTAAATCTTGTTTGATTATACCACTTTAAAAAAACAGTGGCAATAAAAATGGACTTTTATTGCGCGGGGCACAAAATAATCCGTCTTTATTCTCAGCTTGCCGCAAATGCGTATATTAAAATATAAAAAAGAGCCGCTGATGCGGCTCTCAGTTTACTTATGTTCTTATTCCAGAGGATTACCGTTCTTATCGGTGAATTTACCGGTGGCAATCAGGATGATGTCGACAATGTACCAGATGCCAAGTCCACCCCAGGTAATCAGCTTGAGGATGCCGGTGCCGACCTTGCCGACATAGAAGCGGTCTACACCAAGTCCGCCAAGCAGGATAGAAAGGATAAGTGCTGTAGTTTTGCTTTTCATTTGGAAAAATGTCCTCCCATATACTTGATTTGGTGCTACATTCTTCATACAATAGTGTTATTTTACTTTGTCATCTGTTAGAAGTCAAGAGAAATTTCTCTGTTTGTGGTTAATTTTCTATATTATTCGGTGAAATTGTCGAATAAAAAAGACCACGTGCATAAACGTGGTCTTTCATTATCATTAGCTGCAGGAAACGATACCGCGCATGGCGTCCATCGAAACCACCGTACCGGATTTTAGAATCTTGGTGGCATTCTCCGCATCCACAATCACGGGGATATCAAGGCTCAGGCCTACAATGGCGGCATGGCTGTTTGAGCCGGGCTGCTCGGTGATAATACCGCTTGCCTTCTTGAGGATTGGCAGCAGGGCGTTTGAGGTCTGGGGGATAACGAGGATATCTCCGTCCTTAAAGCGGGCGAGGGCCTCCTCCTCTGTTTGGCATACACACAGGTTTGCACACACAGAAGCACCGGTGCCGACACCCTTGCCGGATACCAGCACATGGCCTACCATCTGCACCTTCATGAGGTTGGTGGTACCGGAAATACCCAGCGGCACGCCCGCCGTGATGACGACAAGCTCGCCTTCGGTGACGAGTCCCGCGTTTTGGGCGACATCCACCGCGTGCTCAAACAGGCTGTCGGTGGTGCTCTGCTCCTCAAGCAGAAGCGGGGTTACGCCCCAGGAGAGGTTCAGCTGGCGGGATACCTCCTCCGAGGTCGTGCAGCCTACAATCGGGCAGTTGGGGCGGTATTTGGAAATCATGCGGACCGTGCGGCCCGACTTACTAACCGTAAGGATGGCAGCGGCACCCAGGTCATGCGCAGTGGTGCAGGTCGCGTGGGAGATTGCGTTGGTGACATCGGTGTATTCTCTGAAGCCAGCAAGCCGAAAACGCTTGATGTAGTCGATGTCGTTCTCCGTCTTTTCGGCGATGCGCGCCATGGTCTTGACCGCCTCAACCGGATAAAGACCCGAGGCCGTTTCGCCCGACAGCATAATCGCACTGGTGCCGTCGTAGATTGCGTTTGCGACGTCGGTTGCCTCCGCACGGGTGGGGCGGGGGTTCTTCATCATCGAATCGAGCATCTGGGTTGCGGTAATTACCTGCTTGCCCGCGTTGTAAACCTTTTTGATAATCATCTTCTGCAGCACGGGAACATCCTCAAGCGGAATCTCCACGCCCATGTCGCCGCGTGCAACCATGATGCCGTCCGACACACGGATAATCTCGTCGATGTTTTCCACACCCTGCGGGTTTTCAATCTTGGAGATGATATTGACCGAATGGCAGTCGTACTCATCCAGAATACGGCGAATTTGCAGTACATCGTCCGCGCACCGCACAAAGGATGCAGCGATAAAGTCAAAGCCGGTCTGAATACCGAACACGATGTCTGCGTAGTCCCTCTCGTTGATGTAGGGCAGGCTCAGGGCTGTGCCCGGCACGTTGATACCCTTGCTGTTGCTCACCACACCGCCGTTGATAACGCGGCAGTGGATATCTTTTCCCTTAATGCGCTCTACCTCAAGCTCTATAAGGCCGTCGTCAATCAGCACACAGGCGCCCGGGCGCAGGTCCTTTGCAAGGTCCTCGTAGGTAATCGATGCGATGGTCTCGTCGCCCTCTACCTCCCGTCCGGTGAGGATGAAGTTCTGACCGGCGGTAAGGGTGACCTTGCCGTTTTTAAAGGTCTTTACCCTGACCTCGGGGCCGCGGGTATCGAGAATGGCGGGAATCGGGCGGTTGAGCTCTTTTCTCACCTGCACAAGCGTATCAAAAACCCGCTTGTGCGAGGCGTGATCCCCGTGTGAAAAGTTAAACCGAGCTGCATCCATACCTGCAAGGATTAGCTTTTTAATCATATCTGCGGTGTTGGAGCTTGGGCCCAGTGTACAGATTATCTTCGTTTTGCGCATTGTAAGGTAAACCTTGCCTTTCCTGTTTGAAATATAAAATAGAACGGACCAAGGGCAGGTAAAGGGTACGATGCTCCCTAATGGATGCGTTACTCCCATAAGGGTGTCATCCCTTTTGTGTCCGGTTAAACTGTCCGTCCGGCATCTTCAAAAGTAATACGAACACGCTTATTAAAAAGCGTTAAAGCTTTCCTTCGGTGTCTTTCTTCTTTGCTTTTGCATACTTATAGTATTTGTATCCGCCAAACCCGATAAGGGCAAGGCCGACAAGGATGATGACGGCAATCTTATAGTCCTCGTAATAGGCGATAACTACCTGCCAGTTTTCAGAGAACAGATACCCTGCGCCCACCAGCACGCTGTTCCACACAACAATGCCGGCAGCTGAAGAAAGCGCAAAGGCCAGAGGGTTTTGCCGCCCAAGGCCCGCAATAAATGAGATGTAGGTTCTGCACAGGGGGATTACCCTGCCAAGCCCTACCGAAAGCAGGGCGTACTTGTCAAACTGTCGCTGCGAGTACTCAAGCCCCGGCTTCATCTTTGGAAACCGCGTTATGAGCTTGTGAATCACCGCAACCCCGCCAAAACGGCCGATTGCGTAGCAGATAAACGAGCCGATTAACCCTGCCGCAGTTGCAATAAGCAGGATAACGGGAAAATCAACCCCAGCTCCCACCGCGACGGCACCTGCAAACGGCAGTACAACCTCGCTGGGAACAGGCAGACAGGCGTACTCTAACATAATCAATAGGAATACGGCGGGTAAACCGTAGTCCTGAACAATCTGCATGATGGTTTCCATGTATCTGCGCACATCCTTTGTGTTTCAGATGAGGGCGCGGCTTAAAAACGCATCCCCTGATTTATACCCCTATCTATCGAGGCTGTTTGTTATAATACGATTGCATCCGTATTGGGGATTCAATACTCATATGCAACATAGTTTCATATGTGTAAACACACTGCAAATATGTACTTTTGTTGCATTATTTGGGTCTGTCCTTTGCCTTGCAGAAGGCACAGTAAGCATTTGTCATCAGGGCCATGCGTATTTTGCAAAACTTTTTTCCCATGATAATGATACCCGATTTGCACAGTGCCGTCAACAAAACTACCCGTGCGCGGATATACAAATTAGGGCCCTGACTGCTTGAGTTTTTAGTGAAATCGTGCTATGGTTATGCTGTACGAAAAAGGGCTTACCTATTCTGCCGAATACTGTTTTTCCCTTTATAGACAGAACAATCAACCCACAACGTGCTTTATGCTTCGTTGCATCCGCATAAAGCACAAAAAAGGCTAGTGTCTAAAACACGGCCGGAAAGGCATGGTAATGATGATGAAGATTGGTTTTTCGTGTGACCACACGGCTCAGGACCTAAAGGCAATTCTGATTGAGCATACAAAGGCCCTCGGCTACGAGACGGTTGACTACGGCTTTTGCCCCGACTATCCCGTTGCAGGTGTGCGTGTTGCACATGCAGTCGTAAACAAGGAGTGCGACCTCGGTATTATCCTCTGCGGCACAGGTGCAGGCATCTCGATGGCCGCCAACAAGGTAAAGGGCATCCGCGCCGTAAACTGCAGCGAGCCTTATACTGCCCGCCTTGCGCGCATGCACAACAACGCTAACATTCTCTCCTTAGGTGCCCGCGTTGTTGGCCCCGAGCTTGCAAAGATGATTGTCGAGGAGTTTTTAAAGGCGGAGTTCGAGGGCGGACGCCACGCCCGCAGAGTCGGCATCATCGGCGATATCGAAGAGGGCAAGCAGGTCGAATAAGTTTTATCCTACAAAAGGCTGTTGCAAACATCAGGCTCTCCCTGAATGTTGTGCAGCAGCCTTTTTAACGCTGTGATTGCAAATATATCCTAATTCTTTATAATTAATACATGTCAACAAATACACGTTTATGTTACTTGGGACTCTTTCCCCTTCGTACCGACATCAAAGGAGATAACATCATGCTTGCATTATACCTGTCCACCCTCGAGACAGACAGCGACAAGGAAACCTTTACAGCACTGTATGAGCACTATGAGACTGCCATGTACAACATCGCCTTCGGCATCCTTCATGACCGCTACCTTGCCGAAGACGCTGTACATGACTCCTTTTTAAAGCTCACAAAATATATTTCCAATATCAGGGATATTACCTGTCACAAAACCAGGGCTTTAATCGTTATTATTGTTAAGAACACTGCGATTGACCTCTACCGCAAGCGGACACTTCAAAACGAGATACCGGATAATCCCTTACTTGAGGAGATGGTTGCAACCGAAGAGTTGCCGCTGGATAAGATCATCGCCGATGAACGGTTTGATGCCCTCAAGCACAAGCTGCAGAGCCTTAACAGCGAGTATCTTGACATCATCACGTTAAGATACCTGCACGGCTACAGCGGCGAAGAGATTGCACATATCCTTGGCATCACACCCGGTACGGCACGCCAGCGCCTAAGCCGCGCCCGCAGAGCGGTAATGAAACTGATGGAGGAGGATGAGATACTTGGAGAAGACACTGAGGTCTGCCATCCTTGATATTTCGAAGGATTATGCGATTACCCTCTCTGCCTCTTTGGATAGCAATATGAGACCCGCCCACCGTTTTTCGCGCGGGTACCGCATCCGTAAAAAGGCCCTGATAAGCGGGATGGAAGGCAGACAGCCGATATCACCGGCGATTTTGCGCAGAAGAATACTGGTTCCCCTTGTTGCAATCTTGATGATTATGGCAATCGCCATGAGCGTTCAGGCAATCCGCGGGCCAGTTGTTTCGTTTGTCCAGCGCGTCTATGAAGAGATGACCGATTTTATCTTAGGAGCAAGCGACAACACCGAGCCGAAGGCCGCAACCGCCTTAGACTTTACCCTTTCTTATGTTCCGGAGGGCTTTAAGCTGGTCAATACGGTTGACAATGCCGGCATGAAGATGGAGGTATATGAGGACAGACTCGGCGGAGACTTCTCCTTCGCCATAATCAATCAGGCGGAGAAGTTCTCAATCGATACCGAAGGAGCGGTGGTAACCGAGACGACCCTGCAGGATAAGAAGACGGTAATCTCCCAAAAGGATACCTACATATTGATTACCGTATTTGACCTTGAGAATCAATCCATCTACAACTATTACGGAACCCTGAGTCTGGATGAGGCTGTAAAGGTCGTAGAAAACGCCATCATAACTAAATAAGGTTGACAAATGACATGATTGCCACCGGCCCCAAAAACCGGTGGCAATAAATTTTTCTAATATTTTTGTCACATAGTGTCACATTCGCGCCCTTTTATTCGTTATTAATAATTAGAGGCGGCTGTATCATAAACAAAGGCCCCCGAAACAGCAAATCCCCTTTCTAAATCGAAGAAGAAATGCAAAAAAGCACCCACATCAAACATTCCACACATATTGGAGGCATTTCTTTTGAAAAGACTAATTCTTTGTATTACACTAACCCTTACCTTACTTTTATCGGCTTGCGCGGCTGTCCCCCCACCGCAGACCGAGCAAATTCTCCACGATGCGGTGCAAAGCGACCAGTATCAGCTTTCGGTTCACATCCTTGACCAAAACTATGCGGTTATCCGCTTAACAGATACACAGCTAAAGGATGCATATGAGGTAGACCGCACCGATACACCGGATTCACAGGATGAATACGGGTGGTATGTTCAGTTCGGTATTTATGAAATAAAGCTGCATCACCTAAAGATGTATCAGCAAGCCCCATACAAGCCCCAAATGATTCGCCTGCAGGATATGGAGTTAGAGCTTTACCAGAACACTTACAACCCAAAAGGAGAGTTTGTGTTTGGACACCTGCTTCCCGCAGAAAGCGTAAAGCTTGATGTGGACGGCACAGACCTTGTGTTTACGGTTAAGATTCCGGACGAGTATTATGAAATCGACCTGCGGACGCAGGGGGATATTGTTAGCCTGCAAACGATGGACTGTACAAGACCAAAGCCCTATCAAACCATAGCTGTAGACCCTGCAAAAGCGGTGGTGATAGATTCTCTGCAGGTTGAATGAACTATATTAAGGACTAAGAACATTAAAAACTCTATAAGCAAACAGCCGAAATCAGATACAAGCGGCAGTAAAGCCGTTTGGTATATCCAATCAAAGGAGGACGTTAATCATGAAAGCAGTAATGAAAAAAGCCCTCATTCTTGTTGCATGCCTTTGTCTTTTGACTGTTTGGGTGTCTGCACAAGCCCCGGCACTTGTAACCGAGCCGTTGGACAGTATCATCACTCCTATGAACACCCATATCGGCACCACCTCAACCTATCTTGATGTGTCCGGCAAAACGGCAACCCTGTCCGCTAGTATGAGAGCGGTATCCTCTGTAACCAAATGTGAGATTTCCGCTACACTTCAGCGTTTGCAGAACGGTACCTGGGTAAACGTTAAGACCTTCACGGCGTCCGACAACACCTACTACACCGCGCTTAGCGAGACCTATACCGTTACAAGCGGCTATTCCTATCGTCTGGCTACAACCTTTAAGGCCTATGTGAACGGCTCTTTGGTTGAAAGCTTCACAAAATACGCTTATTCTTAACAGACAATACCTCGCGTCATACCGCGATTTCAATGGGCATACCTCATTTTGATGCTCTGCTATCAACACCCAAAAAGGGCGTAGGCGAAAGCTTACGCCCTTTTTGGGTGCTCTTTTATCCTCATTGGGATTACTTAAGCCGAGTAAAATGCTGCTATGAGTCACAAAAGGCATATTCGTTTCGTTGTATTGTATGGATGCATAAATTGTAAATTTACAGTGAAGCAGGGATGTCATTTGCTGCGCGGCGACCAATTGATTATCAGAGTAGATTTGTATACGCACTCCCCGACAATCTGTTTAATACCATTATTCACTCTGTTGCCTATGAGCTAGCCTGCCTTTTTGAAATATACCGCCCCGCCTGATTACATCAAGCGGGGCGGCTTTGTTATTCTCACTGCAGCGGAATATTCTCCATTCTTACCGTGGGCTTGGGTGTAAACCGTCCGACGAAATCCACACTTGCACATTCCTTGAGCGGCAGCTTGACGGGCTCTCCCCGCGCTGCGGAAAGGTAGATGGCAAGCACCAGCTCCAGTGCCCTGCGCCCTGCCTCGCCGTCTATGGCGGGTGGGGTGCGGGTCTTGATGGCGCGCAAAACGTCCGCGTACAGGGGCGTGTGACCAAAGCCGTAGACGTTGGGCGGGTCCTCGTGAAAAAGGGCGCAAACCTCCTCCTCCCTGTCCTTGCCGTCGGCAAACTTCCACACCTCGATGCGGTTGACCGACTTGCCCCCCGCCTTGACCGTCCCGCTCTCGCCAAAGAGGTACAAAGTCTCCTCTAAGTTACTCGGGAACACGGCGGTTGTGCCCTCAATGACACCCAACGCGCCGTTTGCAAACCGCACCAGCGCAAGGCCGACATCCTCCGCCTCGATGTAGGGGTGCACAAGGTTGTCGGTGTAGGCGAATACCTCGGCTACGTCGTCGCCCATCATCCACCTTAGTAGGTCAATATTGTGGATGCATTGGTTCATGAGAGCGCCGCCGTCTAATGCCCACCTGCCCCGCCATGGGGCCTGCTCATAGTAATCCTCCCCGCGGTGCCAGCGGATGTGGGCCGTGCCGTACAGCATACGCGTAAATCTGCCGTCCTCCACTGCGCGGCGAATCTTTGCAATCGACTTGTTAAACCGGTTTTGGTGGCAGACCGAAAGCACCACACCGCGCTTGCGGGCGCGCGCAATCATCTCGTCCGCATCCGAAAGCGAAAGGGCCATCGGCTTTTCCACAATCACATGACACCCTGCCCCGATGCAGTCAAGGGCGATGCGGGCATGGCTGCCGCTTTCGGTGGCGATTGCGCACAGATCCGGCTCTATCTCAGCAAGCATCGTCTTGTGGTCGGTGTAAACGGGAATCTCGCCGAGGGAAAACTTTGCAATCAGCGCATGGCAAAGGGATGGGTCTAAATCGCACAGGGCAGCAATGCTAAGGCCGTTTTCGATTGCCGCGGCAATATGGTTGGGTGAAATGCGTCCACACCCAATCAAGGCATACCGAACCTGCCTAGAGGAGTTCGATGTTGTCACGCGGGAACACCTCTTTCATCGCGTTTTTGGTGTCGAATACCATATTTGCCTGCTTAGCAACCATCACATAGTCTACGTTGGTGTGGGAGGTGGTCACAATCACAAGGTCGGCCTTTGCCACCGCAGATGCCGACAGGTGCTTAAGCCCCTTTTTGGTCTTGCCCTTATAGCGGTACTCGGGCACATAGGGGTCATAATAGGTCACCACGGCCCCGCTTTGCTCTAACAGTTCAATCACGCGCAGGGCGGGGCTTTCGCGGTAATCGTCGATGTTCTGCTTATAGGCAACGCCGAGCACGAGGATCTCCGAGCCGTTGAGGGCCTTCTTTTGGCGGCTGAGTATCTCGGATGCCCGCTGGACGCAGTAGGCGGGCATTCTGTCGTTAATCATACCCGACGCCTCAATCATCGAGGTGTGAAAACCGTATTCGCGCGCCTTCCACGCAAGATAGTAGGGGTCAAGCGGGATACAGTGGCCGCCCAGACCCGGGCCGGGGTAAAAGGCCTGAAAGCCGTAGGGCTTTGTTTTGGCGGCATCGATGACCTCCCAGATGTTGATGTTCATAACATGGCACAGCATGGCAAGCTCGTTGACAAGCCCAATGTTGATGTTGCGGTAGGTGTTTTCAAGTATCTTCTCCATCTCGGCAACTTTAGGGCTTGAGACAACCAGCACATCACTGTCGAGCACCTCGCGGTACATCTGCGAGATGCAGGCGGCGGCATCCTCTCCGATTGCCCCCACCACCTTGGGGGTATTCTTGGTCTTGTATATGAGGTTGCCGGGGTCTACCCGCTCGGGGGAAAAGGCAAGGTAGAAGTCCTTGCCGCACTTAAGCCCCGAATACTCCTCAAGAATCGGCATTATAAGCTCCTCGGTTGTGCCGGGATAGGTGGTGCTTTCGAGCACAACCATCATGCCCTTTTGCAGGTACTTTGCAACCGAGATGGCGCTTGATTTGACGTAGCTGATGTCCGGCTGCTGGTGTTCATCCAACGGTGTTGGCACACAGATGGCGACAAACTGCACCTTCTCTACAAATGAAAAATCGTTGGTGGCGGCGAGCATCTGGTTATCCACAAGCTCCTTTAAATCATCCCCCGCAACATCTCCGATGTAGTTTTCTCCCTTGTTTACGAGCTTGACCTTCTCGGGCTGAACATCAAACCCGATGGTGCGAAAGCCCGCCTTTGCCTTTTCTACGGCAAGCGGCAGGCCGACATAGCCAAGCCCCACGACGCCCACCATGATTTTGCGCTGCTTTATCCGCTCGATTAACTCCTCGCATTGCTTGCTTATCATGCCCATTCCTCCGCTTTTATCCTCTATGGCTATCGTTTGCTCGGCCGCCTTCTTACTAAGGCTACCTTTCTTGCCTGCTCGGTTGTTTTACTGTGTGTCTCTGAAACCATCTCGTTTTCCATGCGAAAGTGTTTGCCGCACAAAGCGCAGTGGGCACTATCGTGCTCAAAGTCAAGTCTTCCGCCGCAGGCGCAGACATAGCCTGTCTGTCGGGCGGGATTACCCATCACAACGGCGTAATCGGGCACATCCTTGGTAACGACAGCCCCTGCCCCGACAAGCGCATACCGGCCGATGGTCACGCCGCACAGGATGGTGGCGTTTGCCCCGATGCTTGCCCCGGTGCGCACAAGGGTTTTGCGAAACTCCTCCTTGCGCTCGATAAAGGCGCGCGGGTTGATAACGTTGGTAAATACGCAGGATGGCCCTAGGAACACACCGTCCTCACACTCCACACCCGTGTAGATGGAGACGTTGTTCTGCACCTTGACCCCATGCCCGAGGATGGCCCCGGGTGCTACCACGACGTTTTGCCCGATGCGGCAGTTCTCGCCGATGATGGCCCCCTTCATGATGTGGCAGAAGTGCCAGATCACCGTATCGCGGCCGATGGTGCAGGGTGTTTCGATATAGCTTGATTCATGTGCATAATATTCGCTCACCGGTAAAACTCCTTTATGTTGTCCGCGACGTACCAGCGTTCAAGCTCGGTCATCTGCGCAAACAATGGGATTGCTACCGCACTGCGGCTTAATTCCTCCGCTACCGGGAAATCCCCCTGCCGGTAGCCGAGAGACCGAAAGGCCGGCTGCAGATGCAGCGGTACAGGATAGTATACCGCAGTTAAAATCCCCTTATCCGCTAAAAAGGCACGCAGCTTGTCTCTATCTTTTGCGCGTAAAACAAACATATGCCATGCGTGGGCGTTGGGGTTATCCGCCTTGGGCAGGGTGATGCCGTCTATCCCGGCAAGGGCTTGCGTATAGAACTTTGCAATTTCCCGCCTGCGCTGCAAAAAGCTGTCTAGGTGCCTTAGCTTTACGCGCAAGATGGTCGCCTGAACCTCATCAAGCCGCGAGTTATATCCAATCAGATGGTTGTGGTACTTGCTTAAAGCCGTTTCCTGGGTTACCTCGGTCAAGGGCGCCCCGTCTTCTTCACGGCAGGATGTGCCTGTGTGCTTGTGGTTTTCCACCCATTTTGCGGCCAGCCTGCCCGCCTCTCCCCCGCCGTGGGCGCGAAGTCCCCGCGCGATGTCGGCAACGCAGTCGTAATCAGTCACTATGATGCCGCCGTCGCCCGCACAGGCAAGGTTTTTTGTGGGGAAAAAGGAAAAACACGCAGCATCCGAAAGACTGCCCGCCATCCGCCCCTTATACCATGCCCCCGCCGCCTGACAGGCATCCTCGATGACATACAGGCCCCTGCGTTTTGCGAAGATGTTGATTTCGTCCATATCCGCGCACTGGCCAAAGATGTGCACCGCAAGAATTGCCTTGGTGCGGTCTGTCACATGGTCTGCAAGCTTACTCGGGTCGATATTGTAGGTGTCCGGCTTTACATCACAAAAGACCGGCACGGCACCAACCGCTGCAATCGCCTCGGCTGTGGCAAAGAAGGTATATGGAGTGGTGATGACCTCATCCCCCGGGCCGATGCACAGGCTGCGCAGGGCAATGCACAAGGCGTCGGTGCCGTTTGCCACCCCCACCGCATGCGAAACACCGACATAGTCCGCAAAGGCGCGCTCAAACTCCCGCACGTTCTCGCCGAGGATGTACTTACCCGAAGCAAGCGTCTCGCACACGGCGCGCTCACACTCTTCGCACACCTCGGCATACTCCCGCACGGGCGATACAAGCTCTATGGGCATGGCACGACTCCTTTCGTCATCCGGCGCCGCAACCGGCACCGAGAAAAAATAAGGTATACCAATATCTTTAAGTAAACCGCGCCAAAATATGCAGAGCCCATGGTAATTTCCCAAGGGAAAATCCCACGGAAAGCTCACGGATTTTCGGCATAAAAAAGGCCGCCCTGTGGGGGCAACTGGACTTCCATTAAAAAGATAAACCGAACAACCATTTTTCATAAACAAAAAGGAGCCACACCGTGGCTCCTTTTATGTATGTCTATTTCGCTTTTGCGTTCAGGCTTCGCTTTCAAGCATGCTCACAAAGTCAAGCGGCTCGTTATCGTCTGCGTTTTCCTCCTCTTCCTCCACCTGCTGGCAGATGAAGTCGTACATCTCGCGGGCGGTCTTGCAGATAAACTCGATGCGCTCGCGGGAGATGGTAAACGGGACGTCGGTCGGGTACCGCGTTTCAATGTAGTACCGGTTAAGGGTTGCACTCTCATCCAGCCACTGCTCAAACGCGCGGTCGTACCTTAACGCCTGACGGCACAGCCAGGTTAAGTTGTGGCCGTCCACCAGCCGGTCGGATGCCACCAGCAAAAAGGACTTGAGCGCCTTTTCTATCGTCTGCTGACAGTGAAAGGCGCACATGTTGTAGCAGTCGGCATGCTCAAGCAGAATCTCTGCTGCGTGCATATCCTCCCCCGCCTTTTGCAGCCAATCGAGATACCGTCGGCTGTCTCCTGTTCGGGTTCGCCGTCTGCTCATAGCACCACAACCCCCGTTTCGTTTATGATGCTTGCAAACGAATGGGGGGTATTCACAAGTTCATTCCACTCTGCAGGGGTATAGATGACCACATCAAAGGGGACTTCCGAATCGATGCCGAGGTAGATGCGCTTTTCCACCTTGCTTTTGTCGTCGGTGTCCACCACTACGCACAGCTTAAAGCTTATCAGCTTACCCGCAATGCCCTTCTTCTGGTTAAACAGAATGATGTGCTCGGGGTTTACACCGGCCTCAATCTCACTTGCCACACGGCGTATGCTTTCAAAAAGCTCCTGCTCCATCCCAAAGCCCCTCCGTCTTGTTAAGCCGACGGGATTTTCTCCGTCTGCATTGTGCCTTGCTGCGTAGACACTATATAGTATTTACTTAGATGCGACCTTTTTAACCGCGGGAATCACTGCAAGGGCAAGTGCGCCGCCAATTAAAGCTGTAACAAACTGCGGGTAAGAGAACATCATCGAAAGCTTCTCGGCAACCTGAGGCTTGATTTCAGGCACCAAGGTAAGCAGGGCGGGCACGCTCAGCCACAGGAAAACGCATTTTGCTGCAGCACCCACTACAATACCTGCAATGCCCAGCACCCCATAGGGCTTTTGGTCCTTCTTTGCGGCAAGGCTGAAAAAGACCCATGTCACAAGCACGATAACCACGTTGCCAAGTGCGACTGCCGGGGTAATGATGGTCTGACCCTGAATGCCCAAAACAAGCGCAAGCACGGCGGAAAGTACGCCGACGGCAACACCGCTCCAAAGGCCGACTACGGCGGCGGTCAGAATCAGAATCATATTAACAAGCGAGCCGGTGATAAGCTGGGTAATGCTCATGGGGCCAAGTATAACCGCCCCTGCGGGGATGAGCTTACTGCCGATAAACTGTGCAACCACAAGCAGCGCCAGCATCAAACCGGTGCGCGCAATCCAAAGCGTTGATTTGTTCTTCATAATCATTTCTCCTTCTTTTGTCTGGGACGCATCTGCCAAAGATGTCCCGGTGAAAATTTGCAGCGGCTTACCATATATACATCATCTCGCTGCACTAAATGTGTACGCCGCTATGCGGCCTGCGAGAACCGTATATCGCTCTTCGGCTTTAATCATAGTTCCTTATATACCTGATGTCAAGTTACTTAATCACAAAGCGTACAGCAATTGACAATGCTATCCTGCCGGAGTATAATATGGCTAAATTTAAGTGAAAGGTGGTGAGAGGTATGAATTTATCGACCATAGTTAGCGGTGGTAGTGTGTTCAATCGCTGCGACATGATTCACGGCATTTCATTTGCAAATGCGGCGAAATGGGATAGGTCTGCCCTTTTACCCATTATTTGCGCGAATTTTGCCCTTTTACGGGATAATTGCGCCCATTTATACCGTTATGAATACCTCTCGCCGCATACCAGTCCGGTTTAAACGCCGCCTTTAACGGTTACCTCAATCGGATATGTACTGCTCTGCCCGGGTATTCAAACGGTTACCCGGGCATTTTTATGCCCACTTGAACCAAAAGGAGCATGCTACACATGAATAAATATCTCAAAACCGCCTGGATGTCCTGCCTTGAAAAGACAAACGGCGGTGTACTATACCTTGTACCCGATGTAATTATAAAAATCGCAACGCTGATTCCTCAGGTCTTTTTGTGGCGGGTGGTGATGTCAGCCGGTGTGGATGTCGGCATGACCATGACCCAGATGCTCACCTATACCTATGTCAGCGCCCTTTTATCCAGTATGATGGTAGTCAAAACACCCGCGACGGGGTGGCTGAGCGAAGGCGTTCTGCTGCGCCTGTACGGGCGCCCCTATTCGGTAATCGGCCAGCTCATTGCCCAGACGGTAGGCGGGTGGCTGCCCATGCTCGGGATGTTCTCCCTGCCCATGGCCGTAGTGGCACCCGCTCTGGGGGTAAACCTCATCCCAGCAACGCCCTGGTTTTTTGCAAGCCTTGTGTTGTGCGTTTCCTTAGGCTTTGCCATCGACCTGCTGTTTGCCTGCCTTTGCATTAAGCTGCGCAACATGAACTGGCTTGTCGACCGCATACGGGCTGCCATTGTCGCCTTCTTTTCAGGCACAATCATTCCGGTTCGATTGCTGCCCCTTGGCATCGGCGAGGTCATGCAGTACCAGCCCTTTGCCTGCCTCGGAGGCGCTCCCCTCACCCTGTTTACGGGGGCAGCCTCCCCTTGGGAAATCCTGCCGCTTCAGCTTATCTGGAACCTCATTCTATGGCCGGTTTCCCTGTTTGTCTTTAAAAAATCACAGGAAGGAGTGGTCTCCTATGGCGGGTAGGGTTTCATTAAAGCGGATTTTCAAGCTATTCGGCATCACAGCCAAGATGGATTTGGCATGGCTTTTGCGCGATACCAAGTATGCCACCTCCTTAATTATTGCCGACATCCTCTCCAACCTTTCCACCATTTCGGCCGTGTACCTCGTTGCCCTGCGGTTTGGCGGCATCGGCGATATGAGCGAGGATGAAGTCCTGTTTATGATGGCCTATTCCACCCTCATCACCGGCGTGTTTATGCTGTTTGGTGCGGGCAACAACATCCACATCAGCCGCATCATCGGGCGCGGGCAATTAGAGCACATGTTTGTCCAGCCCCTGCCCCTGCGCGTCCAGCTGTTTACGGGCGGATTTAACCCCTTTACGGGCAGCAGCAACTTTATCGTGGGCTGCATCCTGCTTGTGATTTCAATCAAGCGGCTTTGCTTTCCCGTCACCATCGGATGGCTTGCCTTTTTGATTGGGTCTGTCCTTGTGACGATGGTCATCATCGTCGCCCGCGCCTACCTTGTGTCGTCCGTTGCTTTCTATGCCCCGGTCGCGGCGGAGGAGATTACCTACACCGCGATTGACTGCACATGGCTTCTGAGCACCTTCCCCCTATCCGGCATGCCGCGCCCCATTCAGTATATACTGCTCACCATTCTCCCGGAGGGACTTATGGCGTGGTTTCCCTCCCTCAGCCTGCTCGGCAGGCCCCCGTTAAACCTAACCTCCTACTACCCGCTTTTGTTTGCCCTTGTTTTATCAATCATTGCGGGATACTTCTTTAGAAAAGGAATGAAATACTATGTCACCAAAGGCTCTAACCGATATGTGCCCTACGGATTCCGCCGTTAGCGTCAGCAATGTTACAAAAACCTTCTGCCAATGGCAGCGCAGCAATACGGCTAAGAACATCATAAAAAACCTCATAAAGCCCGAAAAGCGGGTTATCCGCGCGCTGGACGATGTGTCCTTTACGATAAAAAAGGGCGAGTTTGTCGCATATGCGGGCCCCAACGGTGCCGGTAAAAGCACGACCATGAAGCTTTTAAGCGGCATGCTCCTGCCCGACACGGGCGAGATTTCGGTTTTAAACCTTTCCCCCCAAAAGCAGCGCATTGCCCTTATGCGGCACCTAGGCGTACTCTTTGGCAACCGCACCGAGCTTTGGTGGGACCACCCGGTCATCCAAAGCTTTGAGTGGAAGAAGGTTGTGTGGGATATCCCCGAAAAGGAATACCGGCAAAACCTTGAGATGGTCACAGAGCTGCTTGACCTCGGTGGACTCTTAAAAACCTTTGCGCGCGAGCTAAGTCTTGGTCAGCGCATGCGGGCAGACCTTGCCTTTATGCTTCTGCACAGCCCCGAGCTTATTTTGCTCGATGAGCCGACGCTCGGGCTTGATGTCTTTGCCAAGCGGCAGATGATAGACTTCCTCAAAAAAATCAACAAGGAAAACGGCGTCACTATCATGGTCACAAGCCACGATATGGACGACCTTGAGGAGATGGCCCAGCGCATCCTGATGATTTCAGACGGTCGTGTCGCCTTTGACGGCAGCTTTGCCGCCCTGCGCGACATCACGGGAAACCTTACCCGCGTTATTGTCACTATGCCCGACACCCATACCCCGCCGATGGAGGGCGAAAACCTGCTCTCCTACGAAAACGGGGTGTTTGAGTACGAGGTAGACCTTGCAAAGACTTCAGTCACCGATTTATTAAAGCGGCTTTCGCAGGTGCAGGGCGTGCAGGATATCGAGATTAAAAAGGCGCCCATTGAACAGGTTATCGCCTCCCTCTACCGCCAATGGAACCATCACTAACCCAATACAAAAACGGATATGCCCCCGTTGCTTGGGCATATCCGTTTTACTATTATTTGCGTGTTTGCCGCCGTGTAAACTCTGATAGGAAGAACAGAAAGACTTCGTTTGTTATGTAAGCGTGAGGGAAAATCTGCTGCCGAAATGTTAGTGAGATTGTTGTATCAAGACGGCTTAAAAACACGCGGAGGCAGGCATTTTAGATCATCAGACCTCTGATTACCTTTACGAGTGAATCGTAGCCCTCAAGGAAGCTGGTGATGGTGTGTTTAAATCCGCCGTAGTTCTCAAACTCCTCAGGGGTCATACCCTTCTCGTCAAAGGACTTACTAAACTCGCTGATCTTGCGCAGCTCGCTCATAATCGACTCGCTCACAGGCTCATCGATGTGGCTTACTACCTCTACATCGCAGTTGTTGATGAGCTTCTGCCAGGAGTAGTTGATGGTCTGGCAGAGGTCGCCGCCGATGAGCTGCGACCAGTGGTAGTGGTTGCGGTTTGCAGCCGACAAAAGGCGGGTGGTGTATCCGCGCTCCTTGTAGATGCGGTATGCCTCCTTGATAACGGCAACACCGGCCCACTCAAGGCACTCGGGGTTTACTACCTGACCGATTTTTGCGGTGTATGCCTTCATCCAGTCGTCGGTTCTGCCGATCATGATGGTGCATACGGGCGACATCTCGTCGCAGGGCAGACCCTCTGCCCTTCTGCGGGCAAGGCCGCGCTCAACAGCCTCTGCTACGGCTACTGCCTGGGCAACCGTAAAGGACACGGTTGCGTTGATGCTGATGCCGCGGTAGGTAGCCTCCTCCATCGCGCGCACACCGGCTGCGGAGGTAGGCATCTTAACCTGCATGTTCTTGCCGAGGCTGTTAAGATGAACAGCCTGCTCAACCATGCGGTCAGCATCGCGGTAGTATTTTGCGTTTGTTTGTATCGAAAGTCTGCCCTTTTTGCCCTTGTACTGCTCAAATAAGGGCAGAAGCTTCTTGCTGCGCTCTGCGCCCACCTCGTCGATAAGCTTCCATACAACGTCATCCTCAGAGAAGGTGGGGTTTTCTGAGATAATCTTCTTAATGCGGGGCTCCCAGTAAGAGAGTTCGTTTTTTACAACTGCACCTACAATGATGGGGTTGCTGGTTGCGCCTACGCATCCGCGCTCAAGGCCGTAGTTTAATTCCTCTTCACCGCAGGAATCGATCCATATATCGGTTTGCGGAAACTTGACTGCCGTTTCATGCAGCTTTCCTTTATATTCGCTCATGATTTATGACCTCTCCTTTTTGTGTGGGGGCAAATTCCCCCTAAACCCTCAAAGCATCTTGCTTATAAGGCTGCCATACGCAACCTTTGCCCTGCCCAGGTGCTTGCACATACGCAAGCACTTGGGCATATTCATGCGCATGACATGCGCCAGGCAAAAGTTCTACACAGGCAAGAAAATTACTCGATGATTTCAAAGTTCATCATTTTAGCGAAGCGCTTTAGAACACCGCGATACTCGCCGTATACAAACGCAACGTGATGTGCAATACCGTTGGAGATAACCGAATCCAGCAGCTCGTTGATATCCTGCTCAAAGCGTACCTTTACATAGGTACCGGTCAGCTGTTTCTTCATCGGGATGGTATCGCCTGCGCACAGGAACATTCTGGTCTTGCCGCGGGCGGTGTCAATGCGCATCATGTTGATGTGGCCATCCATCATAACAAAGCCGGCTGTTACACCCTTGCCGCCTGCAAAGTATGTATCAAGGCTTCTGTCGCTGATGCCGTCCCAGAGGTTCGCGGGAGCAACACCGCAGTGCCACATCAGAGCAAAGTTTTCAGAAAGGTCAACCTGAGAAAGGTCAGCAAGATAGGGGGTCTCTACACCCAGAGCCTTGGTCGCGAGCATGGAGAGTGCGCCCTCGATGTCGCCCTCGCAGGCGATGATGCGGCCGCGGGACTGCAGGATGGACATTGAAGCACAGGGCGAGATGCCGTAGGTCGCTGCAAATTCCGGCCAGCAGCGAACTGCTACGCAATCGAGCTTATTGAGGTCCATGAACTTCTCGATGCTCACGCACAGGCCTGCCACCTTGCGAACCTGGGTATCGGTTACAAACTTGGTGGTGAACAACTTGCGGACGTTTACTTCCTCCGCGTCGATCTCTTCCTCTGTTACAGGCTGACCGAACATATCGGAAAGCTCGTAGTGGTCAATCAAAATACCGGTCTTGCGGTAAATGTCAAGGTCATCGGTGCCTACGTTGAAGAAGCCGTGTGCACGGTAGCCGACAATACCGACATGGGCATTCTCAAGGGCTACCTTTGCCTTGAGGGCCTGTACCCACTCCTCGTCAATCCAGTCGCCGATGGTGTAGCTTACGTTGTCAAATCCGGCCTTGTAGAGGTTGGAAGCATTGAGGTTCAGGCCGCAAACAGCATTCAGGCGAATCTTGCCGCCGTCATAGGGCAGCTCGTTGAAGGCCCACAGCAGAATGGGCTTGTGGATGTACTTTGCAAGTACGAGAGCAAGGTGTCCGAGGTGGAAGGTACCGCTGATGATAACAAGGCCGTCGACATTTGCAGCCAGCATCTTCTCAGCAGCAGCCTTTGCGTCCTCAACCTCGATTACGGTCTTCTCTTCAAACACAAAGTCTACATCCGAAAGCTTTGTGCGCAGCTCTTCCATCTTACCGTTGTAGATTTCCTGCGCGGTTTTGTAATCGTATGTAGTACGAACAAGGCATACAACGCCTAATTTAACCTTCTTCATTTCTCTTTTTTCTCTCCTTACATCATTCTTTTGCGGTGTTGTCCCACGCGTCGCAGAACACATCCAGACCATAGGAGGTGAAGGGGTGCTTGAAGCTCTCCTTGTACACATCCAGTCCGCAGGTTACGATGTCTGCGCCCAGTGCCGCATAGTCGGCAATCTGCTTGCCGTTGCGTACAGCCGCAACGATAATCTCTGTCTTGAAATCGAAGTTGCGGTAAATCTGTACGATGTCGCTGATGTAGGAGTAAGCATCGTCGCCGTTGTTTTCCTTCCAGCCTACAAAGGGGCTTACAAACTTAGCGCCCAGCTTTGCAACCGGAATTGCCTGAGAGGGTGAGAACACCAGCGTTACGTTGGTGCGGATACCCATCTGCTCAAGCTTCTTTGCGGCGATCAGGCCCTGTTCGGTGCAGGGAATCTTGATAACATAGTTCTTGGAGTAGGAGGCAATCTCTTTTGCTGCCTCAATAAAGTCCTCGGCCTTGTCGAGGTGGGGGTTGATTTCGAAGGAGATGGGGAAATCCTTGCCCTCAAGGTCTGCTTCCTTCAGCCAAGCAGCTACATCCTTTACGCACTGCATAAAGGGCTTGCCGCTTAACTTGATGTGCTTGGGGTTGGTGGTAACGCCGTCTATGCAGTAGTTTTCATACGCATACTTAATCTCGTCGAGCTTTGCACTATCCAGAAAATACTTCATCGTTTGCTGCCTTCTCTCTCGATAATTACTTGTTGTTTATTGCTTTTTTTGCTGCGTCTATGATGTTGCTTGCAAGCAGGCCGTACTTCTCCATCAGATAAGCCGTACTGCCTACCTCGCCGAAATGATCCTTTACGCCGACACGCTCAAGCACAATCTTGTGCTCGTCTAAGCACTCTGCAACGGCAGCGCCAAGTCCGCCGATTACCGAGTGGTTCTCCGCCGTAACAACAGCCTTTGTCTTGAGTGCGCTCTTAATAACAAGCTCGCGGTCAATCGGCTTTACGGTGTGGATGTTGATAACCTCTGCGCTGATGCCCTCCTCGGCAAGACGCTCTGCAGCCTCAATTGCCTGAGCGGTCTCAATACCGCTTGCAAAGATGGTAACATCGCTGCCTTCGCGCATCACGATGCCCTTGCCAAGCTCAAAGGTGCAGTCATCATCAAATACCTTAACGGCGTTTCTGCGCAATAGTCGCATATATACCGGGCCCTCGTGGGCGAGAATCTGCGGGAATGCCTTTTTAAGCTGCGCGCTGTCGGTCGGCTCAAACACCACAAGCCCCGGGATGTTGCGCATAATCGAAACATCCTCCATGCTCATGTGGGTGCCGCCGTTGAGCTCTGCGGTAACACCGGGGTCGCTGCCCACCATCTTGACGTTAAGACCGGCATACACAACCGAAAGAGTTACCTGGTCGCATACGCGGCGGGTCGCAAAGGGGGTGAAGGTGTGGGTAAACGGAATCTTACCCATAGCGGAAAGTCCGGCCGCAACACCAATCATGTTTGCCTCGGCAATACCTACGTTAATAACCTGGTCGGGATAGGACTCCTGAAACCGCAGGGTGCCGGCCGCACGCATGAGGTCGGCCTCGACCAAAACGATGTCCTTGTTCTTTCCCGCGTACTCCAAAAGCAGGTCAACGTATGTTTCTCTAAGCCAAGTCTTTTCCAGTTCCAACATTACGCCTGACCTCCTTCATCCAGCAGGGCGACTGCCTTTTTCCACATCTCTTCTGTGATTGCCATGTTGTGCGAGGTCACCTGTCCTTCGCAGAAGTAAGCGCCCTTGCCCTTTATGGTGTTGAGAATAATCATTGAGGGTTTTTCCTTTTGGTTTTTTGCGTTATCAATCGCCTGAGCAATCGCTGCGACATCGTGGCCGTCTACCGACTGCACATAGAAGCCGAAGGCCTCCCACTTCTTATCCAGCGGGTCAAGACCGTTGACCTGCTCGGTGGTGCCGTCAATCTGCATGCGGTTGTAGTCGGTAAAGGCAATCAGGGTGTGCAGCTTGCGGCTGCCCGCAAACATCGCTGCCTCCCAGATTTGGCCCTCTTGGCTTTCGCCGTCGCCGATGATGGAATAGATATGCAAATCGCGGTTGTCCATCTTCGCGGCCATTGCCATACCGGTTGCCGCCGAGAAGCCCTGACCGAGAGAACCGGTGGTCATATCAATACCCCTGGTCTTGAGGCGGTCGCAGTGGCTGGGCAGGTTGGTGCCCGGGCGGTTGAGGGTATCAAGCTCTTCTTTGGGGATAAACCCGCGCAAAGCGAGCGCCGCATAGAGGGCGGGGCCGCCGTGACCCTTGGAGAGCACGAAACGGTCGCGGTTCTCCATCAGGGGGTTTTGCGGGTCTATGTTCATGCTGTGAAAGTATAAGACTGCAAGCACATCACAGATGGAAAGGCAGCCTCCGATGTGACCGACCCCCAGCTTACCGATGCACTCGATGGTGAGCTTGCGTATGTCGTTTGCGCGCGACTCAAGCTCCTTTATCTTTAGTTCATTCATGTAAGACCTCCATCTCGCCGCAAGGCGGCGATACAAACAAAGGATTTCCTTTACGGGCATTTTGCCCGCTTGTGCACAAGGTTCAGCGCGCTATGCGCCTTCCCTAAAGGTTAGCCCTAGCGAAAAGAGCGGTACATCTTGTACAGCATATCGTCGGTGATGTCCACCGGCGCGTTCAGCATATTGGGGTGTCTGCTCTCCTTCACCAACAGGTCGATGTCGCTGTCGGTCAGGTTGAGATCCTTTAAGTCGGTGCGAAGGCCCGTATTCTTCTTGATTTCATAGATACGGTCGCACAGGTCATCGGTATCCTTAAACCCAACCTCACGCGCAAGAGCATCCAGTCTTCCGCCCTCGGCGTCCTTGCACAGACGGGTGAAGTAGTCAAGCGTCAGTGCGCAGGCCTCGCCATGCGGGATGTGATAACGGTTTGTGAGAACGAAGGAGCACGCATGCGAGGCACCCGTCTTGGGCAGGTTGAAGCTCAGGCCCGCAATCAGCGAGGCCTCGGCCATCTTCTCTTTTGCCTCTTTGTCAATCTCCTTGGAGCAAGCGCGCTCAAGATATGTAAACACCAGCTTGATTGCATGCGCGGCAAAAATGTCGCAGATGGGCTGATGGTTGCGGCTGTAAAAGCCTTCTATCGCGTGCGCCAATACATCCAGTCCGGTTGCAGCAGCTACCTTTGGCGGTACGCTGTAGGTGAGCACCGGATCGACTACCGCATACTTTGGGTAGAACGCATCACTGACAATCGGCGCCTTAATGCCTTTTTCTTCATTGGTTACTACGCTTACCGCCGTTACCTCGCTGCCGGTGCCCGCGGTAGAGGGCAGCGCGAACAGGGGCAGTCCTCCCATGGGGACCGGTACGCCGGTGGCGTGGTATTTTGTGATGGAATCACTCGTATGTGCAATAGCCGCCGCGGCCTTAGCACAGTCGATGCAGCTTCCGCCGCCTACCGCAACAACGTAATCCGCCTTGGTGTTTCGCACAAGCTGTGCAAAATCATCGATGTTTTTTACGGTCGGGTTGGGCTGGAAATCACTGAACACCTCGGTGATCTGCCCGCCAGAGAGCGCAAGCAGTTCGGCTGCTACGCCGTTGTCCGCCAAAAAGCGATCACAGATGAGGACGCCTTTTTTGCAGCCTAACTTTTGCGCTATCTCAAATACCTTTTTGCGGCTGTCGTTACCGAATACAATTTTGACCGGCTGCTGATATTCCCAGTACATAACAACACAACCTCCATCGCCGCTAAGCGGCTTTGCTATTTTGGGCGCACTTTAACAAGGCAAGCCCGAAAATGCCTTTTTAGGACTTGCTTTACGCCGTCTTCTTTTCTACCCTGCCATGCTTTATGATTACGACTGCTGCCGTCGCCAGCACGATAACGGTGCCCACACACTCTGCCAAATCGGGCAGGGTGCGGGTAGTAACCGTTTCAAATACCAGCGTAAACACCGGTACCAGCAGCAGGATGGTCTTAACAATCCACACCGGGTGCTTTCCGAGCGCACGGTAGTAAAGGATATAGATTCCCACCTGACCGAGGCCGCCCAGTATGACGATGTATAGGAGCGGGGTATGGCTGTAGGCCGCACCCACCTGATTAAACTGACCGAACAACGCTGTTGCTATCAAAAACAGCAGGGTGGCAACCGCGTTGTTGTAATAGGCAATCACACTGTTGATGCCCGCCTTGTCCTCGCTGCCCGTCCTTTTTGCCTCCATGCGCTGTATCTTT
>JAEZKF010000021.1 GCA_023415575.1 Bacillota bacterium
TTTGATTACTGGCAATAATTCCTGCACCTTTTCATATTTCCTCGACATAGTAAAACCCCCAGATGTATTTCTATTGTCCTACATCAGGGGGTTTTTGTCTATTGTCCGTTTTTACTGGTTCGGTTCAAAACAGACCCCCGAAGCTTTTGGCTCGGGGGTCTGTTATGTATTTAATTAGTAGTAAGAATAACCGCTCAGCAAAGCGGCCATGAGTCCGCCTGTAGCGATGATAAAGATAATAGAAATCACAATTGCAATAACGCTTAGAAGCAGAACGGCTCTCGCGTAGTTCTTCTTGTTGGGGTTCTCGTTTGAGCCGAATGCCCACACCAAGAGCAGAATAAAGCCAACAAGCGGGATGCAGGCAAGCAGCATCATACCAATGTAGCTTCCGACTGACATCACCGGAGCAAGCGTCTGATTGGAAGCAGGAGCAGTGTAGGCTGGCTGCTGATAAGCAGTCGGGGGTGTTGCGGGAGCTGCTGCTTGCTCCGAAATGGGAGCGCCGCAAGCGGGGCAGAACTTTCCGGAAGGGTCAAGGGCTGCGCCACAGGATGCACAAATTCCGTTTGACATTTAAAACTTCCTCCTCATACAATTCCTTAATAAGCCGAAAAATCAATTTCGACTAAACACTCTGTAATTTTACCATAGAATGCTAATTTTTACAATAAACATTTCGAGACCCAGATTTAATACCACTTACTATGAGGAGGAAAGGACTATTGGTCGGAGGTGCTTTTGTAGCGGGAGATTGCAAGAGAGATGCTCAAAAAAGCGACTGCAAACCCAAGCTGAATCAGTAAGGCATATACGGCTTTTTCGGTAAAACCGTTTGCCATCTCTCTGACGGCGCATACATACCAATAGGTTGGGGTAAAGCTCGCTATACGCTGAACCGTTTCGCCAAGGAGCTCCTGCGGAACAAACACACCCGAGATAAAGGACAGTCCCAGCGACAGGACATTTGCAAGCGCGGATTGGGCGTTCTTGCTTTTCACAAGGTTGCCGAAAAGCAGACTGATTGCAACGCACACGATGGTATAAGCAAAGGAGTTTACCATCAAAGGCACAAGGGCGCGGTTGTTCATCTCATTCGGGTACAGCACAAAGGTAAAGGCACACATCAAGGCCCATACAACGGCTGCAAACACAAGGTTGCCCAGTACAAGCTGAAGATTGATGCTTAAATTGTTGATGCAGGACGCATAGTTGCGGCGTTTTAAGTCCCTTTGACCGAACACCATCATATTAGACGTAATACCCAATATCATGATTGCCATGATGGAGTAGGCGAAATATTTATAGTAGTTAAAAAGGTTGTCTTGTTTATTTCCTCCATCACCTCGGGAAAGATTTACACTGGATTCAAGAGCAAGGTCGCTTTTGATGTGCCGAGCAAGCTCACTGGGTGTCAGTTCGGGCAGGGCCTTGTTGTAGAGAGAAGCGATGGAAAGGTAGCGGGTGATGAGATAATCCACCTGCACGGAGGCGTTGGAATCGGGTGCGATGCTCTTTTCCAGCATCATATTGCCGCTGCCGCTTAAAAAGTCTTGCGAAAAGCCCTTTGGGATTCGCAGGATATATACAACCTCGCGGAAGAAGAGCGAATCCATGAGCTGGTCGCGTCTTGAGCCGACATCCTTGACAACACAGTGCTCGCTAAGATAATCACACAGATTTTCGGCAAACGGCGCACCGGTGTCTTCGTTTACAACTGCTATGCTGCTCTTTGTCTCCGAAAAGTTCTCAGCCGCCATGGAAGGTGACAGTGAAGCAAACATGGTCGCGAGGGCTACAAATACGATGAGGTAGATAAGCATCTGAGGCAGGTTCTTTTGTATAATCTTAAAATACACCTTAAAGACTTGCATACTTCTGCCTCCTCATCACAAAGAATACAACTAGGAAAAACAGCCCCGAAAAGCCGAACAAGAGGCCGATGTTTAAAAAGAATCGGTTGAGGGTGTCGTAGTAGTACAGGGTATAGAAGGCGTCCGCAACGAGGTTTGCGGGGTTTAGGTAGGAAAGCACGGGCACATTCTTGGCTACAATGTACTTCATGTCAGGGTACATCAGGCCCGCAAGGAAGGTGCCGAGCATCGAGATGCCAATGAGAATGGCAACCTTAAAACCATCGCGGCGCTTAAGCAGGGCGCTGATCATCGCGCCGAATGAAACACCCAGCGTGGTGCCCGCAAGACTCGCAAGCAGGATATACAATAACCGGTCGCCAAACTGCACGCCAATGACAAGAGCAAGATAGACAATCAAAAGCAGCACCGACAATAACTGAACAAAGAGTGTGGCGCAAAGTGAAGCGCCGAACATCTTTAGCTTGTTGACGGGCACCAGATTGCAGCGGGCGGCAATATCGGACTGGTTTGCCTGAATATTTGTCACGGTGGTCATGCCCAGAAAGCTGCCGTACATACAGGCCATGGCAATCAGCGCAAAGTAATACACCACCGTGTTGTCCGGTACGGAGGCCCCTATGGGAACATCCTTGATGTACTGGGCATCCTTCGACCCATCCTGAATAATCGAGGCAAGTGCCGAGGGGTTTTGCATGGCGATACGGGTATAGGTGCTTTTTAGCTGAAGGTAGCTGTCGGCAAAGTTTTTGATGATGGTCTCGTGAATGCCGGTGTCGGCAACTGTTACCGACAAATCACCTGAATCATCCAAGGTGAGAATTCCGGTCACCGACTCCTTCTCAAGCAGGTTTTGCGCTTCGCTTTGGCTGCATAAGGTAACGTCAAACAAGCGTTCATTACCCACTGTCGCCTCAAGGGAGCTTTGAAACGCCTCGTTTTGCCGGTATGCGTTGTTATCCACCACCGCAACGGGAATCATGCTGAAGGTCTCGGGGGCATTCAGGTTTGAAAACGCCATGCCAAACAGCGTCGCCACCACAATGGGGAATGCTGCACTCCAAAACAGGGTTGAAAAATCGCGGATTATGCAGCGCAAACGATAGGTAAAGATGTGTAAAAACAATGAAGGTCATCCTTTCCTGTGCTGGTATTCCCATAGCCTTAGTCTCTTAACTGCTTGCCGGTAATCTCGAGGAATACATCGTTTAGCGTGGGCAGCTCGCAGAAGATCTTGCCGTAGCTGATACCCTCCTGCTTGAGGTACTCCATCACATCATACAGGCTGCTTTTTGAGCGCTGGCTCTTGATATGAATCACCGAGCCGTCGCACCGAGCGCTGCTGATGCCTGGCAGGCTTCTGATGCCCTGCTCAATCTTTTCGCAACTTACGCCAAACACCTCGACGGTAATCTTCTCGCCCATATTAATCATGGCCTTGAGCTCTTCCTTGGTCCCGGTGGCGACAATCCGCCCCTTATCCATAATCGCAATCCGCGAGCAGATTTGCTCTACCTCCTCCATGTAGTGGGAGGTGTAGATGACGGTGGCGCCCTCGCGGTTTAGGCGCATAATGCCCTCGAGGATGGCATTTCGGCTCTGGGGGTCTACTGCAACCGTGGGCTCGTCTAGGATGATGAGCTTTGGTTTGTGGGCGATACCGCACGCGATGTTAAGCCGGCGCAAAAGACCGCCGCTGAGCTTTTTGGGGTAGAACTTGCGGTAATCATTCAGTCCCACAAAGTCGATGGCCTCCTCCACAAGCTCCTCGCGTCTCTTCTTATCGGGTACATACAGACCGCAGAAGTAGCGGACGTTCTCAATTACCGTAAGCTCCTCAAACACGGCCACATTCTGCATGATAACCCCGATGTTGCGCTTAATATCGTAAGCGGTGGGCGACATGGGCTTATCAAACACCTCGATGGTGCCCTTGTCGTACTTGAGCAGGGATAAAATGCAGTTTATCGCAGTGGTCTTGCCTGACCCGTTTGGACCGAGCAGGCCGAATATCTCGCCTTCGTGAACCTCTAAGTCCAAATGATCAAGCGCAATCAAATCTCCGTAGCGCTTAACAAGGTTTTGCGTCTTTACCACCATAGCTGTGACCAGTCCTTTCTCATGCTTTACTATCAATCGGTATGGCACCATTGTATCGTTTTCAAGGAAAATTTTGCAGTGAAACTCATCCTGACTTGATGTGACAGATGTAATATCGGTTGTGACGAAAGGCAGTTTGTGGTACTATCAAAAATAGAAAATATTACATAAGGGGTGCAAAAAGATGAACCGGCTGCTGAATAAGTTGGTTGTCTTTACACTGTGCATAGCGGTTTATTTCCAACACGGTGCCGATTACTATGCGGCTATTCCGGCGATTTTGGTTATCACATATTCTGCAATATGCGAATACACCCGCATTGACATCGTAAAGATAGTACTGTTTTGCGCCTTTTGCATCGGATCCGGCTTTTATCTGCCCCTTTTGTACTTTTTGCCCCTTGCCTGCTACGACATATGGGTGTTGCGCCCTGCCTGGATCATGGGAATGACAGCCCTTCCGCTCGTTTTGCAGTTTGCAAAGCCCGATGCCGTATCCTTCGGGCAGCTTGTGGTGCTAATCCTGCTCTCATGGCTTACAAGCCGGCAGACGACTATGCTTGAGAGACAAAAGAAGGACAGCATTGCCCTGCGTGATAGTGCCACGGAGCTGTCAACAAAGCTCACCGAAAAAAACAAGGAGCTTTTGGAAAAGCAGGAGTACGAGGTAAACCTAGCAACCCTGCGCGAGCGCAACCGTATTGCACGCGAGATGCACGACACGGTCGGCCACCTGCTTTCAAGCTCCATCCTGCAAACAGGGGCCCTGCTTGCCACCTGCAAGGACGACGCCCAGCGCGAAGGGCTGAAAAGGCTGCATGAAACCCTGTCTAAAGGCATGGACAGCGTGCGCAGCGCCATACATGACCTGCACGACGAATCCATAGACCTGTATGCCGAGCTTGAGTCTTTGATTAAGGGGTTTACCTTTTGCCCCGTTACGTTTGAATACAGCGTGGTGGAAAGCCCTGACCGAGAAACGAAGTACGCCTTTATCGCCATCGTCAAGGAGGCGCTTTCCAATATCGCGCGCCACTCCAACGCCACCCGCGCCCGAGTTGAGGTGTACGAGCATCCCGCCCTATATCAGCTTGTGGTGCGGGACAACGGCACGACAAAGCCGATTGCATCCGGCGACGGGCAGGGGATGGGACTGAAGAACATCCTTGACAGGGTGGAGAACTTAGGCGGGTATGTCAACATCAGCACCGAACACGGCTTTGAACTGTTTATCAGCATAAAGCGGACGCAAAATGCGCCCGCACGAAAGGAACTAACGGTATGATGAGGGTAGTGATTGTAGACGATGACCGCCTTGTGACGCTGTCGCTTGCCACCATTGTGCAGGCGGATTCGGCGATTGAAGTAGTGGCAACCGGCGCAGACGGAAAAGAAGCCATCACCCTGTATGAACGCCATCAGCCGGATGTCCTTATGATGGATATCCGCATGGAGAACATGACGGGCCTGGAAGCGGCTCAGGAGATCCTTTCGCGTTATTCACAGGCCCGCATTTTGTTTTTAACCACCTTTGCGGATGACGAGTACATCATCAAGGCGCTGAAGATGGGTGCAAAGGGCTACATACTCAAGCAGAACTTTGAAAGCATCGTGCCGGCACTGCACGCAGTTCACAGCGGGCAGACGGTGTTCGGCGACAACATCACGGCAAAGCTGCCGTCCCTTATCGGTGAAAAGCGGCAGACCCAAAGCCTTGCTGCATACGGCCTAACCGATAAGGAGAGCGAGGTTGTGGAGCTTGTCGCTCAGGGGATGTCCAATCGCGAGATTGCATCCGCCCTATATCTCAGCGAGGGAACGGTGCGTAACTCCATCAGCACCATTCTTGATAAGCTTGACCTGCGCGACCGCACCCAGCTTGCCATCTTCTACTACAAGACAAAACAAGGTTAAACTGATGCAATAAAAGTGGGAAATATTTACACTTATATGGTGTAAATCAGCAAGACAGCATTGGAAGGATGTACAATGAAGAAGCCCACAAATACGGTAGCCCGCAAAAGAAGAAAACGCTTTTGCGAGTACGGACCTGTGTGCTACCAAATAGCACTCATTAAGGAGTACCTCGTTCGGGATGTCAAAGACCTGTTTTCAGGCGAGCGGTTTGCAAAAACCTTTGCCGGTACAGACCTGCCCTGCATTGTAAAGGGGCACCGGTCGCTGATGCTGCGCAACCTGCACGGGGTGGATATGGCCTTGCAGCACAACAAGGTCAAAAACCTTGCAATAGCAGCATCCCGCATGGATGGACTGCTCATCCGCCCCGGGGAGACCTTTTCGTTTTGGCGGTTGGTGGGTAAGGTGTCGCGCAGGCAGGGGTACCTGACCGGAATGACGATTGTGAACGGCAGGCCGCAGAGCGACACGGGCGGAGGACTCTGCCAGCTTGCAAACCTTGTGCACTGGCTGGTGCTTAACAGCCCGCTTACCGTTACAGAGCTCCACCACCATACCGACGCCTTGTTCCCCGACAGCGGCAGGAGGGTGCCGTTTGGCACGGGAACATCGGTATTCTATAAAAATGTGGACTACCGCTTTCGCAACGATACCGACCAGACAGTCCAGCTTCGCATATGGCAGGAAGAGGACGACCTGTGCGGTGAACTCAGAAGCGAGCGGCCCTTTCCCAACCGCTACCGCATTGAGGAGGAGGGCAACTGCTTTGTGCGGGAGGGGGAGGACTTCTTCCGCATAAGCCGGGTATATAAACACACCATAGACCGGGAAACAGGGCAGACCGTTTCCCGCGAGCTGATTCTAAACAACCACTCGCGCGTGCTCTATGACCACAGCCTTATTCCCCCGGAGCAAATTAAGACCATCGAGGAAGCCTATGTTGATTGACAAGATACTTGCTAACTTCCGCGCCTATCCGGATAGGCTCGCCTTCCGGAGCTTAAGCGGCAGTTTGACATACGCCCAGCTTGCAACTTGTGCGCAACGCTTGGCGGTACAACTTGAACGCTTTAGGCGACCTTGAAGACCTCATGGCTATAGAGATAGATACAGCCGTCACAGGTCAGCAGGGAGTGCCTAGCGCACGCCGCGCAGCATTATAGAGCTTGTCTCCCGGTATCGAAAAGGATAAAAATTTAGTGATCTCCCAATTTCAACCGTTTACTTTAGCTCGTTATTATATTACAATAGTAAGGCGGTAATGCGATATTACCGCCTATCAGTATATTTGGAGGGAATAAAATGAAGCGAATTCTAGCAGTACTAGCTGTGGTACTTACATTTGCGATGCTGCTTGCAGGATGCTCCGGTGCATCTGGAAGCGGCAAAACCTTTACAGTGGGCTTTGATAAGGAGTTCCCGCCCATGGGCTTTGTGGCGGATGACGGCTCTTATGTCGGCTTTGACCTTGACCTAGCTGCCGAGGTTGCGAAGCGCCTTGGTATGGAGCTCAAGCTGCAGCCCATCGATTGGTCGGCTAAGAACATGGAGCTTGACTCGGGCAACATCGACTGCATCTGGAACGGCTTTACCATCAACGGGCGTGAGGACGAGTACACATGGACACAGCCCTATATGAACAACAACCAGATTGTTGTAGTGCTCGAGAACTCACCCATTACATCCTTTGCAGATATTTCGGGTAAGATAATTGCAGTGCAGGATGATTCAAGCGCACTGACTGCCATCGAAGGCAATACGGCGTTTGCAAGCCTGCCCAGCGAGATTATTAAGACGACAACCAACCTCAACGCCCTCATGGAGCTTGAATCCGGCGCTGTTGATGCGGTTGTTATGGACGAGATTGTAGCCCGCTACAACATCGAAAAGAAGGGCGCAGGCTACCGCGTGCTTGACGAGGTGGTTGGCGATGAGAAGTTCGGCGTCGGTTTTAAGCTCGGCAACACAGCGCTGCGCGACAAGGTAGAAAAGACCTTGCTTGAGATGGCCAAGGACGGAACCCTCGCAAAGATTTCAAACGAGTGGTTTGGTAAGGACATCACCACCATCGGCAAGTAGCACTATATCAGGGGGATTTGGCGTATGATAACCGATTTGCTATCGGCAAATGGCGGCGAACTGTCGCAGGAGCTTGTCGCGGTATTTTCGCAGCTTTCGCAGGGCCTGATTACTACCCTGCAGATATTCGTACTTACACTGGTGTTTTCGCTGCCGCTTGGGCTGATTGTAGCATTCGGACGCATGAGCCAGAACTTTTTGCTGCGCACCGTTATAAAGGTGTACATATCCATCATGCGCGGAACCCCGCTTATGCTTCAGCTCATGGTCGTATATTTCGGCCCGTATTATCTCTTTGGCATCAACATCACAAGCACCTACCGCTTCTATGCCGTTATCATCGGCTTTGTGCTCAACTATGCCGCATATTTTGCTGAAATCTACCGCGGCGGTATTGAGTCGATGTCACCGGGGCAGTGTGAGGCGGCCGAGGTGCTCGGCTTTTCAAAAGGGCAGACCTTTATGCGCATCATCCTGCCGCAGGTGATAAAGCGCATCCTGCCCTCCATCACAAACGAGGTCATCACACTGGTTAAGGATACCTCGCTTGCGATGGTTATCTCAGTCAGCGAGATGTTTACCGCCGCCAAGGCGCTTGCCTCGGCACAGGTATCCGTTATTCCGTTTGCGGTGGCGGGCTTGTTCTACTACATTATGAACTACGCAGTTGCATATGGCATGGAGTTTATTGAAAAACGTATGAACTATTACAGATAAGGAGGTCGCCAAAATGGTTCTGCTTGAAATGGAACACGTCGGTAAGGCGTTTGGTGACCTGGAGGTACTAAAGGATATATCACTAACCGTCGAAGAGGGGCAGGTGCTGGGCATCATCGGGCCGTCCGGCTCGGGCAAAAGCACCCTGCTGCGCTGTGCAACCCTGCTAGAAAAGGTGGACACCGGCACCATCCGCTACAAAGGGGATACGATGGTCTCGACCGATGAAAGCGGCAGGGCGATATATGCACCACCCGCAGAGCTGAAAAAAATCCGTTCCTGCTTTGGACTTGTGTTTCAAAACTTCAACCTTTTCCCGCACTTCTCGGTGCTGCGCAACATCACTGAAGCGCCGATTCATGTGGCAAAGCAGCCCAAGGATCAGGCTGTGCAAAATGCGTTGGAGCTGCTTGACCGCATGGGGCTTCGGGATAAGGCGGATGCCTACCCCTGCCAGCTTTCGGGCGGACAGCAGCAGCGCGTCTCGATTGCACGGGCGTTGGCCCTTAAGCCGGATATCCTGTTCTTTGACGAGCCTACCAGTGCGCTTGACCCGGAGCTCACGGGCGAGATACTCAAGGTTATCCGCGAGCTAGCCGCCCAGCGCATGACCATGGTGATTATTACGCACGAGATGGCGTTTGCAAGGGATGTCGCCGACCATATCATCTTTATGGACGACGGCGTTATCGTAGAGCAGGGTAACGCGCAGGACATCATCAACGACCCGCAGCAGGAACGCACCAAGCTGTTCTTGAACCGGTTCTCAGACCGGTAGCTTTCATAAAACAAGACCGGCCACGGTTTTTCCGTGGCCGGTTTTTAGTTGGGTATATTAATCGGTATCAAAGATATCACAAAATAAGAACCCCACAACCGCATGGTTGTGGGGGTTCTTTGTGGTTGCGGAGGTACGCAACATAGTTTACCTACGATATTATTCTGCTATATATGTTCTATTGCTTGAAGTAAGAATAAGAAGGGATGTTCGTAAGCAACCTAAGATATGTACCTCAACATTTGAACCAAATGGGTTTCTGAATAAAGGTCCACTTCGTCTCCTTCTAATTTTCTTTTTCCAAAATTCACAAAACCATTTCTGCTATAAAATGATATTAGTTTTTCGTTATCAGCGCATTCTAAATAAACTACTTTCCCGCTCGCTATCATTTGAAGTTTCTTCACTTCTTCTATTGCGTAATATAATAGCTCGTCCCCGGTAATAAGCTCATTATATTTATTTGTATAGTTTTTACCTAGCTGCCCAATTAATGGTGATGGAAGTATATATGAGTTATCGCTGTATGTAGCAAATTTTCTTATTCTTTTGCAAAGTGAGTTACTTAAGCTAGATTTTTTAACGGTAAGAACCTTATATGCTATTGCAAAATAACCAACAAGAACGACCTGCCCTTTATAACTAGTAAAAACAAGATGTGTTGATGCTAATCTCTGCTTTGCAAATTCAATAGCATCTTGCTTCAAAAATTTCTCAACATCCTTATTCAAAGGACACGAAAAAGAAGAGAGTATCGTTTTAACTCTACTCTCTCCTAATTCTGCTATCATATCATGAAGTAGTATTATCGCGTTCCCTGTCATTTACTTTACGTCAAAAATCTCCTTAATTTTTTCTCCTTTGATTGTTTGACACATCTTACTCGGATATACTTGCTTTACTGATTTTTTTTCAGCATTTTCAAGTGCAACAACCAAATTTCTTCCCAAATACTTATCTCGTATTGTGATATTCTTCAAGATGCTTTTCGTTGCCATAATTAGACCTCCCGTCAGCAATTCGCAAAACATCATTTATAGTCTTCTCAAAAAAACAATAAATAATCATTCCTTCTTACAACCAAAGTATACTATACGATAATTTGATATACAACAAAAACTTGTATGTACGATGTAAAATTGTGTAACTTACAACAAAATACTAGCGTGACATTGTTGATAATTTACGCAAATAGCATTAAGTAACTTCCGTTTTTAGTCTTCCCAATATTATATGCAACTAATCAGTTTTTCTTTCTTAACGATTTTGCTAAGCGGCGTCCTAAAAAAGAAAAGAAGGGGAGAGCCGAAGCTCTCCCCTTCATGTGGTTATTATAGGCATATTCTGCTACTCAGTAATCTTGTCTGTGAGTTTATCTAGCTGCTGCTTGGCAAAGCCCTGCATCCAATCAAATGCCGTCTGTACAATCCTGCCTACAGCCTCGCGTGTCAAAAACGTCTTGAGCCACAGCGGGATAATGCTGTAAAGCTGGTCACACACCCAGGTAAAGCGTCTGCCGCCCTGTTTGGTTGCGTCGGTGTACATACCCTCCGCAATGTTGATGAGCTCGACCGCCCGCTCTTTGAGTTTGGCATTTGTGCGATAGTACGCACATAGCCCGCCCACAATAATGGCCACGACTGCCATGATGATGCTGATTGCTGTTTCCATGATATCCTCTCCTTTAATTATTTCTCAAGCAGAGCGCGCAGCCCTGCTATAAGTTCGTCGAGTTCCTTAATTGCCCTGTCCCGCTCGGCTGCTGTCTGCTCATACAGTGCCTTATAGTCAGGTCCGGCCGGAGTGGACGATGCCGGCTTATCCTGCCACTCGATACCCAATCCTTTGAGGATGCCTTTGGCCGTAGCAAGCACCAAAGTGTCATAGTGCTTGTCAAAGATCGCCCTATCGTTGGCGTTGTCAATAAATAAGGTTTCTACCAACACCGACGGCATATCGGGATCTGTGCACACCCTGTATGCATTTGAGCCTTTAATGCCGCGCTGAATCATTTCCGGCACCGCGGCCGTGACAGTCTCATAGATACCCTTTGCGAGGGCTGCATCGCGAGTGGTCGGCTTTGCTTGGGTATATACCTCATATCCTCGGCCTGTTTGCGTTAATGACGCATTTTCGTGCAATGAGACATATGCGCTGCATCCCTCTTTGCTCGCTGTTGAGATGCGATAATCGAGATCGCACCGATAGCCCAGCCCTTTATCATCGTTTGTCGTGCGCAACATCACTACCTGGACGCCCGGCTGGGTGAGTAGCTTATCGCGCACATCAAAAGCAAATTCGAGGACGTGCTCGCTTTCTTTTCGTACAATCACTCCATTAACCTTGCCTACTGCTCCGCAGTCAAGGTCATCGGTGAGCTTCTTGCGATTTCCGTGTCCCGGGTCAAGTGCGATTTTTACCGCCATCTTCGGTGTCCTCCTTTTCGTCTTTGGCGCGCAGCTGCACCAATACATCTTTTAGCTTTTGCGGCAGCGGGAGCACCCCGCCTGCATTTTCGAGAATGCTTAAGCCCTCGTTTGCAACAAAAAACATAATTGTCATCTCACGCAGCGGCAATTGCGGCACCACGGCCGCTTGAATCTGTGCTGCGAGGATGACAATGCAATAGATAAGTACCTTTTTGAGGATGCCTGTAAAGCCAACGCGGGATGATAATTTCTTGTCGATGATGCCCCTTATTACGCCGGTGATATAGTCTACCACCATCAGCATGCATAGGGTACTGAGTAGGGCGTCCCACCCTCCGGCCCACCCAGCAATAGCCCCGCCAATCATTGCAGCTATCGCCGCGGGCCGGTTGAACATCTTATCGGTGCTATCATGTGCGGCGGTTAATACCCGGTGCGCCGCTCCAGAGATTTTCTCAATCATACCACTACATCCTTTACTTTATGATGTGGCCTATTTCCATGCATCCGGAATCTCAGCGTAATTACTGAGTCCTGTGCAGTTCGTGTAACACCCTGTGCCTTCAGCAGATGCATGCGATATCCAAAGTGTAGGAGCTGCGCCAGTAAGTGCTGCGCAGTCGTGAAAACAATAATAGAAATTTGTAGCAGCCGTGCAGTTATCAAATAGACCAGATGGAATTTCGGTAAGCGATTGGCAGTTGTTGAAGCAATAAGAGAAATTTGAAACTGCTGTACATTTATCGAATAGTCCAGACGGGATTGATGTGAGCGATTTGCAAAAGTTGAAGCAAGAAGTGAAATTTGTAACTGCTGTACATTTATCGAATAGTCCTGATGGAATTGATGCAAGCGATTGGCAGTTGTTGAAGCAACTGTTGAATAATGCTACCTCCGTACACTTATCGAATAATCCAGATGGAATTGAGGTAAGCGATTGGCAGTTGTTGAAGCAATAAGAGAAATTTGTAGCAGCCGTGCATTTATCAAATAGACCAGATGGAATTGCAGTAAGGGATTGGCAGTCACTAAAGCAAAATGAGAAGTTTGTAACCGCCGTGCAGTTATTAAATAGACCAGATGGAATTTCGGTAAGCGATTGGCATTTGAAAAAGCAATTAGCGAAAGATGTAACCGCCTCGGCACCAGTGATTGCTCCGAATGGGATAGAAGATAAGTTTGTGCATCCATGGAACGCTTGCTGAAATGATGTAAATCCAACTTCGCCCCAGTTGTCTATTGACAGCAGTCTATTTTTCACGGTGGCATTATTGTTTATTTTAAATCCGTTATATTGCCCTGAAATCTTAATCTTTCGGATACCCGCGAAATCGTATGTATGGGTCAACGGTCCAGTTGTATGCACTGATGTAGTGCCGTCACCCCAGTCCACAACACAATTGTAAGTGTCATCTTGCGATGGGATAGATATATTCCCAACTGGCATATCCCATGTTGTTACAAAAGCCTCTGATGGCTGCAGGCGTTCGCCTATAATATTGGCATATTCTCTAAACGGTGCGTCTCCAACTGATATTCCTAAACCTTCTATGGCCGATTTAATAGCCGCCTTGGTCTCAGCCAAATAAACAAGTTTTTCCGCTGTCGTGCCCATCAAATCACCTCCCCATTGATGAGGTCCAGCGCAGCATCGATGTCCCCGATTTTTTCAGAGATCGCCTTGCCCTGAGCTGCCGATAGGGGCTTGTCAGTCGCATCATTGTCTAACGTGTTAACTACATCCGTCTTGGTGATTAGATTTGCTTTGCTTTCTGGCGTGAGATGTATGTCATTATTCCCCTCATGGCCATTAAACTCAGTAACGATGCTCTTGATATTTTCAATCAAGGTGTTGTGGTCAATCGCGCAGAAATTCCTCGCCATTACGGTGCCTGCCGCCCACGCCTTGGCGACACCCTCAACAGCTCGAGTGATAGTGAGCAAATTGCCGTTTACGGCCGTGATTAGGACGGTCTCTGCGTTGGCACCGTCGCCGAGCACGGCAAGTTGAGGCAAATCAAGCCCAAATACCGCGCTATCGCCGACCGCCACCTCAGTTCCGGCGGCGGACAGCGGGCCTGTAGTAACAGTTGCCGGACTGTTTGCAATAGCAGGATACATCTCCTGTAATGTTACGCTCATAGATCTTGCACTCCCTTCGGATTGATATACACGGTAATCTGGACGCTTGCCTCAATGCGGGTCAAAGCGTCCGGTTTAATCTCAATCTCGTGCCACATGCCACGCTGGATTTTACCGTTATCGTCTGCAGACAGATATCCGGTAATGTCGATGTTATCGTATGGCTTTACGGTAACTGGGATCCGCACACCATCAACTTTGATAGTCGCAGATGACGCCCTGCTACCTGTGTAGATGCCGTACTCTATTCCGTGCTTGTGTGCCGGGATAGTTACACTATGGGTATGGGCCGGGATGCTAACGCTATGGGTATGGGCCGGGATATTGATAGTGTGAGCATGTGATGGGACTTTGACGTTGTGAGTGTGTGCCGGTATTTCAACTTTGTGCGTATGCGACCCGCCCACGACAGTGTGCTCATGGAGCAGGGTTAGGTGGTAGTGCCCATTAGAGGTAGTCGTCGGCAAGCCTATTCCCGGGTCATGTGCAGGTGCGCTCATGCCCGTTGTCTTTGCGCTTGCGGTAACATGCTGCGCCGTGGTTACATTTGAGCCGCCGCCACTTGCCGATGTTACGGTTGCGCCACCATCTGTTGACGATGTCTGACTACTGCCTCCGCCGCTACTCGACGTTTGACTACTGCCTCCACCGCTGCTCGACGTCTGACTGCTGCCTCCGCCCGCTTCGGCGCTCTTACTATATGCTCTGAAGGCAGATAGCGTGTATGTGAAATTAACCTCATTGATGCGCACCACATTGTCCGGAATATAAAAGCGCAGCGTGGCCGGATTGTTCGGGTCTGCATTATCGGCAAATGTCGCACTATCAATGCTTACCGAACCCTGTGAATATAGCTCCGTTATGCGCTGGCGGTTTGACAAGTCTGCCATGCTGGTTGCTATATCCTCCGGCTTGTTGGCCACTGTGTATGAGACTGTGCGCGCCCCGGTCACATCGCTTACCTTAACCTCGACGATAGGCATTAAGGTTGATATACCCAGCTCATCATCCAACACACGGACATTGCCGCCTAAAGGCAAATCCTTATCGAACGCCGCGCTCTCAACCTCATACGATATGTATGGGGTTTTGCTCGCTTCGAGCAGTTCACGGCCATATGCCAAAAGGCTATTTGCATCTTGAAAACGCGAATCAACCGCGATTTTGGCTATGATGCCCCACTGCGATTGGGTGTCAGCATCGAGATATGGCACCCCGTTATTAACGCTCTTAATCGTGAGCTGGTTGTCACCTTCACCGTACCCGAGCAAATACAGCCGGGTACACAGGTTCGTCGGGTCTATCTTTCGCGTGATTCCGGTCATATTTTTGCCATAGCGCAGTTCGCCGTCCTGCCTAGTTGTATCACGCCGCACGAGGGAAAGATACCAATCATTGACGCTGCTTGTATTCGTCACCCACATGTAATCACTATCCAGTGGGTTCGCAATGCTAAACAGCGCCGATAAGAGGTTTTCATTTTCCCATGTATATAAAAATTGGTTGTTATAGTCGCACTGCAGTAGTTTCCACAGTCGCGTTGTTTGCCGGTCAAGGATATAGCGGATAGATTGGGCCGTATATGTGCCGATGTTGCCAACGGCATGAAAACCAAACAGCACATCGTCAATCAGCGTTGCAAGTACATGTTCGCATTCAAATTCAACAGCCTTTTCATCCGCTCGTCTTGTCATTGTGGACGGCACAATCCGAAACAGCCCAACGTAATCTCCTCGGTCAAAAATCTCGACGAGGTTATATGGCTGGCAATACTCTACTTTTGGGTCATCTGAAGGCAACGTAAAATGCGCCGTCCATAATGTATTTAGCTTTAATTCATAACCGATGTTATAAGCGTTCTCTAAAAAGCAAAGCCGCTCTTTTGAGCGGCGATCATAAATCGAAAGGTAATTCATTTTAGCCATACTTACAGCCACCTGTCGGAATAAATAATAGACATCTGGGCCGTGCGCTCCTGGCTATCATCGTAATAGATTAACTCCCCGGTCCCTGACAACATAATCGGAGCACTGCCCGTCTGCCAGTATTTGATTGCATTTTGGCCATTGATTTCGACCGTCAGCGTTTCGGTGTTGATAGAGAGCGTTTGCCCCGGTAGTAACACGATTCCGCGCAGGTTAATTGCTTCAGAGCCGTACAGGCGCAGCATCGTGGCCAGAAACTCACCTTTGCCACTGATGTCCTGCGACTTAATGACTTGTATTACCACCATGCGCGCAGGTGATACTTCTCCGCGGCCGGAGATACGCCCGCTCAAACGCAGAGATATTTTCATGCGCCCTGCAAGTTCAGCCTTCCCGGTAATGCTGCCCCGCAAATGCAGGGCAGCTCTCGGCCGTACCTGTGCAAACTTGCTTACACCTTTAATGGCAAGCGGCTTAATACTCGCTTTTGTGGAGCCGTGGTTATATGCGCTGCGGTTGTATGCGCCGCGACCATATACCATGCAATCACCCCTATTCGATCGTTATGGTGATGTCTCCTGCGGCAAACTTCGGTTGGCCGCCTTGTACAACTTCCATCGCTACCTGCAGGGCGCCATAACCAATCATATTGCCGCCTACAGGCGCATCATAAATAGCGTAGTAGTTGACTTTTGTTGATGGCGTTGTCCATGCAGCGGTCGCCTCCGGAAAAACAACCTCATCGACGTTAGACACGGTCATTTTACCCGAAATAAGGGTAGGGGCAGTGAAGGCGCTAATCTGTGCGCGTGCATAGCCTCCACCGGTTACTTCGGTTCCCGTTCCAGCGGGGGTGGGCTCCGTAATAAAAAGGGCCGCATATTTCTGCCCAGGAGGGGAGACCGACGTCCCGTTGAAAAAGAGGTCAAGGATTTTTTGGCATGTATTATTACTAAGCGGCATAGCTTACAGCTCCTTTCGATACTCAAGGATGATGTTTGTAATTGGTTTAGTTCCAGTATTGATAATGTTGATGACGCATGGGGTCTCAAAATTACCCGTCGTGGTAACTTCTACCGATTGCCCTGATTCAGTCAGCACCACATCAATCTGATGTGGCGCAGACTGGGCTAAAGGATAGCAGTCGAATATTACGGTAAACTCGCAGACATAGCCAAAGCGGTCGGTTTGGATATCGCTCCATACTTTTGCGCGGTAGAACCTCCCGGGATCTGTGTCAATCTCTAGTTGCCCACCGCGATTAAGCCATGCAGCGATGGCATGAATTGTGGTGTCCAAATCTCGGCCACCTATGGTGCACTCGGCAGTGATAAGCAGATTATCAAAGCTATCATCGGTCACATCGTAGGTGCCGTGCCTACCTGGTATTTGCTGCTGATTAACCCTCTTCGCGGGCTTGATTGACCTGGTCAGCTTACGCACAACGATATCAAACTCCGATGAGTGTATGCCGTTAAGGCTAAATCCGGCCATTATGCTTCACCTCTTGCTCTTTTTTCTGCCCGCACCTTCGCGTACAACCTTTCTGCGACGCGGTCAATGTCCGCATCCTCTCGTATGATGTTGTCGCCGTGGTTATGTATCACAATGCGCGGGCCACCACCGCTCATATCTGCATCGGCCTGAGCAGGCTTGCTTGGTGCAGGAGCCGGGATAATCGGTATCGGCATATCAACCGGCACCGGGAAATCCTGCTGGATGTCTGGGATTGCATCGTATATGCTATGCATCACATCTGCCACGTTGTCTGTAAAGCCCTGCTCGATACCAAGCGCAAGGTTTTTGCCTACGACGTTAGCAAATAGCTTTGATGGAGATGCAATCCCGAAAAAGCTCTTAAAGCCGGAAACAATATAGCTGCCAACCTCTGCTATGACGCTGCCTATCGCCTTAACGCCCTCAAGTAAACCGGCTGCGATACCCTTGATGATATCGATACCGATGGCTAACCAATCCTGTGACATGAGGGTATCAATAATCGCCTTGATGATGCCCGGTATCGCCTTGATGATTGCAGGGATAGCCAGTGGTAAGCCTTCGGCAAGCGCCACTATGAGCTGCAGACCTGCATCTACAAGCGCTGGGAGATTATCGATAAGCGCCTGCACGATGACCGGGATTAGGGCGATTACTGCCTGTATCAGGCTTGGGATGGAGTTTGTAATGCCCTGTATGAGAGAGATCAGTATCTGGATACCGCTCTTAATGATAAGCGGTAAATTTGCAACAATAGTATTGCAGATTGAGTCAATGATACCCGGCAGCATCTCTACAAGCAGCGGGAGCGTCTGTTCAAGGCCAGTTAATATGCCCGTGAATAACTGCATCGCTGCCTCTACAATTGTCGGCAGCAGGGTAGGGATGAGGGGAATTAATCCCTGTATCAATCCGAAAAAACCATTAAGCAAGGCGGGAACCATAACGTTAAGGGCGTCAGGGAGTGTCGTGGCGATCGCTGTGAACAACGAAATCAGCAACTGGTTAAACCCCTCTAACAAGCCTGGTAACTGGTCTCTTGCTTGATTGATGAGGTTTCGGAATACAGATGTCAGCGACTCAGTGAGCTTTTTTCCTGCTGCATCCATGTTGCCGCTGAATATGCCCGCTACTGCGTTTGTAATACCAGGCAGTGACTGTCCGATGACGTCAGTTACCCCTTTTAGTGCGCCGGAGAACACACCGCCAAGTATATTCCCGCTCTGTGATGCGTTTGCTTTGAGAATATCTAGGCTATCGTTAAACTCATTAAGGTGGTCAAGGGCCTCTTGCGACAAAATTAACCCTGCCGCTGCTGCACTGTCGCCAAGCTCCTTAAGCGTCTCAGCGCCACCTTTAATGAGTGGGTTAAGGTCCTGTGCGGACTTGCCGAAAATGGCCATTGCGTAGGCATCGCGCTGCGTCTCGTTTTCCATTTTGCTGAGCGCAGCGATCGCCTCGTTGAATACATCTTGATTGTTTCGCAGTTGGCCATTGCTGTCGGTTATAGATACGCCAAGCGCCTGAAATGCCTCTGCGGCATTTCCTGTGCCTTTTTGTGCAGAGGACATATTCCTGGTGAGCTTGGCCATGCTGCCCGTTAATGTCTCGAGCGGTACATCGATGACCTCGGCAGCATACTGGAATTTCTGGATTTGCTCAGTTGATAAGCCTGTTTGCGCAGCTATTGTGTTAATATCGTCTGCGGCCGCAGCTCCTTTTACTGCAAGGCCTACCGCTGCAGTACCGGCAGCTATTGCCGCTCCGGCATACATCTTGAGACCATCAACTGCAACATTGACGGCCTTCCCAACAGCTTGTATGCCTGCTGCGGTGATATCCTTTGCGGCTGATGCGACCTTCTTAAGGCCATTTGCAAGAGGCTCCATCTTTTCCTGTACCTCTTGCACCTTTTCCTTTACGGTCCCGAATGCAGCACCGATGACCGAAACGGAGCTTTTCTGCTCTTCCAGGCTTTTAAGTTTAGCCTTGGTTGTTTCCAGTTCGCGCTGAAATGCACGGTATTGGCCGCCGTCAATTTCTCCTGCCTTATACTGTGCTGTTACCTGCTTTTGAGCCGCCTGGAGACTCTCTAACTTCTCTTTAGTGGTCGCAATTTCATCTTTAAGCAGCTTTTGCTTCTGCGCCACCAACGTGACATTGTTAGGGTCCAACTTGAGGGCTTTTTCAACCTGCCTCAGTTCTGATTGCGTGGCGTTTATCGTTTTGTTTACATCCTTTAGTGCTTTATCCAGCCCTTGTGTATCGCCGCCAATTTCGACGGTAATACCCTTGATGCCATTGGCCATTGGTTAGCCCTCCTTTCTCCCAAACTTCTCACGCAGCCGTTCGCGGTCCGGTTTTGTTTGCTCGAGTATCCAGCATTTTTCAAGGTACTCCTGCCCCTCTTGGGTCTGAGACAGTTTGTAGATATAGGCGTCACGACGTAGTGCAAAGTATTCCTCAATCGGTAGCTCGTCGATTTCCTTGAATGTTAGCCCTGTGTGCTCATGGACGAGGCGCTCAAAGGTTGTGTTGCAGCAGTATCCGTGTTTTCCCTTACCGCCTGATTCGTCTGGGCAGTAAGGGAGGAGCCGTTTGGGTCCGCCGCCACTCTACCAGTTACAAAACCCAAATACGATGTAAAAAAGATTTGGATATCCTCTACATCAAAAATACCGGCCAGATAATCCGCCGTAATTTGCCGTCCTCCGATGTTGTTCGAAAGTATCTCGGCAATCAGCATATAGATTTCGTCCAACGTTTGCATGGCTACATCGACATCGATATCCTCTCGGTCTAAGAGACACATTGCATCTTTAAGCCGAAATAGCGTGTCATACATCCGTTTATTTGGCATCTTCACGAGCAGTTTGGTGCCATCTGTGAGCTGGATGCTGAGAAATTTCTTATTAACTTTGTTGAAGTCAAGCATCATATCCCTCCTAACTCCTAAAAAAGAATGGGCGGTATAAACCGCCCATTAAGAATTTGCTATGCGTCCGGGATTAGCTCTTCCTCGTAAATGACAAGGGTGCCGTCACCGTCGCTCGGGGAGGCCTTGAACTCGGCATTGATAACAGTTTCCTTGTCTTTCGCGAATGCCAGCGTAAATCCGGCCTGGTTGCTTCCAACAATCGTTACGCGGATATCGCCTTCCTGCGCATCCGTATGCACGAATCGGATAGCATATTTCTTATTGTTCTGGTTGCCTATACCGCCAATTTTGACGGTGCGCTTGGTCTCGGTCTCAGTGATACGAGCTGTCGCAGACAACTTCTCGAGGGTTTTTCCTGTCCAGGTCATTACCCCGGTCTTGAGGAGTACTTCCTCCTTTGTAAGGATGACTTTCTTTACAAGGCCGAGGTCATCTTCCGCCTCGTAGAATGATGGCTTGTACTCTAAGCTCGCGCCACCCTGAATCAATCCGATAAGGTTTGCTTCAGTCTCGATTACCTCATCGCTGGGGATCTCTCCGGTAAATACTGTCGTGTAGCATTTGCCGCTGCCGAGTACAACCCGCTCAATGTCAGACATACTATAACCTCCTTAACAGTTGGATTTCGTAGGCCACGAGATAAAGATTTTCGGTGGTTACCCACGATTTGTTTTTCCGATATTCAAAATTGCGCAACAGTTCTTCCAGCACCAGTTCTGATTGGTTATCCTTCTTCTTGTGGTATAACTCAATCATTATGGTATCATCTGAGAGGAGCGCACGGTCGTCAGAACCTTTCCGGTCCTCAGTAGGGATGAACCATACAATGTAAGGGACTTTGGGTTCTTTCCCATCTGGAAAATGATGATAATCAACCGGATAACCCGTTTGCTCAAGATGAGATTGCCAATCAATCACCCTTGACCGCCTCCTCTACACGTTTTACCATCTCCTCTTTAGCCCACTGCTCAACAGGTGCAATGTGCGGCTGTGCTTTCGTCCGTCCGCCACTACGAGTGGCATGTCCGTACTCAAGCAAATGGGTTAAACCATAATGCTTTTTGTTGTGGACCGTGAATTTAACAGCACGGGCACGTTTGAATTGAACTTGTTTTTTTGCCCAGTCTTTAGCATAGCGCCCGCTCGATGGCCGTTTCGGACTGGTGCTCTTGAGCTTTTCTACCGCCTCGTCCGCGATATCTGATGCCGCTTGGATAATTTTCTGCCCAACCTCATCCGTATATGCCTGCAGCATTTCCGAGATTGTGACCGCCAGCTTGTTGACATCGGTTTTTGTCTTTCCGGCCATGGTTAATCACCCGCTTTCCGAGTAAGGTACAACTCGGTAAGGCCGTCTTGACGCAGATATGTGCGGTATATAACATACCTTTTCTCGTCATAGATAACACGGGTCTCGCCATTATACTCCTCGCTATCAATGGCCAATACCTTACTTGCCTTAATGCCGGATTGGCCAGCGCGAAAGTATTCGGACGATTGCACAGGCAGCTCTGCGCAAAAGCAAAGTGCCTGTGCATCATCATCACACAGATAACAAACGTTGTCCAAAGATGGCGCAGCCGATGGAGATATGTTTTTAAGTGCCATGATTCGCCCGACCTTTCACAATGCGATTGCGGATGCGCCACTGCAGGTTCTGAGCAAGCGGCACATCCTCTGTCCGCTTACGGTACATCCACTCAGCATAATCACAAAGCAGGATCTGATCCTCTGCCTGTGACAAGTTGAGGGATACCCCTTTCTCCTCGAGCTCGGCCTTGCGCGCTTCGAGCATTTGTGTGTAATACTCATCGCGCTTGTCGTGGGTAATTCCCAGTGCAATCTTAAATAGTTTTAATACAGTGTCCAAAGCCTCGCCCCCTTAAGTGGGAGCGGTGAAGCTCCCAAAATCATGCGTTCTTGTCGCCTTCGCCCTCAGCATCGGCCGGAGCCTCATCCTTTGCGTCGGCATCAGCCGGAGCCTTGCCCTTGCCTTTGCCTTTTTCCTTCTCCGGCTTCTCGGCGTCCTTCTCCTCCTTAATCAGGCCACGCTTGATTAAGTCATCGATTCGCGCCTTGTCCTTGCTTTCAAAGGCCTCGCCAATCTGATAGACTTTTGAGGGATTGTACTTGTCGCGGAATTTTGCTGTTACCTTGTACATACGCTACCGTCCTTTCTCCATTAACCTTCTGGCGTAAACTCAAGAGTGACCAGAGCAAACGCCTCCGGCTTGGTGGGCTTACCGTCGAAGCGCCCCTTACCACGGAATCCCGTCTGATCCTCAGCGAACTTCACATGCTCGGACTTGTCGATGGAGATGCTCTCGCGTTCTACGAGGGTGTAGGCCGAGAAATCGCCATACAGGATCTTATCCTCGTCCATATTGTTGTTGAAAACAACACGGAGTCCGAGCAGGTCAGGGTTCTTCAGGTTGGGGAGTTTCGCGACTACATCGCCGGTGCTGGTAGGCTGCACGCTGTACTGCAGCAGGCGGTTATAGTAGGTCTTGCGCTTTACAACGGCGACAATCTCGCCAATGCTGTCCTCTCCGGTATCGATGAGCGCAATCGGTTTGACGATATCCACATAGCTTGCAGGGTCGGTGACCGTAACCTTGTTGCTTTCCGGAATCTTTGTCAGGATTCCCTCCGGCTGTTTATTCGCAGACCCGGTGCCTTTCAGGATGCCCTTGTCAAGGCCAAGGCCGATGGCACGGGCCACTTTCTTGGTTACATAGTCATCAAGGTTGATGATGCTATCCTGCAACATAGAATTGTCGACAAAGGTAACCTTGCCAATCTTAAACCCGTCGAAGGATACACTGGTAATGGTGCCAACATCTCCGGTAGGCAGCGTTCCAGTCTGCTCAATCCAATCAGCGGCAGTTGTATCGGTGTCGATTAAGATACGCACGGTGCCCTGCGCGCGGATTTTATCAACCAGCGGGTACAGGGTGGTGTAGTCTCCCACAATATCGAGGACGCGAGAGACCACGATTTCCGGCATGGTTAATTCCGCACCTGTAGCACCACGCAGATTGCGGAATTTCTCGTAAAACTCTTTTACTTCTGCGCGCTCGTAGTAAGCGCCGCTCTTGACCAACTCGCGGATCTGTGCACTGTTCATCCTTACATCTCCTCTTTCTTCATGATTTGAATTTCCGCCTGCAGGCGGTACATTCTTAGCCCGCTGGTCGAGCTCAGCGAGCTCACTGTTGATTCTGTCAATCTCGCCCTCGAGCTTACTGATGCTATCGTCAAGGTTCGTTTCTCCGATTTCCTTCTCAAGAGCATCAATGTTCTCCTGTACGAGCTTGATGTCCTCATCGGTCTGTGCCTCATCCAGTGCGGCCGACAATTCCTCCGATCGCTTGGTAAACCCGTCACGCTTTGCGATGAGTGCCACGAGCTCTGCTTTGCGCTCCTTGAGTTCGGCCTGCAGTTTTATTTGCTTGAGCATCTCAAATCCTCCAGTCTCTTTTTTAATTTCTCTTTAACAGCAGTTAGTGACCTGGCTTTAGCCTCCTCAGCAGCCTGCTGCCGTGCCTGAATTTCGGTTTGAGGGTAAGCGGGGAAGGTGCAGATTGATACTTCCCTGACGTCAGCCTCGACTACCGTCCAGTGCATCCCATCGTCCTTGCAATCGTACTCCTCTGATACCGGGTCAAACCCGAAGCTGCATCCCGAGATGTCCCCTCGCTCCACGCGAGCATATACATCCATTGCCTGGGCGTCGTTCTGATTGATTTTTACACGCCCCCACAGGCCATGCGCATCAGTCCGGAGTTCAAGCGTTCCGCTAACATTTCGCCCCAAAACAAAACCGCTGTCATGGTTATACAGACAGCGGATATCATTATTTTTAAGCGAGTTGTCAAATGCACCGGGCGCAATTTTCTCAAAACAGCCTTCCCAAAGCTCTGTTTCTTGGTTGAATACCGCGAAATACCCCTCGATGTACTTCTCCCCATCGCTTTCCGCGCGGGTTGTGAGTTTTGAGGCAAAATATGACGTCCGTTTATTCAGAGCCATCACCTTCTTTCTGCAAAAGTTTCTTTTGGTCTCCAACCTTCTCTACCGGCACATAGTTCTCAAGGACAATGTAGTCATTCATGCCCTCGTTATCTACCGGCGCGTAGTCAAACTCATTGCGGCCCTCGTTGCGGTTGAGCATACCACCCGCCACCATTTCTTTCACAAAGCTAACCTTTTCTGAAAGATTGTACTGCATCAAGGATTTCGCGTTGAATTTGAAATACCACTCAGGCTTTATCAGCAGCGCACGAGTAAGCACCTGCTGAATAATCATGGCGATTCCCATGATTGTGGTAGAAACGAAATTGTTGTACTCTTCCTTATTGAAGGTACCGATGCCAACCATAAAGCCGGGTACGCCAAGTGCAGCTGCAATTGTGCTCTTGTCGAGTTTGATTGAATCCTGTATGGCCAAATCGTTGAGGGTGAGCGGCTCAATTGTCTTGATGTCAATCTCTCCCGCCGGGATAAGCCACGGTTCGCCTTGCTCAGTCTTGCTGGCATAGCTACCAAGGATTCGCTGCCGTGTCTCCTCGTCCTGGAACTCCTGAATATCAGCATTAACCGATATGATAAGGGATGGTTTCCACTTCGAGCGGAGAAATGCGGTTTTAGTTGCCCCTGCTTGCAGAAGGTTCTCTACCGCCTCTTTGACCATCGGGCCGCATCCTTGCCCCATGTACGGCTTTTTATCGTCCGGGATGTAGGGAAAGTGCAGCACTTCATCCGGCCGGAATGGTTTGTTGCGGTATCTGATTTGATATCCACCACTGGGCAGATCATCAAACAGTACGCTGTTCATGTCCCAAATGTCCATGTTTTCAAGCAGACCGTTCTTGACTTCCGGGTAAACCACTGCATTACCATATACCATCATGTCCGTGACAATTTTATAAATAAAATTCTTGCGGGTCATGTATCGGTTTGGAGTGATGTCCACTTTTTTAGAGAGCTCGTTCTTGAGCCTCCGGTCTCCGTTATCGCCATTTTCCATCAACATGATGGTCATGGATGATACAAGGTCTGCTATCTTGTGGACACATTGCCGCACGTCCTCGTTTTTGGACAAAGGTTTGTACCCGTTCGGGCAGAGTATGTCTCGCGCATCAGGGCTATTAAGCCATAAGGCTACAGGGTCCGCACGTGTCTTTTGCTTTTTTCGGCTAAACAATCCGATATTAATCAACTCCTTTCATGGCCTTCAGTCGGCTTCGCACCAAACCATTTCCCTACCACGCCCCGTTTATCCTTGTCGATGATATGCTGCTTTGCGGCAATCACCGTGCAGTCAAAGAGATCCATTCTGGCGTTATCGGCTACCTTCTCGTAGCGCACCCGCTCGTCAAAATCCTCCACTGCCTTAACGTTACCGATGCAATACTCAAACGCCTTATTGTGGACATAATAGAACTTCTTCTCTTTAATCTGTTTTTCGATATAGCGGAATGCCTCGGATTTTTTCCAATATGCCTGGTCCACTTGCTCCATCTTAAAGCCGGACTGGACCATCATTCTGACAAACTCTCTGCTCTTGTACTTATCAAAACCGCAGCACTTAATCCGGAATCCCATGCTGCGCATCGAAATAAACCATTTCACGATCTCATGGAAGTCAACCGTTTCGCTATTACAGAGAGTCAACCAGCCTTCATCAGCCCACCAGAAAAACGGAATGTTGTCCTCTTCTGCCTTTCGCTGGGCTTGTGTGATAGGGATAAATCCATGCGAGATAGTGATGGATACTCCTTGATACTCGCCATACAAACAGCCCGCCGTGAGGTCATGCAACACAGACAAGTCCGCTCCGGCCGTCCATGTGATGGGCAGTTTAGCAAGTTCCTCAACTGTCCAGTTGTATTGCTCATCTGAGGTCTGCACCTCTAGCATGTCAAAGTAACTGCTGGCGACGTTGGTGTAGATGTTGAGGGACTTGTTGAGAAAAGAGTTTCGCCTCGTTGGGTCGTTTTGTGCCTGCAGGGCATCTGCCATGATATCCTGCGGACGGATAGTCACGCCGTAATTCGGGTTAGCCTTCTCATGCTCAACCGGGTTTGTATAATCGTCAGCGTTATCAGCTTTGCAAATGAAAACAAAATACTGCTCATCGCTAACCGTGCCCTGCAGTATCTTTTGGCAGTAGCCCAAGCGCTGGTAACAGAAGCTGTTCATGTTCTGTCCAGCCGTAGTGATACCGATTAGAAGCTTATTTATGTACGCCTTCATAGCATCTTTGTAGACGTAGTAATCATTTGCGGAGCGGTAAGCGTGAATCTCGTCGAGTATGATAAGGTTGGCGTTCAGGCCGTCCTCTTTCTCGGAGTTACTGGCCAACGCCTCTATTTTGATGGACCCGACCTCAATGCCATATGCATCCTCAAAGCTCCGGCTTATTGAGTACTCCGCGTTGCTGTACATAATCTTGAAGTGCTCCTCTTCGCCCATTGCCTTGATGTTCTTGTGGATGACATCAAAGCACTCAAGCGCACGCTTGAGTTTTGTGGCTATGATATATAGGGTAGAGGAGTATTGCATATCGAGTAAGGACAGCGCCCATGCGAGAGCTGCCGCAAATGGCGTCTTTCCGTTTTTGCGTGGTATAAAAATAAACGCCTCATGAAATCGGCGTTCTTCTGTGTTTTTAATATAGAATCCTGCGATGTTGTAGCAGATGAATTTTTCCCAAGGCTCCAGCAAAAATGGCTGCCCTTTCTTTGGGCCTTTGATATGCACGAACGTGCTCTCGATTATCGCAATGACAAATTCGGCAGGGCGTTCGCGGAAATCGTATTGCCCGCTCTCAAGGTCTGAAAGAAAACGCTGACATGCCTGGATATTCTCAGCGCATGCTATGCGCCTGCCTTCAACAGCGCTCTTAGCGTACTCAATGACCTCAAGGTAGTTCTTGCCGTGCTTCTTATCCTTTGCCAAGGTCCATCAGCACTTTCTCAAGTTTGCTTGTCTTGCCCTTGCCCTTCATCCCTTTGTCATTGATGCGTTTTAACCCAGCCGGGGTCAACCCGAGCTGCACCGAGTATGTGAGGATATCTTTACGCAGGTTTTCCAGTGTCGCTACAATGGGTGATTTCTTGCATCCACCGTCTGCGGTCATTTCGGTTACAATTTCCTCTATTTTTTCACCGTTTTTTAACGCAGAATTGAATGCTTTTTGCAGCGAATTATACTGCTTGATTAGCCCCACGTAGATATCAATGGTCAGGTCGAATTCAGGCCGATAAACTCCGAGTTTTTTCATGTTTTCAACAACTGATTTTTTGCTCGTCGCCACGCCTAATTTCACCCCTAAAAAAATTTTTTAAAAATTCGCGCATATTAACAAGCCTCCCCCTGCCCGTTAC
>JAEZKF010000053.1 GCA_023415575.1 Bacillota bacterium
TCTCCAGCTTCAATCTTACCTCCAGGAAATTCCCATTGTCCTTTAAACTCGCCACAACCTCTGGCGGTAGCAAAAATCTTTGTAGGGTTTTCCAAAGAATCGCAAATGACTGCAGCTACCACTTTTATTGTTTTCATCACATTATTCCTCAGCTAAAAAGTCAGATATGTAGTTAATTTCAGAAAGATAGCTATTATTTATTACGGAAGCCTCAACAAATATCTTTGCAAGCTCACGATTAATCTCAAACAGGTATCCCATATTTCCGTTTCCATCCTTATCAAACGGAGAATATTTCACCTGGCATAATCTAATAATATCATCTTTAAACATTGATGTTTTTACAGGATTCCTAATTTCTATGTAATCACAATCAACTCTACGGCCGTCACGCTCCCATAGCCCTTCAACTGTTAATTCGTTTGGTTGAACACATTCATAACAAGGCGCCTTTGCAGTACTAATTGCTTTTACATATCCATCATAGCCATGTAGGATTATATCACCCTTGCGAACATCAAGAAGGCGTGTCCAGTGATGAGGCATAGTTCCTGCTTTATTTGAAATAGGTGCCCATATATACCCGCCACTAAACTCTTTGTCAAAGGTGTTCCCTTGGAAAACAAAGAATGTCATACGCTTACCTTCAATACGCTGAGAACGAGCAACTGGCTTCGGAATATATCCTGTTTTATGTGATACTGCAGCACCCTTTACTACTTCCGCAGCGATTTTTCTTTCTTCCTCAACTTTGCGATCTGCTAGTTCTGCCTGACGTCTTTCTTCCTCAGCCTTTTTTACAGTCTTGATTTCGTCCATAATTGAAGCCTGTACTGACGCATCATCAGCCACTATGAACTTTTCAAAGGAGTCTGGGTATAGAAACTTCGATTCTTTCGCCGCAAATTTGATAGTCAAATAATTACCTGAAACCTCTGTTATAACACCTTGACCAAAGGCTTTATGTTTTACTTTTATATTTAATAAATCTACACCATTCATTATAATCTTCCACCTTATAACATGTAAATTTCTATTGTTTCCTTTGCTTCGAACTGTATTTTTTGCTGCTACGATGAGTGCCGTCATCGTCCGTCACGACGTTACTCCTTTTGAATCTTTCTTCTTGAACGGCCCTGAACTCGCTCTCCGTTATAATAGGCGGATGACATTCTTTCATCTGAAATTCATATTGCTGTGTTGCGGAATCTAAAAGTGTAACTGTACCTGTGTATTTCTCATTTTCGAGCATCTTCTCTATAGAACGCTTGCTCCATGTTTCTTTACCAGTAGGAGAAGGGACGCCTGCTACTGACAGTTTCTTGATGATACCAAGCACGCTGGCACCATCAAGATACCAGCGGAATATATCCCGTACAACCTTGGCCTGTCCATCATCAATTATTAGCTCGCCATCTTTGTTCTTTTTGTAACCATACAACTTTCTTTTGTAGAGTCCAGAAGTTCCGTTTGCTGCTCTCATAGCAAGTCCCATGCGGATATTTTCACTTCGACTCTCATTTTCAGCCTGGGCAAAGGATTCCATCACCGAAATCATAAGATTGCTGTCAATTTCATCGGTATCCAGGTTTTCTTCCTCAAATATTATTCTGACACCGGCTGCCTTTAACCGATTGATTGCTGATAAGGTTTCAACCGTATCTCTGCCAAATCTGCTGATGCTTTTTGTGAGGACAACGGAGATATTGTGAGCTTCACATTCTCGAAGCAGTCGTTCAAATTCCCGACGAGGTATTTCTCCCTTCGCTGAAGCGATATCGATAAAAACATCTGCCAGTCTCCACTGACTGACATTCGCAACCGCTCTTGTCAAAGCGGAAATCTGTGCTGCAAGGCTATAAAGCTGTTCTCTTTCGTTTGTACTGACCCTGCAGTAAATTCCGACTTTCTTTTCTAAACGGTCATTCTTTACCGGGATATACCAGATTTTTGAATCCACAAGCTCACCTCCTGTTTTAATATAGCCTAATTATATCACGTTTTATCGCCAATGATAAGTAGGCAATTATTGCTCATTAAATGCGTGAAATTACAACATATTGTGTCCGCGTAATCTCTTTCAGCTACATATTGCGCGTTATCAATACTACGCACTCAACGTGGCTCAAGTTGATGGAATTGATGTCTGTAAGCCATTTTGGGGGGTATCTGTACGTGGGAACATGTCAATGGGTTTTTCGGTCATTTTTGAAAAACCGCCGTTCGCGGGAACATATCAACCCATTTTGAATAGGGCAGCGGTAGGTCTTAATTCATATTGGTCCACCTATATGATAATAATCGGGATCAAGTATAAACTCACTTCCTGTTATATCTAGCCAGTTATTACTTAATTTAATTGCCCTCCATATGCACTGACAGAATTGCTCTAGCGCTAAAGGATTGAACCTAAAAGGAGATAGTAAATACTCCCTCTCCACTCGTACCATTGTTCCGGTATTTAACACTCTTCCTTTGGCATCATCAATCATGTCTAAAAGTATATATGAGTCAGGCTTATTTGATTTGCTCATCTCTCCTGCAGAGATCACTCCATATTTACTTATAGGATTTAATGATTTAATAAAAATCGGGTTACTTCTTCTAAACGAAATATGCCACTGAAAGCTTCTAATCCAATCACATAAATCCAAAATGGTAACTGCCCAATCTGATGGATAATTTGAGGATGAGTTTATGGTGTTAAATAGCTCCATTAACTTTTCCTTGACATTATCTAAATTTTTATATGCGAAAAAGCCAAGAATACTATCTCTTTTAGTAATTAAATCATACAGTTTATTTTCTTGTAAATTTAATAGGTCCGTAATTTTACTTAATGATTCTGACATGCTATATGTATTATATACTATTGTACTAATATGCTTTAACACTTCAAGAAAGCAAAAATCAATTTTCCCTTTAACATAATCTCTCAACGGATTAAATAAAATACCTGTTGAGTACATTTCCGATATACTTTTAAAGATTATTTCTGACACTCTTTGTTTTTCATTTGTTATATCAGAATCATAAACTAATAGTCTCCTATGATTTATATCAAATGGCAGATCTGTTAATTCACCATATTTTCTATTAAAAAGGCATATAACTCTTTCCCATCCTAAAGTTTTAGCAGCATAACCTAATTCAATAAGAACATTAGGGTTTGGTGTTTTTCTTCCTGATAAATTTTTATTTATGATGGATACATCGCATATGAAAATATCGCTTTTATTGATTTTGCTAAAAATAGTATCAGATATATCTGGTGAACCAGTTGTTCCCAACGTATCTCGGTCATATTCTGCAAATACCTTAATTTCATATGATAATTTTTTTATAGCCTTTTTAATAGCGTTGCTAATAAAACTTCTATTTGAATTGTTGGGTAAATCTGATTGCCAAGAATAAAAAACATTTATTATCACCTCAACATCTCCTCTCCTTCTAATAATTGGCTATAATAGTTATTGTGGAGTCGTTGTGTTATTTTTGAAAAAAGAAAATTATGAACGCTATTAGTGATTACAGTTTTAATGCTTTTTATCAGAGCTTACAGGTTTTTACTCATTCATTGTATCGGCCATTCTCTGTTGATGATTTCTCATTTAAGCATAAATTTCGTTACAAATCATATGGGTTTCCAAGAATAAAAATTAAGTTTACATTACATCCATCCTGTCTACAATAGTCTTTATAAATCAATCAAATCGTAAACAGGTGGTTCGAGTCTATCCCAGTAATCTCCTTCAGCTTCAAACAAAGTTGCTAATCCAAACTCTATTGCACAGAATTCATTACGTTTGTATTCTTCCCAATTATCCCACGCTTCAGGGTTTACAACAATATTTTCACTAATCATGGGTAGTAAATTATTGATATATATTTTTTTCTTTTCTTCTGATAAGCTCAAGAGTTGTTGTTTATATCTTGCAAATAAGTCATCATTTTCCTTGAGCCAAGATATAATGCAATATGTTTTCTCTCCTTCTGGAAATACCATTACAAAAATATGTTTTGCCGAAACATTAGGATTTAATAAATCTTGTATTTTGTTTCCTTCTAAATCATGTGTCATTGCTTCAAAACCGGTGCCAGCAAATTTAACTGATTGATCAAACTCCCATACAACGCTAGAAAGCACATCATAATTACCAGTTAACAAAGCTGTATCAAAAATTTTTTTAACTTTCTGAAGATCATCAATTGCCATATGCATTCCGCGGTATGGATTCTCTTCATCTGGCATATTTGCTAATGATGGTTTAATTTTAAACATGCACCTTTCCATATTAACTACTTCTTGCTTTTTATGGTACTCAATGGCAAAACATCTATATGTATAAAGGAAAATATGCTGTATACTTATATCAAACATTCCATCCTCGATAGGTTGGAATACTGTCTTATCGTGATACCCACAAAAGCCTGTAAATACAGTTGCTTCTTTTCTCCCGTACACAGTCATTGGTGCAAATGGATTGTCCGATTTGGGACAAGGCATATACACTAAACCATTAGAAGATAAACGCTTGATTATTTTATTGTTTTGAATTGAATGCGCCCCGATAATCTTTTCAGAGCATTCGTCTGTTTTAGGATGTAGACATTGTCTAATTCTCGATTCTTTCCGCACTTTTTTATAGGTTTCCAAAAGATTAAGTGGATTAGAATAGAAAATATCATCAGCCTTTCCCAGACAACATTTTTTATATTTTTTCCCACTGCCGCAGGGGCAAGGATCATTACGACCAATTTTCAACTTACATCCTCCTATATGCAACAAAGATTATATATTTTAATATTACTATCATTATACACCTCGTTTTTATCGTGTCATTTTTTAAAAACGCACACATGAGTTATCCATGTATGCGTAATTACAATTTCTTCTTTTATTGCGCTTGCATTCCAATAAATTCTATGCTAAACTGAAAATAAATACAAAAACCCCCCATAGCATGCACGCTGCTGTCAACAACGTGCATGCATACGCCAATAAGATGAGAGAACCATCTTAAAGACTTATGGAAGGTGTTTTGCGTGCTTCTATTGTAGCACGAGAACATACACTTGTACAAGCCTTTTGGATGACTCGCTCAAAAAGCATCCAAAAGGCTTCTTTTTTTGCTTGAAACGCAAAATGTGCATTTGCACTATGCGTTCTAAGATAACACAGCAACCTAATTCTACGCCAGCTGGTTGTAGGATTGCTATCAACAACGGTTGCTGTATATCATTAAGCACCTTGACAAACGTCAGCAGCCTTAGCAATATGGCGCAAACACATTGCTTAGGACTACCTGCTGTCTAAGGAGCATAATAAGCTCGTTCGCTGTGCGAGGGGGTGAGGAGCCGCCGAAGCGACATAAACAGCAACGCCATGACTACCCTAAAGGGTACGAGCGACAATTGCTGGTTGCGATGATCCGCACAGTGGGATAATGATACTTCTGCCCGGCCAACGTCACTGTATTGGGGGCAGCTCGCTCGGATGAGGGAGAACGGACAACTTGGACGTTATGAGACCTTACATAGGCGGTTTATTATGCTTGGTGCGAAACTTGATTAGAATCGGGGGCAGGGCATGGCTGTCATGCTCTGTTCCCTGATTATGTACGTTATACCACGAAAAAGCCTATTGTTTCATAGACTTTTCCGTGGTACAATGTATTTTGTTTTGGTGGGAGGAGATGGATTCGAACCATCGAAGCGAGACGCAACAGATTTACAGTCTGCCCCCTTTGGCCACTCGGGAACCCTCCCATATTCGGTTTTGTGTAGCTTTTTAGTGGAGCTGGTGGACGGATTCGAACCCCCGACCTGCTGATTACAAATCAGCTGCTCTACCGGCTGAGCTACACCAGCGTTTTTGTCGACGCATGTTATTCTAACACATCGGGCATAGTTTGTCAAGAAAAAACTCACGTTAAAAATAAGGTGGATTTTATGCGTAAAAACAAACTTTTTACTACATCTGCGCCGAGGAAAAACAAGCTCACTGGTTTATAAGTATACCATAAAAATGAACTTTTTCAAGTCCTTATGTAAGCAGTTTTATCAGCTTGGAACGCCGATCGATTGAGAGCTTGGAAAACGCTGATTTCAAGTGGGTTTTTACGGTGTTTTCCAAGATATTTGGGCTGCGATGCAACCTCGTGTATCCTCGTGTTTCCGAATGTATGAGTGAGTATAGGATGAAGTAGTATAAAAGAGGCCGAATGTTTACATTCGACCTCTTTTTTCTTATTCAATACTCACACTATTTACCGTACTATCCTTCAAAAACCCGAATTCGGTGTTGATAATCACATCCATGGCGTGTGCCCCCGGCATATGGCCGCTGTTTTCCACCAGCCTGAACATGAGATTATCGTTGCCCGCCGTTTCGACGAACGACCGAATCATCTTTGTTGAGGTAACGATGTCGGTTTCCCCCTGCAATATGAGGTAGGGCACAGTTATCCGTTGGAGGGTCTGGGATAGGTCAATGTCCAAAAGTTCCGTGATCAGCGACTTATTCTTCCTGTAGCCGTTGATGATGATTGCCGTAAAATCCCTAAACGAGTAATCGGGGCTGGTCAGCAGGCTACGGATAATCTTTCCAAGCTGCATCTTGCCGCCCTTTTTGCACTGGTAGCCCTCGGTGTATTTTTGAATCCAGCCCACAATGCGCCTTAGGTCCTTTGGATCATGCGTGGACGCTTGCTTTATCTTAGAAAGTTTTTCTCTCTCATTTGGGGGCATCTTTGAATGCTCCAAAACATCGTAAACCTCGTCATTAAAGAAATTCTGCTTTAGCACCTGCCCGTAAATCATCACCTTGTGCAAAGACTCCGGCGCCAAAGCGGCTGCCTTTGCCGCCAAAACGCTGCCCCAGGAGACGCCGAATAGATTGACGGTATTATCCGGGAAATCATGCTTTAGGTGTCTTATAAGGTCAACCGTCATCGCGGCAAAATGCTCGATGGTAAAGCTGTCATCTATCGGATGGTTGTTGATGCCGCAGCCGAGCTGGTCCCAGTACACCATGGTTACCCGCTCGGTTATGTCCGGGAACATCCCGCGGCAGCCTTCGCAAAAGGGGATGGGTGACCCGGGGCCACCGTGCAGAAAAATCACAATGGGGCTTGAGCGTTTCTTTCCCTCAATAAGAACCTTTTGCTCATAACCGCCTAAGGTGTAGGTTCTTATCTCTGATATCTCATTTGCCGCAATAATAGCCATTCTTTGCTTATCCACTCGGACTGTCATCTCCCTTGGGTGTGATATGTACATTTTAGCACATAGGGTAAAACATTCCAATCCGATTTCGTGATTTACGCATCAAGTTATGCCTTAGAAAGAAATTTTAAAATACCCCTTGCAATCAATTTTTAATGGATTTATCCTCATAGTTGAAGGATCCTTTAGATTAAATGAAGGAAACGGAAGGTATGAATCAAGCAAAGATCACAAGGCTTCATGAAACAATACTGCGCGACTACGGCAATATTGCAGGCATTGTTGCGTGCAAGGGTCAAACAACCGTGTACGAGGCCTATTTCAACGGTTATATGAAGGAGCGTGCCCTGCATGTCTTTTCGGTGACAAAGAGTGTCGTCAGCGCGCTGATTGGCATTGCCATCGACAAGGGCTACATTGAAAGCGTTGACCAAAAGGTGCTGGACTTTTTTCCGGACTACACCCCAAAGCGCGGCGAAAAGACCATACAGCGTATTACAATCCGGGATATTCTGACTATGTCCGCCCCTTACAAGTACCGGTCTGCCCCCTACACAAGGTATTTTTCAAGTGAGAGCTGGGTAAAGGCAGCGCTCGACCTTTTGGGCGGCAAGGGGGAGATTGGCGCTTTCCGCTACACCCCCCTCATCGGGCCGGATATCCTGACAGGCATCCTTGCGCAGGCGACTGGCTGCTCGGTGCTTGACTTTGCCCGCGAAAACCTCTTTTTGCCGCTGGGCATCCAAGTTGACCGCAATATTGTATTTAAAAGCAAGGAAGAGCAGATCGCCATCATGACAAAGCCGAGCGACACAACCGGCTGGGTTGCCGACCCGCAGGGGGTTAATACCGCAGGCTGGGGGCTGTTCCTTTCGCCCGAGGAGATGGCGAAAATCGGCGGGCTTTACCTAAACCGCGGGATGTGGGAGGGAAAACAACTCGTATCCGCCCGGTGGATTGATGAGAGTACAAAGGAGCACAGCCGGTGGGATGAAATGAATCTAAAGTACGGCTACCTGTGGTGGCTGTTTGATGAAAAAGACTGCAGCTTTGCTGCCATGGGTGACGGGGGAAATACCATCTATGTAAACCCTGCTAAGAATCTCGTTATCGCCATCGGCTCTACGTTTGTGCCGCGCCCCAAGGACAGAATCGATTTTATCAAAGACCATTTGGAGCCGGTGCTTAGCGAATAAAGCGCAGCAATAACAAAGCACCCGACACATAATGTGTCGGGTGCTTGTTGTTTAGGAAGCGGCGCTTTCGCAGTCGAGATACAGCACCGAGCAGATGTATTCGCGTTTGCCGTCGTAGCTGTGGTAGACGCCCTCATATTGCGGCACAAAGCCTAGCTTGCGCAAAATCCTGCCCGAGACGGGGTTATCCAACGCATATACCCCCACAAAGCGGGTCAGGCCCACCTCGTTTTTGGCATAATCCATCACGCGGGCGGCGGCCTCGCTGGTATAGCCCTTGCCCCAGTAGGGGTAGGCGATGCAGTAGCCGATTTCGTATCTGCCCGGGTACTCCTCATTTTGAATAAGGCCGATAGAGCCGATGAGGGTATTGGTTTCCTTTATGATAATCCCCCAGTTGTAAAAGGTGGGGTCTGCTTGGGCATTCTCGCATTCCTTGAGCCACTGAACGGTGTCCTCGATGGACTCGTGAATGTTCCACCGCATAAAGAACGTGACCCTTTTGTCGCTTGCCCAGTTGTGGTAGACCGCCTGGGCGTCAGCTATAATCAACGGCCGCAATAAAAGCCGCTCACTTTCAAGCGGGATCGTTCCCGTGTGTTTGACCATTATGATTACTCCTTTATGTTTCCTGCCCTTTATCCTTGTAAGCCAGTGTTAAGACGGCGACGGCGACAATCAAAAGGTCACCGGCAAGGCTCATCACTTCGCCAAACTCAATGATGGATAGCCTTAATAGGTGCAAGATAGCCGCACCCGTCAAAAAGATGCCGCCAGCAACCGCCGCCGGCTTGCGGAAGGCAGGCACAAACAGTGAAATCATCGCTATCACACCGATGCCGAGGTTTGCAAAGCCAAGCTCCTGAATAATCAGCATATTCTCGGTGCCGACATTCAACAGGCGCTCGGTGTAGGCAGGGTTTAGCGTCTGCATAAGACCAGCCGTCACACTGCGCACACCGATAGACCAAAACATAAACCACTTGCAAAAAGGTTGGGGGTTGCGGTTTTACGTTTTCTTATGTACTCGAAACTCACACAGAGGAGGGGGGCAATGACCATAACCCCCACAACATAGATGGCATGCAGCATAAGATGTCTCCTCTTTTATGATTATGCCAAGGCGCGCTGTACCGCGGCTTTGGCATGGATAATCACCGAGTCAAACAGGGGGGCGGATGTATCCTTTTGGCCAATTAGCATGCCGAGCTCGGTGCAGCCCAGGATGATGCCGCCCGCTCCTTCGGCTGCCAGCTGCTCGCACAGGGCCTTGATGTGGCGCTTTGCGTCATCTGTCACAACCCCGAGGCAGAGCTCGTTAAAGATGGTGCTGTTAAGCCACTCGCGCTCTGCTTCCTCCGGTACAACTACGGTGATGCCGCGCCGGTTTAGGCGCGCGGTGTAGAAGTCCTGCTCCATGGTATAGCGGGTGCCGAGCAGGGCCGCCTTAGTAATCCCCTTTGCAAGCAGGGCGTCGGCCACTGCATCCGCGATATGCAGGAGGTCAACCCCTATCTCCTGCTCTACGGCGGGGGCTACCTTGTGCAGAGTGTTGGTGCCAATCATTACAAAGTCAGCACCTGCCTTCTCCAGCCGTTGTGCTGCGTCTATGAGAATGCGCGCAGCACCCTCCCAGTCGCCTGCGGACATGCAGGCCTCTATCTCGTAAAAGTCCACGCTGTACAGTAAAACCTTTGCGCTGTGCAAGCCTCCCAGCTTCTCCTTTGCGGCGGTGTTAAACAGCTCGTAGTAGGTTAGGGTGCTCTCCCAGCTCATACCGCCGATGAGTCCGATTATTTTCATCCTTTTCACCTCTGTCAGCAAGGCAAATGCATTTCATAAAAGGGACATTTTGCCTTAAAGTTAGCTGTTAGTTTAGCACGGATAATACCTTTTTTCAAGCATAAAAAAGGAGCACCCATCCGTTTGAAACAGTGCTCCGTGTAAGATTTACATCGATTTAATGTGCGTTATTCTGTTTTACATCTAAGTACTTTTCAGCCAGCGGAAGAATTACGCCGCCCGCAAGATTGCCGAGTGCAATAATAATGATGTACAAAAGCGCCTTGGCATTCCATGCCCGCGCAAGCGAGAAGTAAAACAAGTCGGCAACGCTGTGCTCAAATCCCGAGAGGATAAACACCATAACGGGAAGCACCAATACAAGGTATTTGCCGGTGCCATCCTTAATCTTGGAATAGCCCAGCACAGCGATGCTCATCAAAAGCCCGCAAAGAATGGCTACAATAAAGGTGCTGACAATGGTGTCCGAGAGCTTTTTTTCAACAATCTCCTGTGTAGAGGGGATGAGCTTTGCAAGCTTTGTCGCCCCCAGAAGGTAGCCCATTCCCACCGTGCCGACCGCGTTGCCCGCTAGCACAACCGCAACCTCCGGCAGAAACCGCAGGCCCTTTGCGGGGATGTAGCAGACCTTGCCCGTATATAGGTTCAGGCCGAACGTGTAGATGGTCAAAAGACCGATGGAGAACAAAAAGGCCCCGACGACATGACTTTCGGTCGAAAGATAAACCACTCCGCCGATGCTGATGCACATACCGCCCAAAATGGCTTTAATAAAGCAGGCTAACATAAAATACACCCTTTTGCTGTCTTGGTTTTTCGTTGTAATGCTTCGGTTGACAGCCAAAGGCTAGTATAGCATAGCACTATATCAATGTGCAAATGCGAAATGTGGTAAACACATTTCTGTGCTGTTTATGCCGAAGCAGCACCCTAGGGTTTTGCTTTACGCTACTCATAAAATGTGATAGGATTAACAGTAGTAACGACGTATATTTTACACATCATAATGTGGTTATGTGATGGGGGCTTATCATGCAAAACGCAGAGATTTTAAAGCATATCGACCATACCTTATTAAAACCGGGCTGCACTTGGCAGCAGATACAAACCCTGTGCGACGAGCACATCGCCTATCATACTGCATCGGTTTGCGTGCCCGCGTGTTATATAGAGAAGATCAGAGAAAAATACGGCGATAGGGTGCGCATCTGCACCGTTATCGGCTTCCCGCTCGGATACATGACGACACAAGCCAAGGTGTTTGAGGCATCGGACGCCGTGAAAAAGGGTGCCGATGAGGTTGATATGGTGATTAACCTCTGTGATGTTAAAAACGGCGACTTTGACCGCGTCACCGACGAGATAAAACAAATTAAGCAAGCGGTTGGGGATAAGGTGCTCAAGGTTATCATCGAGACCTGCTACCTGACCGAGGATGAGAAGATTGCCCTGTGCCGGTGTGTGACCGAGGCCCAAGCGGACTATATCAAAACCTCCACCGGATTCGGTACTGCCGGGGCAACACTTGCGGATGTTGAGCTGTTTAAACAGCATATCGGTAAGGACGTTAAGATTAAGGCTGCTGGCGGTGTAAAAACCAAGGAAGACCTTGAGGCTTTCCTAGCAGCCGGCTGCGAGCGTATTGGTACCAGCTCTGCGGTTGCCCTGCTTACCGGCGGGGAAGCGAAGGGGTACTAAACGTTACCTCATCCGGCGCTGCGCGCCACTCTTCCCAAGGTCAAACTCCGTTTGACCTTTGAGGGGAAGTAGACCGCCTGATAAGCTCATATCAAAGATAACTTAACGAGCAAGACTAATGCGCCCCCCACCCTACATAAAAAAGGAGTGTGCACATAATGTCAAACAACACACCAACCCCCCACATCGGTGCGAAACCCGGGGAGATTGCAAAAACCGTCCTGATGCCGGGCGACCCCCTGCGCGCTCAGGTGGTAGCCGAAACCTTCTTAAAAAACCCCGTCCGCTACAACAGCGTTCGCGGCATGTACGGCTTTACGGGCGAGTACGAAGGCAAGCTCGTATCGGTACAGGGCAGCGGCATGGGTATGCCGTCAATGGGCATCTACTCGTATGAGCTCTTTAACTTCTACGGTGTGGAAAACATCATCCGCATCGGTTCGGCGGGCGCATTTTGCAACGACCTTGCGCTTGGCGACCTGGTTATCGCCATGGGGGCGTGCACAAACTCAAACTACGCCCACCAGTTCGGCCTGCCCGGGACCTTCGCCCCGATTGCAAGCTACGACCTGCTGACCAAAGCGGTACAAGCTGCCGAGCGGCTCGGTGTAAAATACAAGGTAGGCAATATCCTTTCCAGCGACACCTTTTACAGCGACCTAACGAATTCCGCCGCTCAGTGGATTAAGATGGGCGTCCTTGCTGTTGAGATGGAAGCGGCCGCCCTGTATATGAACGCGGCGCGGGCGGGTAAGAATGCCCTGTGTCTTGTCTCCATCTCGGACAACGTGCGCACGGGCGAAGCCATGAGCGCCGAGGAACGTCAGAACTCCTTTACCGATATGATGAAGGTAGCACTCTCACTCGCCTAGCGGATTTTCATAACATTAAACAAGGGCGGTTGCGAGCCGCCCTTATGGTATTTTAGGATGGTTAAATGCAGGCGAAATGGCCTGCATCAAAAAGAAAGGGGTAAGGGCTATGCGCAGCAATATTAAACGGGTGTTTTTGATTGTACTCGACAGTGTCGGCATCGGAGAAGCACCCGATTCCTCCCAATACGGCGACGAGGGCAGCCACACCCTGCGCGCATGCTGGCAGTCGGGCAAGCTTTCTATCCCCCATATGCGCGATATGGGAATGTTTAATATCGACGGTATCGGCTGCGGCGAGCCGGTTTTGTCCCCCACCGGGGCATATGCCCGCATGCAGGAGGCCTCGCGCGGCAAGGATACCACCATCGGCCACTGGGAGATTGCAGGGCTTATCTCCCATACCCCCATGCCGGTCTACCCGAACGGCTTCCCGCCCGAGATTATCTCGGCGTTTGAGCAGCAAACCGGAAGAAGAGTGCTGTGCAACAAGCCCTATTCAGGCACACAGGTTATTTTGGATTACGGCAAAGAGCACGTCGAAACGGGCGCTTTGATTGTGTACACCTCGGCGGACAGCGTGTTTCAGATTGCAGCCCACGAGGAGATTGTGCCGCCCAAGGAGCTTTACCGCTACTGCGAGATTGCGCGCAATATCCTTACCGGTCAGCACGGGGTCGGCAGGGTCATCGCCCGCCCCTTTATCGGAACCTACCCAGACTACAAGCGCACCGCTAACCGCCACGACTTCTCGCTTATCCCGCCGCGCGACACCTTTATGGATGCTATCGTACACGCGGGGCTTGACAGCATCGCGGTGGGGAAGATTACCGACATCTTTGCGGGCAAGGGCATCACCGAAACCATTCACACCGTCTCAAACGACGACGGCATGCAAAAGACGCTTGCCCTTGCCGAGCGCGACTTTCGGGGTCTGTGCTTTGTCAACCTCGTGGAGTTTGACATGGTCTACGGCCACCGCAACGACATAGTAGGCTACACCGAGGCATTGTGCCGGGCGGATGAGCAAATAGGTGAGCTTATCTCTCGCCTGCGTGATGACGATGTACTCATGATTACCGCCGACCACGGCTGCGACCCGTCTACGCCGAGCACCGACCATTCCCGCGAATACACCCCGTGGCTTGTATACGGCAAGCAGATAAAAGCGGGCATAAACCTTGGCACCCGCCCCACCTTTGCAGACATCGGGGCAACGGCGGCAAAATTGCTCGGGGTGACCGCCCAGACAGACGGAACCTCGCTTGCAGAGCAGATTTTGGCTTAAACGAAAGGGAGGATGGAATATGGACGACAAGGCACTTGTTAAGGAGGCATTCCTTGCGCGCGAGCGGGCCTACGCCCCCTATTCGGGCTATATGGTAGGGGCCGCCCTGCTAACAAAAGACGGTCGCATCTACCACGGCTGCAACATCGAGAATGCGGCCTATTCGCCCACAAACTGCGCCGAGCGCACCGCGTTTTTCAGCGCCATCTCAGACGGGGTGCGGGAGTTTGAGGCCATCGCGGTTGTGGGTGCCCATAAGGACGCATCGCAAGAAGCGTACACCTACTTCTACCCCTGCGGGGTCTGCCGTCAGGTGATGGCGGAGTTCTGCGACCCCGATTCGTTTCGCATCATCACAGCCCGTTCGGAGGACGAGTTTACGGTGCTGACACTTGGTGACCTTCTGCCCAACGGGTTTTCAAAAAAGAGCCTTTCCTACTAACGGAGCCTTACTATACTATAAACCAACTATTCTCTTTATATATAAAGGAGTATATCCATGATTGTGTCGGTTTTGGGTAAGCTGTTTGTTATCTTTGCAATGATTGCGGTGGGGTACCTTGCGCGAAAGCGGGAGATACTTAATGCACAGCTTCAGATGGGCCTTTCCCGCATTGTGCTTTTGATTGCCATGCCTTCGCTCGTGCTTTCCTCCGCAAACACGTCCTACACCGCCGACCGCATGAATAACATTTTGCTGGTGTTCGGGTGCGCGGTTGCCTATTATCTTGCTAGCATCCCCTTATCAAACCTCGTTGCCCGTATGATTAAGCTTACCGATGACCGCAGGCGGGTGTTTGTCAACCTCACGGTGTTTGCTAACGTCGGCTTTCTGGGATATCCGATTATCTCCATCTTTCTGCCCGAAACGGGCGTGTTTTACTCGGTGTTCTTCAACATCGTGTTTCAGCTTTTCATCTTTACATACGGTACCTCTTTGATGGCGCGAACCAAAATGCAGAACCCCCTGCAGCTTCTCAAAGACATAAACGTCCTTTCCGCCATCGTGATGGTTGTGCTGTTTGTACTGCAGATTAAGCTGCCCGGGCCGGTGCAGGAGACGCTGTCAATCCTCGGCGGCCTGTGCACACCCTTGAGTATGCTTGTCATCGGCTCAATGCTTGCCCAGATTAACCTTAAAGAGATGTTCACCGACATCTCGCTGTATGTCATGTCATTCTTGCGCCTTTTGCTGATTCCCGCTATCGGCATTGCCATACTGTACGTTGCGGGTGCAAATGCCGAGATGGCGACGGTTATCACCATCATGCTCGCCATGCCCGCCGCCACTACCATCGCCATCTTTGGGGAACGCTATAACTGCGACCCTCTGATGTGCTCTAAAGGCATTGTGCTCTCCACCTTGTTTTCGCTTGTCACCATCCCCATTATCGGCTTTGCGATAGAGTGGTTGTTTGGATAGGTTCATTGGTAACGCAATTTTTTCGCGTATTTCTCAATTCTCTTGACTATTTCCCCCTGCTGTCATAGAATTACTATTGTGTATCGAATCATAAGTTTATAGAAATGGTGGTACGTTATGCTAGCTAACAACCAGAAAACGATGGATAAGATCGTCGCCCTGTGCAAAGGCCGCGGCTTTGTGTACCCGGGCAGCGAGATATACGGCGGACTTGCAAACTCCTGGGACTACGGCCCCTTGGGCGTTGAGCTCAAAAACAACGTCAAGAAGGCGTGGCTGAAGAAGTTTGTGCAGGAGTCCCGCTACAACGTCGGCCTTGACAGCGCCATCCTCATGAACCCCGAGACCTGGGTGGCATCGGGCCATGTGGGCGGATTCTCCGACCCCCTGATGGACTGCCGCGACTGCAAGACCCGTCACCGCGCGGACAAGCTCGTTGAGGATTTCTCCGGCGAGAGCGCCGACGGCTGGACCAACGAGCAGCTCATGGCCTACATCAAGGAGCACGGCATCAAGTGCCCCGACTGCGGCGGCACAAACTTTACCGATATCCGCAAGTTTAACCTCATGTTCAAGACCTTCCAGGGCATCACCGAGGACAGCAAGAACGAGATCTACCTGCGTCCAGAAACCGCCCAGGGCATCTTTGTGAACTTTGCAAACATCCAGCGTACCACCCGCCGCAAGATTCCCTTCGGCGTTGCTCAGGTGGGCAAATCCTTCCGCAACGAGATTACGCCCGGCAACTTCATCTTCCGCATCCGCGAGTTTGAGCAGATGGAGCTGGAGTTCTTCTGCAAGCCCGGCACCGACCTTGAGTGGTTTGACTACTGGAAGAACTACTGCAAGCAGTGGCTTATTAACCTCGGCATGAAGGAGGAAAACTTGCGCCTGCGTGACCACTCTCCCGAGGAGCTTGCCTTCTACTCCAAGGCAACTACCGACTTTGAGTTTTTATTCCCCTTTGGCTGGGGCGAGCTGTGGGGCATTGCGGACCGCACCGACTATGACTTAAAGCAGCATCAGGAGCATTCGGGCAAGAACCTTGAGTACTTCGACCCCGAGACCAACGAGCGGTATATCCCCTATGTCATCGAGCCGTCGCTGGGCTGCGACCGGGTTGTGCTTGCTTTCCTGTGCGATGCCTATGACGAGGAGCAGATTGACGAGAAGGACACCCGCGTTGTTCTGCGCCTGCATCCTGCGCTTGCACCCATCAAGGCGTGCGTGCTGCCTCTTTCAAAGAAGCTCTCTGAACCCGCCCTCGCATTGCGCGATACCCTCTCTAAGTACTTTATGACCGACTACGACGATGCGGGCTCCATCGGCAAGCGGTACCGTCGTCAGGACGAGATTGGTACCCCCTTCTGCGTGACGGTGGACTTCGAGACCGCCGAGGACAACTGCGTAACGGTCCGCGACCGCGACACCATGCAGCAGGAGCGTATCCCGATGGATGAGCTGGTTAACTATATTCAGAACAAGCTCGTATTCTAAGCAAAGAGGACGGTAAAGCCGTCACCCGATAGGGATTTAACCAAAAAATCCGGCATAGCCGCAATTAGCGGCTATGCCGTTTTTTATTAGCAGATGTGCAATCTTGGGTGGTTGAAAACTCCCCCGACGGGTACCTTTCTGTGGGGCGGCGTGACTTTTCCACTTTGGCTAACATATTGTTGAAAAGTGGGGGGAGACGTACCTATTTTGCAATTGCCCGCAACATTATGAATGGGGTAATAAGTAAAAAGGAGAGGCTAAATAACCTCTCCTTTTGATTTCGTCAAGAAAGGCGGATGCGCTCATGCGGACGGTCGAAAAGACCTAAATAGAGAACACATCATATAGAAAGCAGTATAGCTAATAATTACCACAAAATGTAAGCAATTATAAAGAAATATCCGGTCTTAAGGTCTATATCTAGTGGGTGAAAAGATGTTCGCTCCGAACGATTACCAAACGTTATATTTTGCTTTGCGATTTGCGGTTTCCACACTTTCCACAGAGTTTTCAACAATTTCGGTGAAAAGAGGGTTATTTCAGGTTTTAGGTGGGAAAAATATCCGGTTATTCCCTAAAAATCGACAAATCAAAAGCGGGCACCCTTTGCCCGCCTAAAATATCATATATTACCCCTGCTCGGACTTTTGCCCGCGTTTTTTGCGCAGGTCAGCAAAAAAGTCGGAGAGAATCTGCCCGCACTCCTGCTCTAATACCCCGCAGGTGACAAGCGGGCGGTGGTTAAAGGGCATATCAAACAGGGAAGCGACACTGCGCACAGCCCCCGCCTTTGCATCCAGTGCCCCGATATACACGCGCCTGAGTCTTGCGTTGATAATCGCCCCTGCGCACATGGGGCAGGGCTCAAGGGTTACATACAATTCGCAATCCGAAAGCCGCCAGCTATGCAGGGCGCGGCAGGCATTCTCGATGGCGGTCAGCTCTGCGTGCAGGGTTGCGCATTTGCCTGTCTCGCGCTGGTTAAAGCCGGTGCCCATAATCCTTCCGTCCTTGACCACAAGGGCCCCGACCGGAACCTCGCCGCGGTCATAGGCCATCTGGGCAAGCTTCAGTGCAAGCGACATGTAGTATTCGGGTGTGTTCTGCTCGTACTGCATCGGTTTTACCTCTTTTTTAACAAGACCGTTACCACGGACGAAATACGGTGCGGATGCTGCTGATGATAAACCAGGCGGTAACCAAAAAGTAGACCACCATCACACCCGAGCCGCACAAGGCGCGGATGCGCCCCTTAAAGGACAGCGCCATCCGGGCGGGTGCAAGCGAAAAGATGTTTTCATCCCGCCGCACGGCAAACTTAACCGCAAACAGGGCGGCGACAATAAACACAATAAAGATGCCCTGCATAACGATGTTGCTCCATGTCGGGGTCAGTCCCTTGGCGGCGGCATGGTAGATGGTCAAAAGCAGGTTGTTAGCAAGGTGCATCACAATGCCCGTTACCACAGAACCTGACCGCAGCACAAAATAGCCGATGACAAGCCCCGTCAAAAAGGCATAGGGCAGCATGAGGATGTTGGGGTGAACAAGGGCAAACAGCAAGGAGGAGCACAAAAGGGCAACCCCATCACCGAATCGGCGTAAGGACTGCATAATCAGCCCGCGAAATAGAAGCTCCTCTACAAGGGGGGAAAGCACAACATAAAGGACGATATAAAGCACGATGCCGAAGGTATCCGACGGCAAGGCAGCATTGCTTTGCGAGGCATACAGGCCCACAGACTGCAATAAGGCATCCAAAACATCCGAGGAAAAGGACGCGATGGTACAGATGCCGAGCAGAATAAGGGTTGCGCATACCACTAGCCACACCCGCGGTCGCCTGAGAGGGTAGGCGGCCTTTGCAGGAATACCCACCCGAGCCTGATAAATCACAAACGGAAAGATAAAGGCGGCAAGATAGGACATGATGGTTGACAAAAGCCCGATTGCCTCAAGGCTTACCCGAAAGGGCAGAAGGCCGCTGATGCGTGTGGCAAAAAACGTAGCGGCGGGTTGGGTCAGGTATAAAAGTACAAGGCAGGTAAGCATTGCAGCCGCAAGCTTTCGGGAGGTCGCGGCAATCTGCCTGCGCTCCTCGTCCTCGGGCGAACGCCGCACAAACCCAATCCCCGGTACAAAGGTGTACTGCTGGGGAGAATAGGTACAAAAGCCCTGCACCGGCGCCCCGTTCGGGATAAAGCGCTGGTTCGGGTAATGCTCCTGCCCATACGAGGGTGGTGTTTGGTTGTTGTAATCGGTATAAAATGGCTGCTGCATGTGCATCGCTCCTTTTCCGCAGTCTGAATAGGCTGCGGATAAAAGTCCTGATGAACCAGAGTATATCAGATAAAACCGCATCAATATACCGGTTTTTTGTAAACAACCCGTTTACAAGCGGGGGAAATATCAGGGTTTATAAACCCCAAAGTAAGACTATCCTGAAATGACACAGGTGTTAGGTTATGGAATTATCCTGCAAAGCGCCCTCGCCGGTGTAGCGCGCAATCAGAAAATGGGTGGGAAGGCCCTGCTCGGTGAACATCCGCTCGTGCTCGGTGGCGGGGCTTTCGGTAAAGTCGCTTGCGTGCAGATCATCGGTTAAAAAGGTTATCTCAAACCCGCCTGCCTCATCCAGATACCGCTTGGTCGCAAGAAAGAGGTCCTCGCTGTCCGTTTTAAACCACAGCTCGCTGTCTTTCGTAAGAAAGGTCTTGTAGTTTTGCAGCTGGCGGGTATGGGTCAGCCGCTTTTTGTGGTGCTTGGTTTTGGGCCAAGGGTTGCAGAAGTTGATATAGATGCGCCGGGCACAGTCATTTTCATTTAAAATAAGCTTCAGGCGCTCGATGTCAAAGGCGCACAAAAGGACGTTGTCTACCTCCCGGCCTGCTTCGGCAAACGCCTTTTCCACATTGCGTTTGGCAAGTCCCAGCATCTCGCTTTTGATGTCGATGGCAAGGAAGTTAGTTTCGGGGTGGAGGATAGCCATCTGTGAGATAAACCCTCCCTTGCCGCACCCAAGCTCAATATGAAAGGGGCGGTCGGGATGAGCAAACGCCTTGTGCCATTGCCCTTTGAGCGTGGCGGGGTCATCGATAAAAAACGGGCAGGCGGCAAGCTCCGGCCTAGCCCACGGCTTATGCCGAATGCGCATAGAAAAGGTTCAGTCCCTTCAAAGGATGGTGGTGTGTTTGTAGTAAAGCGTGGTTTCATTATAGCACCACAATATAACGGCATGCAAGCTAGTGCGAGGTGTTTACTCGACTGCTGCAAACTCCCTTGCCCGCTCGGGATGGCTTGCATACCACAGGGCAGTCTCCTTGATGCTGCTTACAAAATCCCTTGTCGGCCGCCAGCCGAGCTCGGTTTTGATTTTGGTGCAGTCAAGCGCATAGCGAAAGTCATGCCCCGGGCGGTCGCTGACATGGGCAATTTTTGCGTCGGAAAAGTTTAAGGCCGAGAGAATCATCTTAACAAGGGCGAGGTTTGTCATCTCATTTTCCTCCCCACCGCCGATGTTGTAAACCTCGCCGATTTCGCCAAACTCCAGCACGCGGGTAAGGGCTGCGCAATGGTCAAGGACGTGCACCCACTCGCGAACCTGCAGGCCATCGCCGTAGACGGGAAGGGGCTTGCGGGCAAGGGCCGCATAGACCATACGCGGGATAAGCTTTTCCGGGTGCTGATAGGGGCCGTAGTTGTTTGCACACCTTGTGATGATTGCGGGAAGCCCATAGGTTTTGCAGCTAGCGCGCACCAGCATCTCCGCACCGGCCTTGGAGGCCGAATAGGGGTTGTTGGGCGCAAGAGGGGAGTCCTCGCAAAATCGGCCTGACGCATCGAGTGCGCCGTAGACCTCGTCGGTGGAAACGTATAAAAACCGGCAGTTATTACGGTATGTAATACAAATGTCCTTGTCGGGGTTTGTGCGCCACTGGCGGAGGGCGCAGTCGAGCAGGACTTGGGTTCCCAGCACGTTGGTGGACACAAACTCGCTTGGCGTGTGGATACTGCGGTCGACATGCGACTCGGCAGCAAGATGGATAACCGCATCGGGGTTATATCGGGCAAAGATGTCCTGAATCGCATTAGGTGACCGGATATCCGCCTTAACAAAGGTATGGCGGGGGTTATCCACTACACCGTCAAGGTTTGCAAGGCTGCCCGCATAGGTCAAAAGGTCAACATTGATGATATGAGCCTCGGGGTAGGTGTCAAGCAGGGTGCGCACGAGGTTTGAGCCGATAAACCCCGCTCCTCCGGTCACCAGTATGGTGTCATACATCGTCCTTTCCCCCTGTTGCAAAATCAGTATAAAAGCGCTGCGATGCAATGGTTGGAAAACAAGAAGCCGCGCGTCGTCAGGCGGATGCCTTGCGCATCACTGATGCACAGCCCCTGCTTAACAAGAGGCTCTGCCTTTTTGATATACTCCGCCTTATCAAACGCGGGGTAACGCGCCCCGGCTTCATCGAATGCCAGCCCTTCGGCAAGGCGCAGGCGCAGCATGATGTATTCTTCCAAATCGCCGCCCTCGTCAATCTTCTCCGGCTGTTCCCCGCGAAGATACGACTTGATGTTGCGCGGGTAGGCAAGCCGGTCGGTTCCAATCAGCGAGTGGGCGGCTGGCCCCAGACCGAGGTATTCGCGTGTATCCCAGTAAAGCAGGTTGTGGCGGCAGACCATGCCGTCGCGCGCAAAGTTGGAGATCTCGTACTGTTCATAACCGCAGCGGGATAGCTCGTCCACCGCGGCAAGATAGAGGTCAGCGGTCAAATCCTCATCGGGCAGGGCAAGGCGGTCTTGCTCCGCGTAAAAGGGCGTGCCCTCTTCAATCTTGAGTAGATACGCCGAGATGTGAGTAACCGCAAGGTCGCAAAGAAACCGCACCGACTGCGTAAGGCTCTCCTTGGTCTGGCGGGGGATGCCGAGCATGAGGTCGGCGCTTAAATTTGTAAACCCCGCCCGCCGGGCATCCCGGATTGCATCCCTTGCCTGAGCTGCGGTGTGCGACCGGGTCAGGGCGCGCAGTTCAGAATCCACCCCGCTCTGCACGCCGAAGGAGATGCGGTTATAGCCTGCCTTTCTGAGGGCAGCGAGGGTGTCATAGTCAGTGTGGTTGGGGTTTGCTTCAAGCGTAATTTCGGCATCCGCAAGGCCGAAGGTGCGCACACACTCATCAAGAAGGGCACACAATCTGCGCGCGCCAAACAGGATGGGCGTGCCGCCGCCGAGGTAGAGGGTTTGTGCCTTCCTGCCGGATAACCTCTGCGACCAATTTTGCAAGTCCCTGCACAGGGCGGCAAGGTAGGCATCCATCAGGGAATCATCCGCTGTGACCGAGTAAAAGTCACAGTAGCCGCACTTGCGCGCGCAAAAGGGGATGTGGATATAAAGCCCAAACGGCGCATCATTCATGATTTGATATCCTCCGTGGCGGGTGCGGGCGACCGGCGTCTTGCACGATGCCGGACGGCCGATTTGATGGCATCGAGTACGTCACCTATCACAAAAGAGCATAAAAGGTGGGCAAGATACCACCGAACCGAAAACGCTCCGAGAATGGTTCTTGCGGGTACCATCGGCCCTGCATTGAGCCAGTCGCGGGCGGCATCGTTATGCGAAAGCAGCCTAAGCACCGGGTGAAAGGAAATGAGTATGATGCTCTTAGAGTCCCCGCCCGAGTAGTGATTATAGATGGTAAGTAGGCTTATAAGGACAAACCAAAAGGTAAAGGAGCAGAGTAAGGCTTTCGCTGCGCGTTTTATCATATGTTTCTCTCCTTAAATGACTTGCCGGCGATCATCTCTCCTTCCCTGTGCGGAAGGCCTCAATCATCTCTGAGGTCAGGCTTACGGTGGAGGGCCATGGCTCTATCTCATCGCGCTTTTGCCACACAGCCTCGGATAGCTCGCTTTCATCGAGTGCGATGGTGTCGTCGCCGTCAAGCTCGGCAAAAAAGCCCATGAGCAGGGATTGCGAATACCCCCACGGCTGGCTTTTGTAGTAGCGCAGGTTTTTAACGCGCAGGCCGACCTCCTCCATCACCTCACGGTGGACGGTTTCCTCCACCGTTTCGCCGATCTCGGTAAAGCCCGCCACCAGCGCCCACCGGCGGTAGGGCCTGTTTGCATAGCGGGTAAGCAGAAGGCGGTCGCCGTTTGTTACTGCCACAATCACGGCAGGCGACAGGGTGGGAAACTCTATCTTGCCGCAGGCAGGGCACACGAGGGCGCGCTCGTCCTCCTTGTGGCGGGTGGGGGTTGCGCACCGGCCGCAAAAGGCGTGGTCTTGATACCACCGGTACAGGTGGTTGCCCGTAATGCCGCAAAAGGCGAGCCATTCGGGCTGGATGTTGCGAAATTCCTCAATCTCGCCCCAGCAAAACCTGCTGCCTGCACCGGGGTTTTCTATTTCCGGCGGGAAGGGGGGCATTAAAAGAAAGAAGGCCCTGCCGTCAAGCTCAAACAGGTAGATGCAGTTTGAGTAGTCCGTAAGCATCTCCCCGACGGTGGGGAACATCCCCTCGCCGCCCTCGGGGTCAAAGAGCGCCTTGCTCTTTGAAAAGCAGAGCAGGAAGTCATCCGGCTTGGGGGAGACCTGCTTATAGCTGTTGTTGAAGGTATGTGGAAAGATGTCTTGTATCATATTGTGTGTCCTTTCAAAAGTGGGGATTGCAAACCTTTTGCACCCAGTATAGCACTTTTTGCGGGCGCAGACTATACTCGGTCACATGGGAAAGGAGACTATATACTATCGTGGGCAATGATTTTGCTTTTATAAAGGATGCAGTGTAGTTTTTGTTTATAAAATGAAAAGGCAGAGCCCGGATAAACTCCGCTTGCTCTGCCTTTTACTGGAGGGATTGAATCATGTGTTATTTATTTAATATAGTAGTGCACATCTTTACAAAGCGCATGAGCTGCTCTTTTGCAATAAAGGCATTTGTAAAATGATGCCCTTCAAACTCGCTTGCAATGTACCCGTTGTAGCCAAGCTCCTTGAGCTTTGTCAGAATCTTTTCATAAGGAATACCGGTATCAAGCTTCTCTTCGTCGAGATAATAGAACTTACCATGGATGTATGGGGTGTGGGAAATCAGCTCCTCTAAATCCTCAATACGTGCCACGGCGTTAAATTTGTCGTAAAGCTCTTCGGTATAGCTGCGCTCCGTTTCGGTCAGGTCTTTTTTCAGTACCTCCTTAAGCGGAACGCCATCCTTATGCAATGCTACAATTTCATCCAACAATTCTTTACGGAAGCCGGACTCCAGTGCTTCTTGTAGAAACAGCTGATGCGGGCGGTCTTGGAAGATGCCAAAATCCGGTACCACACCAAGAATGCCTCGGCCTTCACCGTTGAAGATCTCCATATACTCCTGCCAAACAGGGACACGGACATGATGCGGATGGTGCATTTCAATGGCAAGCTTCACGCCAAACTGCTTGCAATATGGAATCATCCGCTTAAAGATTTTGGGGGAGATGGCATGCTGTGTGCGAACTAAATCAAAACCGGCCTTTTTTGCATAAATCAGATCGTTGAGTGTATATTGAAAAATCTCTTCCTCATTCAAATCGCGGTCAGAGCGCAGCCCCATATCAATATACGCGCTCCAGCAAACCGGCTTTAGGTCGTATTTTTCCAGCAGGCCTTTGAAATAGGAGAGCCATTCGTCCGTGGGAAAAGGATAGTTTGGAACCATCTGAGCTGCAACTATCTCAATACCCTCAAAGCCCATCTCCTTGGCCTGTGCAAGGCATTCCTCCAAGTCCCACTTCTCCAGAACATATTCATTCGTAAGGCTGTACAAGGACACGCCTAATTTAATATTGTGTTCGGACATCTGTTTACCCTCCTACCTTTACGGTTTTTTCGCAGATGCTATCCAGCACGAGATAACTGCCAAAATATCCGGTGTAGGGGATGCGGTGCTTAAGGCAGACCTTTAGTGTATGTGTTCCGGCAGTAAGCCCTCCGTCAGACAGAACTCGGATGGTGGCGCGATCAAGAACAAACCAATATTCACGGAATAGCTCCTTAAGCTCGTGCACCAAAAACTCCTTGCCGTTGAGAATAAATACAACAGCCCTGCTATCAACCGGCTTGTCATCCACGGCAATCTCCAATTTTTCAATACAGCTTAAAAAAGTTCCGCGATAGGATGGGTAACGGAGCTTAAACTCATACCCAAGGTTTGTGCCGTTATGGGTATAGTTTTCTATGGTATCTCCATCAATCATAAATTTGCTGAATGCGTGAAAAGCCATTTACCTTCCTCCTTTTTATAACAATGCCCTGCCAAATGGGTAAAATGAAAAGTGCGTTAATTTGGCAGGGCAGATATGGTAGAGGGTTACGGTTTATTTTGCGTTTGCAAGGCATTTGCGCATCAGCACATGATGCTTTCTCACATACTCAATTTCATCAACCCAGCCTCCGTCGTTCATGCGGCGGTTGCCCTCAAACTCGGAGCAGATGTATCCCTTGTAGCCGCCACGCACGAGCGCGTCGAAGATCTTCTGATACTCGATGTTGTCAACCTCGCCATTTTCATCAATATCACAGAACTTGCCGTGAATATAGACTACCTTGGAGGCATACTTCTCAAGGTCCTCATAAGACGCAGGGTTCTTCTTCCATGCATAGGGGGTATTGATAAACAGGCGGTCAATCTCGTTTGGCTTTAAGCGCTCGATTTCTCCCATAATATCCGAAATTTCAAAGGGAACACCGGCACGGAAGGCCTCAATCTGCCTTGTGCGAATCAGGTTCAAAATCTCGGGGTTTGCACCCTTGCGCACATACATGCCGATATCAGCAGTACCGGCGCAATACTCATAGGAGCTGAAATCAACCTGCAGGCCGATGTTGGGAATACCCAGTCGCTCCGCTGCTTCCAGATAAGGCTCATGGCACGGGTCGGCAATATGGGTCGGTGCATGGCATTCAAGGCACATCATAATGCCGTACTCTTGTGCTACAGGTAACAGACGGGTGGCAATCTCTACATTGGTCAGGTGGTAATTGCCTCTTGCCTGCATCATGGGATATCCGCCATGCTCGTCGTGCATGAGACGAATGTTTTTAGCGCCCAGCTTTGCAGCTGTTTTTATGTACAGTACACCGCGCTCATACAGTTCGTCGTCACTAAGATTCTTGTTTTTCCACATACGGGTATCCGAGAAATGATCGACGCATACAGGCTCTACACCGTAGCGCCTCATCATGCCGTTCCAGCGGTCCACAAAAGCATCCGAAATGTAGGGCCATTCGGGAATCATCGCCTCCGGGAATACCTCAATTCCGGTTGCTCCGGCTCCGGCAGCGGCAGCAATGCATCCTTCCAGGTCATAGCGACCAAAATAATAGTTGTCCTGATAGCTGTAAAGGGAAACCCCCAGCTTAATATTGCTGTTATTCATATGCCCCTCCATTATGCAAACGTCAGTGTTTTTTCACATACTGCAACCATGGTAGGTGTGTAGGAGCGGCGGGTAGCAAGCTTCACCTTTACATTGTGCCGTCCCTGCTCAATTCCGCCTGGCTGCTTGATTACCACGCGCAGATACTCGCCAAACACCCAATAAAAATCGGTGGGGAAATCATCTTTTAAAATTTCCTCGTAGGGGTATTCTCTTCCTCTGTGCTGCAGATACATCGTTTTGGGGTCAACGGGTTTGCCGTCTACCTCAAGCGCAATTTCATCGATACAGCACAGCGGCAGACCTCTGTAATAATTGATTTTCAGATTTATCGCGTAGCCGACCTTTTTGCCGTCTTCCCAAACGCTCCGGCAATCATGCTCGGTTAAAACATGCTTATCGTACATACTGTTTTCCTATCCTTTCATAATATTGAGCCGTCATCTAAAAGCCTTAAAACTTAATCATTTCGCCTGTTTCGCCAGACTTGTAGATGGCCTCGAGCACCTCGGTCACGCAAAGTGCCTGCTCAGGGAGAACGACGGGGTCGGTATCGTTGAGGATGCAGTTAATCCACTGACGAGCCTCACGGGTACCTGCGTCATCCAGCGGCATGGAGGGTCCGAGGATTATTTTGTCGTTGAAATTAACCGTTGCATTCACAAGACGTCCGCCATCGGCGTAGTTGATGTCGCAATTATAGAATCCGTCGTGCATGGTCATCTCGGCACCGCCGTTGGTTCCGCACAGCATGGTGCAAGCCTCGCGCGGCTCCTTAATGTTGAGCACCCACGCGGCCTGAAGGTTAATTGTCGCACCGTTCTTCATTTTAATAAAGCCAAAAGCGGAATCCTCAACCTCGTACTTCTTGGGATCCCACGGACCGCAGAGGTTACCCTCGAACTGGTCAGCCATCTTATAGAATACCGAACCGGTTACCGATTCAACCTCATAGTTGCCCATGTACCAGAGAGTCAGGTCAAGAGCGTGGGTTCCAAGGTCAATCAGCGGACCGCCGCCCTGCTTCTCTTTGTCCATGAACACACCCCAGGTAGGTACACAGCGTCTGCGCAGTGCAAAGGCTTGGCCGTAATAAATGTCGCCCAGACGGCCGTTGTCAACCATGTTGCGCAGGTAGAGGGAATCGTCTCTAAAGCGGTTTTGGTAGCCAACAGTAAACTTCTTGCCGCTCTTTTTTGCAGCAGCTACCATTTTGCGCGCCTCTTCACCGGTGATAGCCATCGGCTTTTCGCAAAGAACATGCTTACCTGCTTCAAACGCAGCGCAGGCGATTTCGCAGTGTGTGGCATTGGGCGTGCAGATATGCACAACATCAATGCTCTTATCCTCCAGCACGCGTCTGTAGTCATCGGTCACATAGGCATCCTTATCGCCGTAGGTGTTTTTCGCAGCCTCGGCACGCTCGGTCAGAATGTCACAAAAGGCGACCAGTTGTACAGTGGGTTTGAGTCTGGCAAGGGAGGGAAGGTGCTTTCCGTTCGCAATAAAGCCACAGCCAATAATTCCGATTCTTAAAGTCTCCATAAGTCGCTCCTTCTTTACATTATTTTTTGCTTCGCCTTGCAAAGAGAAGCACGAAGCAAAATGTAATTGATTTCATTAACTTCATAATATCATCAGCAATTTTTATTGTCAATAAAATTTTCATAATATTTTCTGAAAATATAAAGCGCATTGTTGAATTTTCATGTTGGTGTTGACAATATGAATTGCGGCATATTAAGATACAAGATAAGTACTGCACGAGAGGGGGAGCGAGCAATGGCAACAATTCATGACGTTGCAAAACAAGCGGGAGTATCACCTGCAACCGTTTCCAGAGTTCTGAATAACGGTGAAATTGTATCAGAAGAGACACGAAACAGGGTGAATCAAGCAATAGAAAACCTGGGCTATATTCCAAATCACTTCAGTCAAAATTTGCGAAAACAAGAGAGCAAAATGCTGCTTGTTATCATTCCTGATTTCAAGAACCCCTATATCGCAGCGGTGCTTAAGGGGATGGACGAAGCGGCAACAAGTCTTGGATATCAGCTTCTGGTCACCCCGACCTACATGAAGGTAGACCGGGAGCGGAAGATACTAAAGCTGCTGAGCAACAAACGCGTTGATGGGGTTATTTTTGCGGCTCCGGTCATCGACCAAGAAGAAATGCAACGCCTTTCTAAAAATCATCCCGCCGTTCAGTGCTGTGAGTATATCCCCGGCTTAAAGGTCTCACATGTATCCATTAACAACTTCAGTGCCGTTTATCAGGTTATGAGTTACTTTATAAACAAGGGCCACAAGCGGATTGCACTATTGAGTGTAGAAAACAAGAATGTCTCTACACTAGAGCGCGAAGCCGCATATTTCAAGGCTTTGGAGGACTTCGGGCTAGAGGTGGACAACTATCTTGTGCGGCGCGGCGATGATTACACCTTCGAAAACGGCATTGCCCTGACACAGGAATTACTGATTACAAGCAATCCGCCGACCGCTGTCATAGGGCTCTCCGACAGTCTGGCTTGCGGATGCATGCGCGCCCTATCAGAGGCCGGTATTTCAGTGCCGGATCAGGTGGAAATCATGGGGTTTGACAATATATATATTGCGGATATGGTTAACCCCCCGCTCTCAACAGTGGCCCAGCCCATGCAGGCAATTGGGAAAACCGCCGTTAACATCCTTGTTTCGCAAATTCTGGGGAAAAACGATTTTCAGGAGGTCTTTTTGGACCACGAAATCATCTTACGAAAGACAACAAAGTAGCATAAAGCAGCATATTATACAACCAAGCAAATGCTTGGTTGATTTTTTTTGAGTATTTGATATAATTTTATAGGTGCAATTTGTCGGGTGTAATCAATTTCATGAATTTGCAGAAAATTATGAAAATAATATTGACAATTTTCACTGCACATGCTAATTTGTAAATGAACCACGAATTTTCATGGTTACCGTGAAAAAAACTCACCAAAATCACCTAACAGGAGGAAAACACAGTGAAAAGACTTCTATCCATTGCACTTGCGTTGATTATGCTGTTCTCTATTGCCGGATGCAGCCAAGGTTCAACCCCGACACCAAGCACGAATGATTCCAGTGTTGGTTCTACTCCTGCATCTTCCGACGACAGCGCCACTCCCGTAGCCATGGGCGGACGCACCATTGGTTTAAACTATTTTGGTTCTGGTTCTTATGTTTTAGGTGTTCTTCGCAATAACTCCGAGGTTGTTATTAAGGCCTGCGGCGACGAGCCCCTTGCTCTGGATAACAACTTTAACCTCGAGCAGATTATTACTGACGTTGAGTCCATGCTGCAGAGCGGCGTTGACGGCATCATCTTCTGGAGCCCCATCCAGTCTCAGATGCTGAAGGTTGCTGAGATGTGCAAGGACGCTAAGGTTCCCTTTGTTTTCAACGACAAGGTTCCAACCGATCCCGAAATCCTTGCGCAGCTTGCCACCAACCCCTACTACGCTGGCGCTATTGCACCCGATAACATCTCCTACGGAAAGGCTGCTGCCGAGTACGCAATCGAGCAGGGTTGGAAAACCTGCATTATCTCCGGTCCTGAGGTTGGCGACGCAACTGACCAGCCCCGTATTGACCAGTTCACCGAGATGTTCACCGCTGCGGGCGGCCAGATTCTGACCACACTCTATCAGAGCAGCACCGAGGCAAAGGCTAAGCTAGAGGACGCTCTTGTTACATACGGTGAAGTTGACTTTATCTACGGCTCCGGCTCCGACTTCGGCATTGCAGCCGTTCAGGCACTCAAGAGCCATCCCGAGTGGAAGACTAAGGTTATCACCGGCGGTCTTGACGAGTCTGTTATCGATATGCTCAGTGATGAAAGCAGCCCGATGGCAATGACCGTTGGCGACTACTGGGTTTGCGGACAGTTTGCTGCTATGATTCTTGAAAACTACCTCAACGGCACTCCTTTGAAGGATGCTGACGGCAAGCCCTTCTATTTCGCCGAGGTACCCCCGTTCTTCGTTTCTGCCGATAAGGTACAGCAGTTTAAGGATACCTTCATTAAGCAAAACTGCTACAGCAACGAGGAAATCAAGGCGCTCTCCAGCACCACATATGATAAGTTCTTAGAGGCAGTTCTTTCCTTCTCCTTCTCTGAGCGCGCCAAGGCTAGAGGCGTTGATTTCTAATCAAATCAGGGTTTGAAAACGCCCTAACCGGATTAACATGATATCGGGATACTGTCCGCCTGGGCGGTATCCCGATGGTTGTAATAAGGGGGATATTCAAGTGCTTTCAGTTTCTTCTGCCACTGCTTCCAGGCCAAAAATGAAAAAGAAGACCTTCGGTTTGATTGTTTTCTTTGTTGGGCTTGCATTGGTTTATTTACTAGTCAACATAGCGTTGGATGGGCGTTTTTTATCCGCGCTTAACCTTAGAACAATTTGTGCACATGCTGTTTTCCCGGCGATATTGGCGATGGGTATGAGCTTTATATTCTCTGCCGGCATCATTGACCTTTCCATCGGCTCAAAGGTGCTGCTTTCCGCCAATGTCGGCATGATTCTCGCTTATAATTTTAAATTGGGCTACTTAGGACTGTTTGGCGGCACAATTATAACCTGCATTATTCTGCAGCTTATCAGCTCATGGCTGATTTTGTCGCTTCAGCTTCCCTCGTGGGTTGCAGGCCTTGGCGCCGCATTGGTTTTTGAGTCAATACTTGCGGAGTATTCCACCAATCGAATTCAAAACAGTCAGACATCAGTTATAAACATCACAGACGATCTTCGCCTATTCGGCACCATGCCAACCATGTTTATTACCATGTTAGTCTGCTTCGTTATTGTTTTTATTCTTTTTAACTACACTAAAATCGGTATTAACATTCGTGCGATTGGAAGCAACGCGGACGTTGCACAGGCTATGGGTGTAGACCGCAAAAAGACGATTATTTTAGGTGCTGTTGTCGGCGCCATCTTTGTGGGAATAGCATCTGTGGTACAGGTTAGCTATGCAACCAAGCTTGAGGCTACCACAGGACTTTCCAGCTTATCACAGACCTTCAATGCGCTTGCCTGTCTGCTGCTTTCGCAGTCAATCAGCCGAATTCTCAATAATATCATAGGTATCCTTGTCAGCTCGTTTGTGCTGATGTCGGTATTCAACGCGCTGACCATGTTCGGCGTACCCTCCGGAACCTATCAGTCCATCGCGCTCGGCGCAATCATTATCCTGTGCGGTATCCTTGCCAACATCGGATATAAAGGGGTGGTGAAGTAATGTCTGAAAACGTAATTTTGAAGGTAGAAGGCATAAACAAATACTTTGGCCCCACCCATGCAAACCGTGACATTACACTGGAATTCTCCCTTGGCAAAATCTACGGTATTGTAGGAGAGAACGGCTCAGGCAAATCAACCCTGTCCTCCATTATCTGCGGTATTCAAAAGCCGGATAGCGGCACCATGACGCTAAACGGGGAGCCCTATGCTCCCAAAAGCCCGCTCGAGGCAAATGAACGCAAGATAGCAATGGTCGTTCAGGAGCTTGGCGTTTTGTCGCGGCTTACCGTTCCCTTTAACATCTTTATGGGCAAGGAAAAGCAGTTCTCAACCTTCGGCATTATCAACACGGCAAAGATGCGCAAGGCCGCGAAGGAAGATCTAAAAAAGCTGGGGCTTGATGTTGTAGATGTCGACGCATACGCCGAGGAGCTTTCAATCGAGCACCGAAAGATGGTTGAGCTGACCAGAGCATTAACATCCGACCCGCAGGTGCTGATTCTTGATGAAATCACACAGGCTTTGTCACGCGACAACCGCGATATCGTACATAAGATTATGAGAGATTTTGCCGCCCAGGGCAAAACCGTTATCCTGATCACCCACGATATTGAAGAGATTGTAGAGCTTGCTGATGACATTGTCGTAATGCGCGACGGTCAGTATGTCGGCACCGTCAAGGCCAAGGAAACAACGCCCGATATCGTAAAGAGCATGATGATCGGTCGTGATCTGGACGACAACTATTACCGCAATGACCAGCAGGACAGCAGAGGCGAAGAGGTTCTGTTGTCTGTTAAGAACCTGCAGGTTCCGGGCGTTATCAATGATGTTTCCTTTGACCTGTACAGCGGAGAGATTCTTGCTGTGTGCGGCCTGAGCGATGCGGGTATTCACGACTTAGGAGAAGCAATCTACCGTATTGGGGATAAGTCTTACGGAGAGGTAATCGCTCCGCAGGCAAAACAGCCAAATATCAAAAAGCCGGGCGATGTTATTCGCGCGGGAGGAGCATATCTTTCCAAGGATCGCGATGTATCCGGACTTATGCTTCATGCGAGTATTAGGGATAACATCTGTGTTCCATCTCTACAGGACCTTGCCGCTGCGGTAGGTTATATCAGCCCCCGTAAGGTTAAGAAAATAGCTAAGAACGCCTCTGATAGCTTTGAAATTAAGAGCCGGGGAATCCATCAGATTGTGTCGGGCCTGAGCGGCGGAAATAAGCAAAAGGTTAATCTCAGCCGCTGGCTGACGCGTGACTTACGCTTTATTATCTTGGACTGCCCCACCCGAGGTGTTGACATCGGTGTTAAAGCCTACATCTACGGCGTGATTGCTAAGGCAAAAGAAAAGGGGCTCGGTGTTATCCTCATTTCGGACGAGCTGCCCGAAGCCATTGGTATGGCAGACCGGATTATGGTCATGAAGGACGGCGGCATTGCCAAAATCCTGCACAGAAGCGAAGGCTTTACCGAAGAAGCAATTATTGAGGTGATGATCTGATGGAGAAAAAGAAGAGTATCCGGATAAACAGCCTAAATGACATAACACCGATTGTAACGTTTTTACTGATTGCTGTATTTTTTGGTGTGGCCACTAAGGGCAAAATCTACTCCCCTTACAACTTAAAAATTCTATTTGACCAGTCCATCACCACAATTGTTGCGGGTCTTGGTATGATATTTGTTATCGCTATGGGCGGAACTGATATCACCACCGGTGCAGTAGTTGCCCTTTCCGGCTATGCTTCCTATCTATTGGGCTGCCGCTATGGTGTTATTGTCGCTTTTGTGGCGGCAATCCTGGTCGGAACATTCTCCGGACTTGTGATGGGCATTGTAAATGCAAAATATAAGGTTCCTTCCTTTATGGCATCTCTTGCCGTGGGCGCAATTGCCCTTCGCGGTATCGTTGCAGTCATTACTTCTAAAAAGAAAACCGAGGTTATTGCAACTAAAGAGTTTTTGAGCATCAACGAGATGCCCATTAAGCTGCCGATTGTTCTTGTGCTGCTTGTATTGGCTATCTATGTATTCCATTACACCAAATTTGGCTACTATTGCCGCGCCATTGGCGAAAACGAGGTTGCCGTTAAATATGCCGGCATCAACGTTACTAAAATTAAAATGATCGCCTTTATCATCTCAGGCATTATGGGCGGCATCGCGGGTGTATTTACCGTATCCCGCGCGGGCGGCATCCAAAGCACATTGGGTACCGGCTTTGAAATGAACGTTATGATGGCCGTTTTCGTTGCCGGCGTTCCGGTTTCAGGCGGTATGGGAACAAAGATTTACAAGCTGATTTTAGGAGCCTTTACGCTCTTGATTCTGCAAACCGGAATGGTGCTTTGCGGTCTGTCGGGCTCAATCATTCAGGGAGTTCGCGGCATAATACTGATTGGTGTGGTATATCTGTCGGTAGCCCTGAACAAGTACGGCTCCAGCGGCATCGAACTGAAGCTTCCGTCCCTAAGCAAAAAATCGGCGTAATTGATTAACGTCAAACCAGCACATTTTCCTGAAAGGAAGGTCACAACTATGAAATTGGGCGTTGTAGCAAATATGCTTCAAGATAAGCCCTTGGATGAGGCACTTGCCTACTATAAATCAATTGGTATTGAGATGGTGGAAATCGGGTGCGGAGGATATCCCGGAAAAGGACACTGCAATCCCGCTGAGCTGCTTAATAGCGAAGAGAAGCTTGATAGCTTTAAGGCGACTATTAAAAAGCACGGTCTTCCAATCAGCGCATTGAGCTGTCACGGCAATCCGCTTCATCCAAACGTCGAAATAGCCTCTCAATTTGACCGAGACTTTCGCGATGCTATTCTTTTGGCAGAAAAGCTAGACATTCATATTATCAATGGCTTTTCGGGATGCCCGGGTGACTGTGAGCAATCACAGTATCCCAACTGGGTTACCTGCCCTTGGCCGGATGATTACCTGAAGATTCTTGACTGGCAGTGGAATGAAAAGCTCATTCCCTATTGGCGCGAGATGGTCGCCTTTGCAAAAGCGCATGGCGTAAATAAGATTGCCTTTGAGCTTCATCCCGGATTTATGCTCTATAATACCGAGACAATCCTTCGTTTGCGTGATGCGGTTGGCCCTGAAATCGGAGTGAACTTTGACCCGAGCCATCTGATATGGCAGGGAATGGACCCGGTTGCTTGCATCCGCGCACTCGGGGATGCCATCTTCCATTTCCATGCAAAGGACACAAAGATTGACCACTATAACACAGCCCTCAACGGGGTATTAGATACCAAGCATTACGGCGACGAACTCCACCGTTCCTGGTTGTTTAGAACCGTCGGCTTCGGAAATGATGCACAGTACTGGAAGGAGATTATCTCCAACCTGCGGATGGTCGGCTATGACTATGTAATCAGCATTGAGCATGAAGACAGCTTGATGGAGCGGTGCGAAGGCCTTGAAAAGGCAGTTTCACTACTAAAGGATTGCATAATATCCAAGCAAAAAGGCGAGATGTGGTGGGCATAATTTTCTGAAAGTTAGGGAGCGCAACCGCGCTCCCTATTGATTTTTATTCTGCAAGTCGGTATAATTTTTGGGAAGGAAGTGATTGTATGGCAACAATAACCGACGTCGCAAACGAGGCTGGTGTCTCTCTTTCAACAGTATCCCGGGTGCTTAACAACAATGTCTTTGTCAGCGATGAAAAACGGGAACTTGTTCTGAAAGCCATGAAAAAAGTGGGCTATCAGCCCTCATCCAAGCGCGTGGTCAAATATAATAAAAACAAGGTTATTTTGGTGGTAACCAGCATCTTGCTCGACAGCGTGATATCCGGAATTGAAGAAGCTGCGAGTGATTTGGGTTACATCGTTTTGATTGAATACATTGGGCTGGGATCTGACGGCTATGCCCGATGCTCCGAGACATTGAAAACCCTGCGCAACTCCCTGTGCGGTGTAATTCTTGTTAACGTAGTGAGCCGCGATGAAAATATCCCTCGTCTGTTCGGAGACATTCCGGTTGTACAGATAGGCGAGTACTATGAGCTTAACCCTACCTATGTTGTGTTAACCGATGATGAAAAGGCATCCTATGACATCACTAAGCATGTCATTGGCACAGGCAAAAATCGTATTGCATATGTAAGCACCTCCTCCGCTTCAAGCACTTATATTCATTTTGCACAGCAGCGGCTGGCAGGCTACCGCAGAGCACTGCTGGACAGCGGTATTCAGCCAGATGATAGCTTAGTTTACAAAACCGATCTTTCGATTGAAGGCGGCCGTGAAGCCGCACGGTATTTTACCTCTTTGCCGCAACCGCCGGACGCTATCTGTTGCATAACCGACCTGATGGCGGTAGGTTGTATCTCTGAACTCAAAAAATTAAAGATGCAAATTCCCGAGCAGATTGCCGTTGCCGGATTTGATAATCTTGAATACACCGAGGTTTTCAGCCCGTCGATTACAACCATCTCGCAAAACTTTGATGAGATGGGTGCCCAAGCCGTAGATACCCTCGACCGGATTATTCAGGGAAGACTGACAAAAGGGCAGACCATATATATTAGCCACGAGCTAATTGAACGGGAAAGCACCTAGCGCTCAAGTCATTTCCTGTCCGTTAGCCTCGCAAAATGATTCAAATGATAAAAAGCCTCCTTGAAGGAGGCTTTTTTCTTTACTTGCTTCCTGCCTGTTAAAGCCGTAACACTTACTATTTTCATGCTATTTTCATTGATTTTCTGAAAATTTGTGATATAATTAAAATATCAAGTGAAAATAGAAATGGGTGATTTGAATGGAGCTTAAAATAGGTGTTCTTGGATTTGGCGGCATGGGGCATTACCATGTAGAGAACGTAAAGCTCGATGGGGTTCGTTTCGTATCAGCGTGCGATATTGACCCCTTGCAGATTGCGGATGCAGGGGATTACGGCCTAAAGGCATACCTCAACGACGAGGATGCTTTTTTTGCAGACCCGGATATTAACACGGTGCTTTTGACGGTTCCGAACCATCTGCATAAGCAGTATGCTATTAAAGCCGCTCGGTCAAAGAAGAATATCATTTGTGAAAAACCTGCAGCATTAAGCGTTGCAGAGTTTGATGAGATGGTGGCTGTTGCAAAGGAGTGCGGTGTTTTCTTTGAGGTGCATCAGAACCGCCGCTGGGATAAAGACTTTAATATTGTAAAACATGTTTATGATAATGACTTAATCGGTGAGATTGTCGCGATAGAGTCCACCCTCCATAGCCCGAACGGAAGGATGCATAACTGGCACACCTTTAAAAAATACGGTGGAGGTATGATCTACGATTGGGCAGTCCATCTGATTGATCAGGCTCTGTATCTGATTCCGGATAAAATAGAGACCATCTTTGCGGACCTCAAAAACGTGTTCCACGAGGAGGTTGAGGATTACTACAAAATCATCCTTCGTTTTCGCAACGGGCAATCTGTCACACTTTCACACAGCACCTATTGCTTAAAGCCATCGCCCCGCTGGCTGGTGATTGGCAAAAAGGGTACTGTGGTAGTAAACTCCTTTGCCGGAGACGGCAACCTGTATCGAACCACTGAACTGCTTGAAAAGCTTCCGCCAAAGATTATGCCTAACGTTGCCGGCCCAACCCGCAGCTTTATTCCGATGCCTCCGGGTAAGCTCTTGGTAGAAGAACTGCCCGTAGTAGAAACCAATTGGCTGGATTACTATAAGAATTATCTTGATGCAGTGAATGGCAAGGCAGAGTTTAAGGTTAAAAACGAGCAGGTACGCCGTGTATTGGCGGTAATTGAGGCGGTATTTGAGTCAGCTCGCACCGGCACTTCGGTTCGCTTTGACTATGACGACCATCACTAAACGAGGTATACGATATGACAACACAAATTTTTATTGAAAAATATGGCCTGAATGCGGATTACAGCACCTTCGAGCGCGAGCTTAACAGCTTTGTTGCGGATATGAATCAAGGGCTCATGGGCGCCGACAGCTCTTTAAAAATGATTCCCACCTATATCAGCCTAGACAACGTCCCCGCCTCAAATGGGGAAAAGGTGATTGTCATCGACGCCGGCGGTACAAACCTGCGGGTAGGGCTTGCAACCTTTGATGAAACCGGCAAACCTTCTATTGTAGACATGCAGGTATACCCCATGCTCGGAACCACCGGCGCAATTACCGTCTCGGAGTTTTTTGAAGGGCTTGCCGAGTATCTTGCCCCCTATGCAGACAAATCGGACAAGATTGGCTTCTGCTTCTCCTTCCCCTGCGAGATTCTGCCGAACATGGACGGAAAAATTCTTTTGTTTAACAAAGAGGTTAAAATCAGCGGCGCATCCGGTCAACTGCTGGGCGAGGGCATACGGGCGGCATTAAAGGCCAAAGGTTTGCCTTGCAACCACAGTGTGGTAATAATTAACGATACCGTCGCCACTTTGTTGGGCGGAAAAGCCGATTCGGCACATAGGCAGTTTGAAAGCTATATCGGCTATATTCTCGGCACGGGAACCAATACGTGCTACGTCGAAAAGAATGAGTATATAACTAAGAACGAGACACTGCGTACAAAAGACGGGTGGTCTTTAATCAACATGGAGTCCGGCGGCTACGGCCGTATGAACCGCACCAGCGTGGATATCGCCTTTGACCTTACTACCGATGCACCGAATACTCAGTGGTTGGAAAAGATGATATCCGGTGCATATCAGGGCGGGCTGCTGCTTGCATATTTGAAGAAAGCGGCTCAAGAGGGCGTATTTGCCCAAGATACGGCAGCTAAAATTCTATCACTGGATGAACTAAAGGCAAAGGAAATCGACGAGTTCTGCTATTACCCATATGCAGATGGCAAATTGGCACGGCTTTGTGAATCGGAAGAAGAAAAGCAAGACCTGTACAAAATCATCGACGCATTCTTTAACCGTGCAGCAATGATGACGGTTGTAAATCTCGCCGGTGTAATGGTAAAAACAAAAACGGGGAATAACCCGCTGATGCCCGTTTGCATCACAGCGGACGGCTCCACCTTCTATAAGTCCAAGCTGTTAAACGAGAAGATTCGCTATCTGATGGTAGATTACGTTCAAAACCGTCTTGGCATATACAGCGAGTTTAAGAGTGTTGAAAACGTTACCTTAGTAGGTACCGCATTCGCAGCACTGATTGGCGGCAGGTAATACTCGATACTTCTGGGTTCTGATAAATGACTAGGGCAGGGTTCTTATATGAACCCTGCCCCTGTTATTTTGCCAAGTTATTTTACACGCACGGGAATTCGCAAAACCGTCTTGCGCCGCTCGGGTGCAACCTTGCGCGGGTCGCCGAGGTAGATTTCGTGGTGGCGGCGTATTGCTCCGTCCGGCAGTCTGCCGCCCACATCGTTTGCAAGCCCCTGCTCGCTTAAATAGTTGTCTATCACTGCAAGACTTTTGGGCTCGTCGTCATAGGGGCCGATGTGCATCATCTGCACGCAAAGCCCTTCCGTAAAGGTTGCAAGCCTCGCCTTTGAGCAGTCAAGCCCCTTTTTGGCGGTCACCTGCTTACACGCCCAAGCGAACACCTCATCGGTCACAAAGTCGGGCTGGCGGATCATCGCCGTCCAGCAGTAGCGGCTTTTCTGGGTAAAGTCGATGTCGTTTTCACCCCTAAGCCACCACAGGCCCTCAAGCGGCGGCATGGTGTACTCGGTGTACCCTGCAGGCTTATCCTTACCATGCTTACTCATTTTGATGGTGTACACAATGGCGTACAAAAGCCCGAGGGCCTTTTGATACTCGCCCTCCGGCTCGTTGGGGTTGCCACAGCCGTCAATCATGATAAACCGCATGGTCGGCACATCAAGCAGCACGGGGTGGGTAGGCGGCTGGTAGAGGGGTTTGTCAATCTTCTTGTAGTCGATCTTTTCGCTCATATTGCTACGCCTTCTTCCAACGGGCAAGGGTGGGGAACCATTCCATCATCTGTTTTCTTGTCTCTTCGCGGTCGGTATAAATGCCTTCGTCCTTGCTGTAGTCAAGGCACAATTCAATCATTTCCTCCATGGTCATGTCCGAGGTGAAGGCGCCATCCTTAAAGCAGTAGACGCAGTACTCCTGATTCTTGCTGCCGTCCGCGTTGGCGCCGAGCTTTTCATCCTCGGTCAGCGGCATACCGCAGCTTTGGCAGAACGGCCCTTCGTAGTTGTAATCCATCTTGCACACTCCTTTTGTTGCCCCATTCTGGGGGCATATCGATGTTATGTACATTGTAGCCGTCAAAACATGAAGGGGTGTGTCATATTTAGAAGCGGGCACTCAAAAAGAATGCCCGCTTTTTTGCTATACGCTATGAGAGAAACTGCGCCCTTCTACAAGGGGTGCCATGATGGTGAGTGCCTCGTCTAAGTCATTTGCCACCGCAAAGTTCGGCAAAGCGGGGTTGGGCGGCAGCATATCAGGCACAACCAAAACGGGGATGCCCGCAGCGTTTGCGGCGCGCACGCCGTTGTAGGAGTCCTCCACCACCATCGTGTTTTCGGTGGTGCCGCCTAAGTGGTGCATGGCGTTTAAAAAGATTTCGGGGTTGGGTTTTGGGTGTTTGATCTCGTTGCCGCAGACGGTGTAGTCAAAGTAATGGTCAATCCTTGCTATTTTAAGCATCATATCAACCGTCGACCGGCGGGTAGAGGTCGCAAGGGCAACGAGTACGCCATTCTCTTTTAAGTAGGAAAGTATATTATGTACGCCCTTTTTTAGGGGGATGCGGCCGTTTTTTAGCTGGGAGAGGATGTGCTTGCGGATATCGCTACGCAGGGCATCGTAATCAAACTCGCCGAAGCGGTTAAAAAAGATCTCCTTGGCTGCCTTGTCCGAGCCGCCTACCGTGAGCAGATAATCCTCGTGTGTCGGTGAAAAGCCGTACCTGGGGGCGTATAGCATAAGCCCTTCCTCGTACATGCGCTCACTGTCAAACAACACGCCGTCCATATCAAAGATTACATGCGAAAGCTTCATGGTTTACTCCTTTGCTACACCTTTGCAGTGTTCAGGTATTTCTTATAAACCGGCCAGATGCCGGTGTTGTTGTCGATGTGAGGGGGCAGCTGCTGAATCTCGTGGCCGGGGTACTGATTTGCCTCGATAAACACCGGCCCTGACTCGCACACCGCGACATCCCATGCGGCATAGCGGATTTCCGGCACCACAAGGGCTGCCTCCTTTACCATGGCAAGCACCTTATCAAACATCGGCACGGTAACCCCGACAATGGGCGCTCCGGTGACGGGGTGAACGAAATGGCTGTCGCCGTTTTTGTCGTGGGCAGGCCGGATAATCTCGCCGGTAGCGGGGTCAAGCAGGGCCGCCATGCCGCCGCTTGAGATGTTATCCACAACACCGCCCGCTCCAAACCGGATGAGGCACCGCGTGATGTTGACCTGTTTATTCTCATCAAGCACGGTGACGATGCGAAGCGTGTTAACCGAGCCCGGGTAGATGTTAGCCAAAACAGGATGCTGCACTAGGTACTCCTCGCACAGATTCTGCCCGTTTGCCCGCAGGCTTTCATACAGGGCTTTGTAATCGGTGTCCTTGTCGAGGTTTACGCAGGTAACACCCTTGCCGCCGTCGCCGTCCACCGGCTTTGCGATGATGCGGTCCTTGCCAGCGCAAAAGGCCGCAAAGGCCGCTGCGTTCGCGCTCGAAAGGTCAATCCACTCCCTGCCGAGGTATTGCGAAAAGCGGGTGAGAAAGTCAATCTTATTTGCAAACCAGTGCCAGTATTCCCTGTCGTTGAGGGTGCGCACAAGGTGGTTGCTGCGCCCGCGCGTTAAAAAGGTGTCGCGCTCCTTGCCCGACATCCTATAAAACTCAAGCACGGTGTAGTCCATATAGCCCGCCCCGTAGCGCAGGCCGCAGTAAAGCATATCGATGACAATGAGCAAAACCGGCTTCCTTGTCTTATTGCGTATCAGCCTTGCCTTTGCAAACATCGCCTTGTAGTTCATCTCGCGGATGAGTTTTAACAGATATCGTAGCTTGTGCAGCAATGTATGGTTCCTCTTTTCACTAAGGTTTAGCGGGGTTACATCAACACTGTCGCTTTATTATACCATAACAACAGCTCTATTTCCTACCGATATGGGGTTATTGACCCTTATTAAGCAGGTAGGCCTTGAGCAGGGCTGCCTGGGTCTTTGCATCCTTGATGGTGCCGGCAAGCACCATCTGCACGGCTTCATCAAGCGGCAGGGTGCAAACATCCAAAAACTCGTCTTCATCGAGGTTTTGACCTACCTGAGTAAGCCCTGTTGCAAGGTAGAGGTAGATGACCTCATCCAGATAACCCGGGGAGGGGTAGAGCTCGCCCAATGAGGTGTAGTGCTCGGCCTGAAAACCCGTTTCCTCGGTAAGCTCGCGCTTGCCGCACTCAAGCGGGTCCTCACCCGGCGACCGCTTGCCCGCAGGAAGCTCTAAAAGCTCCTCCATATAGGGGTAGCGAAACTGCCGCACCAGTGTCACGTTGCCCTTGTCATCCAGCGGCAGAACGCATACCCCGCCGGGATGCTCCACAACCTCGCGGGTCGCCGTCTTTTGGTTTTCAAGCTCCGCCGTGTCCACGCGCAGAGAGATAATCTTGCCGCGGTACACATAGCTTTGCGAGCGTGTTTTTTCGTAGTGCGCCATTTACTCGGCTCTCCTTATATATCATATTTGATTTTGTCATTGTCTGCCCCGATTGCGAAAATACAGGGCACTTTTCATTGTACACGCTGCAACTCAGGCTGTAAAGAAAAAAACCGCACCTTTCGGCATGCGGGGAAATATGAGGGAATACAATGATAGTACCGCATATTATCCAAACTATGCGCCGGGCGAAAGGGGCGGGCTTATGGACAGCTTTTATAAAAAGACGCCGGACTTTGCAGCACTTACGCGCAAGCTTGCCGCCATATGTACAGAATGTATCCCCGCAGAGCTGTTCTGCGCGGGCAAAAGCGTACTGGGGCGCGAGCTGTGGGCAATCAGCTTCGGGCAACGAAACGGGGCTGTGGTATATGCAGGAGGGTTTCATGCGCAGGAATGGATAACCGTGCTCTTGCTGACCTATTTTCTCGAGGAGCTTTCACAAGCTATTACAAAGCGCGAAAACCTCTGCGGGATATCGCCCCATCAGGCGCTGCGCAAAAGCGGTGTTATCATCCTGCCCTGTGCAAACCCCGATGGTCTGGAGCTTGTGGCAAACGGCATATCGAGTGCGGGTATGTATAAGTCAATGGTACATCGGATTTCGGGCGGCGACTTGACCGGCTGGAATGCAAACGTGCGCGGAGTGGACATCAACCACAACTTTGATGCGGGCTTTGCCATATGCAAGGGCATGGAGGAGGAAAACGGCATCTTTGCCCCCGCAAAGCGCCAGTATGGGGGCCCTTCCCCCGAAAGCGAGCCGGAAACCCGCGCCTTGTGCAACCTGTGCCGGATGTACCGGCCGTCAAGGCTTGTGGCCTTTCACAGTCAGGGCGAGGAGATCTATTACGACTACGGCCCCAATACGCCACCCGAATCGCGGTCGGTTGCCGAGTGCTGGGCGGGTCTGTGCGGATATACGGTGTGCTCTCCTACCGGCATGGCATCCCACGGCGGGTTTAAGGATTGGTTTATTCAGGAGTTTTGCGCCCAAGGCTTTACTCTTGAGGTCGGGCTTGGCACCAACCCCCTGCCCGCAAGCGACCTACCCGACATCTACTCCAAGCTCAAGGCGATGCTCATCTACGGCCTTTTTAAGTGTGAAAATCTTGCGGACATCGGCTTGTTCAGTTGACTGGGGTCAAAAAAAGTCTATAATTGTAAATGACAGGAATTATGTTGTCGACATATGCGGTCAGGTTAACTACCTATATAAAAGCGTAGTTGCCTGACCGATTTAACCGCAAAGAGGGGGGACAACCCCGCCCGAAAGGATGGTCAAAAATGTTTGATGTTACGGCTCTGGGCGAGCTTATTATGGATTTTACGCCCGCCGGAATCTCGGAGTTCGGCAGCCCCTTGTTTGAGCAAAACCCGGGCGGGGCACCCGCAAACGTAGCGGCCTGCATCACCCGCCTTGGGGGGACAGCCGCCTATATCGGCAAGGTGGGTCAGGACGCCTTCGGCAGGGCGCTTAAGGAAAACCTTTTCTCCCGCGGGGTGGATGTGAGCGGGGTAAAGGACACCCGTTTTTATCCCACCGCCCTTGCCTTTGTTCTGCCCGACCAGACCGGGGGCAGGACGCAGACCTTCTACCACAGCGGCACTGCGGATGTGAGGCTGACGGCAAGCGAGGTAGACTTATCCCTCATTGACAGGGCGCGCGCCTTCTGCTATGGCTCGGTTTCGATGACCGACGAACCCGCCTGCACCGCAACCATGACGGCGGCAGACCACGCAAAGCGGGGGGGCAAGCTCGTATGCTACGACCCCAATCTCCGGCCTGCCTTGTGGGAAAGCGAGCGGGTCGCCCGCGACAGCATCCTGCGCGGCATGCAGTTTGCCCAGCTTCTTAAGCTCTCAAAGGCGGAGTTTGACTTTGTGACCGGAGGGCTCTCATTGGAGGAGGGCTGCCGGAGTCTGTTGCGCGACTTTAACCTCGCTGCAGTGGTGGTAACCCTCGGCGAAAAGGGCGCCTACTGCGCAACCTTCTCGTATGATGTGCATGTGCCCGCCTATGATATTGCGGTATTGGATACCACGGGCGCGGGAGATGCCTTTGTAGGTGGACTCTTGTACCGCATCCTGCGGTTTGAAAAGCCCATTGACCGCTTATCACTTGCCGAGATGATGGTCTGCCTTGACTTTGCGACCGCAGTCGGCTCAATGACCACGACAATGCGCGGGGCCATGAACGCCCTGCCCACCATCGACCAGGTGTTTGAGTGCATGCGCAATACACCGAAGATCGTAAATTAAGCCACGTATAAATTCCCGCCCGCCGTTTGTGTGGCGGGCTTTTTTGCGCCCTTTTGCGGGAATAAAACAACTACGCCGCGTCAAAACTACTCAGTAAAGATGCCACAAAACGAAGGGCTTTATTCCTTGCGGTATGTGGTCTTAGCTTGTTTTTCATAAGCTGTCGGAAAGGGATGGTTTTTGCTATGTTTCAACTGACGCCAAACGAGTATTCCGAGCTAGTCAAACGCGCCGAACACCCGTCTGCCACCGTGCGCGACTGCGCGATGGCTTTCTTGTGCGGCGGGGTCGTCTGTACCATCGGCGAGGCGCTAAGCACGCTGTATATGGCTAACCCCAACGTGTCAAAGGAGCTTGCGGGGACATTGACCTCCATCACGCTGATCTTTATCGCGGCCCTGCTGACGGGGCTGCATGTGTTTGACGACATCGCAAAGTTTGCAGGGGCAGGCGTCCTTGTGCCCATCACGGGCTTTTCAAACTCGGTTGCGGCACCCGCCATTGACTTTAAGAGCGAGGGTTTTGTTTTGGGGCTTGGCGCAAAGATGTTCACCATCGCGGGGCCGGTGATTGTGTACGGGCTGACCGCAGGGGTTGTGTACGGGCTGATTCTGTTCTTATTCGGCCTGTATTAAGCGCGACTTATAATACTACTTGCGAAAGGGTTGGTAATCACTATGCCCACACGACAGGGAAGATATACACTGCGACTCGACACCTCCCCGAGCATTGCCGCCTACGCCACGGTGGTCGGCAAAAAGGAGAGCGAGGGGCCGCTTGCGCGCTACTTTGACTTAATCTGTACCGACACCACGATGGGGGAGAATACGTGGGAGAAGGCGGAAAGCCGCCTGCAAAAGGACGCCGTAAACAAGGCGCTCGACAAAGCCCAGCTTGCCCCCAGCGACATCGACTATGTGTTTGCGGGGGATTTGCTCAACCAATGCATCAGCTCTACCTACGGCCTGCGCGACCTCGGGGTGCCTTTATTGGGCCTGTTCGGGGCCTGCTCGACCATGGCAGAATCCTTATGCATCGCCTCCACCTTTGTGGATACGGGCGCTGCAAAGAACTGCATCTGCGTGACCTCCTCGCACTTTTGCTCGGCGGAGCGGCAGTTTCGTTACCCGCTCGAGTACGGCGGCCTGCGGGCCCCCACCTCCCAGTGGACTGTGACCGGCTCGGGCTGCGCGATTGTAAGGGAATCCGGCCTTGCGCCCTATGTGCGGGCGGTAACAGTCGGCAAGGTGCAGGACATGGGCATCACCGACATCAACAACATGGGCGCTGCCATGGCGCCTGCCGCGGCCGATACCATCCTCACCTATTTTACCGATACGGGCACCTCGCCCGACCGCTACGACTTGATTTTAACCGGCGATCTCGGTCAGGTCGGCTCGCAGCTATTAAAAGAGCTGTTAATGCGCGAGGGGTATGACATCTCGGGCCGCCACAGCGACTGCGGCCTGCTTATCTACGACATCGAAACCCAAGGGGTCAACGCGGGCGGGTCTGGCTGCGGATGCAGCGCGACTGTTCTGTGCTCCTATATCCTGCCCCGCATCCGCGACGGCTCGCTCTCTAATGTCCTGTTTATTGCAACAGGCGCCCTCATGAGCCCCACCAGCCTTCAGCAGGGAGAGAGCATCCCCGGCATTGCTCACCTCGTGTACCTGTCCGGCACCAAGTGGAATTAGGCGGGGCTGTGCGGATGAATTACCGTCATCGAAAGAGAGGATGAAACCATGAACTTTATCAATGCCTTCTGGGTGGGCGGGCTTTTGTGTGCCATCGCCCAGCTGCTTATCAGCAAGACCAAGCTGACCCCTGCGCGCATCCTTGTCACCTACGTTGTGGCTGGTGTCGTGCTGGGCGCTTTGGGGCTGTACAAGCCCCTTGTGGAGTTTGCAGGGGCAGGGGCCACCGTGCCGCTGACCGGCTTTGGCTACCTCATAGCAAAGGGCACCAAAGAGGCGATTCAGGAAAAGGGACTCATCGGTGCGCTGACAGGCGGCATCACCGCAGCTGCTGCAGGCATTACCGCCGCCGTGTTCTTCGGCTTTGTGGTGGCTTTAATCTTCAAACCCAAGGATAAGGCGTAAGGCAATCTATCGCAATACAAAAAGGGGACGGTATAACCGTCCCCTCTGTTCTTATTGGTTAACGTTAGCGGCGCTTTTTGCCTAAGTAGATGATACCCACAACCTCGGGCCCGCTGTTGATGGCAATACAGGCTCCTATGTAGTAAACGCCCACCGGCGGATAGCCGAGTGCCTTGGTTAAGGCGTGTGCACATTCATCGCCTACGCCGTCGCGGCTGCCCCGCACAAGCAGGTAGGGGGTTTTGGGGTCCGCCTTGCGCGCCTTTACAAGCTCGACCATGCGGGGGATAACCGCCTTGTCGCCGCGCACCTTATCCTCGATGTTCATTTTGCCGTCGATAATCGAGATAATGGGTCGAAGTCCCAATACCTCGCCCACAAACGCCGCTGCAACGCCGATGCGTCCGGACTTCTTTGCGTACTCAAGGGTAAAGGGAGTAAACAGAATCTCCACACGGGTAAAATAGTCCTCAAGATACTCGGCAGCCTGCTTTGCCGTCGCCCCTGCCCGCACCATCTTTGCTGCCTCAATCTGGGGGTAGCCGTAGCTCATGGTGTAGTTAAGGCTATCCACGACGTAGATTTCCAGCTTTGCGTCGGGGTGGTCTTCAAAATACAGGTCCCGCGCCATGATGGCAGCGTCCTTCATGGCCGACCCGGTGGAAGAGATGGTGGTGACAATCACGGCTTCATAGCCTTGGGCTGCCGCCTTTTCGTATTCCTCTAAATAGGTTACCTGGGTAATATGTGCCGTGGTGGGGATTCCGGCGCTGTTTTTGAGGATGTCATAGAACTCGGTGTTTGAAAAATCCACCCGCTCTAAGTACCCTCTGCCATCCACGGTGATGGGAATGGGCAGCACCTTAATGCCGTACTCCAGGGCATCGCTCTCAGGCAAATCACATGCGGAGTCGGTGAGAAAACGTACTTTCATACTGCTCATGTTACTGCATGCTCCTTCTCGGGGCTCAAACGAACATCCGCAAGCAAACTAAAAATGCTTGCGTTAACTTTCGTTTAGCCATCTCATCTTTACTCAATCATCCAAAGGGGATGTGCTAATCCTGTAAAGGGGCATTGTCCCAATCGTATTGCGTCAGCCTGCCTTCGTTTTGCAGGTCGGGGTAGTTCCATTGGCGCAGGGTCTCATACACTGCAATTGCAACCGAGTTGGAAAGGTTTAAGCTGCGCGCAGCCCCAATCATCGGGATGCGCACACAGCTTTCGGGGTGGGCAAACAAAAGCGATTCCGGCAGGCCCGCATCCTCCCGCCCGAACACTAGGTAGCAATCGTCGGGGTAGGTGGCCTCAGAGTGGACAGTCCTTGCCTTGGTGCTGAAAAACCGATAGACGCCACCCTTTGTCTTTTCTAAAAAGTCCGCGAGGCTGTCGTAGTAGGTAATATCAAGCAGGTGCCAGTAATCAAGCCCTGCGCGTTTTAGCTCCTTATCGGTCGGTTCAAACCCCATGGGGCGAACCAGATGCAGCCTTGCGCCTGTTACGGCACAGGTGCGCGCAATGTTGCCGGTGTTCTGGGGGATACGCGGCTCCACCAGCACAATATTCAGTCGGGACATCAAAAAGGCTCCTTATAGTACCGCCCGCAAGGGGCTAATATCAATAGTATTCTATCTGTTGTCTGCTTATTATTAAACAATAAATCGGCAATATAATCAAGAGATTTATCTGACCTAATTCGGGAATGATTGTAATATATCGGCAGCGTTTGCTAGTGCTTTTTCATGTGCCGGCCTGAATATGCGAATGTACACCAAAAAGCTATCTTTTTACATGAAAGTGCTTGTTAGTGCCTGCGGGATGTGCTACAATCAAATCGGATTGCGGGCAAAAGCCCGTTGGGCTCTGAAAAGAACGACGGCTGCAAGGTTTATACCATTACAACGATATACCATTCTTTGAGCCGTCATACAACATCGTATTATACAATGGGAGGTTTTTATATATGTATTGTGTACAGGAGATTGCTCCGCGCGTATTCTGGGTAGGCGCAAGTGATAGACGCATTGAGCGTTTTGAAAACATGTTCCCCCTTACAAACGGGGTAGCGTATAACTCTTACCTGATTGTGGACGAAAAGACTGTGCTGCTGGATACGGTGGATTCCGCAGTAAGCGGACAGTACATCGAAAACATCATCCATGTGCTTGGCGATAGGACACTTGACTACCTTGTCATCAACCACATGGAGCCCGACCACTGCGCAAACATCGAGGAGATTGTGCGCCGTTACCCGAACGTCACGATAATCGGCAATCAAAAGACCTTTGACCTGTTTCATCAGTTTTACAATACCGACATTACGGACAAGCAGAAGCTTGTCAAGGAGGGTGAGGAGCTTAACATCGGCGCAAACACCCTGCGGTTCTATATGGCCCCCATGGTGCACTGGCCTGAGGTCATGGTCACCTATGAGGTTAGTCAGGGCATCCTGTTCTCCGCAGACGCCTTCGGCTCCTTTGGTGCGCTTTCCGGCAACCTGTTTGCCGACGAGATGGAGTTTGAAAATGCCTTCTTAGACGAATCCCGCCGCTACTATGCAAACATCGTGGGCAAGTACGGCCCGCAGGTGCAGAGTCTGCTTAAAAAGCTGTGCGGCGTTACGATTAAGATGATCTGCCCCCTGCACGGCCCCATCTGGAGAAAGGATCTCGGCTATATCCTCGATAAATACGACAAGTGGAGCCGGTACGAGCCGGAGAAGCAGGGCGTTGTGCTGTTCTATGCCTCAATGTACGGCAACACCGAAAATGCGGTATATGCCCTTGCCAATAAGCTTGCCCTTCGCGGTGTGACCGATATGCGGATGTACGATGTTTCCAAAACCCACGCCTCCTATATCATCGCCGATGCGTGGAAGTACAGCCATATGGTCATCGCATCACCCACCTATAACCTCAACCTCTACTTTGTCATGGACTCGGTACTGCGTGAGATGGCGGCCCTGAACCTGCGCGGGCGCAAGGTATCAATCTTAGGCAACCACTCCTGGGCGAGTGCTGCGATGAAAGAGATGGTGAGCATCGTAAGCGGCATGAAGGATACCGAGATTATCGGCGAGCCGATGGACATCCGCTCAAACCTCAAGCCCTCACGCGAGGAGGAGCTTGATAAGCTCGCAGATGCAATCGCCGCATCGGTTTTAGGCAAATAGTTTAATTAAGGTTGCCATCTTCTTTCTTTGTTGATGGCAACCTTATTGATATGAGCATCAGACGCACTTTACGACATGGCATGTTCGACATTTAAGGAGAGGTGGTCTGTATGAAAAAGAAGCTGACGCCCGAAAAGGCACTAAAGGCGGTATGGGTTGTTTTTGGGCTGTTTGTATTCGGGCAGTTTGCTGCAAAAACGGGCGAGATGGTAGCAAACCTCTTTTCCTATGTCCGCATTGACCCATACGGGCAGTTTATGTGGAAATCCGTGCAGCATCTTGCAATGCTCATCCTCGCCCTTTGCGCAATCCTTATCCTGCGCAACCTATGGGGCATGGATTTTGGCCTGCGTATCGGCGGCTGGCGGCTGGGGCTTATCTCGGTCTGCGTGTTTAGCTTAGGCTTTTTTGTGTGTGCCGCGGCTGTTTATTGGGTGCAGGGGTCGATGGGGTATGAACCCTTCTATCTGCCCTTTATGTCGCCCTTAAGCGGCGTGGGAACCTTCTTCTGCGAGCTTGTGCTGATACCCATAGCCGAGGAGCTTCTGTATCGCGCTCTGCCCATCGGCCTCATGTGGCACGTCCTCGGCAAAGGGAAGCTGGTTTGCTTTGGCCGGTATGTGTATGAAGAGTACCGCACCCGCTCATGGCAGACCATCTACCCGGCAGGCATTGTTGCCGCCGTGCTGTTTGCGCTCGCTCAGATTCGCTGGAGCGCTGCCCCCTTTGCCATTGAGTACGATTCATTTAAGATTATGCTCGCCTTTGTTACCGGTATCATATACGCCAAGGTCTATGAGCGCACGGAGAGTATTATCTATCCCATCATGATGCATGGGATGGCAAACGTCATCACGTTGGGGCTCGGCTACCTGTGCTCGGCGATCTTTTAAAAGCAGAATCGGTATAAGCCAAAGAAGCGATGTACGATGGCAACCTTGTTGATACGGTAACAGATTCACTTTACGACATAGCATGTAAGCAGTTAAGAGAGGGCGTGTCTGTATGCAAACGTTGACTCCAACAAAAACACTCAAGGCGATTGCTGTGGTCGTCGGGCTGTTTGTATTCCAGCAGCTTGCATCAAAAGCGGGTGGTGTGGTGGCAAATCTATTCTCCTACACCCGCATTGACCCGGACGGTCAGTTTATGTGGATCTCTGTGCACCATATTGTGCAGATGATGATTGCCCTTGCTGCTATCCTAATTCTGCGAAGGGTCTGGGGCATGGATTTCGGTCTGCGGGTGGGTAACTGGCGCATCGGCTTAAGGGCGTTTGCGTGGTTTATTGCGGTCTTTTCGATTTACACCGTAGTCGGTTCTGTGATACGCCTGCTTATGAATGATATCCCGCGCCAGTACAATGCCTTGAATACCCGCAACGTCCTCGGCACGGTCGGCTTTCAGCTTCTTCTCTCCGGAACATCGGAGGAGCTTTTGTTTCGCGCCCTGCCCATCAGTGTGATGTGGCGTGTCTTAGGCAAGGGGAGACCGGTTTGCTTTGGCCGGACTGCGAACAGCGAGTTTATCCCCCAGTCTTGGAAGACCGTCTACCCGGCAGGCATTGTTGCCGCCGTACTGTTTGCAATTGCCCATATCAACTGGAGTTTATCGCCCTTTACCATCAGGTATGATATCTTTCAGATAATCGTGTCCCTCGTTGTCGGCATTGTGTACGCCCAGGTCTACGAACGCACAGAAAGCATTCTCTATCCTATGCTCATGCACGGGGCAGCAAATGTCGTTGTGGTTTTGCTTGGGTATCTGTGCGCAGCCTTGTTTTAGCGGCAGGGCGTCTTAATAACGGAAAAACTCCTTGAGTAAACTCAAGGAGTTTTTTAATGGTTAAAAACCGGATTATGAATTTATGGTCTTGTTGATAAAGTCCTTTATGTATGCGCAGTATTCAGCGTCTTCCTCTACGTTTTTAAAGTCACAGTCTTTCACGATAAAATGCTCCCAAGAGTTCCGAATCCACACATCGGCAAAATCGGGGCTTAATAGCGGTCTTCATGGCGTTATTCCCTTCAACGGTACAATACATCATAAAGGTTCCTGGCAATTACAACGTCTTTAGTGTTTCCTGGCACCATGAAAAAAGGAGCTCGAAGCTATCCGAAAAATCATATGCCATCCCTTTGTTTAGGGCGATTGCGCGCTCTAAAACCGCGCGGTTTTTACCTGAAAGCAGCGTCACGAGTTCTGCCTTGGTCGGGATGTATTTGCCGTGCTGCAGATAATATAAATTCTGAAGAATAAAAAATACGCCTTTATAGGACATAGGCAAACCTGCAATGTTTTCACTCTGCGCGGCATGAACATATCTGTGGCAAATCTCGTGGTACAGGTTATTGATACTCATTTTTACAAAGTTTCGTATGTCATTTTCGGTATACGAGGGGATAAGCTCACGCAATCTGCCATAATAGTCTTTTGTAGTATTGAGTAAGTGGCATATTTCAAGAGGGTTCCAATTGGCAAGGTCTGTTTTGCCGCAAATAAAACCGCATGATTTATCCGGCTCTTCCAACGTGAGGACGATGCCCCGATAGCTGTCAAGGTCACATACGCTTAGGCCGTCGATAACGACCATAACGTCGATGTCGCTGTTGTCGGTTGCTTCTCCCCGAAGATAGCTGCCTTGCAGCCCAACGTATAGAAGCCTTGCGCCAAACTCGTGCTTAAGCAAATCAGTCAGCTTTCGTAAGTAGTTTTCAATGTCGACCATCAGGAAAACCCTCCAATCAATGCAAAATAAAAAAGGACACCAATCGTGGCTGGTGTCCTGTCTTGGTCGAGGTGACAGGGCTCGAACCTGCGGCATCTTGGTCCCAAACCAAGCACTCTACCATCTGAGCTACACCTCGTTATGCTGCATCCTTATTATACTATGCGTTTCAACGAAAACGCGCTAGTAGGCATGATGCAAAGAATATTATAGGTTGTTTTCGGGCTTCTGTCAATTGTTAAGATGTGTACTTTCTTTATTAGAAGAATGGCAAGGCTTGCCCCTTATCAAATTTTTACTAGCAAAAGGCGAAAGCATTCTGCTTTCGCCTTTTATGATTTACATGACTATTATTCTTAAGTGCCTTATGACAAACCATAACGAATTTTATAGAACTATTCTAAGATATAAATGTTGACGTTTCTTTTTCCGAACAGGGCGCTTTCAAGATAGGAGTCGAACATCAAATCGACGTCGATGATGCCCTCTACAAGGCCTGTTCCGGTATCGCCTGCGATGCAGTAGCCATACACAAAGCTGTTATCCGGCGTTGCGATATAAAGGCGTGTGCCGTAGGGGATGACCCTGGGGTCAACCGCAACGTATCCGGTAACGGCAGGCAGGCCGCTTGCGCCCCACATGCCGGGCTTGCAGCTGTAGGCCGTTGCCACCTGATTGGTGAGCACTGTTTTATAGTTTTTGGGGATGCCGTTCTCATCCAGCTCATACCCTTCGGGGGCCTCCATGGGGGAGACAGGAACCTTCGCCCCGCGCAGCATGATCTGATCCTCCGGCTCGACGGTTACAACCTCACTGATGATGTTGGTCTCCTTGAGCTTGCCGTCGATATACTTTTCTTCGATTACAAGGTCCTTTGAGCCGTTGTGGCCGCTGGAGAGCAGCTTTGACCTGCCCTTGCGGATAAGGGGGGACTGCTTGTCGATAACATTAAACTCGATGACCTCGGTCTTTTCATAGACCTTATATTCCACACGGTTAATTACAATGTTGTCGTTCTCTTTTACTTGGGCAGCAAGCGGACGATTGATAAGGTCATCCGAGTCAATCGTCACACCGGCCTGGGCTAGAGCATCCTTAACGGTGCCGCCCAGAACATACAGCTCGTGTCTGATACCGTCTGCCGAAACTGTAATGGGGAAGGCCCTGTTTATGGTGATCTCCCCGTACTTGCCCGAAAATCCGGCAAATTCAACTTTGTCGCGGGCTAGGGTGGTAATACCCTGCTCGCTTAAAATATCTGCTACGTTGTGTTCCTGTGTGAACACGTAGCTTACCTTGTCACCGTCATGAATGGATATGGCATTGGTTATGGTTGTCATGTAGTATATAGCACACGCAAGAATGATAGCCAAAACACCTGTTGCAAAAGCCCTGCTGTTAAAATATTGGCTTATCGCAAGGATGCTTCGCTTGATTAAAATCATTCAACCGCTCCTTTTAAACCTATCACTCCATAAATCATCTATCTAAACAACACTCCCGATTGCCATTTCGAGGGTGATTGGCTTTTCAAATTATATTAGTTGGAAATGCCCATTGTCAAATCGCAAACCCCAAACGAGCGTTACGCGTTTTTACAGACTTCGGCTCGAAATCATACAGTTTATGGCATTCTTAGCGCGAACGGATTGATGTCTTTATGAAAAATTGGCGAGGCACGCAAAAAATTATTGGTCAAATTGAACAAACTTCGTTTGCTGTCATCTTGCACAACTGGCAAAATCTTATTAGCTGATTTACTATATAAATCTAACAATTTCATGAATCTGGAATTGAAATAACAGGAATTTAAAACCAGTTATCGCCATCATTTTTGGAAATTTAAACTCACTATAAATACCTGCAATAATGCTTGTCTCTTTTGATTTTGCCGAATTTCTCGCGTTTTTTGTGTCTTTTATCTTACATATGCACAAGCAAAAAACCCCCGCACCGTGTGTGCGGGGGTTCGTCATATTAAACAAATACGGTTTCGGTTAAGCCCTTAGCAACCCTTCAAATGAAACGCGTTGCAGAAGGTCGTCCATGAGGCCGGAAAACTGAACAAGGTCAAGGGACTGCGCCCCGTCAGACAGGGCCTTTGCGGGGTCGTTGTGCACCTCAATCATAAGGCCGTCCGCGCCCACTGCAACCGCCGCGCGCGAAAGGGCAGGCACAAGGCTGCGCAGACCTGCCGCGTGGCTTGGGTCGATGATAACCGGCAGGTGGCTTTTTTGCTTTAAGAGGGGTACCGCCGAGATATCTAAGGTATTGCGGGTGGCGGTTTCAAACGTCCGGATGCCCCGCTCGCACAAAATGACGTTGGGATTGCCCGTTGACACGATATACTCGGCACTCATCAAGAACTCCTCAATGGTGCTCGAAAAGCCCCGCTTAAGCAGGATAGGCTTTTTGCAACGTCCGAGCTCGCGCAGCAAATCGAAGTTTTGCATATTGCGGGCGCCCACCTGAATGATGTCGATGTCCTCAAACAGAGGCAGCTGGGTCTGGTTCATAATCTCGGTGACGATGGGCAGCCCTGTCTCCCGCTTTGCGGCAAGCAAAAGACGGATTCCCTCCTCGTGCAGGCCGCGGAAGGCATATGGCGAGGTGCGCGGCTTAAACGCCCCGCCGCGCAGGAAGGTCGCCCCCGCCGCCTTGACCGCCTTTGCCACCTTGATAATCTGGTCTTCGCCCTCCACCGAGCAGGGGCCCGCCATCACATGAAAGTGCCCTTGCCCGAGGGTATGTCCATTTACATTAATATAAGTAGGCTCGGGGTGAACCGTGCGGTTGACCGCCTTATAGGGCTCGGTGACCCGCTTGCCGTACTCCACAATATCGCAGGTCTGCACAATGTGGTCGATGTCAATCGTCGCGGTGTTGCCGATTAAGCATACCACCGTATGCTCGGTTCCGGTGCTGATAAAGGTGGAAAAGCCCTGAGACTCAATGCGATTTACAAAGGCGTCTATCTGCTCCTTTGTGGCGTTTGGCTTAAGTACAAAAACCATGGTGACATTCCTTCTTTCCGGTGGGGGATACAATGGGTTTTTGAGCCGGTGTAGCAGCCCTTTTTATCTATAAAATTGCGCGAATTGATACTACTTGTCAGTAAAGGGTTTCGTCCTTCGGGACGCAGCAACCTGGCGACTTAACCGCAAGAGGTAAATAAAGCAGCCAGAGGGCAACACGACGCGCCGACCGGAGCATCTCTTCCCCCTTTGGCTCCGGGAGATAAGCGGAGTGTGCCGAGGCTACCCCAATAGGGCGCAAGCCTGTCGCCGGATTGATGCGCGGGGTTCAGGGTCGCTAGCCCTTGATTCGTTTTTGCTTCCTTTTGTCGAACATCAAAAGGAAGTCGTCCGACAGGACAAAATTATTAAAAACCAAACTAATATTGCAGGACCGGCTAAGATAGAGGATTCCTTCAAACCTCTGATGCAATCGCTTCCTTCATCTTTCTGACATACTCCGCCACGGCGGGCACACAGTCCTCGCCGTACTGGGCGATTATCTTAACAATGGCGCTGCCGACGATGACACCATCCGCCTTGGCGGCAATCTGCTTTGCCTGGTCTGGGGTGGATACCCCAAACCCCACGGCGCAGGGGATATTTGATACACTGCGCACAAGGGAAACCATTGCGCCGATGTCGGTGGTAATCTCACTGCGCACGCCGGTCACGCCAAGCGAGGATACACAGTACACAAAGCCTTGCGCCTCGCGCGCGATGGTGGCTATGCGGTCGTTCGAGGTCGGCGCAATGAGTGAGATAAGGGCGACACCGTGATTGCGGGCAAAGGGGGCAAGCTCCTCCTTCTCCTCAAAGGGAAGGTCGGGCACGATAACGGCATCTATGCCGCACTGAGCACACCGCATAAAGAACCGGTCGCAGCCGTACACAAACACGGGGTTGATATAGGTCATGAGGGCAAGGGCGACATCAGTGTCCTTACGCAGGCGGATGACCATATCAAAGATTTTATCGGTTGTTGTACCCGCCGCCAAAGCGCGCTCATCCGCCTGCTGGATGACCGGCCCCTCTGCCACGGGGTCGGAAAAGGGCACGCCAAGCTCAATGAGGTCGGCGCCCGCATCTGCCATTGCGAGCACAAGCTGTTCGGTTACATCAAGATTCGGGTCTCCCGCCGTGATAAACGGGATAAAGGCCTTGCCGAGAGAAAAAGCACGCTTTAGTCTAGTCATGGATGTCTACCCCCTTATAACGGGCAATCGCTGCTACGTCCTTATCTCCGCGCCCTGAGATATTGATGACGATAATCTTATCCTTACTGAGTGTCGGCGCGTACTGCATCGCATAGGCGACAGCGTGGGCGCTCTCCACCGCGGGAATAATCCCCTCGGTGCGGGAAAGGTACTCAAAGGCCCGCACCGCCTGTGCATCCGTGATGGGCACATACCGCGCCCGACCGATATCATGCAGATAGGCGTGCTCCGGCCCGATGCCGGGGTAATCAAGGCCCGCCGAGATGGAGTACACAGGCGCAATCTGGCCGTATTCGTCCTGACAGAAGTAGGACTTCATGCCGTGGAAGATGCCAAGGGTGCCGTTTGCAATCGTCGCGGCGTTCTCGGGCCGGTCTACGCCAAGACCTGCCGCCTCGCAGCCCACAAGCTCCACCGACTCATCACCGATGAAGTCGTAAAACAGGCCCATGGCGTTGGAACCGCCGCCCACACAGGCAATCAGGGTATCGGGAAGCCGACCTTCTCGCTCAAGCAGCTGGGCACGCACCTCCTTGCCGATAACAGACTGAAAATCGCGCACGATGGCGGGGAAGGGGTGGGGCCCCATCACCGAGCCTATGACATAGTGGGTGTCGTCGATGCGCTTTGTCCACTCGCGCAGGGTTTCGTTTACTGCATCCTTCAGCGTCTGGGTGCCGCTCGTAACCGGATGAACCTTTGCCCCTAAAAGCTCCATGCGAAAGACATTGAGCGCCTGCCGTTCGGTGTCCTCCTTGCCCATGAAGATCTCACATTCCATCCCCATCAGGGCGGCAGCAGTCGCGGTGGCGACACCGTGCTGACCTGCTCCGGTCTCGGCGATGACGCGTGTCTTACCCATGCGCTTTGCAAGCAATACCTGCCCGAGCACGTTATTGATCTTGTGCGAGCCGGTGTGGTTTAAGTCCTCGCGCTTGAGGTAGATCTTTGCCCCGCCGAGGTCCTTTGTCATGCGCTCTGCGTAGTATAACAGGCTCGGCCTGCCCGCGTATTCCCGAAAGAGGGTATCAAGCTCTTTGCAAAAATCGGGGTCATTCTTAAAATGCTCGTAGGCCCGCTCAAGCTCAATGACCGCATTCATGAGGGTTTCGGGGATAAACTGTCCGCCGTGTATGCCATAGCGTCCGCGTTTCATTGTCTTATATTCATCCTTTCCATTGTTCAAATAATCACTTCATCACCGGCTGATAGCCCTTTACAAGACGAGTGAGCTCTATCATCTTCTGCTCGTCCTTGCTGCCGTCTGTTTCAATACCGCTGCTCACATCGATAGCGTAGGGGTTAGCCCGCATCGCCTGCACGATGTTATGGGCGTTAATGCCCCCTGCTAAGAAAAAGGGCTTAGTTAGGGGCGGAATGATTGAGTGGTCAAACGCCCTGCCGCTGCCGCCTAAACTACCCTGCACATAGGTATCAAGCAGCAGGAAGTCGCAAGGCAGGTCTTGGGCTTTGAGAATATCCTTTTTGCTTTGCACACGCACCGCTTTGATTATGGGGCAGGGGCAGGCATCCTTTAATTTTGTGATATACCGCTCGTCCTCGCTGCCGTGCAGCTGGACAAAGTCGATGATGCCGTTTTGGTAAAGGGAGATAATCTCCTCGTGATCTGCGTCCACGAACACCCCGACTGCCTGTATGCGGGAGGAAAGCAGGGTGCGCAGCTCGTAGGCGCGATGTGGCGTTATCTGCCTGCGGCTTTTGGCAAACACAAAGCCGATGTAGTCTGGCAAGCAGGCGTTTGCAGCGAGGATATCCTGACTCCTAGTCAGCCCGCAAAGCTTAATCTTCATACTAAAACCTCCCTTAACAGCTTTCTGCGGCGAATATCATGCGTTGATTTGCTGCTCCCCGCGCAGGGCAGAGAGGGCGGCGCGCTTGTCGCTTGCGCGCATTAAGGTTTCGCCCACCAAAACCGCGTGCACACCGATTTCTTTTAGCAGTTTTATATCCTGCGCAGTCGCAATCCCGCTCTCCGATACAAACAACACATCATCAGGAATCAGCGGGCGAAGGCTTACCGAGGTATCAAGGCTGACTGTAAAGGTTTTGAGGTCGCGGTTGTTGACACCGACAATGCGGGCACCGGCGTCCAAAGCGCTTTGCACCTCGTCTGCCGTGTGGGTTTCGACCAAAGCGGACAGGCCGAGGCTGTCGCAGATGCCGATGTACCGGCGCAGGGTTTCGGTGTCAAGCAGGGCACAGATGAGCAAAACAGCGTCTGCACCCAGAACCTTGGCTTCGTAGATTTGATATTCGTCTACCGTAAAGTCCTTGCGCAGAAGGGGAAGGCTCACAGCCGCGCGGATTTCGGTTAAATAGCGGTTGTCGCCCATAAAAAAGTCCGGTTCGGTCAACACCGAGATGGCAGCCGCCCCTGCCTGCTCATATTCCCTTGCGATTTCTATGTAGGGAAAATGGTCGGCAATCACCCCTTTTGAGGGGGAGGCCCTTTTCACCTCGCAGATAAAGGCGGGTAAAGCTTTCCGATATGCCTCTTTTAGCGAGTGTTCAAACGCAAAGCCGCCCTTGGGTAAGGCCTGCGCCTTTTTTTGCATCTCTTTAAGCGAAACCGTATTCTTTTGTGCCTGCACCCGCTTGCGGGTGGCCTCGGCAATGGTATCAAGAATCATGCCGCGCGTCTCCTTTGCAAATCGGTTTTTACAGCGAAAACTCCCGTGTTGCCCAGACGTACTCGTTGAGCTTGTCGCACACAATACCTGTATCGAGCAGGTAGGAGGCATAATCCACGCCGCCCGCAATGGTCTCGTTCTTGCCGTACAGGTACAGGCAGGCGGCTGCGTTTAACACAGCGGCATCACGCCTTGGGCCGCGGTCGCCCTGCAGGATGTTGCGGATGATGTCGGCGTTTTCTTTGGCATCCCCGCCGACAAGGTCCTTGGGCTCGCACAGGCTAAAACCGAACTCCTCGGGGTTTATGGTATAGCTGCGGATGCGCTTGCCTTCTATCTCGCAGACTGTGGTTGTTCCGGTCAGGGTGATTTCATCCATGCCGTCACAGCCGTGGACTACCATGCCGCGCGTCACCCCAAGCCCGCTTAATGCCTTTGCAAGGGGCTTGAGAAGGGCCTCATCATATACGCCTAAAAGCTGTCTGGTCGCCTTGGCGGGGTTTGCAAGGGGGCCGAGGATATTAAAGATGCTGCGGGTGCCAAGCTCCCTGCGCACCGGCTGGACATGGCGCATCGCCGTATGGTAGATGGGGGCGTACATAAAGCAAAATCCGGTTTTTTTGAGTACCTCGGCGTTTTGCTCGGGGGTGATGTCAATCTTTGCACCCAGTTCCTCTAAAACGTCGGCGGCGCCGCATTTGCTCGATACGTTGCGGTTGCCGTGCTTTGCAACGGGTACCCCTGCCGCCGCCGCGATTAAGGCCGCCGCGGTGGAGACGTTGAAGCTGTATGTCTGGTCGCCGCCGGTACCGACGATGTCGAGCACCTCGCCCTCATGCTCTAAAGGGGTTGCGTGCGACCGCATCACCGATGCACAGGCGGTAATCTCCTCTATGGTCTCGCCCTTCATGCGCAGGGCGGTTAAAAAGGCCGCAATCTGGGCGGGAGTGGCCTCGCCCTTCATGATCTCATCCATCGCTTCGCTGATGGTCTCATAGGGAAGGTTTTCGCGCTCCACCAAGAGAGAAAGTGCTTCTTTAATCATATTGTCATCGATTCCTTTCATCGGTATTGGGACGGTTTGGTGCAGACTAATCCACCTAGTTCTTCGACCAAACGGCCCGTGAAGTTAATGTAAAATAAGCGGTATCTTATGTCCTGCCGGCCCCAGAGCGATATGAAGTTTTTCATCATGCCGGCCCCGTGTCAGTACCAACTCGGGATAACACTGCAGGGCGCTGATGGGCTTTGAGTGACAAAAAGTTCTTCATCATTTCTACCCCGTTTGGCGTCAGTACCGACTCGGGGTGAAACTGCAGGCCGAAGATGGGCTTGGTCTTGTGCTGCACCGCCATCACCTCGCCAATCCCGTCGTGGGCGGTGACTATGAGTTCATCCGGCAGGGTATCGTCCTTTGCAATCAGCGAATGATAGCGGGCGACCTCTATCGTTTCAGGCAGACCCCGAAAGATGGGGCAGGCAGTATCGATGGTGACGGCGCTTTTCTTGCCGTGCATGAGCTGCGTTGCGTGGGTGATGGTTGCCCCGAATACCTCGCAGATGGCCTGATGCCCAAGGCACACCCCGAGTATCGGGATCTCGCCGCCGATGGTGCGCACAACTTGCTCGCACACACCTGCATCCTTTGGGTAGCCCGGCCCCGGGGAGAGGATGATGTGGCTGGGGGAGAGTGTGCGGATTTCCTCCACCGTTAAAGCGTCGTTGCGCACAACCTTGATGTCCTCGGTGAGCGAGCCTGCAAGCTGCACGAGGTTGTAGGTAAAGCTGTCGTAGTTATCAATAATCAAAAGCATATGCTTTTCACACCTTTGTTGGTCAAGTTTGATAGATGCTTTTATTTAAAAGAGTTTCGTCCTTCGGACGACTTCCTTTTGTTGTTCGACAAAAGGAAGCAAAAGCGAATCAGGGGTTTACCCCTGAACCCCGCGCTTCAATCAGGCGACGGGTTGTGCGCCCTATTGGGGTAGCCTCGGCGCACTCCGCTTATCTCCCGGAGCCAAAGGGGGAAGAACTGCTCCGGTCGGCGCGTCGTGCGCAGAACGCGGGCGTTCTGTTCCCTCGGCTGCTCTA
>JAEZKF010000030.1 GCA_023415575.1 Bacillota bacterium
CTGCAATGTCGGAAGGAGTACGCCGCAGTTCCGGATCCGCTGTGAGTCTTCCCATAATAATGGCCCTGTTCAACATAAGCTGTTACCTCCCAATAGCTGTTTTACTACTTCTCCTCTTTGTTAACGATAATGGAACGCAGAATACCGTCCGTAATCTTGTACACACGGTCAAGCTCAGCAGGGAACTCAGGGGAGCTTGTGAAATTCACAAGGTAGTAATACCCCTCGGTCTCGTCGTTGATGGGATATGCAAGTCTGCGCTTGCCCCACTCATTCACCGACTCAATGGTTCCGTTCTGCTCGATGAGTGCCTTGAACTTCTCAAAGCATTCGGTTACAGCGGTTTCGTCCAGCTTTGTGCTGACAACGAAAATGGTCTCGTAAGCTACTGCCTTAGACATAGTCTTTACACCTCCTTTTGGACTTAAGGCCCCGTTAGGGGCAAGGATGATAGCTGATAATCAGTATCGAAAATCAGCTTATAATTATACCATTAGCGGTATAACAGAAAAATTATAGCAGACAGTTGCAGGCTTGTCAAATAGATAATGCCTTTTTGTATTACAAATCAGCGGTTATACCCTTTAGGTACTCGCGGAAGGACGAGCCTACCTCGGGGTGACTTAAGCCAACCTCGACAATCGCCTGAAGGATGCCCAGCTTATTGCCCATGTCATAGCGCACGCCCTCGTAATTAACGCCGATAATACCCTCGGTTCGGGCAAGCACCGCCATCGCATCAGTCAGCTGAAGCTCGCCGCCTGCACCGGGTTTAGTGTTCTCCAAGATGGGGAAGATAGAAGGCGGTAAAACGCACCGTCCGAGGATGGCGAATAGGGACATCACCTGCTCAGGGCGCGGCTTTTCCACCATATCAGTGATGTTATACAGCCTATCGCGGATATGGTCGGCCTTCATCGAGCAGTATTTGCCGATCTCCTCGCGCGAAACCTCCTTAATACCCACGACACCCTTGCCGTACTCCTCATAGGCGCGGCAGAGCTGCCCGCAGGCGGGGTTATCAGAGATAATCACATCATCGCCGTACAGCACGGCAAAGGGCTCATCGCCTACAAAGGCCTTAGCGCACAAAACGGCGTGCCCTAAGCCCAGAGGCTGTTTTTGGCGGATATACTGAATGTTTGCAAGGTTTGAGATGGAAAGCATCTCATTGTAAAGCTCGGTTTTGCCGGATTTGAGCAGCTTTTCTTCAAGCTCCGGTGCCCGGTCAAAGTGATCCTCTACCGTGGTTTTGCCGCGGCTTGTGATGATGAGGATATCCTCAATGCCCGAGCGCACGGCTTCCTCCACAATATACTGGATGGCGGGTTTGTCTACGATGGGCAGCATCTCTTTTGGCATGCTCTTGGATGCGGGCAGCACACGGGTGCCAAGTCCAGCGGCGGGGATAACCGCCTTTTTAATCTTCATTGATAAAATCTCGCCTTTCAGTGTGTTTTGATGTTACCCCATAGAGGGCAATACAAGAAAGAAGCTGATTAGAACATCTGAAAAGATAAACAGTAAAAACGCAGTAATCGCAAGGCCGACAATCAGCCCCGTGCGCAAGCCGCCGTGCTTTTTCAGGGCGGCATAATACTGCTGCACATCGGTGTACTTGCCTTTTAAAGTCCTAATGCAATCGAACACATGGCGCTTATACAGGTAGTTTGAGAACACACCCAGTAATCCTGAGATAATCCAGTATATATAGTTAATTATCTGCGAGATTTCAAGCAGCTGCTGGGCGCGCGGCGGAAGGTTTTGCAAAAAGCCTATGGCATCCGCGGCAATCCTGTCGTAGTTTTCAATTACCAGCATATAGCCGGGGATAAGGCGGATGAGGAAAATCGCTGCAAGCAGTACCCCCAGCGAGTACATGCGCCTGCCGCAAAAGTATAGGGCGTTGCCGAAAAAGGCAGCCCAGTTCCAGGATGCGCGCTTCTTTGTCATGCTCATCGCCTTAAAGCGCGGCAGGTAGTAATAGGAGCTTGGGCCGATAAACATCGCAATCTCCTTTACGGGGATATCATCAATCGTCTCATCGGCATGAAGCCCGCCATACGGTGTAGTAAAGGGGTTGTACGGCATAACAAATACCTGCGGACCGGGCTGGCCCTGCTGGGTATTCATATCCGAGTCGACCGGCGGCTTTGCGGTGTTGTTAAGCAGGCTGCCGCAGACCTCGCAGTAGATATTCTGCGGCGGGTTGAGCGTGTCACACCGCGGGCAGCGCGCAGGGGCGTTGCCATCTATGGTCTGCTTGGGCGGTCTGCGCCATTCCTCGCCGGTTGCGTGCTTTTCTACATAGGCACACTCGCCGCGGGTCTCATAACAGCCTCTGTGATGCGGCGCTCCGCAATCGGGACAAACGACTACGTCGTCCTTGTCTTTGAATACTTCCCCGCAAACGGGGCATCGAATTCCGTCGTATCTTCCCATAGGCACATCCTCTGTATCGTAATGTGGTACTTTGTTATCATTGCTTAACTGTATTTCATTATAAACGAATCCCATATAAAAGCCAATAAAAAATACCAATATTAAAAGTTTATTTACCGTTTATTCAATAGCACTTGACACATAATACCATGTAGTATATAGTATAACATGAAACGAGGTGATAATTTTGGATATACAGTTAAAAAGAGGATTACTTGAAATATGCGTGCTCACCTCCCTAAGCGGCAAGGACTCATATGGATACCAAATAATTAAGGACATCAGCCCTCATATCGAAATCTCCGAATCAACCCTATACCCAATCCTAAAACGGCTGGAGGCAGGCGAGTATCTTGAAGTGTATTCGGTAGAGCATAACAGCCGGTTGCGAAAGTACTACAGAATTACCGAGGCAGGAAGAAAGAAAATCATTGATTTTCTGGAAGAGTGGAAAGAAGTTACCAGGGTAATTCGTTATATCAGTGAAGAAATGGGGTATGAGAGAGATGAATAAAGCGGAATTTGCATCACAGCTGTCCGAAAAGTTACATGGTCTATCGCAAAGCGAGGTGGAAAAATCCATCGCCTTTTATACCGAGATGATTGATGACCGGATGGAAGACGGCATGGATGAAGAGGAAGCCGTCAGTGCCATGGGCGATATAAGCGAGATAGCAAAAGAAATCATGCTGGCTGCACCGCTGCCGACTTTGGTAAAGGCGAAGATGAAGCCGCAGCATCAACTTAAGGCATGGGAAATTGTACTGACTTTTCTGGGCTTCCCGCTATGGTTTCCGCTCGCAATCGCCTTCTTTATGGTGGTACTTTCGGTGTACATTACGGTATGGTCAGTTATTATTTCGCTGTACGCAGTGGTACTTGCGCTTGTGTGCAGCGGGTTTGCGGGAATCGTCGGTGCCTTTATGCTTTTACCTCAAAGCATTGTAGCCAGTTTATTCATGCTCGGTAGTTCTGCAGTGGCTCTGGGACTGGGAATATTCTCGTTTCTTGGGGTCAATAGGCTGTCCGTCTGGTTGGTGGGCCTCACAAAAAGGTTTTTACGCGCAGTTAAATCGCTGTTTATTGCTAAAGATGAGAGGAGAGTAACCGTATGAAGCCACTAACCAAGCGGCTGCTTTATATTGGTGCAGCATGTGTCATAGTAGGTTTATTGTTTGTTATTCTATCTTTTGCTATTGGAGGATTTCGGCTACAGGCGCTCAATACCGGTCTGCCCTATGAAGAAAAGCATTACACCTACCCATCAAATAAGGTGAAAAGCCTGAGTGTCAACGGTGGGTTCTGTGATATTAAACTCATTCCATCCGCTAAAAGCGAATTTCAGATTACCACCTATGAGAACGAGCAGGTGCATTATGAGATTAACCTTTCCTCAACAGGTGAACTAATCATAAAACAAATCGTCAACGCACGGTGGTACGACAATTTTGGGATTATCCTTTCCTCAGCAAGTGAACGAACCAAAAACCAAATCTTCAACACACGGTGGTACAACAACGTTATAATTGGTGATCTCACGGACTCGTCCATCGTTATTGAGATTCCCGAGGAGTTCATAGGTAAAATCGATGTGTTGACAAAGAGCGGTAAAATCAATACATCAGAGCTTAAGCTTGGGGATGAGACTGTACTTAGCACAAGTTCCGGTGATATTACAGTAAGCGGATTATCCGCTTCAAAGCAAATCTCCATTAACTCAAGAAGCGGTAAAATCCATGCCTCAGAACTTAAACTAAACGATGCGGTTATACTTAGCACAAGATCTGGTGATATCAGAATAAGCGGGCTATCCGCTTCAAACCGAATCTCCATCAACTCAAAGAGCGGTGGAATTAGGCTCGATAACCTATCGACTGACAGTGACCTTGAGATTACATCATCTTCGGGTGATATAGAAGCATCAGCTGTGAATGTAGGCGGCAGAATGTTGGCAGATTCCAAGAGCGGCAGTATCAATATTGAGGAAGGTACCGTACAGAGAGATTTATCCACTACGAGTTCTCCAGGCAATATCAGTATTCGAAAGATTCAAGTTGCTCAGAACATCTTAATCATGTCAAGAAGCGGCAGGGTTTCCATGCAGGAGACAAATGCAAATGGTGATGTTACTGTTGAAACCCGGTCAGGGAGTATCCATTTTCAGGCTCTTTGCGCAAACAACATCAGTTTTACATCATCCAGCGGTGAGGTAAATGGAACGATTGACGATGCAACGAAAAACTACACAATAACCTACAAATCAAAAAGCGGCGATGTCAAACTTCCTGAGTCAGGCAACGGCGGTAAGCGGCTGAGTGTTACAACCCAATCCGGCGATATCAAGATTCGTTTTACAAAGTAGCGTTTCTATACAGCGCAGGACACATTCGGTGTTCCTGCGCTGTTTGCTTATACGCGGGGCTTTGTGCCACAATTGCTTTACAACAAAACAAACCTACCTTATAATAGAATCTGCACTGCAAGCGAATTGATGCTTAAGCAATTTGCAATAGTTTGATGCCGTACATCGGCAGAATGGGGCTATGTATGCTGATATATGAAGAACTCAAACAGCGTTTAACCGGCTTTGCGGACGAGCTTGAAGATCTTGCCGACGCATTGTCGCTTGATAAAACGCAGGACGAAATCGCCTACCTTGAGGAGCAGACGATGGCGCCCGGCTTCTGGGATGACCCGACCGGCTCTCAGAAGGTTTTGCAGAAGATTGCGCAAGGCAAGGCAAAGATAACAAACTACGAAAAGCTTAAAACCTCTTACGAGGACGCGCTGGCCCTCATCGAGCTCGCCGACGAAAGCGAGGACGAATCTCTGTACGATGAGGCAGTACATGAGGTTGACGCATTCGAGAACGCGCTGACCGAGGCGCGTCTTGCAACCCTGCTTACCGGCGAGTACGATTCAAACAACGCCATTCTCACCTTCCACGCGGGGGCGGGCGGCACCGAGGCGCAGGACTGGGCCCAGATGCTCTACCGCATGTACACCCGCTGGGCAGAGCGCCACGGCTTCCGCTACAAGGTACTCGACTACCTAGACGGCGAGGAGGCGGGCCTGAAAAGCGCATCCATCCTCATTGAGGGCACCAACGCCTATGGATACTTAAAAAGCGAGGCGGGCGTGCACCGCTTGGTGCGCATCTCGCCCTTTGATTCCTCTGGCCGCAGGCATACATCCTTTGCATCGCTTGAGGTTATGCCGGAAATCGGCGAAGATATCCACATCGAGATTAAGGAAGAGGACCTGCGGGTGGACACCTACCGGTCCAGCGGCGCGGGCGGTCAGCACGTAAACAAGACCGAGTCCGCCGTCCGCATTACCCATATTCCCACCGGCATCGTGGTGGCCTGCCAGCAGGAGCGCAGCCAGCGCCAGAACCGTGAAACCGCAATGACCATGCTCAAGTCCAAGCTTATTGAGATTAAGGAACGCGAGCATTACGAAAAGATTGAGGACATCAAGGGTGTGCAGAAGGAGATTGCGTGGGGCAGCCAAATTCGCTCCTATGTATTCATGCCCTACACCCTTGCAAAAGACCACCGCACGGGTTATGAATCGGGCAATATCAACGCCGTCATGGATGGAGAGATTGACGGCTTTATAAACGCATACCTCAAGGCAAAGAGCGCAGGACAGCTCTAAAAGGACAATCAGGACTGTGACAGGGGATTTTGATGGAAGTAAAAAAGCACGGGATGAAAAAGGCGGTTAAGGCGGCACTTTCGGCGTCTTTTCCGGTGATGCTCGGCTATGTGTTTGTGGGTATTGCGTTTGGGCTTCTGCTGCGCGAAAAGGGGTACGGCGTGTTATGGGCGCTGCTGATGAGCGCCACAATCTACGCCGGCTCGATGCAGTTTATCGCGATTAACTTCTTTTCGGGTGCATTTACCTTGTGGCAGGTGGCGGTGATGACCCTTGCCGTAAATCTCAGACACATGTTCTATGGCCTTTCGATGATTGAGCGGTTTAAGGGTATGGGCCGAAAAAAGCCATATATGATTTTTTCGCTCACCGATGAGACCTATTCGCTCTTATGCTCGGCTAAGGTGCCCGAAGGGGTAAAACCGCAGCGCTTTTTCTTTTTGGTGTCTCTCTTTGACCAGTGCTACTGGATAATCGGCTCCATCATCGGCTCACTTGCGGGCTCGCTGATTACCTTTAACACCACCGGCATTGATTTTGCGATGACGGCCCTGTTCTTAGTTATCTGCACCGAGCAGTGGCTTAACTACCCTACGCGCGCTCCCGCTATAATCGGGGCCTGTGCCGGTGTGGGGATGCTGCTTATCTTAGGTGCTGACCGTTTTATTATACCCGCAATGCTTGTGTCGGAACTTGTGCTCATGCTTGCGCGGCGCTCAATTGAGCAGAAAATTGACCCCGAAGACCCGGACGCCCCCGAGGGCTAAACTGCTTTCAGACATCACATAAAGGCAGGAAAATTGGTATGACAATCTCTACGCAGCAGTCGCTCGGCATTATCCTCGTCGTGGCTGCCGTTACCTTTCTAACAAGACTTGCGCCCTTTGCGCTGTTTTCAAACGGAAGACCCACACCAAAGGCGGTTATCTACCTCGGCAGTGTTCTGCCGCCCGCGATTATGGCAATCCTCGTCATCTACTGCATGCGGTCGGTAGAGATTACATCCTATCCGTTTGGCCTGCCGGAGCTGATTGCATCGGTATGCGTGGTAGGTCTGCACCTGTGGCGGCGCAACACCCTGCTAAGCATCCTTGCGGGCACGGCCATCTATATGATCTTGGTGCAGTTTGTGTTTGTATAAGTCAATGTGATTTACCCCTCTTATCGTGGCAACACGAAGGAGGGGCTTTTTGCGCCTTAAGGCAGCTTTATAATGCGGCGGGAATGATGGTGTCAAATCGTCATGCCGTCGTTTTTATATACTAAGATATATGTTGCCGAATTATCATGGAATGATTGACAGCCTGCCGCTGTAGAATAGTATTGGATTGCTTCAAAGACAAGATAAATGCGGGCGCACATCAACCTGAAAAACCCAAGCATCCCATGCGTTAAAACCGCTTTTTAGAGCAATACTAGATTGTAAAGATTGCATTTGGCGCAAACATTTTGTGTTATCTATGTCTACGCTGCGCGAATAGGGTGGGGGATAGTGATGAAAGCGGTAATCATGGCAGGGGGAGCGGGCAGCCGCCTAAAACCGTTAACCTGTACAAAACCAAAGCCGATGGCAAGGCTTTGCGGTCGGCCCATATTAGAGTATATCCTGGACTTATTAGACCAAAATGGCTTTACCGAGGCAAGATTGACACTCGGATACCTTCCGAACTGCGTCACGGAGCATTTTGCCGACGGTCAGTATAAGGGGGTATCCCTGCAGTTTGTCACCGAGCCCCAGCCACTGGGCACAGCGGGCGGCGTGCGTAATGCAGCGGCGGATTTTGATGAGGACTTTCTCGTCATAAGCGGGGATGCCATGTGCGATTTTAACCTAGCCGACATCCTGCGCTTTCACCGTGACAATAAGGCGGACGCAACTCTTGTGGTCAAACGTGTTGAGGATCCGCGTGAGTATGGGCTGGTAAACGTAAACGCAAAGGATAACACCGTGATGGGGTTTGTTGAAAAGCCCTGCTATGCGCAGGCGATATGCGACCTTGCAAACACCGGTGTGTATGTGATTTCCCCCAGAGCCTTATCGCATGTGCCGGATGATAGGCCCTTTGACTTTGCAAAGGACTTATTCCCGCTGATGCTCAAAAACAGCAAGCGGGTGCTTGCCTACGAGGAAAAGGGCTACTGGTGCGATGTGGGCGATTTGGACAGCCTGCGACGGTGTGCGGTGGATATGCTGGCGGGTAAGGTGCGTTGTAACATCAATGCGACTGAGATAGACGGTGTATACTATAAAGATAAAAACGATGCCCACCGCATTCGTGTAAACCCACCTGCCTATATCGGTGCAGGAGTGACGATCGAGCAGGGGTGCCGCATCGGCGAGGGCAGCGTCATTGATGACGGTGCCTGCATCGGTGCGCGCGCATCAATTATGGGCAGCCTTATCGGTACCAACGCAGTGCTTGGCGACGATGTGCACCTGCGCGGCAGCGTTGTGTGCGAGGGCGCTGTGGTTGAGAGCGGCGCCCGCCTGTTTGAAGGGTCTGCAATCGGTGCAAAAGTGGTTGTGGGCAATCGGGCAATCGTTGAGCCGGGTGTCAAGATATGGCCCAAAAAGTATGTGAAAAGCGGTACGGTGCTGCGCGAGCACCTGCGCACCGGAACGTTAGGCAGAGAGCTGTTTGACGATGAAGGTGTGTGCATTGAATCCCCCGGAGAGATGACCCCTGCCATGTGTGCCCGTCTGGGCGGCGCAATCGGAACGGTGCTAAAGCAAGGGGTGTGCGGCATCTCGCATATGGGAAAGGCGGGGAGGGCCTTGGCCGACGCCCTGAGCGCCGGCATCCGGCAAACAGGCTGCTCGGTGTTGGACTTCGGCGAATGTATTGAACCGCAGGGGGTATTTTCATCCGTCCACTGCAAGGTCAAGCTCGGCGCCCATGTCGAAGCCGGTCGCATCCGGTTATTCGGCGAGGACGGTCTCACGCTTCGGCGCGACATCGAGCGCGAAATCGAACTGTGCATGTTGCGGGCGGAGGTCAAAAGTGTTGCATTCGAGAAATACGGCAAGCTTGTCCGCATGGAATCGGTTGCCCAGCTTTACCCCGCATACCTAAAGGAACTGTGCGGTGAAAACCTAACCGGCATGACGGTATCCATAGCCTGCAAGAACGTACTCCTCAAACGTATTCTCCATACGACACTGGATGAACTCGGCTGCAATCTTTCCCGCGCGGGTAGGGTGCGGCTTCATGTGTCGGATGATGGTTTGAGCTTGCGTGTATCTCAAAACGGCGGCCCCCGCATCTCGGATGAGCGCATCTTTGTACTGCTTGCCGAGCATGAGCTTGCCATCGGCAACAACCTCGCCGTGCGTTACGATGCACCGCGCGTGCTTGACTATATTGCGGAAGATTACGGGCGCGAGGTTCTGCGCTACCTATCCTGCCCGGCAGACGACAGTGACCGCAGGGCACGAGTTCTTGCCAAGAATCAGGCCTGGGTACGTGATGCGCTTGCGCGGTCTGTGATGCTGCTTACAATGCTGCACAAAACCGGTAAGGACCTCTATGACCTTTGCAGTGCCCTGCCCGAGTTTGAGGAAGCAACTCGCATTGTCACCCTCAGCAAAAACCCGTGCGAGGTCATGCGCCGCATCGGCGGAACCGGTGCTCAGGGTGCCATAGGCGAGGGTCTTGTGGTCCCGTTCGGGGGCGGCACGGTCTTGGTGCGCCCGCTTAAACGGGGCGGCGGCGTCCGCATTATGGCGGAGGCAGCAAACTATGAGATTGCAAAGGAACTGTGCGGCGGGTTTGAGAAGCTAATCAAGGATTTCGAGGGAGGCACAAGCCCGTAAGGTGTATGCGCTTTATGGGCTTACACTAGGCGATATACAACATGCTCAGTGGTGACGGCGATATTCCGGCTTGACACCATCTGCAATAGCGTATACAATCTTAACTAACGTATTTGTTCGTGTGATTGATCTGTAGGTCGGCATCTGTGTTTTGCCTTCTGCTCAAGAACTGTATGATGAAAACGACGCAGCTATAACGCTTGTTTTACAACACTTACTTGTACTTTGAGCAGTCAAACCTTGTATGAATCGGCAAAAGCACATGTCCGTTTTGCGGAACAGGGCGGCTTTGTAGGGAAAAAGACTGTATGACCGGTGGTACAGCCTTTTGAGTCGCTTGCTGTTATGCCTGGATTGTGCGGATCAATCGATTATTGTAAGATTTTTGGCCGCATCCTTGTGCGCGCCGCGTACAAACATTTCTTTGCAAACGGGGACAATTATGCCCTTTTGCGGTATGTTTTGCGCATAAATTAGGTCACAATAATAATATGGACGGATACCTGCCTGTTGCTTTATCAGGGCGATGGCGGTGTATCGGCAAAGGCGTGTTCTCCTGCGTGCGTCAATAGGAGAAGCTATATCCTTATGCCGTTGTGCCGCATTGCCTCCTTGCGTAAACAGACAGGTTTGTTATTGGGTCGACTTCGCCTTTTGACCCAATACATACGCATTTGACCAAGGAAAGTCTGCAAAATCCCGTGTTCGTTTTGCGCCTCCTTATAACATGTCATTTGCAACAACGAAACTAGAACGTACATATATCATCTATTCATTTGTCCTGCCGCGCCTTGCGATAGGAAACCAGGAGGTAATTTACTTTTGAGTCAGGAAAACAAGATGTTTGGAAAAAAGACAAGTACAAATACAAAAAACCGCTCCCAGAAGGAGGAGAAGCCCGCAGCAGATAAGTCGGAAGCCAATATAAAAAAGAAGGAAGCTGCGGCACAGAAAAACGGTAACACACAATCATCGCGCACAAAGCACACAAATAAAACCCGTTCAGCTGCTGCAAGCGTTTTGTCTACGGCGGTCGCTAAAACTGAGCAGATATTAAAAGAAACCGCAGCTTCTTCGTCGGCTAAAAAGACAGATAAAGCACCGCGAGGGGGCCGCAAAACGCCGGTTAAGATTATTCCCCTCGGCGGACTCGGTGAAATCGGCAAAAACATGACGGTGTACGAATGCGGCAACGACATCTTTGTTGTGGACTGCGGCGTCGCATTCCCCGATGATGAGATGCTCGGCGTCGACATCGTTTTGCCGGACTACACCTATATCGAAAAGAACGTTGATAAGCTGCGCGGCGTGGTCATCACCCACGGCCACGAGGACCACATCGGCGGATTACCCTACTTCCTCAAGCGGTTTAACGTGCCCGTTTACGGCACCCGCCTGACAATCGGCCTCATTGAGGGTAAGCTCAAGGAGCACAATATGCTGGGCAAGTGCACGCTCAACGTAGTCAAGCCCGGTCAAACCGTCAAGATGGGCTGCATGGCAGTCGAGTTCATCACCGTCAACCACTCGATTCCCGATGCAGTCGGCTTTGCCATCCACACCCCCGCCGGCATCATTATCCAAACCGGCGACTTTAAGATTGACTACACCCCCATCGAGGGCTCCATCATCGACCTCGCCCGTTTCGGTGAGCTCGGCAGCAAGGGTGTTTTGGCCCTTTTGTCCGACTCCACCAACGCCGAGCGCCCCGGCAGCACCATGAGCGAAAAGAAGGTGGGCGAATCGTTTGAAACGCTGTTTGCAAAGGCGGGCTCAAGGCGCATGATTATCGCGTCCTTTGCCTCTAACATCCACCGTATCCAGCAGATCGTGGATATGGCAGTCCGGTGCGGACGTAAGGTGGCTATTCTCGGGCGCAGCATGATTAACGTCACCGCTAAGGCGATGGAGCTTGGCTACCTCACCATCCCCGAGGGCGTACTCATCGATATTGAGATGATTAACCGCTACCCCGACGAAAAGCTTGTTATCGTGACCACAGGCAGCCAGGGCGAGCCGATGGCGGCCCTCTCCCGCATGGCGACCGGAGACCACCGCAACGTGTCCGTCAATCCCAACGACTTTATCATCATCTCGGCAACCCCCATCCCCGGCAACGAAAAGCTGGTAAGCCGTGTGGTCAACGACCTCATGAAGCTGGGCGCCGAGGTCATCTATGAGAAGATGTACGAGGTGCATGTATCCGGTCACGCCTGTCAGGACGAATTGCGCCTGATGATTGGCCTTACAAAGCCGAAGTTCTTTATGCCTGTGCATGGAGAGTATAAGCATCTAAAAAAGCACGCTGGTATTGCCACAGGCATGGGTATTCCGCCCGAAAACGTCATCATTGCCGACATCGGCAAGGTAGTGGAGACCGACGCGGTGGATATGAAGATTACCGGAACCGTGCCTGCGGGTCGGGTTCTGGTAGACGGTCTTGGTGTGGGCGACGTCGGCAGCATTGTGCTGCGCGACCGCAAGCACTTGTCGGAGGACGGACTCATTGTTGTCGTGCTCGCCATGGAAAAGCACACCGGCAAGGTGGTGTCGGGGCCCGACATCGTATCGCGCGGCTTTGTTTATGTGCGCGAGGCGGAGGAACTGATTGAGGAGGCTCGATCAGTGGTTAAAAACGTGCTGACCCAGTGCGGCGACAAGGATATCCGCGAATGGGGCCAGATTAAAACTAAGGTAAAGGATGCGCTGGGCGATTACGTTTACCGCACCACCAAGCGCAGCCCGATGATCCTGCCGATTATCATGGAGGTTTAATCCTTTCTTAATAGACACAGCTTGCGCGGACGGCTAACCCGTCCGCGCTCTGCTCGTTATATAGAAAAATCGTTTGATAAGAACAAAGACAAACTCGCTAAAATGTGTAACCAAAATGAAGGCTTACGCATATAATATATATCTGCGCATTCTGCTTTGCATAATTTTTAGTAAAGCTATGGTTTTATTTGTCCAAACTTAGTATAATGGAAAAGAGTATAGGATTTTCGAAGATGAATGTATGATGGATTTACGCACTGCAAGACGCAGGGCTTAAAACAGATTGGGATAGCTGTTACATATGCCTTGCTATCAAGGCATGCCCTACGCAGTAATGCAGGCATGGAAAGGTTGTGGGTATCATAAAAAAGAAGATATGGTTTTTTAAGCCGATTATTGCTCTTACCTTTGCCCTGTGCGTATGGATGTGCCTGATGACCCTTGTATCCGGACATACTACGCTGTTCTACGCCGAGGCCGCCCTTACACTGCTGCTTGCGGCATATGCGCTGTACCGCTACAAAAAGATACAAAGCGATTTATATCATGTAGTGGACAAGGTCTTAACCCGCCTAAGTGTATCGGGAGAGCAGTCCCTGAGCACTCTGCCCATACCACTTATCGTGCTGCGCGAGAAGGGCGAAATCATCTGGTACAACGAGCTTTTTGAAAAGATGGTGCTGGAGGGGCAGACCCTCTTTGGGATGCAGTTTGACCGGGTCTTCCCGGATATTGATATCAATCAGGCATGCACCCCGAGCGGGGTAAACATATCATACGGCAGGCATTGCTTTACCGGCTATGCCACCCGCATCGAGGATAAAAACGGCACGCTGATTGCCATGCAGTGGGTGGAGAACACCGAGCTTAAGGAAATTGCCCAGGAGTTCTATGAGTCCCGCCAGTCGATTATGCTCATCACGGTGGATAACTATGAGGAGCTGACCCAAAACGCCAAAGAGAGCGAAAAGGTTCAGCTTGCGGGCGAGATTGACCGTACGATTGAAGCCTTTTTGTCAAAGACAAGCGGGGTTTTAATCCGCACATCACGTGATAAGTTCACCGTTGCCATAGAAGAACGCTACCTGCGAGAGATTATCGAGCGCCGGTTTGATGTGCTTGATCAGGTGCGTCAGATAACTATTGGCGAACGCTTAAACCCAACTCTTTCTATCGGTGTCGGGCGCGGCGGAAAGAACCTGCGCGAGTCCGAGCAGTTTGCGCGTCAGGCGCTTGATATGGCGCTGGGGCGTGGCGGCGACCAGGCCGCAGTGAAAACCCCGGGCGGCTACGAATTCTTCGGCGGTATCTCCAAGGGTGTGGAGAAGCGCACCAAGGTCAAGACCCGCATTATGGCGGCAGCCCTTACCGAGCTTATTGAGACAAGCGAGAACTGTATCGTCATGGGTCACCGCTTTTCCGACCTCGACAGCTTCGGTGCTGCGATGGGGCTTCTGCACGCGATTCGCTTGATGGGTAAACCCTGCATCATGGCAATTGACCGCGAAAAGAACCTCGTGCACAACTTTATTGACCTGCTTGAGAGCAACGGCTTTAACGATGCCTTTGTCTCTCCCGACGACGCCCTTTTGATGGTAAACAGAAGGACCCTGCTTATCATTGTGGATACCCATATGCCGGCGATGCTCGAATCGGCGGAGATATACAAGAACTGCAAGACCGTCGTTGTTATCGACCACCACCGCAAGATGGTCGGCCACATCGACAATGCAGTAATCTTCTATCATGAGCCTTACGCATCCTCCGCCTGCGAGATGGTTACCGAGCTCATTCAATACTTCGGCGAGCATGTCCGGGTGGGCAAGCTCACAGCCGAGGCCCTGCTTGCAGGCATAATGCTTGATACCAAGAACTTTGTGCTCAAAACGGGCGTGCGCACCTTTGAGGCCGCCGCCTATCTGCGCCGCTTAGGTGCTGACACCGTCGCGGTCAAAAAGATGTTTGCCTACTCCATGGAGTCATACCAGCTCAAAACAAAGATTGTGTCCTCGGCGAAAGTCTACAAGGGCTGCGCGATTGCCGCCTGCGAGGAGCAATCGGACGAGATGCGTCTTGCAGCGCCCCAAGCGGCGGACGAATTGCTTTCGATTAACGGTGTCAACGCATCCTTTGTGCTCTACCGCAGCAAGGACGACATCACCATCTCGGCGCGGTCGCTTGGAAGTGTCAACGTGCAGGTAATAATGGAGCGCATGGGCGGCGGCGGTCACCTGACCATGGCAGGAACCAATGTCGAAGGCAAATCACTGGCAGAAACAGTGGAAGAGCTCATGCACAGGATAGACGAATACCATGAGCAGACCCCAACTCTGCAGGCGTAATATACACATATAACTGCAAAAACATAATCACAACCCTAGTAAGGGATATACAGCAAACCGTTCGCATTTAGCGGACAGATGGAGGTTCATATGAAGGTAGTACTCAAACAGGATGTAAAGGGAAGCGGCAAAAAAGGCGAGATCGTCAATGTTTCGGACGGATATGCTCGCAACTTTCTTCTTCCCAAAGGCCTTGCGGTTGAAGCAAACGCACAGGTTTTAAATGAGATTAAGCTCAAAAACGAGGCCAAGGAATTCCACCTTGCACAGGAGAAAAAGGCGGCACAGGAGGCCAAAGACCTTATTGACGGCAAGAGCATTAAGCTGATTGCTAAAGGTGGCACCGGCGGCAGATTGTTTGGCTCGGTTACATCCAAAGAGGTTGCCGAGGCTATCACCAAGGAGTTTAAGGTAGAGGTGGATAAGCGCAAGGTATCGCTTGAGAGTGATATCAAGGCCTTTGGTACCTACACAGCAGAGGTTAGGCTTTATACCGGCATTGTCGCCAAGGTATATGTTGTAGTCAGCGAGGAGTAGACATTACAGCAACCCAAAACCCCCGGGGAAAGGGCGATAGTGTGTGAACAGCTACAGTGAATCAACCTACGGGCAGAATGCACCCTTTAATATTGAGGCGGAGCAGTCGGTGCTGGGTGCTATCATCATCGACCAATCCTGCCTGACAACTGTGCTTGACTATGTCAAGGCGGAATGCTTTTATCGTCCGCAGCATCAGGAGCTTTTCTCCTGCATGGTTCGGATGTTTGCCGCGGGCAAGAATATCGACTTCATTACGCTGCTGGAGGAAGCGGTAAGTGAAAAGATATTTGAAACGCCCGAGGACGCAAAGCTGTATCTCGCTCAGCTTGCGCAGATTGTGCCCACCACCTCAAACGTGGAGGCATACGCCTCCATCGTGCAGGAAAAATACTATATCCGCCGCTTAATGGACGCAGCCCGCGAGATCATCGATGAGGCAGCCGAGGGCGGATATGAAGCCCGCCAGCTTCTGGATGCTGCGGAGCAGCGCATCTATGAGATACGGCAGGGCAGGGATTCCAGAGGGCTTATCCGCATCGAGGATGCGATTATTGAAACCTATGACCGCCTGCAGAAGATTGCGGGCGAGGACCGCAACCGCTATTTGGGTCTGCGCACCGGCTTCTCGGCGTTGGATGGCGTTATTCACGGACTCAATAAATCCGACCTCATTCTGCTTGCGGGACGTCCCGGCATGGGTAAAACGAGCTTTGCGCTTAACATCATGCAGAACGTCGCCGCAACGTCGGGCAAGCGCGTCGTCATATTCTCTCTGGAGATGTCGGCGGAACAGCTCACCACAAGACTCATGAGTGCCGCTGCCCGTATTCCAAGCGGCGAGTTCCGCACCGGAAATATGACCGGTGCCCAGTGGCAGGACCTTGCAAAGGCCTCCCAGCTGCTTGCTACATACCCCATCCTCATCGACGACTCCTCCGGCATCACGGTGCCTGAGATGAAGGCAAGGCTGCGCAGGGTAAAGGATTTGGGGCTTGTTGTAATTGACTACCTGCAGCTGATGAGTACCGGAAAAAAGACGGACAACCGTGTGCAGGAGGTCTCTGAAATCACCCGTTCGCTCAAGATTATGGCAAAGGAACTGGACATCCCCATCATCGTGTGCTCGCAGCTTTCGCGCGGGCCCGATTCTCGAACCGACCACCGCCCCGTGCTCAGCGACCTGCGTGACTCCGGCTCTATTGAGCAGGATGCCGATATCGTATTGTTCTTGTACCGCGAGGCTTACTATAACGACAAGGATGAAACTCTCGACCGCAACGTCGCCGAGTGTATCGTAGCGAAGAACCGTCACGGCGAAACCGAGTCGGTCAAGCTGCACTGGGACGGCAAGTTCACCCAATTCAGCACGCTGGAGAGTTACCGAGATGAAGGCTAATGCACTCAAGGCGCTTTCCCGCTACCGGATGCTTGCGCACGGCGACGCAATCGTCGTGGGGGTTTCCGGCGGCGCGGACTCGATGGCGCTTTTGCATCTCTTATATACGCTGCGTAAGGAGTACAGCTTGCGCCTAACCGCCAGCCATGTCAACCACGGCATCCGCGGGGAGGAGGCCATGCGTGACGAGCGCTTGGTCGTGGACTATTGCGCAAAGCTCGACATCCCCTGTGAGGTCGTTCGGGCTGATGTGCCTAAACTTGCAAAGCAGCAGGGTATCTCGGTGGAGGAGTGCGGGCGAAATGTCCGCTACAAGGCTTTCCAAAAGCTCGCAGAGCCGATGGACGCTAAAATTGCGACAGCCCACACGCTTTCGGATAGCCTTGAGACCATGCTGTTTCATCTGGCACGGGGCACCGGACTGAAAGGTTTATGCGGAATTCCGCCGGTGCGCGGCAACATCATCCGCCCGCTTATTGAGGCAACCCGAGCCGAGGTTGAGGACTACTGCGCACACAACGACATTCCCTATATTATAGACAGCACCAATGCACTTCCCGATTACACCCGTAACCGCATCCGCATGGAGGTCATACCCGCCCTGCTTTCAGTACACCCCGCCGGTGCAGACGCCGTGCGCCATACCCTGAATGCCATTCGGGAGGATGAAGAGTACCTTTCAAATCAGGCGGCTCTTTCGCTGCAAAGACTGACACTTTTTGACGGATACGACGCAAAAGGGCTTAGCGAACTTCCGCAACCCTTGCGTACTAGGGCAATCTCAAACATCCTGACGCAACAGGGCATCTCGGTGCGGTCTGTCTTTATTGAGGAGCTTTCCCGCCTTTTGTGCGAAGATAAGGCCACCCTTACCCTCACAGAAGGCGTGCAAGCGCGGATAGCAAACGGCGTGCTGCGCATCGATCGACAAACAGCTGTGCAACCACCGGATTACCTCGTTTCGCTTCGGGAGGGGGTATCCCGCTTATATGACGACACAAGCGTAAATGTAAAGATTATAGATAATTTAGACGAAGATTGTTTAAAAAAAATTCACCCAAAGCTATTAAAAAACATAATCGATTATGATAATATTATAGGAACGGCCTGTTTTCGTCCCCGCCGCGAGGGGGATTCTATCCGCCTTGCAGGACGCGGCTGTACCAAAACGCTGAAAAAGCTCATGAATGAGCAGGGTATTGTGCCCACTCAGCGCGCGTTTGTCCCTGTCCTAGCTGATGAACAGGGTGTAATCTGGGTCTACGGCTTCGGCTGCGCCGAGCGAGTAGCTTTATCACAAAACACAAAGCGCGCTTTTACCATTTCAATTCAATCTGGGATATAATACGATTCTCGCAAAACCTTAAAGAATCTGCGCAAAAAGCACCTACTTGCTTTTTCTCAGTCCTTAAGAAGGTTGCGTTGAGATAAGTATAATATAGGATTTTTCGCTAATCGGAGGAAGCAATGAAAGAGGATATTCTCAAAATACTAATTACCGAGGATGAGATTGCAGCACGGGTGCGGGAGATGGGTAAGCAGATAAGCGAGGACTACCGCGGAAAAAAACTGCTGCTTATCAGCGTTTTAAAAGGCTCGGTCGCCTTTATGGCTGACCTGATGCGCGCCATTGACATCAATGCGCGTATCGACTTTATGTCTGTATCCAGCTACGGCGCCGGAACACGTTCCAGCGGCGTTGTAAAGATTGTAAAGGACCTGGATATGCCGATTGCCGGGTTTGATGTGCTGATTGTCGAGGACATATTGGACAGCGGTATGACCCTTTCGTACATCACGGAACTGCTTGAGGCAAGAGACCCTGCAAGCATCCGCATCTGCACGTTACTTGATAAGCCCGAACGCAGAAAGGCAAAAGTCACGGCCGACTATGTAGGATTTGTGGTTCCCGATGAGTTTGTGGTCGGATATGGGCTTGACTTTGACGAGAAGTACCGCAATCTGCCCTATGTCGGCGTTCTGAAACCCGAGATATACGGCGAGTGATTAAAACCGCATTAGTTAAACTTCCATGTGTTTGTAAGACCTTTTGTGGGATATAATTGCTGCGCGTATGCACAATAATGTTAGTACCTCCACAGCATCTTCAGAATCGATTGCCGCGTCGCCGCTCGGGTGCGGAATCTATCGTGGCTGCGTATAGAGCTGTGATTATTACAGCAAGGAGTGGTGAATTTGGGCAACAACAGAAAGCGCAAACAGATAATAGGTTACGCACTTACCCTGTTGCTTTTGGTCTCGGTTGTCTATTTCTTTTTGACACTGCAGGCGCCGAAGTCCGAGACAAAATACTATGAAATACTGCAATACTTCTATCGCGATGAGGTAGAGGAATATAGGCTGGACCTTGGTACCGGAAACCTTGAGATGAAGGTTAAGGGGAAAAAGGATGCTATCACCTACACGGTTCCAAACGTAAACCTCTTCTTAGAGGATACGATGGACTATGTGCGGGAGTACAACCAGCAACACCCCGATGCCCCCATCAAGAGCGATTACAAGAAGATAGACGAGATACCCGGATGGGTATCCATTCTGCCGTCCATCATACTGATTTTGGTCATGGTAGGCTTCTGGATCTACATGATGCGCGGTGCTGCCGGCGGCGGAAAGATGAACTCGTTTGGCAAGGCAAAGGTCAAGCATCAGTCGGATAGCCGCAAGACCACCTTTGCCGACGTAGCGGGCGCGGATGAAGAGAAGGAAGAGCTCAAGGAGATTGTCGAGTTCTTAAAGAGCCCGCAGAAGTACAATGATATCGGTGCACGCATCCCCAAAGGCGTACTGCTTATGGGTCCTCCCGGAACAGGTAAGACCCTGATTGCACGCGCTGTAGCGGGGGAGGCGGGTGTTCCGTTCTTCTCGATTTCCGGTTCGGACTTTGTTGAGATGTTTGTCGGTGTGGGTGCTTCGCGTGTGCGCGACTTGTTCGAGCAGGCGAAAAAAGAGGCCCCGAGCATCGTGTTCATCGATGAGATTGACGCAGTCGGACGCCACCGCGGCGCCGGTCTTGGCGGTGGTCACGACGAGCGTGAGCAAACCCTTAACCAGCTGCTTGTTGAGATGGACGGCTTTGGTGCAAATTCCGGTGTAATTGTCATCGCGGCAACAAACCGCTACGATATCCTCGACCCGGCACTCCTTCGTCCCGGGCGCTTTGACCGCCGCATCGTGGTCAACCCGCCGGATGTTCGCGGCAGAGAGGATATCTTAAAGGTGCATACCCGCAATAAGCCCCTTGCGCCGGATGTCAACCTTTCGGTTATCGCAAAAACCACCGCAGGTTTTACGGGTGCAGACCTTGAAAACCTGTGCAACGAAGCGGCCTTGCTTGCTGCTCGCCGCGGCAAGCACGCCATTACGATGCTTGAGATTGAGGAAGCGACCATCAAGGTTGTGGTCGGCCCCGAAAAGCGCTCTCGCGTCATCAGTGAAAAATCCAAGCGGATTACCGCATATCATGAGGCGGGCCATGCGATTATCAGCTACTACTGCCCGACGCAGGACCCCGTGCATCAGATTTCGATTATCCCGCGCGGCATGGCTGGCGGCTATACCATGAACCTGCCCACCGAGGACAAGAGCTATGTGCTCAAAAACGATATGCTCGAGGAGATTGTCGTTCTCTTGGGCGGACGTGTAGCGGAAAAGCTGGTGCTTGACGATATCTCGACCGGTGCGTCCAACGACCTTGAACGCGCCACCAAGATTGCCAAGGCAATGATTACGCGCTACGGCTTCAGCGAGAGCCTAGGTCCCGTGGTGTACGGTCACCCGCAGGAGGAGATCTTCCTCGGTCGTGACTTCAACAATACCCGCGACTTCTCCGAAGCAGTTGCCGCCGAGATCGACACCGAGATGCGCAAGATTATCGACATCGCCTACAAGCGCGCGAAAGAGATTCTCAGCGAGCATATGGATAAGCTGCATGAGCTTGCGCGCTACCTGCTCACCTGCGAAAAGATGGACGGCGACGACTTCAAGCGCTTTATGGCCGGCGAGCTTGACGTGGATGCGGAGATTGCAAAATGGAACACCGACCACGCCGATGAAAAGCGGTTTTCCGAGGAGCTTATGAAGAAGGCGAGCGAGGCGGAAAAGGCTGCAAAGAAACAGCCCGCCCCAGCCGATACTCAGCCGGAAAACACTTCCTCCGGTTCTGCGCCTTCCGAATCTGACGAGCAATAGTATTTCGTTGTCTACAGCTATAAAAGACCTGTCGGGTGCTCCCCGACAGGTCTTTATCTGTGTTTGATATGCACAATTTGGGGGTTTTTTAGTTTTTCATTTACAAGGTTTGGTCGGTAGTTTATAATGACAGAGGAAGCATTTAAACCTATGTTCGTATTAACATTGTTAATTAGCTATTCAAGAGCCTTGATAGATGAGTTGCATCGCAAAACAGTTTGACTGCATTTTGAGTGTCATATCGTATTATGATTATTCCTTGTATTCCTCTCACGACAGGTTGACAGAAGCGATATAAAAGGAGTGACATCTGTGATAGAGAGAGCGGTTTTCGAGGACCTTGAAGAGATACTCCGCGTTCAAAAGGCGGCATTTTATCCCGTCGCACTGGCTGAGCGCAACGACCGGATTCCTCCGCTAATGCAGACGCAAGAGGAGATAGAAGACGAATTTACCCGCCGCACATTCCTAAAATACGTGCATGACGGAAAAATCATCGGTTCGGTTCGTGCGCATCTCGATGAAAACAGGGTCTGTCAGATTGGCAAGCTGGTTGTCCTGCCCGAACATCAGGGCAAGGGGATAGGCACTGCCCTCATGGAGGCAATCGAGCAAGAATTTGAGGATTGCTTAGCCTATGAGCTCTTTACGGGGGCTATGCATGTGCACACGGTAGCCTTTTACCACCGCTTAGGATATCAAACCGTAAGCAAACGAGATTTCGGCGGTGTCAGCATGGAGTTTATGAAAAAGGAACGGGTACCCCAATCACGGTAGTGTTACAATACATATGATGCATCAAATAGACGTATAAGCTGGGAGGCATATTGATGAGGACAACAGTTGCACGCGTGTTTTTTGGTTTGCTGGTTATTCTGCTCGGCATTGGACTACTCGGGCAGGCATTAAACTGGTGGGAGCTCATCGGCTTTGACGGCTGGTGGACGATGTTTCTCATTATTCCCGCCGTGTTTATGATTATCGCATACGGCCTGCGCTTTTGGAACGTATTGCTGCTGAGCGTCGGCACCCTCTTATTGCTCAAAGAGCAAAATATTATCACGCGGGATATGGTAGTGCCCATCATCATTGCGGGCCTTGTTATCATCCTTGGAATCCGTATCGTTGTGGGCAACCGCTTTCAAACCGTAAAACCAGTGTCCGGATTTTCTACTGTGCCGCCCGTTCACCCGGGCCAGCCCGATTACTCCACAAACCCTGAGTATAACATCGTGTTCGGCAACATCAAGGTAAAGAATATGTGCCCGAGCCTAACCGGTGCAAAAATCTCCTCGGTGTTTGGCTATGCCGAGATTGACCTAAGCGAAATCGGCGTATCGGGCGATATTTTAATTGAGTCCAGCACGGCCTTCGGCGGTGTGCGCATCTATGCGCCGAGAAATTACCGCCTCAAGGTAGAAAGCTCGTCGGTGTTCGGTGGGTGCGATAACAAGGCTGCAGTGCCCACAGATATGTCGCTGCCGCTTGTTACCATCAAGGCGAGCACGGTATTCGGTGAAACCGAGATTCGATAACAGACACACTACATAGATGATGATGAATACAGGAAACCTGTAGGAGGAATAGTAATACCATGGCAAAAAGAACGCAAAGCTACGACAACGAAAGCATCTCGTCGCTCAAAGGCGCCGATCGTGTGCGCAAGCGCCCCTCGGTTATCTTTGGTTCGGACGGTTTGGAGGGCTGTCAGCATTCGTTCTTTGAGATTCTCTCCAACGCGATTGATGAGGCGCGCGAGGGCTATGGCAATAAGATTATCGTCACCTGCTACAAGGACGGTTCACTAGAGGTTGAGGACTTCGGGCGAGGCATTCCGGTAGACTTTAACCAGCGTGAGCAGCGCTATAACTGGGAGCTCGTGTTCTGCGAGCTGTACGCGGGCGGCAAGTACAACACCAACGAGGGCGAAAGCTATGAGTACTCACTGGGACTCAACGGCCTCGGCCTGTGCGCTACTCAGTACGCCTCGGAATACATGGATGTTGAAATCTACCGTGACGGATTTAAATATACCCTGCGGTTTGAGCACGGTGAGAACATCGGCGCGCTGAAAAAAGAGGACACATCCCGCAAAAAGACGGGTTCCCGCATCAAATGGCGCCCTGACCTGCAAGTATTTACGGACATCAATATACCAAAGGAATACTTTGAACAGACCATCAAGCGTCAGGCTGTCGTAAACGCCGGGCTCTTATTTGTGTTCCGGTATGAGGATGAAAAGGGCTTTACCACAAGCGAGTATATGTATGAAAATGGCATCGTCGACTATGCCAAGGAGCTCGCCGGCCCCGACAGCCTTACCCCCGTGCAGTTCTGGCAGACCGAGCGCCGCGGCCGCGACCGCGAGGACAGGCCGGAGTACAAGGTTAAGCTGTCGGTTGCTTTGTGCTTTTCCAACCGCGTAAAGGTCACAGAATACTACCACAACTCAAGCTTCCTTGAGTACGGCGGCTCGCCCGAAAAGGCAGTCCGCTATGCGACTGTGTCTCAAATCGACGCATGGCTCAAGCAAAACGGCAAGTACCTTAAAAACGAAAGCAAGATTACCTACGCCGATGTAGACGACTGTCTTGTGCTTGTTTCAAACTCCTTTTCCACTATCACCTCGTATGAAAACCAAACCAAAAAGGCGATAACCAATAAATTCATCTACGAGGCGATGTCCGAGTTTTTAAAACACCAGCTTGAGGTGTATTTCATCGAAAACCCCGACGATGCCCAGCGCATCGCCGAGCAGGTGCTAATTAACAAGCGCAGCCGCGAGAACGCCGAAAAGACAAGGCTTAACCTCAAAAAGAAGCTCGCCGGCTCGATTGATATCTCCAACCGCGTGCAGAAGTTTGTGGACTGCCGCACCCGCGACACCTCCCGCCGCGAAATCTACATCGTAGAGGGCGACTCGGCGCTCGGTGCCTGTAAGCTTGCGCGCGACGCCGAGTTTCAGGCTATCATTCCCGTGCGCGGTAAGATTCTCAACTGCCTGAAGGCGGAGTATGATAAGATATTTAAAAACGAGATTATCACCGATATCATCAAGGTTCTGGGTTGCGGTGTTGAGGTAAACTCCAAGGCAAACAAGGAGCTGTCCTCCTTTGATTTGGACGGTCTTCGGTGGAACAAGGTTGTCATCTGCACCGATGCCGATGTGGACGGCTATCAGATCCGCACCCTGATTTTGACGATGCTCTATCGGCTAACCCCCACGCTGATTGAGAAGGGCTATGTCTATATTGCGGAATCTCCGCTGTTTGAGATTACCACAAAGGACAAGACCTACTTTGCATACTCCGAGCGCGAGAAGCAGCAGATTGTGCAGATGATAGGCGACAAGAAGTACACGCTGCAGCGCTCCAAGGGTCTTGGCGAAAACGAACCGGATATGATGTGGATGACCACCATGAATCCGGAGACCCGCCGCCTGATAAAAGTCACGCCCGACCTTGCGGAGGAGACAATGGCCACCTTTGACCTCTTGCTCGGCGACAACCTTTCGGGCAGAAAGGACTACATCGCCGAAAACGGTCACCTGTATCTCGACGTTGTGGATGTGTCATGACAAACCTCGTCGTAAAAGATACATTCTTGCGCTTGTGACCTCTATATTGTCACTGCCCTACTGCATATGGGCGCTTTTTGTGACTGTCTGCTTTGGGGGCTTTACTCCTTGGCAGATTGCCCTGCTTTCCATTCTCGGAACAGCGGCGGCCGCGGTCAACCTCTTGTTTTCGCACCGGTTGGCTGCGCGATTTGACAGAAGGCTTGCAGAATAACGTACAGGGGAACAGAACAATGGCTAAGAACAAACAACCGATAAAAAAGAATCCAGCGTCTGCCGAGAACGCCTATATTGAGGGTGCCGGACTTGTTGTGGAACAGCCCATAACTGAGACGCTGAAAAAGAACTATATGCCCTATGCGATGAGTGTTATCCTCTCGCGTGCCATTCCCGAGATTGACGGCTTCAAGCCCTCCCACCGAAAGATTCTATACACAATGTATAAGATGGGCCTGCTCACCGGCGCGCGCACCAAGTCCGCCAACGTAGTAGGGCAGGTCATGCGCCTTAACCCCCATGGCGATGCCGCCATCTATGACACGATGGTGCGTCTTGCGCGGGGCAATGAGTCGCTGATTGTACCCTACATCGACTCCAAGGGCAACTTCGGCAAAAGCTATTCACGCGATATGGCATACGCCGCCGCTCGTTACACCGAGGTAAAGCTGGATAAGATCTGCTCTGAGCTTTTCAAGGACATCGACCGCGATACGGTTGATTTCGTCGATAACTACGACAACACTACCAAGGAGCCCACACTCCTTCCAACAACCTTTCCGGCTGTTTTGGTGAACGCCAATATGGGTATAGCGGTAGGTATGGCAAGCTCCATCTGCCCGTTTAACCTTGCGGAGGTGTGCGAAACCACCATCGCCCTCATGAAGGACGAGCAGCACGATATCCTCACTACGCTTAAGGCGCCGGATTTCCCGACCGGCGGCTTGGTTTTGTACAACGAGGAAGAACTTAGAAGAATCTACGAAACCGGACGCGGCAGCGTTCGCGTTCGCGCGCGCTACGGGTTCGATAAGTCCGCCAACTGCATTGAGGTAACCGAAATTCCGCCCACCACAACGGTGGAGGCGATTATCGATAAGATAGTCGAGCTTGTCAAGTCCGGCAAAATTCGCGAGATATCGGACATCCGCGATGAGACTGACCTTTCGGGTCTGAAAATTGCCATTGATGTCAAGCGCGCAACTGATCCGGACAAGCTTATGCAAAAGCTGTTCCGTCTTACTCCGCTCGAGGACACCTTCTCCTGCAACTTCAACGTCCTCATCGGCGGCACACCGCGCGTGCTCGGTGTGCGCGAGCTTACAAAGGAATGGGTGGCCTTTCGCACCGAGTGCGTCAGGCGGCGCGTGTACTTTGAGCTGACCAAGAAAAAGGAAAAGATGCACCTGCTAAAGGGCCTTGCTAAGATCCTGCTTGATATCGACAAGGCAGTCCGCATCGTCCGCGAGACCGAGGAGGAGACCGAGGTCGTTCCCAACCTCATGATCGGTTTTGGCATTGATGAGGTTCAGGCTGAGTTTGTAGCTGAAATCAAGCTGCGCCACTTAAACAGAGAGTATATCATAAACCGCACCAACGAGCTTGACCAGCTGCAGAAGGATATCGCCGACATGGAGGATATCCTTGCAAAGCCTGCGCGCGTCAAGCGTATCATCATCGAGGAGCTTTCCGAGGTGGCAAAGAAGTATGGTGCACCACGTAAGAGCCTTATTAGCTTTTCTGTCGATGAGCAGGAGGAGCCGGAGGAGGAGAACATCCCCGATTATCCCGTTAACCTGTTCTTTTCAAAAGACGGCTACTTTAAAAAGATTACACCCCAGTCGCTGCGCATGAGCGCCGACCACAAGCTCAAAGAGGGCGACGAGATTATCCTGCAGGTGGAGGGCACCAACACGGCTGAGCTGTTGTTCTTTACAAACCGCTGTCAGGTGTATAAGGCGCGCGCATGCGACTTTGAGGATACCAAGGCAAGCGTCTTGGGTGATTATATCCCTGCCAAACTCGGAATGGACGAGGGAGAAGCTGCCCTGTACATGGTTGTCACATCCGATTACAGCGGGTATATGCTGTTCTTCTTTGAAAACGGCAAGCTTTCCAAGGTGCCGCTTGCAAGCTACCAGACCAAGACCCGCCGCAAAAAGCTAATAAACGCCTATGGCTCCAAGAGCCCTGTTGCGTCCATCCTGTTTACTTTGGAGGACCGCGAGTACATGGTCACAAGCTCTGCCGGGCGCGTATTGCTTGTTCATTCGGGTGCAATTGCCGAGAAGAACACAAAGGACAACCAGGGTGTATCGGTTATGACGCTTAAAAAAGACCAGCGCGTGGTATCGGCTGTACCCTTTGAAGAGCATATGCTGGGCAACGCCCACCGTTTCCGCACAAAAACACTGCCCTCCGTTGGTTCTATTCCAAAGGAAACAGACCTCGGTGAGCAGCTAAGCTTTTAAATTTGCGGCTAGCATCCTGTAATTCGTCAAAAAATATGTAAGGGCAGCATCACCAGAATGCCGCCCAACGACAGTCGTATCTCGGTATACATTTTACCTTTTCATGCAAACGCTTGACCTCGCATACCGCAGTTACGACCATCGTGTTATTATTATATCTACGGATTACTTAAGTTATCACAGGAAAAATCTGACTCGTTTTTCTGCCAATGTCCCTTGACCTTGTGGCATAATCACAGTTTGTAATAAACGTTTTTGCAGTGATTGCGCGGGATTTGCCTGCGATACTCTTGATTTTTTTACGGCTTACATATAATATAATCATAGCGATTATGCAATTTTAGAAAGCACATCCTGCATAGATTGCAGGAAAAACCATATGATGTCATTCGATGGCGGTACGTAAAATTACTTTGTTTTAGGGCATTTTCTTTAATTACTCCGCGTAAGACTTCATGTAAACATTCAAAATAAAACGATTTACTACGAAGGAAATGGTGAAGCTTCATGCAAGGCAATCTGTTGCAGATTATCGAGTCCAATATGAGCAGGTTCTCCAAGGGGCAGCGGGCCATAGCCGCCTACATTACCGCACACTACGATAAGGCGGCCTTTATGACCGCATCCCGTCTGGGTGAGGCGGTCGGCGTCAGTGAGTCCACCGTGGTTCGGTTTGCGTCAGAGGTGGGGTTTGAAGGGTACCCTGAGCTGCAGCACGCTCTGCAGGAGATGATTCGCAACAAGCTTACCTCGGTTCAGCGCATGGAGGTTGCAAGCGAGCAGATCGGTGTCGGCGATGTGGGCGAGGTATTGGAGAAGGTGCTAAGCTCTGATATCAGCAACATCCGCCGCACGCTGGAGCAGACCTCCAAACAGGCCTTTTCGGATGCTGTGAACGCCATCATCGGCGCAAACAACATCTACATTATGGGCGGGCGCAGTGCGTCGGCGCTGGCAGGCTTCTTGGGCTTTTACTTTAGTCTTGTGTTTCCCAATGTCCATATCGTAACCACCAACAGCTCAAGCGAGATGTTCGAGCAGATTCTTCGCATCGGCAAGGGCGATGTCATGATTGCCGTGAGCTTTCCGCGCTACTCTAAGCGAACGGTGCGCGCATGTGATTATGCGTCAAAATCCGGCGCCGAGGTCATCGCTATCACGGACAGCAAGTCCGCGCCCCTTGCAGCGTGCGCATCTCATCTGTTACTTGCACGCAGCGACATGGCAAGCTTTGTGGACTCGCTCGTCGCTCCGCTCAGCCTGATTAACGCCTTGATTATTGCGGTAAGCCTTTCCAAGAAGGAAGAGATTGCCGAAACCTTCTCAAAGCTTGAGAACATCTGGGACCTTTATAACGTCTACGAAAAGAGCGATTCCCCCTCATCCAACGAACGGATTGAGGACTAGGAATGCAAACTGCCGATTATCGTATAATAATACTGCGCGACTGGCGCTGTAACCGTGTACCATCGCAGCAAAACTTACGCGCAAATTAAGTGCGGAAAGGGAACGGAATACCGGCTTTGTACAACAACTATGATGTCATTGTAATAGGCGCGGGCGCTGCCGGACTTATGGCGGCGGGTACCGCAGCTGCGCAAGGAAAAAAGACACTTGTCTTAGAGCGTAACGACCGCCCTGCCAAGAAGGTGCTCATCACCGGAAAAGGGCGCTGCAACGTAACCAACAACTGCACACAGGATCATTTTATCTCGCAGGTGAAAACCAACGGGCGTTTTCTATACAGCGCGATTGCCGCATTCTCTCCGCAGGATGCCATGGCGTTTTTTGAACGCCTTGGCCTTGCGCTGAAAACCGAGCGCGGCAACCGCGTTTTTCCGGTTTCGGACCGCTCAGCGGACGTTGCCGCTGCACTGATACGCTATGCAAAGGAGCAGGGTGCCCATCTAGAGACCGCAAGGGTAAAGGAGCTAATCCTCGAAAACGGCGCGGTAAAGGGTGCCTCGACGCACGAGGGTAAAACGTATTATGCACCCTCTGTTATCGTTGCGACCGGCGGCCTGTCTTATCCGGGAACAGGCTCTACCGGCGACGGCTATCGGTTTGCCATGCAGGCGGGGCACACGATTATGCCTACTGAGCCCGCCCTTATCCCCATTGTGACGAATGAGGATTGGTGCAAGCGCGCAATGGGCCTGTCGCTGAAAAACGTCACCCTTTCGGTTGTGGACGTAAAACGCGACAAAACAGTGTTCAGCGAGCTCGGCGAGATGCTGTTTACCCACTTCGGCATATCCGGGCCGCTTGTGCTGAGCGCATCCTCGGTTATGGACAGCGCATGCT
>JAEZKF010000003.1 GCA_023415575.1 Bacillota bacterium
GTGTACAGGCGGTGCAAAGCATCAATACCACCGGTGTAGCACACAGCCGCGTGATGTTTATTGAGGTTATGGGCCGTAACGCAGGTCATATTGCCCTTAGCACCGCTATCAGCAGTGCGGCAGATATTGTTCTCATCCCCGAAATCCCCTATAAGGCAGAAAACCTGGTGGAGGAAATTCGTAACCGCCTGACTCAAAAAGGCAACTGCTTTGTTATTGTATCCGAGGGTGTAGAAACTCCCACAGATGGCAGCTTTACCAGTAAAATTGTAGAAGGATCTCCTGATGCGGTTCGTTTTGGTGGAGTTTCCAACATCATTGCCGAGTACGTAGAAAAAGCACTGAACAACTCCCGTGACGAAAACGGATATGCCATTAACGAAGTAATTATGGATGTGGAGTGCCGTGCCACCAATGTGGGATACGCCCAGCGCGGTGGTACACCTACAGCCAATGATCGCCTACTTTGCACTCGTCTGGGTGTTTTTGCCGTTGACCAGCTGCTCAATCATCTGGTTCCCGATGAAAAAGGCAACTTTGGTAAAATGGTTGCCATTCGCAACAATCAGCCTACTGCAGTATCCTTGGAAGAAGTAATCAGCAGTGCAACTATGATTGGCAACCAAAGACTGGTTAACCCCGATGATGAGCTGGTACACATTGCACGAAGTGTTGGCATTTCCTTTGCCGACTAATTTTAAAATACTAAAAACCCCCTATTGTGCGGCGTTTGCCTCACAATAGGGGGTTTTGTCTGTTACCAATCCGTTGCTTTTGAATAAGGCAATTGGACAAAAATAGTTAGGTAGAATCTACTGTAAGATTACACAAACAATCTGGCGACCAGTCCTTCTAAAATGCCCCACAGCGAAAAATCGTTACCGCCGAATACCAGCATCCAGTTGCCGATGGTATTGCTGTAGAAGAAACCGGCAAAGCCAACCAAAAGCACCATAAGAATACCGCAGACGGCAGAACCGATAATGCAGCCCCGGATGCCGCCGGTAGCATTGCCGATGATGGCTGCGGTACCTGTTTCGAAGAAGCAGGTAAAGGCCAACGGCAGTACCACCATGGGGAAGATACCCATGGGAACGGTGATGAGGATGGTGATAGTGGAAGTAACAAGGGCTACGATAAAGCCGATAAGTAGTGCATTGGGGGCATAGTTGAACAATACGGGGCAGTCCAAACCGGGGATAGCACCTGGAACAACCTTTGTGGCAATGCCCTTAAAGGCGGGAACAATTTCAGAAATAAGTAGTCGAACACCCAGCAGCATAATGGTGACGCCAACGCCAAACATAATGCCTTTGGTAAAGTAGAAGGTAAATGCGCTGGAATAACCCCAAACCTCAGCAGGGCTGAAGCCGTTGACGCTGAGGACAACACCCATAACAATATAGGTTAGGCAGATGACGATGGAGCCGGTGATAGAAACTTCACGCAGGAACCCCAGCGCCTTGGGAAATTTAATATCCTCGGTGGATTTTTCTTTGTTGCCAACCACTTTGCCTAAGTAACCTGCCACAAGGGACAGCACCGTAGTGGGGTGAGCAACAGTGAAGCTGTCGTTACCCGTAACCTCCTTGACCAAAGGACGCATCAGGTTGGGGGAGATAATCATATAGGCGGCGGTAAAAACTGTTGCCAAGACTACCAGAGAAACCCCGCTTAAACCTGCGTCTACCCCTGCGGCAATAAAAATATACGGGAACCAGTAAAGCATATGGCCTGTTAAAAAGACCGCCTTAAATTTGGTGAATCTGGCAAACAGCAGGTTGATAATAAAAGCAACCAACATAACAATGCCGATTTGGGTACCGTACTTGGTACCAAAGTCTGCCATATCCGGTGCGGCGGTAGAGCCCGGCATAATCTTTGAAAAGGCTGTTCCGATATCTGCCACATTTCCGGAAATAAGGCTCACACCCTGATTCAATACAAAAAATCCAATGGCGGTCATTGCAGTACCACGGACAATTTCGGTAAATGGCTTTTTTAGTAAAATAAGACCGATGCATGCAATTAATGCAAGGAATATAGCGCCCTGGCCAAAAATTTCATTGACGATAAAATTTAGAACTGCCATAACTACTCCTCCCTACAACTGTTTATTATTTGCTAAAGTACCCCAATACCTTTTCTTCTACCTCTTTGTCATCCATAAAGTTTTTTACAATAACAAGAGGGACTGTGGCACGGTCCTGGATGCGCCCGGCAAGCTCTTCCGAAATGAAAATAACATCACACGGGGCAGAGCAGCAGGTTCCAACATCTCCGCAGAACACCTTGGCTTCCAAATGATTTTTCTCAAGAACTTCCTCAATCTTCATTCTTAAAAAAAGAGAGGAACCACACCCAAAACCGCATACAGCCTGAATTTTTACTTCACTCATTTCCAATCACCCTTCAAAAGCAGTAGTATATACAGTGCCAAAGCACAGCATATCAAGAATTAATAATATCGTACATTTCTTGGTTGGTTTTAGCGGTTGTCAGTAAATCTACAGAGCCTTCTTTCATCAGTGCTTTTGCTACCCGGCGCATGGTTTTAAGATGCGAATCGTGATCAGTACAGCTTATGCAGAGAACTACCGAAACAATCTTTTCTTCAGAAATAAATGAGACCGGGCTTGTTAAATTAATCAGAGAAACATCATTTTGAATTACGCCGTTGTCCGGTCCGGGGGCAGCATGGGCAATGGCAAGACCCGGCATAATGACCATATAGGGTCCATACTCATAAACTGCAGAGATCATGCTGTCAATATATTTTTCCTGTATACTACCTGCTGTCAGAAGAATTTCTCCCGCATGTCGGATGGCATCTTGCCAGTTGGAAGCAGATAATTGTGCTTTAATGTTGGTCAGCGGAATGATTTCTTCCATCATATTTCTCCTTTCTCTTTACTACATTCATTGTATCACCAAAAAAATTAATTTAAAATTAACAAAATTTACATAATAAATTACAATATTATGTAGAAATCAACGAAAATGACTTGTGGAGATTGTAGAATAGTTTATAATGAAGTTGGG
>JAEZKF010000039.1 GCA_023415575.1 Bacillota bacterium
GATATGCTTCCACTGCAGCTATTTTCTCCTCCGGCGGAATCTTCGGCTTTCCTGACACAATAATACTCCCCTCTCTGTTTCAGTGGTTTTGTTTTTTCCACTGTCTACTTTAAGGGGAGCATATCAAACGTGCGGATGCCTTCTTTATAGCGCTGGTGCTGTGAGTAGGTAGATTATTGCCATTTGGGCCTCGACGTTTGACATTCAAATGGAGATGGTTTATATTTGATATCGAGTTTGCTTTAGCGGTATCTGCCCGCGGCTTGTTATGGCAGGGTGCCCTAACGTAGAAGGAGACAAATTACTATATGGCATTACTACTTCTGATTCTAATCTATCTCGCCTTTATCAGCTTAGGTCTGCCCGACTCGATGATGGGTGCCTGCTGGCCTGCCATGCAGCCGGAGTTCGGTGTTCCCTACAGCTTTGCAGGCCTGCTTTCAATTGTTATCTTTGCCTCGACCATGGTATCGAGTCTTTTCAGCGTGCGAGCCGTCCGCCGCTTCGGGACAGGAAAAGTGACGGTTGCAAGCGTGCTGATGACAGCACTTGCTCTGCTCGGCATCTCGTTTGCACCCTCGTACTATGTCGTGGTTTTATTGTGTGTTCCATTGGGGCTGGGCGGCGGCTGCGTGGATGCAGGACTCAATGCCTTTGTCGCCGAGCACTACCAGTCGCGCCATATGAGCTGGCTGCACTGCTTTTGGGGAGTAGGCTCTATGATCGGCCCTGTTATCATGTCCCGCAGCATTACTGCGGGGAGCTGGCGCGGCGGCTTTTCGACCGTTTCTTCGCTGCAGTTTACCTTGTTCTTCATCCTTCTGTTCTCGCTGCCTCTGTGGAAGCGTGTGATAGCGATGTCAAACGGTGGGGCTGTTTCGCACAATGAAGTGGCTGCAAAGTCCGAGGACAAGGGCATGGTCTATGTGCTCCGCATGAAGGGGGTAAAGGCGGCGCTCTTTTCCTTCTTCTTTTACTGTGCAACCGAAGCGACCATGGGCCTGTGGGGCGCAAGCTACCTAACGGAGTTCAAGGGCGCTTCTGCTGCCCAAGCGGCTAAGTGGGTGTCGTATTTCTACTTCGGCATCACGTTCGGACGCTTTATCACCGGCTTTGCGACCATAAAGCTGCGCAACACCACCCTTATTCGGCTAGGCCAGGGGATTATCCTGCTCGGGGCCCTTTTGATGCTGCTGCCGGTGCCCGTACTGCTTAATGCGATAGGCTTTGTGCTGGTCGGACTTGGCTGCGCCCCCATCTTCCCCTGTATGCTGCACGAAACGCCTACGAGATTCGGCAAGGAGGATGCACGCGTAGTGATGAGCTTTCAGCAGGCCGTTGCGTGTGTCGGCTCTACCATCATGCCGCCCCTGTTTGGCTTTTTGGCCGAGCAATCCACCTTCCTGTGGTTTGCCCCTTTCCTGATGGTTTGTACCGCTTTGATGTTCCTGTTCACAGAGCGCATCAACAAGATTATGAAAAGCAAACAGAACTAGCGTAAAGAATAACAATCCCCCGTTTACCTGCGTATAAAGTGCAGGCCTAACGGGGGATTTTTGCTATTTATGTGATAAGTGCAGGCTAAATCCTAGCCTCGCCCGTTCTTATGGCCTCGTCCGCTACCGCCTTGGCGACGGCGTCTGCCACCTTTTTGTCAAGTGCACTCGGAATGATGTAGTCATGGCTTAGGTCTTCGGGGGAAACCAGGTCTGCGATTGCATACGCAGCGCGCTGCTTCATGCCCTCGGTGATGCGCTTTGCCCGCACGGTGAGAGCTCCCTTAAACACGCCGGGGAAGACCAGCACGTTGTTAATCTGGTTGGGGAAGTCCGAACGTCCTGTGCCGATTACCAAGGCGCCGCCGTGCTTGGCCTCATCGGGCATAATCTCAGGCGTTGGGTTTGCCATTGCAAGCACGATGCCGCCGTTCATGGTCGACACCATCTCGGCCGTGACAAGCCCGGGGCGGGAGACGCCCACAAAGGCATCGGCACCACGCAGGGCATCAGCCAACAGACCGTGCTCGTGGTCAAGGTTTGAAATCTTCGCAATCTCGGCCTGCGGAGCGGTCAGGTTATCGTCACCCTCGCAGATGATGCCGTTGATATCGCACATCACAACGTTGCCAAACCCCATCGAGATGAGAAGGTTGCCAATGGCAATGCCCGCAGCGCCAGCGCCGTTGATGACAATCTTTAGCTTGCCCATGGTCTTGCCCGTAACCTTGATGGCGTTGAGCATGGCTGCTGCTACCACAATAGCGGTGCCGTGCTGGTCATCGTGAAAGACCGGAATATCACAAAGTTCCTTGAGCCTGCGCTCCACCTCAAAGCAGCGGGGGGCGGCGATGTCCTCAAGATTGATACCGCCGAAGCTCTTGGAAATCAGGTAGATGGTCTCCACAAGCTTGTCCACATCCTTGGTGTCCACGCAGATGGGGAAGGCATCCACTCCGCCGAACTCCTTAAACAGGGCGCACTTGCCCTCCATCACCGGCATGCCGGCGGCAGGGCCGATGTCGCCCAGGCCCAGAACGGCAGAACCGTCCGTGATGACGGCAACAAGGTTTGAGCGCCTTGTCAGTTCAAAGGATTTCTCATAGTCTGCCGCAATTGCCCGGCAGGGTTCCGCAACACCGGGAGTGTATAGCAGCGAGAGGTCCTCGCGGGTGTTGATGGCCTTTCGCGATACCACCTCAATCTTCCCGCGCAGTTGATAGTGCAAATCAAGTGACTGCTGGCTGATATCCATTTATATAACTTCCTTTACAGTAGTGTCAATGATAGTATCCCCGGAGTGTATTATACCATCTCTTCGGGATGGAACACCTCGTCAAACCGCTCGGCTGTCAGCAGCCCGAGTGTCACGGCAGATTCCCGCAGGGAGATGTTGTGCTCATACGCATACTTTGCGCACTTCGCTGCGTTGTCATAGCCGATGTAGGGGGAAAGCGCTGTTACCAGCATGAGCGAGTTGTGCAGATTGTGTGCCATCTTCTCGCGGTTTGGGGTGATGCCCACCGCGCAGTGATCGTTAAACGACTTCATGGCATCTGAAAGCAGGCGGACCGATTGCAGGAAGTTGTAGATGCACACCGGCATAAACACATTGAGCTCAAAGTTGCCCTGAGACGCCGCCATGCCCACCGCAACATCGTTTGCCATAACCTGTACGGCAACCATCGTCACCGCCTCGCACTGAGTGGGGTTGACCTTGCCCGGCATAATCGAGCTGCCCGGCTCGTTTTCGGGTATCTGTATCTCGCCAAGACCGCACCGAGGGCCGCTCGCGAGCCAGCGTATGTCGTTGGCAATCTTCATGAGGTTTGCGGCAAGCGCCTTGAGTGCGCCGTGCGCAAACACCAGTTCATCCTTCGCGGTGAGGGAGTGGAATTTATTCTGCGCCGTCACAAACGGCTCGCCGGTTAGCTCGGCAATCTGCCTGGCGGCCTCTTCGGCAAAGCCCTTGGGGGCATTGAGCCCCGTACCTACGGCTGTGCCGCCCAGCGCAAGCTGCATGAGGGGAGAGAGGGAGGAGACAATCATATCCCGTGCGGTTTCAAGCATCGCGCGCCAGCCGCTGATCTCCTGCCCGAAGGTTATGGGTGTGGCATCCTGCAGGTGGGTTCTACCCGACTTTACGACATCGGCGTACTCCTTTTCCAGCCGCGCAAAGGTTGCGGTAAGAACATCAAGCGAGGGCAGAAGCTGCTGCCTTATGGAGGTAACCGCAGCGATGTGCATGGCGGTGGGGAAGGTGTCGTTAGAGCTTTGAGACATGTTCACATGGTCGTTCGGGTGTAATAGCCGCTTGCCGCACAGCTCATTTGCGCGGTTGGCTATGACCTCGTTAACGTTCATATTGGACTGTGTACCGCTGCCCGTCTGCCACACCGCAAGCGGAAAGTGGTCGTCCAGCTTGCCAGAAAGAATCTCATCGCAAACCCGGGTGATGAGGTCTGTGCGCTCATCGTCTAGCTTGGTCAGACTGTGGTTTGCAAGCGCGCTTGCCTTTTTAAGCACTGCAAACGCACGAATAATCTCAGTGGGCATCTTCTCTGTGCCGATTCTAAAGTTCTCAAGGCTGCGCTGGGTCTGCGCTGCCCAATAGCGGTCGGATGGTACTGCAATCTCTCCCATCGAGTCACGCTCGATGCGCATTTTGTCGCTCAATACATTGCACCTCATTTGCAAATCGTAGTGCCTGCCGTAAAAAACGGCTCCTAACCCACTATAAATGCTGGAAATGGGGGTGTCAAGCCCTTTTTCGCATTACTGCGCAAAACAAAAGGACACGGGGCAAACCTTTGCCCGCATCCTTATTTCCTTATGGATATAAAACCCCGGTTACATTTCTTTTGCGTACTTAGAGAGGTAATATACCTGTACAGCGTACACCATAAGATAGGCTATCACCATCACAAGGATAATCGCTATACTTGCATCAAGCAGCACGCAGATGAGCATAGCAGTGCCGTATATAAGCGACATGGCGTCAAACCCCTTGCTCTTTGCCTTGTCGGAAATGATATCAGCGCGCTTATCCGTCTCTTCCATCTGCTCCTGTGCCTGTTCGGGATGGCGTAATAGCAGTACGGCTGAATCAGCTTTGCAATGCTAAGCCCCGAAAGCCCCGCTCCCACCCCGATGCACACCCCGTGCAGGGTTTGCTGGGCATCATCGATTAGCACAAACCCGCCTACCCCCACCAGCGCAAGCCCCACCAGAAGGAGCAGGCTAAACGCAATGATGGTTTTCTTCATGACTGCCACTCTCCTCGTACATAAAAATCTCCCCCATACTCCCACGCCGACGGCCCAAAACACAAAAAGACCTGAGAGCTGCAGGGCTCTCAGGTCAAAGCTATGTGAAAAGTATAGCATTTATGCAGGGTTTTCGTACTTTAGAGATTGTAAATATGAAGCGAGCTTTCCTCAGTAAAAGCGCAAGGGATGCAACTATCACTACTGCATTATATGCTATTAAGAATTCCTCTTGATATCGCATATGCGGCGCGGTCGATATCGTTGGCGGAGAGCATCTGCTCATACTCCGAGGGGTTGGAGATAAACCCAAGCTCGCACAATACCGATGGAGCGTAGTAAGTTCGCGTAACCACATAGGTGGAGCGATATGTACCCCGTGCCTTACGCCCCGTCTGGGCAGAAAGCTGACTTAAGAGGTTGCTTGCAAGACTGCTGGATGCAGAGGTATAGTAATACACCTCAACACCTGTTGCTTTGTTGGAATTTGCCGACTCTGCCGTACTGTTGATATGAACGGAAACAAAGAAGTCGGCCCTTACCTTTTCGCCCAGTCCTGCGCGGTCGGCAAGAGTTGCGCCGTTATCGCTCTGGCGGGTTAGGTATACCTGAGCGCCGAGCTCCTGCAGGTAGGTGCGTGCCTTCTGCGATATCGCAAGGGTGATGTGTTTTTCCATCGCCCCTTTTTCGCCGGTGGGCCCAAGCGCGCCGGGGTCGGCTCCGCCGTGGCCGGGGTCGAGCACGACGGTTATTCCGCTTAGCGGCTTATCGGGGTTATTTGACTTTGCGGGGGCCTTTTTAAAGTACAGCACCGCATCATTACCGCGGTAGCTTAGGCTGTAGCCCCAAAGGGAGGCACCGGCTTTCAGCGTAAAGGTCGCGGTCTGCCCGTCTACCGTACAGGAGGAGAACAGGCCGCTCTGTGATACATCAAAGCCCGTTAACCCCTTTAGGTTGTACAGAGAAACCTTGACCGTATCTCCTGAGCGGGAGAAGGAAAACGGGATATTCGCCCCACCCTTTAAAACATACCCTTCGCCGCTTGAATCCTTTTCAAACGTAATGCCCTTGAGCGTCGGGGCCGGGAGCGTTTCACCCTCCACCATCGTCACGGCAGACTTTTTGACGTATCCGCCCATAGAGAGCTTAAACATGGTATCTGTTTCATCCGCGACGTAATCGGTCGTATTCTTGCGCAGGTTGGTAATTGTTTCGGAGTTGCTGTCCGCCGATTTATACACTAGGGTGATGTCATCAAGCATCCGCACCGAGGCGGTGGTATTTGCCCCTACATAGAAGAGCTCGCCCGACGATTGATAGGTTGTGGTCTTGCCGTTATACTGCAGGGTGTATGTCACCTTGCCGAGATTAGTGGTGCGCGACTCGGAGTAGTCGCCGCTTACTGTCAGGGAGCCTTTATAGGTGGCGGGAACCCCGTTCTCGGCGGTGGCTGCCACCTGCGTTAGAGTACAGGTGTTGCCGCCGATGCTTGCGGTAACAACAGCACCCGAGGGGGCTATGCACTTGACTTCATAGGTCTGACCACTCTTTACAACCCCCATCGAGGATGGCAGCATCGAGCTTTGGGTAATCTTTGATATCTTACTCACGCCGCCGGAGGAGGCCCGCTTGATGGTGCGCGTAATGGTCTTTGAGCCCTGTGTAACCGTCACGGTCGTGGTTCCTACCGGGATATTGAGGAACACGCCGAACGTGCCGCCCGCAGCGCGGTTTGTTACAAGCTCGCCGTTGACGTACAAGTCCTGATTGGGGTCGGAGGTACCCATGATAAAGTAGGTGTTGGTGTTAATCGAAATATCTCCGCTCGGGCGGGTGACAGAGAGCTTGCCGCTTACCGTAAAGGAGCTCGTGCGGTCGTTGACGGAGCTGTCAAGGTAAAGGCGGCTGATCTTATCGTACATCTTCAGCGGGTTTTTCATAAAGGAGGTGCTGTCGCTGTACACATGACCGTCGCTGTAGCAGCTGCGCGCCATCATAATCTCGTACATCAGCTCCGCGGGGTCCATGTAGCTGCCGCCGCTTTGGTTGATATCCCCGACTGCCGCGCTGTTGATGGCGGGCATCAGGAGGACTGGCGTGCCGTAGGTGGCCTCCTGCCAGCCTTCAATGCGGGTTTTAAAATCGTCCGCACCGTAGCCGATGGCGGTGTAGAGCCTAGGGATGATTATGTCTATAATCCCTTCGCCAATCCATGCGGCGGTGTCGTAGGCATCGTCAAGGGTATAAGCATCGCTTGTTGTAGCAACGCCAAAGAACTTGGATGGGTCGGTTTCTGCCACGCGCTTGGATACCTCGCTGACCAAAGCCGTGACGTTATCCCGCCTAAACTCGTCAATAGACCGGGTGCCGCCGAACTTTTGATAGGAGGCGGAATCGTTCAGGTTTTTCGGGTAGACGTCGGCATCCAGCAGTATGCCGCTTATCTTATATCCGCTCACAAGCTCCGCTGCGGCATCGGAAAACAGCTTGCGCACATCGGGGTTTGCGATATCATAATACTTTGCGTTATTGTCGCCCGTGATAAGGTACTCGGGATGCTGAGCGCCGGGGCTTTTGCTGCTGAGACTGTTTTGGGGCAGGTTATCGCCCTTTGCGGAGGAGAGCTGGGGCGGAACATAGCCCTGTGTGGAATCCACATATTTCTCTAAGGCCTCAAGGCTGTCCGCGTCGGGGGTACCGAGGGTAGCCCGCACCGGGTCAATCCACGCAAACACCTTAATGCCGCGTTTTGCGGCAGAAGAGCAAAGATAGTCAAGCGGGTCAAAGGTGAGTGCAGACCCCTGTTTGCCGGTCAGATAGTAGGACACGGGGAAGACGCTGGAGTTGTACAAAGCATCGCCGGAGGCGCAAACCTTAAAGAACACGGCGTTGAGTTTTTTTTCCGCCGCAGCAGACAGTATTTTATCCAGCTCCGCCTTTAGGGCCGATTCGCTCAGCCCGGGTGCGGAGGGAAAATCCTTATTCGCAAAGGAGTCCACAAACACCCCGCGCAGCTCGCCGTCCAGTGTCTTTTGCCCAGACGTCGGTTGGGCGTTTACCCATACCCCGCAGGATAGCAGGATACTCAGCGCCAAAAGGCAGGCAACAAGTCTAAATAGTCGTTTCGCCATCATGAGTCCTCCTTGTTTGAGCGTGCTATTAAAACTGTGTCGTCTAATCCGGTAAATACTGCATGGAATATAACAAATATCCAATTATTTCTACTTAATATGATATTATCATACCACATTCATCCTAATAATTCAGCAATTAATCGCATCTTACAAAACAAACTGAAATTTGTCCGCGTTGACGCTTCCTGGTGCTCGGGGTATAATGAAAACCGAATGATTGGTGGTTTGGAAGCAAGGAGGATGAACCGATGCGTCGTATAACAACAGCCTATATGGCGCTTATCTGTGCACTCGTCTTCCTTGTCTGCGGCTGCACAAAAGGGAAAGCCATGCATGCGGAGCAAACCTCATCGGAGCAAGACGCCGTTGAGCGCAGCTTTGCACAGGTGTACACCCTGCGCTTTCCCGCTAAGTACTCGCAGTACGCCCAAAGCGGTGTGTTTGCAACATCCGAAACCGAGAACGGGCAAGAGGCTGACGGCACGCCTTATGTACATAAGCTGTATGCCGATTTTATGCCCTATGAATCGCTTGACCTAATTCAGGAGCTGGAGCTCATGGGTGATGAGATGCCCGAGCAGGAGTACGACGAAAAGCTCACCGCAGTCTATGACTCCCTACGCGCCGTGTTTGTCATCACGGTATATGATAAGCGGCAGCTGGGGGATGGAGTAGATATCCCATCCGTAACCGGCTTTGCAAGTAACATCTTACTCGGTGAATGGGGAGACTACCTGTGCTATGCCAGCACCCCCACGCGCGATGAAACCGGCATGGAGAAAGAAAGCCTTACCGCCTACCGCGACATATGCGGCGGGATACAGGAGATTTTCGATAGCATCCAGCCGTTGGTTTAAAATCATAAGATTACATAAAACATCAAACGCCCTTGCGGATTGTATCCGCAAGGGCGTTTTACTGTAATTATAGCATTGTCTTATGCAAGCACATCCGCATAGTCAGGGTTCTTCTCAAACCATTTAACGGCATAGGAGCAGGTGGGCATGGCCTTTTTTCCCTCGGCGCGCAGATGGTCGGCGGCAGCCCTTACAAGCTGTGCCGCAACACCCTGCCCGCGCAGGCTGTCGTCCACAAAGGTGTGGTTGATATTCACCGTCGTATCCGAGACGGCGGGGAAGGTAACCTCCGCAAGCACTTTACCGGACTCATCTGCCATATAGATGCGGTTTGGCTCATATATAAAATTCATGGTTGTATAATCCTTTCTTTGATGTTTCTTTTTATAGACTACCGCTTAGAGCTACCCTTGTCAACAGACAGTTGGGTTTACATATGCCTCATACCGCTTGCCGACCGCCTCCCAGTTCACAACGTTAAACCAGTTGTCTATGTACTCGGCTCTGCGGTTTTGGTACTTGAGGTAGTAGGCGTGCTCCCACACATCAAGCAGCAGGATGGGGTAGACACCCGATGCAAACGGAACATCCTGATTGGCAGTACTCGCGATGGAAAGCCATCCGCCGTGGCAAACCACAAGCCACGCCCAACCCGAACCAAACCGGCCGAGTGCTGCCGCCTTAAAGCGCTCCTTCCATCGGTCAAAAGAGCCGAAGCTGCGGGTGATGGCATCCATCAGTGCACCTTCCGGCTTCTGCCCCTTGGCGGGTGCCATCAGGGAGAAAAAGAGGTCGTGATTGTACACTCCGCCGCCGTTGTTGCGCACTGACTCGCGGACGTTTTCGGGCAGGGTCTCGCACCGTGCAAGCATTGTGACCAAGGGAACCGACTGAAGTCCGGGGCAGGAGGCAAGCGTGTTGTTTAGGTTATCAACGTATGTGCGCAGGTGCTTGTCGTGGTGCAGGTGCATCGTCTCTTCATCGATATACGGCTCTAGGGCGTTGTAGGCGTAGGGAAGAGGAATCAACTCATAGGGGTAACGTTCGTTCTTATTCATTATGAACACTCTCCTTTTACCCCAGTATATGTTTGTCCGCTTTTAAAGTTGATTATTTACACAGCAAAAAATAAAGCCCTGCGAACCTTTTCGTCCGCAGGGCGGGATTAATATGTCAGCCTAAAAATTTGAAGTTATAAAACTCAAGGCTCAGTTCATCCTCGGGGATGGCAAGCGACAGGGCGTTGCCGTTTTGACGGTCTAGTATCAGCTCAAACTGGGTGCCGTTGGTCTGGCCTAAAATCTTGATGGCCTTGCCGGTGTCCTCAATAGTCACGCCGCGCTGCTCAAGAGAGGAATTGAGCGACGAGATAAGCAGGGAGGACAGGGCTTGCCCCGGCACCGAGTCAGGGTCGACCGAAAAGCTCAGCTTGCCGTAGTTAATCGTCACAAGGTCGCCGGTGTAGTCAAACGATAAATCCTTGAGCGACTCGGGGCTTGCAAAGGTTACGAGACACCGCTTTTCGTCCTTGATAAGCTCAAGGTCGGCCTTGATGTCCTGATACTGCACCACCGCACGGGTGTTATAAGACGAGGAGGACAGATTATCGGCCGCGGTCTTAGGCTCGGGCCTTGAGGAGGAACATGCACTCAGCGTGAGTGTTATCAAAAGGGCAACCAATATAATCAACTTTTTCATGGATAAACAACCTCCTTGTTGCGTGGATAAGCAGAAGGAAGAAAAAGCAGGATAAGCCGTCTATACAACAAGGATTTTAGGGGCACACCGCACTAAGCAAGCTCCCGGAACACAAGGTGCAGATCATTGAGCACATCGCTTGGCTGCATGGTTGCCTTACACAAACGCTGGGCGGTAAGCTGGGCCGCGCGCGAATGCAGATATGCACCGCATACCGCTGCCTGCTCGGGGGTATGGCCCTGGGCTAGCAGGCCGGCAATAAGCCCCGCCAGCAGGTCACCGCTGCCGCCCTTGGCAAGACCGGAGTTCGGGCTGTTTAGCAGGTAGACCTCCCCGTTTTTAAAGGCGACAACGGTGTATGCGCCCTTGAGCACCAAAGTAACGCCAAAGGTCTGCGCAAACTCAGAGGCAAGCTGTACACGGTGCCTCTCTACGGTCGCGGTATCCTTGTTAACCAGACGGGCAAATTCTCCGTAATGGGGGGTAAGCACCACGCCGTGTGATGCCTGTCTTACTATATCTATGTCACCGACAATCGCATTTATTCCATCTGCATCCAAAACAATGGGGCAGGTTGCGTTTTGCAGGATTGACAGTGTCAGCATGCGGGTCTGAGCGGTATTCTGCATGCCGCAGCCGACAAGACATGCCGACTTATCCCTGAGTGCAGCACAAAGCGATGGAATTGCCTGTTCGCTGAAGGAGCCATCATCAGTGTCGGGCATGGGCAGCATGACCTGCTCGATTAAGTGAGAAGCGAGTATCGGGATAACCCGTTGGGGAGATGCGACATACACAAGTCCTGCCCCGCTTGCCGAGGCAGCACGGGAAGACAGCACGGCAGCGCCCGTCATGCCTAAGCTGCCCGCTGCAACCAAAAGCTTGCCGAAGGTTCCCTTGTAGGAGTCATCAGGCCGCGGGCGGAGCCACCGCTTAACCAAGGCCCCCTCAATCAGGTGGAGCTTGCTGCCCACTGAGGCATACACCTCGTCGGGGATGCCGATATCGCACACCGTAACCTCCCCGAGATATGGGGCGGCCGAAGGTTCGATATGGGCGGGCTTTAGGCAGCCGAACGCAATGGTGCACACAGCGCTAAAGCACTTGCCCTGCGTTAACCCTGTGTCGGCATCCATGCCGCTTGGGACATCAAGCGAATACACCCGCGCCTTTGAGAGGGCGGACATCTCAGCTAAAAACCGGCAGCCGTCGGGCAGCATACCGTGAAAGCCGGTGCCAAACAGGGCATCGACGATGATATCTGCTTCAACAAGCAAAAGGTTTACGGAAGGGCGGCTGTCCTCCAAGCGCATGATGCTAACCGGCTCGCTGTGTAAAAGGCGCAGCATTTCCTTCGCTTCATCTGATTTCGGGTCGCTGCCCGCCATCACGCAGGAGACAACCGCACCCTCGCGCGCGAGTCTCCTTGCCACAACATAGCCGTCGCCGCCGTTGTTTCCGCTGCCGCACAGTACTACGCAGCGCTTGCCAAACAGCGCGCCTTCACGCTCAGCTATTATCTTATATGCGCCGGTTCCCGCGTTTTCCATCAGCCGCAGGAAGGTAAACCCCCGCGAAAGCGAAGCGCGCTCGGCGGCGCGCATCTGATCGGTAGTAAGTATTCTCATGGCAAGCCTCCGTTGTGTGCTGTTATACCACTTTGTGTAAGTTATTTACCCCACAGCCAATCTGCTTTATTAACTCAGCGTATCCTTATCGGTCAAGCCGGGATGGGGCAGGTGGGGTAAGGGATAAGAGCCACCCTCAAAAAGAATGGCATCGTATGCGATGACAAAGGCAAGCGCCAGATCATCCGTATGGCTTAGGCTCACGGAAAAGAGCAGGTTTCGCTTTTGGGCAGCCCTTAAGGCCCCGCCCGATAGCTTAAAAAAGGGCGCGCCTAAACTATCGCGCAACACGGATACTTCGCAGAGAGAAAAGCCGCGAATCCCCGTACCCATCGCCTTCGCGAAGGCCTCCTTGGCGGCCCAGTTGGCAGCGACGGTCTGCGGGTTCATGCCGCGGCTTTCAAACAGCGCAATCTCCTCACGCGAAAATACCCTCGCTATAAAACGAGGGTTTTTCATACTATTTTTAATTCTGGAGATACTACATAAATCAGTTCCGCTGTATATCATTTTGCAACAGTCTGGGCAAAAACGGCTTCATGGCGGTGAGCATCTTCTCCGGGGGGTTGAACACCACCAGCGTTCTGCCGAAGTTCACACTCTTGTAGATGACGTACCAGGTGTTCTCGGTATCCTGCGGGTCTGCGCACGCGAAGATTTTTGTCTTATACTCGGCGTGAGCGTGTGCGGCGGGGTTGTATTTGCCGATGGCCTCTACCTCGCGGCAGACCACCGTAATTAAGCGCTTGCGCTTGCGCTGCGCAGTAATCTTGTCGATGTCAATTTCGCCGTTGGTAAAGGAGTACTCGTACTCTACGTTAAAGCTTGTCAGCAGGTACCATCCGCCGTATCCCGCACCCACAGCGGCAGCGATGGCAATGATGGATAAACTGCCAAGACTAAAAGAGAGCAAAAACAAGAAAGCAATCAGCGCTAAAGACACTATGACAATGGCAATCTTAAGCAACACAGTCACAGCAGTTGTCTTCTTCTTAACCAGATACTCAACAAAAATGTCCATTTTACTACACACAACCCTTTTGATTATTATAAAACAACGATTCTTACGCAGTCGGCTTTGCAATAAGAATATGTGCATAATTCCTGTAAATTATAGCATATCACGCCTGTTTATTCAACAAATTAGCCGCCTCTTATTATGGACAAAATGAAAACAATCCTTGTATTTTAGGCAAAAACAGGGCAGGGCTTGAAAAAAGAAGGCGGATGTGCTAATCTTAAACCTAGCTACAACGTGTTGACTGAGAGAGTAACGGCACCACTTGCGTCAAAAGAGAATGCGCGTCACCGGCTGAAAGCGCGCTGACGGAAAGATGCCGCGAAGTTCACTCACGAGCGGCGGCGGTGAACAGCTTTAGGCTAAGTAGGCGCCGACGGTTTGCCCCGTTACAGGCTTTCAAAGTGTCCGTCCGGTCTATCCCGGGCGGAAATTTGGGTGGTACCACGGAGGTCATTATGGCTTTCGCCCCATGGGTAATTCATTACCCGGCGGGCGGAAGCTTTTTTGTTGCCGTTTGCCGGCAAAACACGGTGTATTGTCACATGAAAGGACTGGTACGAACACATCATGAAACAGGCTATTTTGCAGATTAAAGAGAGCGCGCTGGCAGAGCTTGAGCGCGTACAATCCCTTCCCGAATTGGACGCTTTGCGCGTGAAGTACCTCGGCAAAAAGGGTGAGCTCACCGCCGTCTTAAAGCAGATGGGTTCCTTAAGCGCCGAGGAACGCCCTGTCATCGGCCAGCTGGCAAACGAGATCCGTACCCAGCTGGAGGAGACCATCGAGCGTCATGTAACCGCCATCAAGGAGGCCGAGCGTGAAAGGGCAATGGCCGCCGAGCGGCTGGATGTTACCATGCCCGGCAAAAAGCGCAAGATCGGCAAAAAGCACCCGCTTAACGCCGTGCTCGATGAGGTTATCGAAATCTTCCTCGGCATGGGCTTTTCGATTGCCGAAGGCCCGGAGGTTGAGTACGATTACTACGCCTTTGACGCCCTGAACACCCCCAAAGGGCATCCCGCCCGCGATGTGCAGGATACCTTCTATATCACCGATACCATGCTTCTGCGCCCGCAGACCTCTACCGTTCAGGTGCGCGCAATGGAAAAGCAAAAGCCCCCCATCCGCGTTATCGCCCCGGGACGTGTTTACCGCTCAGACGCAGTGGACGCAACCCATTCGCCGCTCTTCCACCAGATTGAGGGCCTAGTGGTGGATAAGGGCATTACGATGTCCGACCTCAAAGGCACGCTAGACGCCTTTGTAAAAGCTCTGTACGGCAAGGATGTTCAAACGCGTTTTCGTCCGCACCACTTCCCCTTTACCGAGCCCTCCGCCGAGGTGGATATGATGTGCTTCTCCTGCCAAGGCAAGGGCTGTCCGTTGTGCAAGAACGAGGGCTGGATTGAGATTTTGGGCTGTGGTATGGTGCATCCCAACGTTCTGTCAATGAGCGGCATTGACCCCGAGGAGTACAGCGGCTTTGCGTTCGGCGTAGGCCTTGAGCGCATCGTCATGCGGCGCTTTAACATCGACGACCTCCGCCACCTGTACGACAACGATGTGCGCTTCTTAGCACAGTTCTAACCCTTTGCGATTTTCAGCGTTTGCAGCCGCGTTTCGGCAGCAGGCTTTACTTGACTAGATAAAGCAGGAAAGGATAGGATGGTTCGATGAATCTATCAATGAGATGGCTTAGAGATTATGTTGATATACAAGTTCCCCCGCGCGCCTTTGCCGAAGGCATGACCATGTCCGGCTCCAAGGTAGAGGGCTACGAGATTGAGGGCGAGGAGATTTCAAACGTCGTCGTGGGCAAGGTGCTCTCGATTACCCAGCACCCGAATGCTGATAAGCTCGTGGTTTGCAGCGTGGATGTCGGCAAGGGCGAACCGGTGCAGATAGTAACAGGCGCAACCAACGTAGTAGAGGGGGCGCTTGTTCCCGTTGCCCTTGACGGCTCAACTTTGCCCGGCGGTGTAAAGATTAAAAAGGGCAAGCTGCGCGGTGTTGAGTCCTGCGGCATGCTGTGCTCCTTAGGCGAGCTGGGCCTTACTGCCAACGACTTCCCCTATGCAATCGAGGACGGCATCTTCCTTCTTGAGGAGGAGTGCACAATCGGTCAGGATATTCGCGAGGCAATCGGCCTAAACGATGTAAAGGTCGAGTTCGAGATTACCTCCAACAGACCGGACTGCTTGTCGGTCATCGGCCTTGCGCGCGAGGCGGCGGTGACCTTTGACAAGGAGCTTACGCTCCATACCCCCGTTGTAAAAGAATCAGGCGGGGATATCAACTCACTCTTGTCGGTTAAGGTAGAGAACAAGACCCTTTGCCCCCGTTACAGCGCGCGCATCGTAAAGAACGTGCGCATAGCGCCCTCGCCCCGCTGGATGCGTGAGCGCCTGCGCGCAAGCGGCGTTCGCCCCATCAATAACCTTGTAGACATCACAAACTATGTCATGCTGGAATACGGTCAGCCCATGCACGCCTTTGACCACCGCTTTGTAGCGGGCCAGCAGATTATTGTGCGCAACGCAAAAGAAAACGAAACCATCACCACCCTCGACGGCACAGAGCGCACCCTCTCGCCCGAAATGCTGGTGATTGCGGACAGCGATAAGCCCATCGCGGTTGCCGGAGTAATGGGCGGCGAGTACAGCGGCATCATGGACGACACCACCACCGTCGTATTTGAGTCAGCAACCTTTGACGGTGTATCGGTACGCACCACCGCAAAGAAACTCGGCATGCGCACCGAGGCATCTGCCCGCTTTGAAAAAGGCCTTGACCCCGCAAATACCCTGCCTGCCTTGGAGCGCGCCTGCGAGCTGGTTGAGCTGCTCGGTGCAGGTGAAGTGGTAGGCGGCGTCATTGATGTGGATAACTCCGACAAGACACCGCGCACTGTAACACTCGAGCCCGAGTGGATTAACAGCTACATCGGCATTGACCTGCCGGAATCCGAGATGGTGCGCATCTTAACATCCCTCGGCTTTGACTGCAAGGGCAGGACGATTACCGTTCCGAGCTACCGCACCGATGTCGCCCATAAGGCGGACATCGCCGAGGAGATCGCCCGCATTTACGGCTACAACAACATCCCGACCACCCACCTGCGCGGCAGGGCGGACGGAGCTTTAACTCCCGAGCAGCAGTTTGATAGGACACTAAGTGAAATTATGCGCGCCTGCGGCTGCGACCAGGTACAGACCTACTCTTTTATCAGCCCCAAGTACTACGATAAGATTCGCTTGTCACCGGACAGCATCCTGCGCGACAGCGTGACCATTCGCAACCCGCTCGGTGAAGATACCAGCGTTATGCGCACCACCATGCTGCCCTCTATGCTCGAGGTGCTTGCGCGCAACTACAACAACCGCAACCCTGAGGCAGCTCTGTTTGAAAACGGCACCATCTATATCAAGAACCCCGACCCCAACGTTCAGCCCCGCGAGGTTGGCGTGCTGTGCTATGGAATGTATGGCGGGGATGCCGACTTCTTCACCCTCAAGGGGATTACCGAGGCGATTATGAGCGCCATAGGCGCCGAGGCGGACTATGCTGCGGTAACCGATGATCCCACCTTCCACCCCGGCCGCTGCGCGGAGATTATCCTAAACGGCGCGCGTGCCGGCATCATGGGCGAGATTCACCCCTTGGTTGCGCAAAACTACGGCATAGGCACCCGCTGCTATGTTGCCTCCATCGATGTGCCCGCCCTGTTTGCGGCACGGTGTGCGGAGAAAACCTACCGCCCGCTGCCCAAATACCCCGCCGTCACCCGCGATATCGCGCTCATCTGCGACGAGGAAACACCGGTGCTGGTACTCGAAAAGGCAATCAAGTCCGCTGCGGGCAAGCTGCTTGAGCGCATAGAGCTGTTTGACGTTTACCGCGGCAAGCAGATTGAAGAGAACAAGAAGAGCATCGCCTTCAGCCTTGTCATGCGTTCGTCCGAGGGAACCCTCACTGACGAGCAGGCGGACGCGACCATGAAGCGTATTCTCAAAGCGGTACAGGCTTTAGGTGCTGTGCTGCGCGGATAAGTAAAAGATAAATCTGAAAATGGGCAACTGTCATCAGCGTTGTGCTGTGGCAGTTGCCTTTTTGCATCTTCTCGCCTGTCTATCACAACACCCTTGTACACTCATATAATGAATATGTGGGAAAAGGTAAGGATTACTATTAAGTAGGGTAATGGGTTACCCGTCATTAAAACCCAAAGAAAGGCTTGATTGTATGAGTGGGATTGCAGGCTTCTGCGATTTTAGAGATAACCTGTTAGGTCGGATAGAGCAAACAAGGGAGATTGTAAAACGCATGGGTAACTCCTTAAACCATCGTGGCCCGGATGCAGGAGGAGAATACCTGAGCGAAAACATCGCCTTCGCACACCGCAGGCTGATTGTCATAGACCCGACGGGGGATATCCAGCCCATGGTTTGCACCGAGGGCGGCAATACTTATGTGATGGTGTATAACGGCAGGCTGTATAATACACCGGAAGTGCGCACTGCTTTGCAGGCAAAAGGACATAACTTTCTCACCATCTCGGATACCGAGGTGGTATTGCGCGCCTATATTGAGTACGGCAAGGACTTCCTAACCCATCTCAACGGCGTGTTCGCCTTGGCTATTTGGGACGATAAGCAAAAAAGCTGTTTTCTTGCGCGTGACCGCTTTGGTATTAAGCCGCTTTTTTATACCATAGCAGAAGGCACACTCGTGTTCGGCTCCGAGATTAAGGCCTTGTTTGAGTACCCCGGCATCAAGCCGATAGTAGATGAAAACGGTCTTTGTGAAATCTTCGGGCTGGGGCCTGCGCGGACACCCGGGTGCGGTGTCTATCGCGGGATTCATGAGCTAAAGCCCGGGCATGCAGCAGTATTTAACCATGACGGCTTGAAGACCTACCCCTATTGGCAGCTGACCGCAAGGCCGCACACAGACAGCTACGAGCAAACGGTGGATACGGTCCGCGAACTCCTCTTTGACTCCATCCGCCGCCAGATGGCCTCGGATGTACCGCTGTGCTCCCTGCTTTCGGGCGGGCTGGATTCGAGTATTGTGTCGGCGGTGGCAGCGCGGGCTTTCCGCGAAAAAGGGGAGACACTTGAAACCTACTCGTTTGAGTTTGCCGACAACAGCCGGTATTTTAAGCCCTCTGCCTTTCAGCCGTCGGAGGACGGCCCCTTTGCAGCCCTGATGGCCGAGTACATCGGTTCAAGACACCGGGTTTTGGTGTGCGAAACAAGTGCCTTAATTACCGGTCTGTACGGGGCTGTGCGGGCAAAAGACCTGCCCGGTATGACGGACATCGACTCATCGCTCCTTTACTTCGGCGAGCAGATTAAGCCCAATCACACCGTCTGCCTATCGGGCGAATGTGCGGATGAGATTTTCGGCGGCTACCCGTGGTTCCGCGACCCCGAAGCATATGAAACCCATGCCTTCCCGTGGTCAAAGAAGCTCGACCTGCGCAAGGAGGTTCTTGCACCCGCTGTGCGCAACCGCCTGCCGCTTGATGAGTATGTACAAGACAAATATGAAAAAAGCCTCCATGAAACACCACGCCTTGATGGAGAGGATGCCCTGCACGCCCGTCAGCGGGAGATTGCCTACCTTAACATCACATGGTTCATGGCAACCCTGCTCGAGCGCAAGGATCGCATGACAATGGCAAGCGGCTTAGAGGCCCGCGTTCCCTTTGCAGATTACCGTCTGGTCGAATACCTGTACAACGTGCCGTGGGAGCTCAAGTATCACAATGAGCGGGTAAAGGCCCTCTTAAAGGATGCTTCACTCGACATACTGCCGCCCGATATTATCGGCCGCAAGAAAAGCCCCTACCCCAAGACCTATCATCCGGGCTATGAGAAGGAGCTGATTGCGGAACTGAAACTCATCCTCTCAGACCGCTACGCCCCCCTGCATGAGCTTGTGGACACCAAGGCCTTATATGCCCTGATGGATTCCAAGTCCGACCTCGGCAGACCGTGGTTCGGTCAGCTCATGGCCCTGCCCCAGATGTACGCCTACTTAATAGAGGTAAACTACTGGCTGGAACGATACGGCGTAGAAATACGCCTGTAATATACAAAGACCGCAGCGCCACTTGTTCGGCACTGCGGTCAATCTTTTAGGATGTATTATGCAGAGACGGTATGCGGGCTTTTCACCACCGGCTGTATCTGGCGCCCTTCAAGGGCAAGCTCAAGGGTGGGTACAATCAGCGGCATATGTGCAATCATGGAGTTTGGCTTACTTCCCGGGTTATCCTGCCCAAACGGGACAAAGTAGACGTTCTTTGTGCTCATCAAAAGACCGATGTTCTTAAACCCAAGCCCTAAGGCATCGTTGGTTGCAACGGCGAGCACCAGGGGCTTGCCGCCCCGCAGGTGTCCCTTTGCGGCCATCAGCACAGGGGTGTCGGTAACGGCATTTGCCAGTTTTGCGGTCGTGTTGCCGGTGCAGGGGGCAATCAAAAGGATATCCAGAACCCCTTTTGGCCCGAGCGGCTCGGCGTCCTCGATGGTGCAAATCGGCTCGTTACCGGTTATCCTTACCAGCTCTGTAAACAGGGCCTCTGCGGTGCCAAAGCGGGTGTTGGTGGTCTGCACGATGTTTGACAAAATAGGGTGAACGATTGCGCCTTCCTCGGTCAGCCGGCGTATCTCGGCAAGTACCTCCTTATGGGTACAAAACGAGCCTGTGAGCCCCACGCCGACATGGACCTGCTTAAGCGTCATGGCAATCACTTCTTTCGGTAAGTATGGTGATAACAGCTTGTGCAAGGATTTCACCCGAGGTCTTGGGTGCATAGCGTCCCGGCAAACCAAGGCACAAGGCCGCGTTCTTCCCAAGCTCTTTTACTGCCTCAAAGTCCACTCCGCCGGGGCTGGAGGCGATATCCACCACAACTGCCTCATTGGATAAAAGTGAAACTCTATCGCGCGGCAGTACAAGAGCGGGGATGGTGTTTACCACATATTCAAACGAGGGCAAAAGTGCGTCAATCCGCTCAAAGCCCACCGCATTATATCCGAGAGCCTCGGCAAGGGCGCGGGCATTCTCGCTGCGGGCGCAGATGGTAACACGCATATCAAGTCCCAATAGCTTTTTGGCGAGCACCTGTGCGCACCGTCCAAAGCCAAACACCAACACATCCTTTTGATGCAGGTTAGTCTTACCGCGCACAATCAGCTCCGCGATGGTACCCTCGGCGGTCGATATGGCGTTGAGGATGGCGACATCGTCGCGATCCATGAGGTCAATGCAGGCAATCCGGGATTCGTCGCAGTATTCCTTCACCCGTTTGGCGATAGCACCGGCAATAAGGGTATGGCGTTTTTCAAGCCTTGCGAGCAAATTGTCTATCGAGCCATCGGTAATGGTGGCAGCAGCCGTAATATCCCTGCCGTTTTTACTCAGTGGAACGGGGCAGATGAGATAATCGCTTAAGTTCGCTGCTTCGCTTAAGGTGGAAATCATCTCTGCTCGCTTATCAAGCTGCGAATCCAAAACCCCGACACAGGCAACACGGTAGCCCTTTTCTAGTAATGCGTTTGTCATGTGAACCTGACGCTCGTCTCCGCCGATAACGGCAAAATCAACCGGTTTTTCGGTAGCCATATGGTTGTTCCTTTCCGTCGAATTGTTTGTCGCCATAAGATGCAAGAACAAGGGAAAATAAATCCTTACAGTTATACAATATGTGCGCACGGTAAGGTTTGTGTATGAACCAATCCGGCCTTTTTGGTGATGAAGAGTGTAAATATCGGCATACTAAATGCATACCAAAATCAAAGGGGATGCAGGGTTTTGAAGATAGACAAGGTCTACTACGAGCCGGCCGCACTTGATTACACGCTCGGGCAGATGCTGCGCAAGAAGTATGCGGATGTGCCGTGGGTAGAGATAGAAAGCCACAATAATATTAAGGAGCTTCGCGAAAACCCCAACACTGAGTTTGTGCGCATGAAGCAGCACTTAATAGTGGGTGTGCGCAAAACGCACAACTATGTCGAAAACCACAAGACATCTGATTATCTTGTGCCCTATACTTCCTCGGGGTGCAGCGCGATGTGCCTATACTGCTACCTTGTGTGCAACTACAACAAGTGCTCCTACCTGCGGGTGTTTGTCAACCGCGAGCAGATGATGGACAAGATGATTAAAAAGGCAAGCGAGGCAGACAGGTCGCTTACCTTTGAAATCGGCAGCAACAGCGACCTTGTGCTGGAAAACACGGTTACAGGCAACCTTCCGTGGACGATTGAAACCTTTGCAAAGGCAGGGCGCGGCACCATAACGTTTCCCACCAAGTTTGCGGATGTGGATGACCTGCTGGGTTTGGAGCACAAGGGCAGGACGCTTGTGCGCATGAGCGTAAACCCGCAGGAGGTTATCCGAACCATCGAAATCGGCACGGCCTCCCTTGAAAACCGCATGCAGGCCCTTAACAAGCTGTGTGAGGCAGGCTACCGGGTCGGCCTTCTCATCGCGCCAATTGTTTTGACCGACCGGTGGCGTGATCAGTACACACAGTTAATTGCCGAGCTTGCCGAAGGCTTGTCCGATAGGGTCAGGCAGAGCATGATGATTGAAATTATCTTTATGACCTACAGCTATATCCACCGCGCCATCAACACCGAGGCCTTCCCGCATGCGCCCGATTTGTACGATACCACCCGCATGACAGGCAGGGGAAAGGGACGGTACACCTATCAACATAACGCTAGGGACGAGGCGTCCGCCCTGCTGCAGGCCGAAATTGAGCGGCATTTCGGGCAGGGTAAAATTCTGTATATCGTATAAGCTAAGGCAGTAAGCAAACGAAAAAACGGCAGACCCGGATGGTCTGCCGTTTACAGCATGATATAAAGTAGGGCCAGCATCAACAATCGGTCGCCGTCCTCAGCAAGCAACACCAAAAGCAGGCCGCCGACGATAAGAAAATCTCGGTCAATCTCGATGTCGCCCAGCATCGGGATTGATATCTTTGTGGGAGACTCATCATCCCTTTTGGGCGGGGGTGGCGGTGAAGTCCAACCACCGCGCGAAGGATTGCTCCTGTCTCCCACTTGATGCTCCGATGTATTGCTGCCTGAGCGAGGGCGTGATTCATAAACATGTTTGCCGTTTCTGATTATCCTGCCGCAGCGGGGGCACCGCGTCTCGGATGATTGGTTTTCTTCACGGTCTGTATTTTGCGTCTGCCAGCCGCTGTTTTGCGCAGAGGAACTAGAGCCTATGGCGCGTCGGCTCATCTCTTGTGCGCGCCTGATGGCATCCTGCTTCATACGAATAAAATCATACTCGGAATACCCGCCTTTGCTCCACATTCGCATCCCCCGTTAAGAAAACAGCGGTTTGGTCTTAGCTGTGAGTAAAATTACAATATGTAAACGCTTTGATGTTTACCCCAGCAGGTTGCCGAGCAGCCCGCTTTCTTTGACAAGCGGCAAAATGGCAATCAGCTTCATGAGGTTTATGGCTTCATCTACGCGCCCCTGCCGTTTTTCCGAGAGCATGGGCTTAAGTGCGCGCAGCAGGCGCTCGTTTTCAGTGTCTTTGGCGTTCGAGTATGCGTTTAATAGCCGCATCACCGTTTTAATGTCAATGTTCTTAAACAGGTCACCAAGACCGCCCAGGTCTGGCCCATAATCCTCGTTTTTTGACCGATGCGATGAGGAGGAATCATTCTGCCCGCCGCCCGAGAACATACCGGCCAAAGAGGATAAATCGGGCTCGCTGTCATCAGAGCCCAGACCGAACATCTGGGCCATCTGCTTGATGCGGTTTAGGCCCTCCTCGCTGCTGAGCAGGTCGCTGATCCTCTGCATGATGTCCTCGTCCACGGTATTCCCCCCTTCATTGCAACACACGGGGTAGCGCGAGTGCGTGCGGTATCAGCGTTTTTTATTGTTGTTGCCTAGAATTTCGTTTAGCTTTTGCGCATTCTCGGGTTTGCTAAGAATAGAGTTCACTTTATTTGGGTCATTTGCAAGGCTTGAGAGCTTCTTGACATCCGATTCGCTTAGCCCCTTGACAATATTGTCAAACGAGCCGTCCTCAAGCTTTTTACGAAGGACCTCAGGAGAAACCCCCATCTTTTTTGAGACGATGTTCAGCAGCATGTTGACCTTCTGGTCAGAGAAGCCTTGGTTATTATCCATATTACAATCATACCTTTCAGCATGGGATTGAATGGGCATTCTGCTTGCACTATATCCTATTTTTATGATACAGTAAAATGAAATAGACTACTCCCTTTTGCATTCGCAGGGGAGCACTAAAATCTCTGGGAGAGATACTTGCATGAGGATCATTGCAGTTTCAGATACACACAGAAACTATCACATATTGCGGACAATCATACAAAAGCATGCGCGCGAGGCCGAGATGTTTCTGTTTGCGGGCGATGGCGAGCGCGAGCTTGACGATGTCATGCTGGAGTTTGACACCGCCACCTTTTACGCGGTGCGCGGAAACTGCGACTACGCATCCGACCTGTCCCAGACCCGAATAATCTTAGCGGGGGATACCCGCATCCTGCTCACCCACGGCGACCGCTACGGGGTCAAGGCGGGCACCGGTGTGCTGTACTCCGCTGCTCGGGAAAGCGAGGTGCAGATAGCCGTGTTCGGTCATACCCATGTGGCCCACTGCGAGTACTGCGACGGCATCTACCTCTTTAATCCCGGCAGTGCCTCCAGTCCGCGGGCAGGCCGCCCAAGCTACGGCATCATAGATATTACTCAAAACTCAATTGTGCCGTTTATCGTAGAGCTATAGGGGATGAGAAAATGAATGCACAAAAAAACACCGCATGGCTCGGCAAAGACCACCTGCATTTTGATAGGCTGCCCTCAACCAACGACTACCTCAAGCAGCATGCAAAAGCGCTTTCCCACGGCACGGTGGTGACAGCGGACTATCAGACTGCGGGCAAAGGAAGGGTCGGCAGAACATGGCAGGATAGCGCGCGCAAAGGGCTGGCTTTTTCGGTACTCCTACGGCCGCCCTCGGTTCATCATACTCAGCTTCTGCCGCTTGTGTGCGCGCTGGGGGTAAAATCATCGCTTGAAATGCTCTGCGGGGTAAACGCCCAAATCAAATGGCCCAACGATATTGTCCTAAACGGCAAGAAGGTGTGTGGCATCCTGTGCGAGGGCGTATTGCTGGGGGACGCGTCATACGCTATCTGCGGCATCGGGCTTAATGTTTTACAGGAGACGCAGGACTTTGCCTCTTTCGGGCTTGACCATGCAACCTCCCTGCTGATTGAAACAGGCAAGGCCTACCCGCTTAAGGATATCACCGCAGTGCTCATGTCAAGGCTTGAGCATTACTATGACCACCTGATTGCAGAGGGCTTTGACCCGCTGCTGGCACAATACCGGCAAGCCTGCATCACCCTGGGGCGCGATGTGCGTGTACTTCAAAACGGCAGCGAGCGCGAGGGCAGGGCAGTAGGGCTTTCACCAAACGGCGCCCTGCTGGTCGATTTTGGCGGCACCATAGTTGAGGTCAACGCGGGCGAGGCGTCGGTTCGCGGCCTGTACGGGTATGTATAGATAAAAATTTACGGCGGGTGTGAACACTATCACACCCGCCGTTTTGCTCGTTTTGGCGCAATATTACTTTCGGCTGCGGATATACTTAATCGCCGAGGAGCCCGCTACGGCACCCTCATACACAGCCTTGGCTATCTGATACATGCCGCCGGTGCAGTCGCCCGCGGCAAACAGACCGGGCACGGCGGTCTGCATCTCGCTGTTCACTACCACCGAGGTGCCGTTTATTTCAGCGCCCAGCTTGCGCGCAAGGTCGCTGCTGCCTGCAACCCCGAGGGCCACAAACACGCCCTTTACGGCAATCGTGGAATCGTCTGCAAACCGCACGGCCTGGAGAGTTGTATCACCCTCGAGAGCCGTCACCTTCTCGGTAATTACCCGAACGGAATCCGGCACGTTAGCAGGAGCGGGCTTGCCGTTCGTAATCAGCGTAACCGAGCCTACCACAGGCAGAAGCTCCGCCGCTTCGTGAAGGGCGTATTCACCGTCGCCCAAAACGGCGACATCCTTGCCCTTGTAAAAGAAGGCGTCGCATACCGCGCAGTAGCTCACACCCTTACCCTCATACTCCGTAAGCCCCGGAATCCTCGGTGCCTTGCGCGAAGACCCGGTGGCGAGGATGACCGCTGGGGCAGTGTACTCTGCATCGGCCGTGCCGACCACAAAGCCGTCTGCTCCATAGCCGATGGATAATACCTCGCCTGCTACCACCTTAGCGCCCAGCCTGACAGCCTGCGCGATTCCGTTGTTGTGAAGGTCATTACCGGCAATCGGCTCGGTAAAGCCGTAGAAGTTTTCAATCTTATCCGCCTTGGCAAGCGAGCCGCCGTCACGGCCGATTACCGTAACGCTTAGCCCTGCCCGCGCCGCATATACGGCAGCCGAAATCCCGGCAGGGCCGCTGCCCAGCACCAAAATATCAGGCATATATATACACCGTCCCTTTCAAAAAAGCCTTACTTAAGATGTACGTTGTATCAAAGAGAAACACAAATAACTAAAGCTACTTTATTATATCCTGTAGCTGCCACTTCTACTGTGATTGTATCACAAAAGCTTTCGTCCGTCACCCGAATTTGGCAGATGCCGTAAGCTTTTAGGCAAGAGTCCTTACAAAATGCAATGATATGCAACTGCGGCGAATAAAATTCAGATAAAATCATTCGCTTTTCTTGACAATCGCCTGTAAATGCGAGAAAATAAACTGTATTAGTATATGAGCGAGCGGCTCATAGACAATGAAAGTGAGACGAAGCGAGAGAAAGGACGAGTAATTTATGAAGAGGATACTAGGCATTATTCTTGCAATGTGCATGCTCTGCGCCATCCCGGTATCTTTTACCGCTTGCTCGGGGGATACAAGCGGCGGTGAGTTCCGTGTAGGCATGGAGTGCGGCTACGCACCCTTTAACTGGACTCAGGTAGACAATTCCAACGGCGCGGTTGCCATTGAAGGCGGCAGCGGCTATGCCGCCGGCTACGACGTTGAAATCGCGAAGATTATTGCAGAAAAGCTCGGCAAAAAGCTTGTAATCGTCAAGACCGAATGGGGCGGACTTCCCACAGCGGTTCAGTCCGGCACCGTTGATGCTATTATCGCTGGTATGTCTCCCACAGCCGAACGCAAAGAAAGCATCGATTTTTCGGACTACTACTATCAGTCCGACCTTGTTATGGTAGTTAAGAAGGGTGGCGCTTACGAGAACGCAACCAAACTTGCGGACTTCTCCGGTGCAAAGATTACCGCCCAGCTTGGTACCCTGCACTATGATGTTATTGAGCAGATTCCCGGCGTGACAAAGCTTGAGGCTATGGACGATTTCGGCGCTATGCGCGTAGCGCTTGATTCGGGCATTATCGACGGCTATATCTCAGAGCGCCCCGAGGGCATTTCGGCTACCTTTGCAAACGCAAACTTTGCTATGGTCTCCTTTGAGGACGGCTTTGAAGTGACAACCGATGACATCGCCATCGCTGTCGGCTTAAAGAAGGGCAGCCCTCTGGTTGCAAAGATTAACGAAATCCTTGCCGGTATCAGCGAGGAGCAGCGCGCCCAGCTCATGGAGAATGCAATCCGCAACCAGCCCATCGAGCAGTAGTAATCAGCCTTGGGCCTTGTGCCGCGGCGCTTTGTAAAGTACGAAAGGAGCCACAAAAATCATGCTATTATCAGCAGCCGCAACAGCTGCCGACAAAGGATTCTGGGATTGGGTCTCTCAAATCTGGACCATGTACTGGCCGCTGTTTCTCAGAGGAATGGGTCTTACCCTGCTTATTGCGGTCACAGGCACCATTGCCGGGTCTTTTATTGGCCTTGTAGTCGGTGTCGTACGCACCATACCGGTAGGGCCTAGGGACTCTGCCTTAAAACGGGGACTGCTGCGTGCGGTCAATGTCCTGCTTTCGATATACATAGAGGTGTTCCGCGGCACGCCCATGATCGTACAGTCCATGGTTATCTTTTACGGCGCTGCCTATGCAGGCATCCGCATGGACACAACCCTTGCGGGTATCATTATCGTTTCCATCAATACCGGTGCGTATATGGCTGAAATCGTGCGCGGCGGTATCCTGTCGGTGGATAAGGGACAATTTGAGGCAGCCCATTCCATCGGCATGAACCACTATCAGACCATGACCACCATTGTCATGCCGCAGGTTATCCGCAACATCCTGCCTGCCACCGGCAATGAGTTTGTCATCAATATCAAGGACACCTCGGTGCTCAACGTCATCTCAGTCAGCGAGCTGTTCTTTGCATCCAAGACCATCTCCACCGCCACCTTCCAGACCTTCCCGACCTTCCTCATTACCTGCGTCATCTATCTGATTCTGACCTTTACGGTTACCCGCGTTCTCCGTCTGGTGGAGCGCAAGATGGATGGCTCGGACAGCTATACCATCCACAGCTCCCAGACCACGCCGGAGCAGCTGATAAAAGTGAGGGGTAAGGTATGATGAAGGTCATAGAAGTAAAACACCTAGAGAAGGTGTTCGGCGAGAACGTCGTACTGCGTGATATCAGTCTTGACGTATACAAGGGTGAGGTGGTGTGCATCATCGGCTCAAGCGGCTCGGGTAAGAGCACCCTTTTGCGGTGTATCAACCTGCTTGAGGAACCGACCGCCGGTGAGATTACCTACCACGGTGAAAATATCCTCTCCAGCAAGCTTTCGCGCACCGAGTACCGCACCAAGCTCGGCATGGTGTTCCAGCAGTTTAACCTGTTTAATAACCTCACTGCTCTGGAAAATTGCACCGTGGGGCAGATTAAGGTGCTCAAGCGCGACAAAAAAGAGGCGGAGAAAACCGCGATGAAGTACCTTGAGCTGGTGGGCATGGACCAGTACATCAACGCCCGCCCCTCTCAGCTTTCGGGCGGACAGAAGCAGCGCGTTGCGATAGCGCGCGCACTCTCGATGGAACCCGATGCTCTGCTGTTTGACGAGCCGACCAGCGCCCTTGACCCCGAGATGGTGGGCGAGGTGCTCAAGGTCATGAAGACCCTTGCAAGCAGCGGTCTTACCATGGTGGTTGTCACCCACGAGATGGACTTTGCAAGAGATGTTGCAAACCGCGTACTGTTCATGGACAAGGGTATTATTGTTGAGGATGCTCCCCCTGAGGAGATATTCACCAACCCCAAAAACGAGCGAACCCGCGAGTTTTTAAAGAGAACCTTGGAGCGCTAAAACCAATTATCAATACAAAACCCCCGAACGACCTAAGTCGTTCGGGGGTTATTTGATTTGCAGAGTAAATGTAGAATTACTTCATACAATCCAGCACAAACGCAAGCGGGAAGTCGGTTTTGGCTGCGGTTTCCTCGGGGGTCATACCCTGCGCAAGACAACGCCTGACTACTGTCTCCATGGGCTCGCCAACCTCTATGATATGCCCGTCGGGATCGTACAGCCGCAAAACGCGCTGACCCCACGGAAACTCTTTGATGTCATGTACAAGGGTAACGCCGTAAGAAAGCGCCTTGGTTCGAAAGGCCTCAAGGTCGTCATCCTCAAAATACAGCTCGCCCCAGTTGCTTTTTGTTATGATATCGTCCTCGGTGACATTCAAAAAGTCGGCCCAGACAGCCTTTCCCTGCAGCGAGATACCGCTTTCAAAAGCAAGGTTCTCACCCAAATCAAACGCAACGCGCTGGTCGAATAAATCCTCGTAAAACTTCCTTGATGTAGCGATGTTTTGCACCGCAATCAGGCAACAGGAAAACCTCATATCTACACCCCATTAAATCGGTTTATACATTTTCCGATATCTCTGCCTGTACCTTCTTGGGCAGGGATTCAAACAGCAAGCGGTAAGATCTGTCAATCATCTCCCGCATGAGCTCATTTGAAACATCCCCCTCAAGGTAGACCGAGTTCCAGTGGGTTTTATTCAGGTAGTAGCCCGGGATTATATAGGGGGTGGACGCGCGCACAAACTCGCCGAACTCAGGCTCCAGTTTCAGGCTGAAGATAGGTCGCCCCTCCTTGTCGCCGCCGAGCATTGCGAACATCTTACCGTGCAAAAGGTAGCGTACTGAGTTCCATTCGACCTTAAACTCCTTTTCGGCCCCCGGCTTTGCAAGGCAGTACTCATCAATCCACTCATAGGGCTTCGGTATCACGTTAATACCCCCTTGGCCCACTTTCTGCACTGCTCAATGCGCTTGCCGTTGTCTCCCTCCTTTGGGTCGTATGCAAACTGATGGAGCAAATCACACGGAAATGAGGCGCACTGTCCGCAATGTGCATGCCCCTTTTGCTCACAGCAGATTTTCACTGGGCACTCGCCCCAAAACGGTTGGGCGATTTGGGCGCAGCCCTTACACCCCATTTGGTCTTTGTACTTACATTCACTGCAGAGAATTCCGCATCGTGACTCGATCATTATTAAGCCCTCCTTGGATGTCGTTTAAGGTGTAATGCGTATCGCCACCTGGGCATTTGTGATAAGGCAGTATTTCGGGGATGCTATGGGGGTCTTGCAGGCTCAAAAACCGAATAACTTTGCCAAGTGGCGATAAGAACCAACGACATAATACTAGCTTAAAACTTGCGCTGTTCATTGTAAAAAACGGACTTGTTGCTTCGATATGTACTGGGGGAAACCCCGCATACCTCGCGGAACTCTCTAATGAAGTGTGACTGGTCGTAATAACCCGCCAGATAGGCGCACTCAGTCAGCGTAAGGGCAGGGTTTTGCATCAGCTTTATGGCGCGGTTTAGGCGCACAAGCCGCAGGCAGTTTTTCGCGCTGACGCCGATTTCGTTGTAAAACAGGCGGTTTAGGTGGCGCTCGCTGTAGCACGTAGCCGTTGCTAAATCCTTGACTGACAAAGTCGAACCGTCTTGTCTTAGGATGGGCAACACTATGCTGTCGGAACCTTTTTTTTCGTCGGAGAAAAGCAATCGTAAAAAGAGCAAATCAAGCCGTTTTATAAGGTCGTCCGTATCCCAGGAGGCATAAATCGCCTCACACAAGGCGTCGTGCAGGGCTGGCAGGTAGTCAGTGAGCGGGACAATGCGGTTTACAAACTCCTCTTGTGCAAAGCCCGTCAGCCGACGGGCCCCGCCGGGCAGAAACTCAATAAACAGATTACAGGGGTTAAACCCCACTCCATGATTGACTACCACGGTTTGGGTAGTAGGTCCCCATAGGGTTGTGTGGATGGCCTTTGGGGTTATCCCACATATAATGCAGCCGCTTACGTCGGGAATCAGCGTAAGCGGCATGGCAAGGTTTGTATAAAAGGGCAAAACAATAGTATAATGCGCGATGTAGGGGCGCAGCAGGGGATGGGGAGCATAATACTGTTGCTTCATAGTGCCTTGTATGGTATCGGAAGAACACAAAAAGGCCTGATTGGGCATCCTACGCGCCTCCATGGTTTATCGTTGCATCGGTGGTCTTGGCCCGCTGTTTGCTTTTTCAAGTTCATTTCTCATACGGCGGCGCTTTTCATCGAGCATACGCAGCCTCTTTTTGCGGTAGCGGATGATGTTAATCTGCCGTATGATAAACAGTATCACAAATAGGCCCAAAATAACGCCCAATACGGTTAATAACACACCTACCCATGCGGGCGCGGCTCCTTTTTCGGTTACCGCCTTATCAGCCACAAGGTTAACGGAGAGTAGCAGCTCATTCTTATGCAGTACATCCGCAATGCCTACAACGTCTCCCTTGCTGGTTTTGGTGGTAATCTCAGCGGGCAGACGGCACAAAAGGTACACATCATCGGGAACCGCCGTTTTGGGCAGGATAGAAGCAAGCTTTTTAGAAAGCGATAGTGTTATGGATTCCTGAGCAAAGCCGCTTGCAACAGCAATCTCGGTCACTGCCTTCTCCGACTCAGGGGCGTGAACCAGCTTGCAGGTGGAAAGTGCCCACTCAAACAGACCCTTTGCATCAGTGTAGATTGTACTTTCGCCTTGGGTGGGGGCGCCCAGCAGTACGAGCAGGAGCTTCATGCCGTTTTGCTCTGTTATGCAGACGAGATTCGAAAGCCCGTCCGAGCCGACGCTGTACTTAATACCCGTCACCTGTGAAAAGAAGGAATCCTCGTTTGCGACATCCTCAATCCCGTTTTCGTTCTCAATCGTATCCCCCTCGTGGGTGTCCGAGGAGGGCAGGGTGTAGGAAAGCTCGCTTGCTATCGACATGTACACATCGTTTTTACAGATTGCACTTGCTATCATCGCAACATCGCGTGCGGTGGTGTAGTTGTTGGAGGTATCCTCGCCGCTTGCGTCCGCAAAGTTGGTGGTCTTAGCGCCTAAGCCCCGCGCGCGCTCGTTTAGACGGGAGATAAAGCTGTTTTGGTCGCCTCCTCCCACCGTAAAGGCAATCAGCTGGGCTGCCTGCTTGTTGGAGCCGAGGATAATGTAGCGCAAGAGCTGCTCCATCGAATAGCTTGTTTCGCTTTCCTCGCCGTCGTCCAATGTAACAGGGGAGGCAACCTCGGCTGAAAGGTCCTCGGTTTCCTCAATGGCCAGCAGGGCCGTAAGCATTTGTGTAAGCGAGTAGGGCGTTACGCGGTCATCCGGCGCCTTTTCGTAGATGATATCTCCGGAGTTAAGCTCTATGAGAAATGCGCTGGTGCTCGCTACCTCAAAACTAGGCTTATGTACAAGGGTCTTGCTTTGCTTTGCACAGCCTGATAAAACCAATACACAGGCTAAAAGCAGACATACAACGCGTTTTATCAGCATTATTATCCCTCCACATCGTAATCAGCTTGCGCTTAAGCTATATCATGAAACAATCTAACCGTCGCGGTAATGGATAAATCTTAACCAATCTACTCCATTATAGCAGATATTTGTTGATTAATATAGTGTCGCACAAGGTAGAAAAGACTGCATTTTCAAAATATTCTCCCCTTTTTACAAGACGATTGCAGTATCTTTTTGTCTATTATACGAAAGGTATCATTCTTGATGTAATTTTTGCTGCCGTATGTTATAATACAAATGGATATAGGCAGAATCAGGCTTAAGTTTTGCATGGTTTTGCCGATAAGTTTGTTAGAATATTACCTCGTGAATAAGCGAGTTTTGTAGATGCCGGCAACTGCCGGCACGGAGGTGTGCGGGTATGAAAAGGTACACGCGTCTTGGAATACTGGCTGTAATAGCGGTGATGATGCTCACAACGTTTGCACCGCTGTTTACTGTTACTGCGGCCGAGACCACAAACAACTGGCTATACTTTTTGCGCGACGGCCAAAAGACAACACAGATAACCATTGTAGAGGGGCGCGGCGTGGACCTTTTCCACAATAAGCCGGCGAACCTCTATTTGAGCCGCCTGATTATCCGCGATAGCCATAACAACGAGGTCAGCCCCGACACCGTATGGATTAACGAATCCAACGACACGCTCAACGCGGCACTCGGTGTCAGCGGTGTATTTACGATTGTAGGCGATTATTATACCTTAAACGCCACCGGAAGCGCTGTGTACTACTACTATTACAACGAGGATGAGGCGGTTAAAACCGCAGCGCGCGTGCAAAGCGACCAGAACAACCTCATCAAGCAGGATAGTACCATCTCCATTAAGGCAAACTCGGTACCATCAGGCATTCCATCATTCTCAATTATTACGACCGGCGGGCGTACACCAACCGGCGCGTTTGCAGAGTTTGACACCGTTATATCATCAAGGGGCGTACAGCAAAATAACGAGTGGTACTACACCCTTACCTTCAAAAAGGGGACAAGCTCGCTGACCATCACCCTGATTACCCCCTATGAGGTTACCCCAAAGAGCGAATTTGATATCGACTTTACCACCGCAAAATCCGACACCCTGGTAGTCAACATCAAGAGCAAGGAAGAGCTCGTTGGCGATATCAAGCGTGCGCTCTCTAACCCCGACCAGCGTAACCCCTACATTAAACTTGCAGAGTATAACGACCTCGACTACATCACCGACGACTTCCAGCTGATAAAAAAGGCCAAGGTTTACGGTGTTGAGGTAAACTTTGATTGGGATTGGGACGATCCGCTTGGGGACAACACTCATGTTGTCTCCGTTTCAGATCCTCCGCTTTCAGCCTATAAAGTCGCCAAGGTTTCACGGCGGGAGGATGATGTAGAGGGAACCCTGACGGCAACCATCAAATACGTGCCGGCTGGTTCAAAAGAGGATGACCCGATCACTTATCAGGATACGCATCCATTGCGTGTTATTGTAAAGGGCAAGGGAACCCCGCCTTCGGTACATATCGTCACCAAGACCGATGAAAACGGAGATCCCGCCGCAACGCTTCCGGTGGGAGCTGTGCCGGTGTGGATTGATATGTATGATGGCTCGGTGCCGGGTCACGGCATGCAGACGGGCGCCTACCATCCGTTGTTTGTGCTCATGAAGTTCGGCGTGCGGGGCGGAAGGGCCGATTATGTCACAGTTACCTCATCCAACAATAACGTCTTATATGCCAACTATACCGGCACCACCGCCGGATCCTATCAAGACTTGTACGCATGGAACTCGCGCCTATACAACCCAAGCTCTAACGAGTCCTACGAGGGTACCGTTGGTTTAAAGTTCTACCCCAAGCAGGTGGGCACGTCCACGATTACCGTGAGGTATTATGCTACAACAGGTAAAACAGAAATTTTAATTAGCGAAGTAAAGTTTGTTGCGCAGGTTGTGGATTCATCCCCCAACAAGGACTCGTCACTCAAGAGCCTTGAGATGTATGAGATTGATGCTGACGGCAACAGCGAGGCCACTCAAGGCTTAGTGTTTAAGCCGACCACCAAGGATTATGCCCTCTCGGTGGGCAACTGGGTGAAGTCGGTCCGGTTTAAGGCAACCAAGAACGACACCAAGGCAAGCTCGGAAATCATCGTAAAGTGCGACGGTGTGGTTATCGATACCATTCGGTCGGGCATCACCAGCCCTGCATACGACATCGTCATTCCGGAAAATCCAAACAAGATGACCTTTACCTTTGAGCTGGTCGTAACGGCGGAAAACTTAAGCCAGACCACCTATAAGATCTACATCGAACGTCTGCCGCAGAGCAACGATACAGCTCTAAAGGGCCTCGTTGTGCGGGATAAAAAGGGCAATGTCCTGCCGTATTTCCGCATCGGCGACTCCAAGAACAAGACCTTTGACCCCAACGTGCGCGACTATGGTATGGAGCTTGCCTATAACATCAAGCAGATTACCTTAGAAGCGACTCCCTCGCACATCAAGTCGGTCATCACCATCGACCCCGAACCTCAGGGAACGAGCAACTGGTTTGACCGCAACAAGTACATCACCTTTGCCGACGACGTAGCCACACAGCTTGTTACCATCACCGTGACGGCGGAAGACGGCAGCAAGAACGAATACAGGCTGATGATTGCCCGTCAGGAACCGGCAAGCGATGCGTATCTGAAATCCATTGAGATCAAGGACCATACCACAAATCCTGTCGATTTTGCCTTTGACACCTACGTGGAAACCTATGACGACCCCGTACTCGTGGATAACTCAGTGCGCTTTGTCACCATATACCCCACCGCGCGCAGTCAGTATGCGACCATCAAGTTAAATGATGAGGACGTTCCGGCTGACCGTGGTGTGCGCATCGACCTTGACGTAGACGTCACGGTGCCGATTACCATAAAGGTAACTGCTGAAGACGGCAAGACGGAGCTAACCTATAAGTTCTCCATCAAGCGGTTAAAGCCCAGCACCGATGCGACTCTATCAGACCTTAAGGTGGGCTCGCTTGCCTTAACACCAATCTTCTCCTCCTCACAGACCAAATACACCGCCACAGCAAACGAGACTACAACCTCGGTTGCGGTAACACCGACCGCAACGCACAAGAATGCGTCTATCACGGTCAACGGGGCCTTGGTACGCAGCGGAAGCGCGAGTAGCAACATCCAGCTTGAGGAGGTTACGACCATCACAGTTGTGGTAACGGCAGAGGACAAGACCACAAAGAAGACCTATACTGTAACCATAACCAATGACGCGCTGCGTGTGCGAAGCAATAACGCAGACCTTAAGAGCCTGAAGGTCAATGAGGGTGAGATGTCGCCCGCCTTCAAGAGCTCGATTACAACCTACACCGTTCCGGTCGACTCTACGGTTGACTACATTGATATCATCCCCGTTCCGGCCGATTCGCGCGCAAAGGTTGCCGTAAAGCTTGGCTCCAAGTACATCGGTGACTACTCGGGCAACTTCTCCGAGGCGCTCAAAAACGGCAGTAATAAGTTCTCCATTGAAGTTACGGCGGATGACGGCGTGACCAAAAAGACCTACACCCTCACCGTAAACCGCTCCAAGAGCGGGCAGGGGAATGGTACAACCCCCATCGGCAAAGACCAGATTGATTTCAAGAAGTCCAAGACCATCTACGTCGACATCACCAAGTACACCGTGATTTCGTCCGAGATATTCAAGGAGCTTGAGAAGTATCCCGATACGGTTATCATCTTCCAGGGTGTTGATTACTCCCTTACCTTCAAAGGCTCGGACATCAACAAGATTATTCCCTTTGCCGAGACCTATAACCTGTCAATGACCTTCAACTCGCCGAATGAGGAAAAGATTCGCGGTATGCTTACCGGTACCGATGCAGACCGCCCGCTCGTATTCCTCTACTTCAAGCATCACGGCATGCTGCCGGCGCCGGCTACGCTGCGGGTTGACCTTGGACTGAGGTATAAGAACGAAACCCTCTATCTGCATTATTACAATCCCGAGATGGACCGCATCGAATACTACGGCACGGTAAAGGCAAACGCACGCGGCAGCATCGCCTTTAAGGTTGACCACTTCTCCGATTACATCCTGGCTGGTAAACGCCTCAATGGCTCGGTGGATAAGACCAAGGAGGTCAACATTGGGGTCAGTGATGCCGAGAAGGTCAACCCCGATACCGGACGCTAAAGGAGGCAGCACTCCATGCGACCTATCAGGCATGAGAGGATTATCAGGCTGGTAGCACTGTGTTTTGCCGCCGCATGCCTGTGTTCGTGCTCAATGTTTTATACTACAACCGTAAAGCCCGCATCCTCCGCCCAGGCATCAGAGGCGCCGTTGTTTGTCAGCGCACCGCCCGAGGAGCCAAAGCCTCTTGAGAACAGCTTTATTACGCAGGTAAACAAGGCGGCGGAGAAGAACCACGATGTGGTCGGCTGGCTGTATATACCGGGAACCGACATCAACAATAGCCTTCTGCAGTCCTTTGACAACAGTTACTACATCCGGCGCAACGAGCAGCGCAGGGATGACATCTACGGCTGCTACTTTGTGGATTGCGATGCGCCGATGGAGAGCAGTCAGGCCCTTGCCCACAATACCATTATCTATGGGCACAGCGACCTCAAGGACAACCCGGACGGCAAGCGCTTTTCGCAGCTGTTTAAGTTCACAGACGAGGAGTTTGCGAAAAAAACACCCAACATCTATGTTTCCACCCGCGAGGAGGACTTGGTGTGGCGCGTGTTCGCGGTGTTCTATACCCACACTTCGTTTAACTACATCCTGACCGAGCCGACCAAAACGGAGTTTGAACGCATCATCGAGAAGGCGCGCGAAGGCTCGCTGTATCACTACGATGTCGATGTCACAAGCGACGACCGCATCCTGACGCTATCAACCTGCTCGGTCAAATACGGCACAACCGGAGAGTATCGGTTTGTGGTGATGGCACGCTTGTTGCGCGAAGGCGAGAACTTTGACGATAAGCTCAAAGCCCCCGAACCAAACCCCGATGCCAAGCTGCTGACATAACTAAAAATGAAAAAGCGCCCGCTTACATCAAGTAAGCGGGCGCTCTTGTTGTACTGCTAAGATGTTTTACCCACAGTAATCAATCTGGCTTATACTCAAACAAATCACCAGGCTGACAGTTTAAGGCCTGACAGATAGCCTCCATTGTACTGAGTTTAATTGCACTGACCTTCGCGTTTTTTAGGTTGGATAGGTTGGAGATGGTTATCCCAACGCGGTCTGAAAGCTCGTTGAGCGACATCTTCCGGTCAGCCATGACACGGTCCAGGCGTATGATAATTGACACTGAGCACCCTCCTTAAACCGTCATATCATGTTCATGCTGCAGTGTGCAGCCGTACCGGTATATCTCGGCCAGAAACACAATACACAGCCCCACGAGCGCTCCGTCAGGCAGGAGGTTTAGCTGGGGTTTGATTACGCCATACATTAACTTATTGCTCCGATACAGCAAGAGGGTCGTTGTTAAAGTTTATATTTATTCAAGCGTACTATTCAATCATTGAAATGTAGGTCTTTATCCAAAGAGTAAAATCTCACCGGACTTTACAATAGAATAAACCCTGTTTTGTGTGCGCAATCTAAATAAAGCGAAAAGATGAGCTATATGCTCGTCAGCAAAAGAGACACAAGGGATGAAGTAGAGATGAAAGCGATTTTAATGGGACTTGCGAAGATTATGGTTTTGTACTCCATCGGCGGGGCGCTGTACACCATCATCGAACTATTGTTTCGCGGTCACACTCATTGGACCATGTTCTTTGTGGGCGGCCTGTGCTTTGTGTTGGTAGGGGCGATTAATCAGGTATACCCTCATGAGATGGCCCTAATCAGCCAAATGCTGATTGCAGCTATTATCATTACCGCTGTGGAGTTTGCTTCGGGCATGATTATCAATGTGTGGCTCGGCCTTGGGGTATGGGATTACCGACATATGCCGTATAACCTTTACGGGCAGGTGTGTCTGGTATTCTTCCTCGCATGGTTTTTCCTCTCGCCGTTTGCCATATTGCTCGATGACTTCCTGCGCTACAAGATGTTCGGTGAACCGCGCCCACACTATAAGATTTTCTAATCGTATCAGACAGACTTCCTATGTACGGCACAATAAAAACGGGTCTGCATCAAGCAGACCCGCTTTGCTATATTCTTTTGAATGATAAGGCTTATTAGTATTAGTAGTTCGTGCTTCTCATCTGGAAGTAAGCCTTCGGATGCTCGCAGATGGGGCACTTCTCGGGAGCCTTCTCGCCATAGTAAACATGGCCGCAGTTAAGGCAGATCCAGCATACCTTTTCCTCGCGGGCAAAAACCTTACCCTCTTCGATGTTCTGCTTCAGAGCAAGGTATCTCTCCTCGTGCTCCTTTTCAATCTTGGCTACGCCCTCAAACAGATAAGCGATGCGGTCAAAACCTTCCTCGCGTGCCTCTTTTGCGAAGTTAGCATACATATCGGTCCACTCATAGTTTTCGCCGGCAGCAGCATCAGCAAGGTTGGTCAGTGTGTCCGGCACATCGCCTTCGTGCAGCAGCTTAAACCAGATCTTTGCATGTTCTTTTTCGTTGTTAGCGGTCTCGGTAAAGAGGGCAGCAATCTGCTCATAGCCTTCCTTTTTTGCCTTGGAAGCATAGAAGGTGTACTTGTTTCTTGCTTGAGACTCACCAGCGAAGGCAGCCATCAGGTTTTTTTCGGTCTTTGTTCCCTTGAGATCCTTTAAATCTTTCATTTTTAGCCACTCACTTTCACTATAATGTATTTGCGACCCCAATGGGCCTTTGATGTATGAATTATACGGCGGTGCGACAACCTGCGCAGGTGCCGTAAATCAACAAGTGGTAGGAACTGACCTCAAATCCGCTTTGGCTAAGAACATCGTCCGCAAGGGAATTGAGGTGGTCGAGCATGATGTCGTAGATATGCCCGCAGTTAGAGCAAACCATGTGGAAGTGCGGGTCCAATGTGCTATCAAACCGCGCGCCGCCGCTGGGCATTGAAATCCTCATCAGCTTACCCTTATCAGCAAAGTTGTTCAGGTTGCGGTAAACGGTAGCAAGGCTAAGACCGGGGTTCTCGGGCTTTAACATATTATACACATCATCCGCGCTAGGATGGTTGTGGCTATTCACAACCGCGTTATAGATTAGCTCCTTTTGCTTGGTATGCTTCATGTTACCGCCCCTTTGTTCAGTAGCTCTAGTAGTGATAATTATTATCGATTATCATAATAATACACGAAACATGACCGTTTGTCAAGTAAATCTGCCTTGTTTACCCGATTGCATCGCAAGGGCGAATGCATTATAATGGAATGACGTAAAGAGGCGCAACGCAGACAACAGGAGGAAGAATAAATGGACTTTAACACCATGTGGAACAACCGTAACAATCAGCCGATCTGGAAGATTATTTTGATGACGATTGCCGTTATTGCGGGGCTGATTGCGCTTGGTTATTTCTTCGGCACACCGTAATTATGATAAAGAGATGGCGGTTTCATTCAATTATATCAAAAAAAGGATGCGAATAACGATGAAATATATAAAGCTGCCCTGCGTTGCGGTGACCGCGGCCTTTCTGTTGACTGCCTGCAGCTATGGACTTGATACACAGCAGACCTCCGATGTTACCGAGAGTATCGAATCATCACAGGTGATTTCTTCTTCACAGGCGGTGTCCTCGCAACCACTGGAGTCCTCCAGTGAGGAAATCAGCCAGCCAAGCGAGCCTGAGTCATCCTCGAAGCCCATGACATACAGTAAGGAGGAATCAGCCATGCCGTCTAACCAAAGCGATTGGAGGCTGATTTTGGTCAACCGACAAAACCCCCTGCCCAAGGGATTTACCGTAGAACTTGAGGAAACCATAGGAACATACCGGTTTGATAAGCGTGCTGCAGATGCCTTACGCGATTTTATGAAGGCCGCAAAGAAGGATGGCATAGCACTTACGGTTATCTCAACCTTCCGTAAGCAGTCAACGCAGGAACGGTTGTATAGCGAAAAGGTGGCGGAATACGTCAATGCCGGCTATACACAGGCCGATGCGAAGGTCGAGGCGTCGCGCTGGGTTGCCATTCCCGGCACAAGCGAACATCAAAGCGGCCTTGCGGTGGACGTTGTATCCGCTGACTGGTATTCAAAGCACGACGATCTGTACGAGTCGTTTGAGGATACCACTGAGTTTGAATGGCTTATCCAGCACTGTGTCGAGTACGGCTTTGTCCTGCGTTACCCGAAGGATAAGCAGGATATTACAGGCATCAACTACGAGCCCTGGCACTACCGTTATGTTGGGGTAGAGCACGCCCGTTACATGACAGAGCACAACCTCTGTTTGGAGGAATACGTAGCAGAGCTTGCCAAAGGTTGATATTTTATATAAACGATATATAATATAGCCATCAAGGGAATTTGATCAATATCGGTCGTAAGAAAGGACACGAAACATAGATGAATATCTTGATTATCGGGTGCAGAAAGGTTGGTTCCCGCCTTGCGAGCATCCTCTCGGCGGAAGGACATACCGTTTCGGTCGTAGACCGCGACCCGCGCAGCTTTGAGTTGCTGGACGATTCGTTTGACGGTTATACCATATCGGGCATACCCATTGACGAGGATGTACTGCGCAGCGCGGGCATCGAGTCCTGCGACGCAGTGGCAGCGGTAACACCGGATGACAACGTCAATATCATGGCCTGCCAGATTGCCAAGGAGATATTCCATGTACCCAAGGTTATCGCCCGTATGTATGACCCCGAGCGAGACGAGCTGTTTGCAAGCTTTGGCATCAGCACCATCTGCCCGACCAATCTGACAGCCAACGCCGTAAAGTCGGCACTCATGGATATTGAAACCCGCGAGCAGACCATCGGCTCCTCTACATTGAGCTACTCAATGCTGCCCGTGCCCGCATCTTATGTCGGCAAGCCCCTGAGCAGCGTCGAATCTAGTGCGGATGAGATGCTGTTTGGCGTTTTACATGCAAACCTTTCTATTACTCTTGCGGCCGATACCGGTTATATATTACTTGACACCGACCGCTTGGTGTACGTCACAAAAGCGGACTAAGACCGCATTATAACCTCTCATATAAGCGGATTTTATTCGAAAGGCAAGGTCGGTTTGATGACTGTTATCGTAGTTGGCGGCGGCAAGGTTGGTTATTATCTTGCTAAAACACTGCTTGAGCATGGACACGAGCCAAAGATTATTGAGCTTGACAGGGAATTGTGCCACCGCATTGCAAACGATTTGGACATACCCGTAATCTGCGGTGATGGCACCACCATCCGCGCGCTGGAAGAAGCGGGCGTGTATGGTGCAGACGCCTTAATCGGCGTGACGGGGCAGGATGAAAACAACCTTGTGGCCTGTCAGGTTGCAAAGCGCTCGTTTGGAATCAAGCGGACCGTTGCGCGTGTAAATAACCCCAAGAATGCCAAAATCATGAAGGCGCTGGGTGTGGATATCCCCGTCAGCAGCACGGACAACATCGCCCGCATGCTTGAGCGGGAGATCGATGCTGCAGCCATTAAGCAGCTGATGCCGCTCAACCGAGGCGAAATCTCGCTTTCCGAGATTGAATTACCGCTTGATTTCAAGTACAGCGGCAAAAAACTATCGGAACTCAGGCTGCCGGAGGAATCGGTAATCGTATCAATTCTGCGCAAGGACCAGATAATCATCCCTCGCGGTAATTCGACTTTAAATGCAGGGGATAAGATTTTCGTCATCTGCAAAGACAGCGTTTTACACGCCCTAAACCATTACTTCGGTCTTGACAAATGAAGTAAAATGCGTGATAATATTTGATGCAAAAGTATACGCGGCAGACCAGCCGCGCATAAATGCAGATGTAGTTTAATGGTAAAACATCAGCTTCCCAAGCTGAGGTCACGGGTTCGATTCCCGTTATCTGCTCCAACATTAAAACCCGCAAACCATTGATACAACAAGGTTTGCGGGTTATTTGTTTGACTTTCGCGCCATAGGAAACCAACACGGAAGCCAACAATTGAGGGAGAATGCACTAAAGTTTATGTATCCAACAAGGGCGATTGAATACTAAAAC
>JAEZKF010000048.1 GCA_023415575.1 Bacillota bacterium
TTCCGCGGTACCACCCTAGTTAGAATTAGCTTCTCACTTTTACCTGTTAACGGGGTGACCCGAAAGCTTTTTATGCTTTACCTCCGAGATAGATTTCAAAACAAAATTGATTAGTTTCCACCGACCACTAACTCTCTATAACAATTTATTGTTTTTACTTGTTCTCTTCATAGGTTTCTATTCTTCGACTTCGTCCATAAATTGATAATCTAAATCTAGTTCGAATTCTTCTTTGTATTCATCACTTACAATTTCTTCTTCTTCACCACGTGGTACAACAGCAATATTTGCTACTAAATGACCTTCATTTAAGCTGATCAAACGTACTCCTTGAGTATCACGTCCAATTGTTAGAATTTGATCCATGTGAGTTCTAATTACCATTCCTTTGTCAGTAACAACAATTAAGTCTTCATCACCACGTACAGTTGTTAAGGAAACAAGATTTCCGTTCTTTTCGGTCATATTTAGAGCTTTAACTCCCTTTCCGCCTCGAACTTGAACCCTAAATTCTTCAACATTAGTTCTTTTACCATAACCTTTTTCGGTTACAATTAAGATTTCATCACCATCTGTATTGACAATTGCCATTCCAACTACTTTATCTTTACCTTCAACCTTGATGCCACGAACCCCGGCAGATATTCTGCCCATTGGTCTAATATCACTTTCACTAAAACGAATTGCTTTACCATTCGATGCTCCAAGAATAATATCTTTTTCACCATCAGTGATAGCAACATCAAATAATTCATCACCTTCATTTAAAATGATAGCAATTATTCCGTTGGTTCTAATATTTTTGAAAGCAGAGATTTCCGTTTTTTTAATTATACCACAGCGCGTTGCAAACAGCAAGAACCCTTCTCTTTCTGCTTTTTCTTCAACATTTAAAACAGCAGTTAAGCGTTCACCTTCTTCAAAGTTAAGGAGGTTAATAATTGGTAATCCTTTTGCTTGACGTGAAGCATATGGCACTTGAAATGCTCTTAATCGATAAATCTTACCAAAGTTTGAAAAGAATAATAGTGTATCATGGCTTGAAGTATATAACACTCTTTCAACAAAGTCATCATCAGTCATCTTTGTGCCTGTGACTCCTTTGCCTCCCCTGTTTTGAACTCGATAAGTATCTACTGTCATACGTTTAACATACCCCTTAGAAGTAATTGTAATAATAACATCTTCTACTGGTATTAAGTCTTCATCTTCAATATCTAATTCATCACTTAAACTTATTTCACTACGACGGTCATCACCAAAACGATCTCTTATTTCAGTTAGTTCACTAATGATTATTTTTAATTTTCGTTCATGACTCTTTAATATTTCTTTACATTCATGAATGAATTTTTTTAATTCAGCTAATTCTTCTTTTACCTTATCAATTTCAAGTCCAGTTAAGCGTTGCAATCTCATGTCAAGAATTGCTTTTGCTTGAGCTTCACTTAGATTAAATGATTTCATTAATCCAACTGTTGCTTCTTCAGTTGTTCTTGATTTTTTAATTAGTTGAATTACAGCATCAATATTAGTTAATGCAACTAATAATCCTTCCAAAATATGAGCTCTTGCTTCTGCTTTTTCAAGATCAAATTTCGTTCTTCTTGTAATAACTTCGATTTGATGATTAAGGTAAGCAACAAGTACTTCCTTTAGATTCATTACTTTGGGTTGACCATTATCTAAGGCAAGCATATTAATTCCAAAGGTTGATTGTAATTGCGTATGTTTAAAGAAATTATATAGAACAACATTAGGATTAACATCTCTTCTTAATTCTATTACAATTCGAATACCATTCATATCCGATTCATCTTGTAAACCAGTAACACCATCAATTAATTTATTCTTTACAGTTTCAGCAATTCTCTCGAGTAGTCTTGACTTATTAACTTGATACGGAATTTCAGTAACTATAATTGCTGTTTTTCCATGTTCAAGCTCTTCAAAGTTCGTTTTTGCACGAACAGTAATTGCTCCATTACCAGTAAGGTATGCTTTTCTTACTTGGGATAGTCCCATAATGCATCCACCAGTTGGAAAATCAGGACCCTTTATATAATTCATCAATCCTTCAATTGATATATCAGGATTTTTTATAAGAGCTAATAAGCCATCGACAACCTCACCCATATTATGTGGTGGTATGTTAGTAGCCATACCAACCGCAATACCCATTGCCCCATTTACTAAGATATTAGGGAACTTACATGGTAGAACAGAGGGCTCTCGCTCACTTCCATCATAGTTATCAATAAAATCTATTGTGTTTTTGCCTAAGTCTTTTAATAATTCCATGGCAATTTTACTCATTCTTGCTTCTGTATAACGCATAGCAGCTGCGCCATCACCGTCAATTGAACCAAAGTTACCATGTCCATCAACTAATGGATATCTGTAACTAAAATCCTGTGACATACGTACCATTGAGTCATAAATTGCACTATCACCATGTGGGTGATATTTACCCATTACTTCACCAACAATTCTGGCCGATTTTTTATATGCTCGATCAGCATACAAATTAAGTTCATTCATTCCAAATAGAATACGTCGGTGAACTGGCTTCATTCCATCACGAACATCTGGGAGAGCACGAGATACAATAACACTCATCGCA
>JAEZKF010000042.1 GCA_023415575.1 Bacillota bacterium
CATTCTACCATATAGGCCGTAAACGGGTATTCATCGGGTTGTAAACGAATTGTAATCGTCACTGTGCTTCATGTTAGGGAACAATCATGATAATGTCAAACCTGCGGACTGAACCTGAATCGGATAATCAATACCACCGGCTTAGCCGGTGGTATGCACCAGCCCTATAAGGGCATTTTACCGGCAGCGCTTGCAAGCGCATTGAATAGTCTGCCAACCGCATATTTTTCTCAGGTCGCCGCTAAAGCGGCCTTTTTACTTGCCTTTGTTCACCGGCTTTCCCGTAAACGGGTCTATGTACTCCTTCATGCTTATTTGGTCTGCGGTAGCATCTTCTTGTAATTGCCTCCGGATATACTCCTGTATCCTTTTCGCATTTTTCCCCACCGTATCTACGTAGTAGCCCCTGCACCAGAAGTGCCTGCTGCCATACTTGTATTTCAGATTCGCATGTCGGTCAAATATTATCAGGGAGCTTTTACCCTTCAAATACCCCATTATCTCGGATACACTATATTTGGGCGGTATTCTCACCAGCATGTGGATGTGATCTGGACAAAGTTCTGCTTCGATTATCTCTATTCCCTTCCTATCACACAGCTCCCTTTTTATTTTCCCGATATCTTTCTTCAGCACACCATATATGGCTTGCCTTCTGTACTTTGGTGCAAACACGATGTGATACTTACATTCCCACATCGTATGTGCTAAACTGTTTTTGTCCATTTGGACTACCTCCTTTGTTAATGATGCGGTCGGCAAACCTTCATCATTTTAACATAGGAGGTCTTTTCTTAAAGCTAAAGCTCGCTTCCCCTCCCCCGGCAGAGCCGGGGGTTTATTTGGTTTTGTCCGCTCTCGCTACCAAAACCACACTAAAGTGTACAACAAAAAAAGCAGGCGTTCATTGAACACCCGCTTTTGGGCGGCTGTACAGTCTTAATAGCCTAAAAGTCTATCAATTACAGTTCCGTCAATAGCATTTATGGTTAGAACAGAACAGTCTTCAAAACCTATGCGTTCTCCGTTTTCGTCAACGATAAAACCGCCTCCTGACGGATCATATGTATCCGAGTATTGATATGTCATGCTACCGATGACATCCCATACGGGAATATAATACCTGTTCTGCAAATCGGATTTCTTTCGAACCTGCATATAAGATAATGAAATCTTATCAATCGTCAATTTCCTTCCAATAATGTTTTCGTCTTGTTCCTCTCCCGGATAAGCCCACAACGTTTTCATCGGAAGCATGGACTCAACCAACTGTTTAATCTCATCGAAGGATAAGAGCTTCATATTGTCTGAGCTTTTTTCTATAACTTCATAAGGATCAGACCATGTAAACCCAATAATCCCCCCATCCGAGAGCTCTAAAATGATTTTTTCCTGTTTGACAGGGGGAGCGGTCTGCTGCTCGTAGATGGCATCATAAACCGGGGCAGGAGTTATATCTTTTTGCTCTGTTCCAGAAATGTGGGAACAAAGGCTTACGGTATAGCTGGAAATTTGTCCATCCTCATTCCTTTCTGCAGAGCAGTTCAATACATCGGCCTCCTCAATGCCCATTTCCTTTAGATAGGCCTTTGCGCGTTGCTTCGCCTCGTCTTCAGAGAAAGAGGCTAACGTTCCAGTATTGATAAGGTCTTCATCGTTGGCAAACAAGAATCTTACGCTGCTCCCTGTCTCGGTGTTATTCAATATGGATAACTTCATTTTTCCGCAAGGCAAAAAGGCAACACCTACAATCGCGTTATTTCCGTCTTCCGCCGCTTTGCGCTTTGCTTCCTCTGTCCACGCGAGAGGTGCATCATCCGTTCTTTCCCCATAGCTTTCTAATAAATCGTCAGTGGGTATGAACTCCAGGGATCGGCTTGCTGGCGTAAGTGAAGAACTGTCCGGAGCGCTCTCCTGCTCGGCCATTAACGCTGTTATTTGTTGCTGATAAAACTCTCTCTGATCATCTGAAATATCCTCGTTTTGGAGCTGCTGTGCATATGAATCAATAATCTGCTGTATAAATTCCTTCGTGCGAATATTAGTTTCCGCATATAATTCGGCATCCCCAAGGAGTACAGCCATAATTTTATCCGCATTTTCCTGCGTGAATGTTCTTTGCCGTATTAAATAGACCGGAAACGTACTTTCTTCCGGGATTTCAACATTAGCATTTATTACAACATTCAACCTGTCAAGCGTGAGATTCGCTGTATATGTTGAAGGTACATCAATAGGCGCTATGCTTTCTTCAGAAACGGCATAATCCTCCCAGCCGTCATTATTTTTTCCTATTACGATTGGATTGTCGGGTGTCTGTTGACAGCCCGCTAACAGACTCATAGCAAGCAGCAGCACAATAACTGCTTTAAAGGTTCTTTTCATAAACAAAACTACCTCATTTCCTTGAATGCTTTTATTGTGACTGTATTCTGACGCAAAATCTTGCAACTAATTGTAATCTTTTTGTAATCCCAATACGACCTTAACGGTTGTTCCTTTCCCTGGCTCACTTTCCAAACTAAGTTTTGCATTATGAGCATTCGCTATCCTTTCCACCAACGCCAATCCCAAACCGCTGCTGCCATTTTTCTTGTTTCTGGATGAATCGATCATATAAAATGGTTCGAATATTCGTTTAATCTCAAGCTCCGGAATGCCTCGGCCATAGTCCTTAACCTCAAGGACATTATCATACGCACTGAGGAACACATTTCTGACGGAGGGGTTGTGGGCATCGTCTTCATATGACTTACTTGCGTTGTCCACTAAATTGATTAGCAGGGACTGCATCAGATCAATATCCATCGACAGCGTATCGGCAGCGCAATGCAAAACAAGAGATGTGTTTCTTTCTTCAAAAGTTCTTTGCACGCTTTGACGCACTCTTTCAAATAAAATCTGTACGGATTCGTTTTTTAGCTCGATGTTTTGCTCCAACAGGGTTAATCTCAAGAGCTTTTGCGTAAGCCGCTCCAACCATCCACACTGCTTTTCAATATGTTCTAGCGAATTGTATCGTTCAATATCGTTCATATTGGCTCGCCGTAACATATTTGCATGAAGCATCATGGTTGTAAGCGGGGTCTTAAACTCATGAGTTACCCCATCAATAAAGAGACGTTGGCGCTCAGTTTTTTCTATCAGCTCTGTAACGTGTATTTCCACGGCGTCAGCCATTTTATTAAAATCGCATGCAAGTTCGCTCACTTCGTCTTTGGCATGTATTTCCGCCCGCTTCTGATAATCCCCTTGTGCTATGTCTTTTGTCGTCTCTCGAAGCTTTTTAAACGGCTTTATGGCACGGCGGACAAGAAGAACGATCAGCATTGTCCCGAAGACGATAGATGCAACGCTGATGCCAATAAATTGCAGCACCATACCTGTTATCATATTGTCAATAGCTGAGATATCCTCTACAATATAAACTTGATATTCTTCACCATGTACGAGCGCTGAACTGCCCGCAATCAAAATATTCCTACCTTGGTTTTTCCCCGAATACATTTTAGACATGCTATCATTTATCGTAAGGAAATCTTCAGGTAAAACGGACACTTGAGAATACAGCGTCTTTCCATTCTTCAAGAGAACAGCGGACGAACCAGCGAATCGGGAAAAGCAATACTCAGCAAGAGCATTTCTCACGGCATCAGAATGCTCACTTTGAATATAATAATTAGCCATTTGTGAAAACGACGTTGCCAAATTGCGTTGTTTTTCCTGTATATTTTCGTATGTTGGTTCAAGAATGTTATTTTTAGCTTGTAATAATAATAGGGAACTGCAAATCGTGACTATTATAATAAGAATGATGCTGCATACCAGAGATATCTTTTTCCATAACTTCATGCTATCGTTCCTCCAGCCGATACCCGAGCTTCGATATGGTTTTGATTTCGTGGCTAAGATCAAGTTTTTTTCTGAGACTGGAAATCTTTACATCCACCACTCGGCTCTCTCCAATAAAATCGTACCCCCATATCTCTTCCAGTAACTGCTCTCGGGATACCGTCATATTCTTATTTTTTACCAGCATTAATAGCATATCGACCTCCATTGGTTGAAGCTCAATAGGCTCCCCAGCTTTCTTTACCATGCGATTTTCGCTATTAATCTCAATGTCCTTCACACGATAAACTGTATTAAGTTTCCCCATACGCTTAAGCACTTTTTCAATACGAACCATTAGCGTCACCATTTCAAACGGCTTAACAATATAATCTTCTGCACCGCCACGAAGCCCTTTAATCTCCGAAGCCGAATCGGTTTTGGCGGTTATATATATGACAGGAATGCAGTACTTCTCCATATACCCAAGCAGTTCAAACCCATTTACGTGAGGCAACATAATATCTAAAAGCGCAAGGTCAAAAGCATGGTCATCTGATAAATAATCCACGACTTTTTTGCCATCGTCAAACACAACATAGTCGTATCCAACAAACTGCATATTCAAAGCGATTGCATCAGATATCCCTTTGTCGTCTTCCACGATCAGAATCCTGTTTTTCATTATATTCCTCCATTAAAACCCGGTAAAATAAAATGCAAAAACAATTGCTATTCTATTTTACCATAGTAGCTCCAGCGTCCAAGGATACGGAATTGCTATAGGTGTAATTTAATTGTAATTTTTATAGGCGAAGAGAGAAAATATACGGTGTTAAAAGGTGCGAAGGATTACTCGACTCCCCATTGTTAGGTATACAATTGCAGTTAATATCGGAGCTTTCATAGACCGTAATTCCACTGTTACGGTAGGTGAATACTGTTCCTCGCCATAGAAATACCTCCGTTTCTACAGCTTCATTCTACCATATAGGCCGTAAACGGGTATTCATCGGGTTGTAAACGAATTGTAATCGTCACTGTGCTTCATGTTAGGGAACAATCATGATAATGTCAAACCTGCGGACTGAACCTGAATCG
>JAEZKF010000059.1 GCA_023415575.1 Bacillota bacterium
ACGATAAGTGAAGTAGGCCCGTTTACGGGCGGCAAGTAACAGTCTTACGCAGTTGGCAGACCGTATTACGCGTTTGACGCGTCCGCGAAGAACAGAGGGCTATGCCCGCATGTGAAATACCCCCGGCTTTGCCGGGGGATGCTTATTCTTTTATGACAGTAGAGGAGGCAAGTACATTGGGAGAGAAAGAGATTATGGGATGCAAGGGCGCCTTTTCTATCCGCATTGACGATATTATGCTTGACTGCGATGATGCTGTGAGACTCGGCGAGTTCTATGCCGGCCTTTTGGGCTGGACCTGTACGAAGTTCAATGACGATTGCGTGATGGTAAAGGCAGAAGACCATCCCGTTCGCCTGCTCTGCCAGCGGGAGGAGGGATACGTCCCGCCTGTTTGGCCTGAGCAAGAGGGCGCACAACAGAAGATGCTCCACCTGGACTTTACGGTGGATAATCTTGAAAACGCAGTGGCACAGGCAGTACATCTCGGGGCAAAAATCGCCGAGACACAATATAACCCCCGCCAGTGGACGACCATGCTCGACCCTGCGGGCCATCCCTTCTGCTTATGTCTGCCTGAATAACACCCAAAAAAGCCGGATTGACCGCAGTCAATCCGGCTTTATCATTTCTTTGGAAAATTCCTCATATGCCTTGCAGCGGTCAGCAAGCACGCAGCCCTCGCAGGCGGGCCTTGTCTTGCAGTGGCGTTTTGCGTGCTCTACAATCAGGGCGTGCAGTTCATTGTAAACGTACAAATCGCGGGGGAGATTAGCTTCTATCATAAGGCGCAGGTCGTCATAGTCTGCGGGAAGGTCATAGCCCAAGCGCGAGAACAAGCGGCGGGTGTAGGCATCTACCACAAAGTAGGGCTTATCAAGGGCGTAGAGCAGGATGGAGTAGGCCGTCTCATGCCCGACGCCGTTTAAAGCGAGCAGCTCTGCGCGCAGATGTTCACCGTCACAAGAGCGGATGCGCTCAATATCGCCATCGTAGCTCATATACCACTTAGCCAGCGTCTTTAACCGCTTAGCCTTTTGGTTATAGTAGCCGCTTGGGCGGATGATGTTAGCAAGTGTCTCATCATCGCACGACAGAATGAAGGAGGGGGAGAGGTTGTCGCCAAAGGCCGAGATGGCGCGCTCGACGTTGCTCCATGCGGTGTTTTGGGTGAGTATGGCGCCCACCATCATCTCAAACGGAGTGCGGGCCGGCCACCAATTCCGCCTGCCGTAGGCGCCAAGCAGGATGTGAAAGATGTCAGCGAGGTCTGTCATGTTGTGCCGCCTCCGTTTTTGTGTTGGGCTTCTAAGGTAAGCAGACGCTCCTTGGTCTCAAGGCCTGCTGCAAAGCCTGTCAGCGCACCGCCCGAGCCGACCACCCGATGGCAGGGGATGATAACTGCAATGGGGTTGCGGTTGCAGGCCATACCCACGGCACGCGTAGCTTTTGGATTGCCGCACAGGGCGGCAATCTCCTTATAGGTGCGGGTTGAAGCATAGGGAATCTCTTTCAGTTGCTTCCAAACCCCCTGCATAAATGGTGTGCCTTTGGGGTTGACGGGGACTGTAAACTCTGTCAATGTGCCGTTTGCGTACCGGATAAGCTCGTTTTCCGCCTGCTTAAGCAGTGGGGTATCGTCTGCGCAGGAAGCGCACGGGTCGTTGTCGTCTGCAAAATAGGCGGATACAATGGCCTCGTCCTGCTCGGTGACGACAAGCGAAAAGACTTGGGTTTTTACAAATCGGGTGGGCATTGGGGCACTTCCTCTCATGCGGTCATATAAACCCATAATATCGGATTGATTTACCTGCTTTTGCAGCTAGTATATCAGCAAAAGGGGAGAAACTCAATCGCCGGTTTTCGGTAATAACAGCACACATTGATAGTTAATTAGTATCCTTCTTTATGTTTTAATTCTTGCAATCGCTGAAGAAGCAAAAGCGATCAAAAAAGAAACTTGATACCCATATTTGAATCTGAATGGACAAAATATGACAATAAAATGGAAATACATGAATAAAATAACATGAGCTTGAACGACAAAACACCAAAACGCACAGAAATAAACGCAATAATTAAGCAAATATAAGGAAAAAATGGTGAGAAATATTGACAAGTGTATAAGTTGCAGCTATTCTTATATATATACATAATTTTAATGAGTTACCGGGCGTTTTTATTTATATTACACAACAACGGCGTGCAAAATTGCCAAAGGAGCACGAACATGGACGGAACGGTTAAAACATGGATGTTTGACGGGTCGTTTGGGGATTTTTCGTTGAAGGACCCGGAGCTAACCAGCTACTTGTACTTTCCTCTGGTGAACAAAAATGGCATGATGTCCAATGTAACGCCGCTGCTCGGTGGGGACTGCAAGACAGATCAGGACACCTTTGCGCTGCCGCCGGTGAATGCGGAGGACCTGCACAACAGCAGGGCAACACGCAACTTTTGGCTGTACATTGAGGGGTACGGCAAGTGGAGCGCAACAGGTGTTTCTTGTTACCAAATATCTAAAACGTTTTCGGATCAAAAAGAGGAAACCCTGCTCGAGGCGGGGCTTTTGTGGCATAAGCTAACCCGCCATAACCGGGAGCTTTGCGTATCCAGCGAGATTACTACCTTTGTGCCCTATGCCGATAAGGTGGAGCTTAGCCGTGTTGTGATTACAAACACCGGCAGTCAGCCGCTGACCTTTAAGCCCTATGTCGCCGTGCCCCTATACGGGCGCAGCGCCGACTATATCCGTGATCACAGACATGTGACATCACTGTTAAACCGTATGCGCGTCAGCCACTACGGAGTGGTGCTTAAGCCGACCATCGTCTTTGACGAGCGCAAGCATAAGGTGAACACAACCTGCTATGCTGTTGTGGCCGCCGATGCAAAAGGAAGGCCCCCTATAGCGGCCTGTCCGATTGCAGAGCGGTTTATAGGCGAGGGCGGCACCTATGATAACCCCAAGGCCGTAGGTACAGACCTTCCCATGCACGAGGGAGACACCGCAGAAGGGCACGAGGCAATCGGCGCCCTGCAGTTTCCGACCAAAACGCTTGCCCCCGGGGAGAGTGTGTCCTACATATTTGGAATTCTCATCACCGAGGATTCGTCAAACATCATTCCGCTTTGCATCAAGTACCTTAGTGATGAAGCCTTTTTAAAGTATCTGGAGGAGACCAAGCGGTACTGGCAGCAGGAGCTCAACCTTCACTTCTACACCGGTGATAAGCGCCTAAACCAGTGGCTTCGGTGGGTGTCTATTGAGCCTGCCCTGCGCCGCATATGCGGCAGCTCCTTTATGCCCCACCATGACTACGGGCGCGGGGGGCGCGGATGGCGCGACCTGTGGCAGGATTGTCTCGCCCTCTTGTTGATGGATACCCAAGGTGTGCGCTCAACCCTGCTTGACAGCTTTGCGGGTGTCAGGTTTGACGGAACCAACGCCACCATCATCGGATGCGAGCCGGGGCAGTTTATCGCCGACCGCAACAGCATTGCGCGCGTGTGGATGGACCACGCCGCGTGGCCCATGCTCACCACCCGTCTGTACATCGACCAGACGGCAGACATTGATTTTCTGCTGCAAACCCAGTGCTACTATAAGGACTTTCTGACCTGCCGTGCGACAGTCCGAGACAACGATTGGTCGCCCGAGATGGGCAGCCGCCTGCAGGATGAAAAGGGAGAGGACTACTACGGCTCGGTGCTTGAGCACCTTTTGATACAAAACCTTTCATCCTTTTACCATGTTGGCGAGCACAACATCATCCGTCTTGAGCATGCCGACTGGAACAACGGCATGGATATGGCCTACGAGCGCGGGGAGAGCGTTGCGATTACCTACCTGTATTACAACAACCTCACCTGCTTAATTGAGCTTTTACACCGCCTCAAGGTTCGGGGTATTTATAGCGTAAAGGTTTCAGAGCATGTGTTGACTTTGCTTGATAACCTTGCAAAAGAGCCTGATTATCAGTCGATAGAATACAAAAAAGGCATCCTGCAGCGCTTTTACAAGGCGAGTGTGGGTAGACTGACCGGCACACAAAAGGAAATTGCCGTCGTTGATATCATCGAAAACTTGACGGAAAAGGCGTCGTGGCTGGTAGACCATCTGCGCAAGCAGGAGTACATCACAGACCGCGACGGCTATTCGTGGTTTAACAGCTACTACGACAACGACGGTAAGATGGTGGACGGAGACCACCCGAACGGCACGCGTATGTCCCTAATCGGGCAGGTGTTTTCCATCCTCTCCGGGGTTGCGACCGACGAGCAGGTGCGCAGTATTGTGGAATCAACCGAGCGGTACCTGTTTGATGAAAAGCTAGGCGGCAACCGCTTGAATACCGACTTTAGAGAGATCAAAACCAACCTCGGCCGCCTGTTTGCCTATGCCTACGGTCACAAGGAAAACGGCGCGGTGTTCTCGCTTATGCATATGCTTTATGTGTATGCCTTGTACAACCGCTCCTTTGTAAGTGAAGCCTATCGGCTGTTTGATGCCCTCTATGAGCACTGCTGCAACTTTGAGGTGGCGCGCATCTATCCCGGGGTGCCCGAGTACATCAACAACGACGGACGCGGCGTGTACCACTACCTGACCGGTACGGCGAGCTGGCTTATGCTGACAGCCCTTACCCAGATGTTCGGCGTGCGGGGCTACTTTGGCGACCTGGTAATCGAGCCGAAGCTGTTGGGAGAACAGTTTGATGCCTTGGGTCATGCCGGTGTTTCGACCGTGTTTGCAAACCGCGAGCTGCACATCACCTTTATTAACGAAGAGAGAAAGGATTACGGGCAATACCGCATCGACCGCGTTGAGCTGGAGGATAAAGAAATCCCCTATGATGACTTTGACAGCGGGGTAATCATTGAGCGTTCCATCCTCGAAGCCTTGAGCGATGCAAGACCCCACCAGATCAAGGTGTATCTGCTGTAAAAAAACAGAGCCCCCGACCAAAGCTTGAACCGAACCAGTAAAAACGGACAATAGACAAAAACCCCCTGATGTAGGACAATAGAAATATGAACCGCCCCGAGATTAGTGGACATGAATAAAAAGCTCTCCTAATGTAGGGTGGAAGAGTCAAGCAATAAACTGGCATCGCAATTCCAGCGGTGTCAGTTTGGTTTTAGTCTGAATGCGCTGGTGGTTATAGA